>JAFTTP010000001.1 GCA_017466725.1 Clostridia bacterium
AGTGTAATATGTTCATAATAATCATTAATATCAGATGTATCTTCAATAGAATAGGTAAAATTTTTCGATAAATATCTTTTATCATATTCGTTTTCTTTAACTATGTGTATAGGCAAACTTGTATTTTGTTTTAAATAACATATCTCAATTGTCTTAAATTTATTAGAAAAACATTTACAAAAAGAGTGAGTACTTTTAATATCATATCCATAAAAAGAATAGTTGTTATTTTTAATATAACACTTAAATTGTTCATAAATATGTTGTTTATGATCTTCTAAAACAATGGGAGATAGATAATCTACCATTCTGCTACCTATAAACTCTAATATTATATTATTATTGCAAACACGTTCTATTAAAGGAAAAATTGCTATACAATTTTCGTTATGATAAAATATTAAATTGTGTAATTTTAATTCAGAACTCAATTTAAAATAGAAATGTTTATTCCATTGATAAGATTGATAAATTGTACTTTCTTTATCTTGCAAATATAAACTATTCCAAAACTGTTGTGATATAGAAAAATCTCTATCAACCTTAATTACATATTTCATTAGTAATCTCCGTAACAAGTTTTAAATTTTTAAAGTTTTTTAAACTTGCAGGTGCTATTTCATAATTGTCTAGTGAATACTTTAATAAATCAATCGTGTTGTTTGGCAGTTCTATCAAATTTAAATTGTGTTTAATTGTTTCTATATTGTCTGTATAAATGTCATAAAACTTATCAAAATTACTATTTTTTAAAGCATTTATAATATTTACAGCTGTTTTAGGACCTACTTTATGAATTCCTTTTATATTATCAGCTGTATCACCAATTAAAGCCTTATATAATGCAAAATCAGATGGTAAAATTGAAAATTTTTCATTAATAAATTTTTCATCGACAAAAACCGTATTTTTGCCTCTAAATCTAATTATTTTAATTCTATCATTTACTAATTGATAAAAATCTGTATCAGTAGAGGAAATAAAAACTTCACCATCATATTTTTTTGAAATTATAGCAATGTAATCATCGCACTCAATTCCCTCTGTTTCAATCCACTTTATATTTAGATATTCCAAAACAGCTTTAATAAATCTTAACTGGGTAAACGGATTTTCTTCGTCACTCAAACTTCCATAATCCGTTTGACGATTGGTTTTATAATCTTCATCATCCCTGACATTTCTAGAACCTTCTCCATCAAAAACAACCAAGCATTCATCTGCTTTTAAATATTTTATCATTTTAACAACAGTTCCAACAAAACCAACCGTCCCAGTAATGTTTACATTATTATCATTGTAAAAAGGAAATGGCATACCAAAAAACATTTTAAATAATAAATTATGACCATCTATTAGCAACAATCTTTTCATTTTACATCCTTAAATTAATATTTCTTTATCAAAATCTGTAAAATCTTCCCTATGTAAGAATTTCGATTTTGTATAGTTGATTTGTATTTCAAAATCTTCAAAAACTTTATTAATCATTTTAACATCTTCTTTATCATTAGTTAAAAAGATAAAAGAATCAATTAACCTCAAAAATTTGATATTTTGTTGTGTTAAGTGTAACTCAATTTCAACTAAATTGCAATCAAACAAAATATTGCTTAATTTATGTCCAAATGGCAATCCTTTATCAATATCATTATCATTAAACAATGCAGAATCTATCAAATCGACTTGTTCTTGTTTTAAGTTTTTTAACAAAAAATCTTTTCTTAACTTCTTATAATCTATACCAAAAGCATGCTTTAAGTCTATTAGATAAAAATATTCGTATATATCATAGAATCTTTTAGCATTTCTTACAAATTCATTAATCCCTGAGCCTGTCCTGAATATCTTATTTCGCATACTATACCAGTATGTTTCATTGATTTTATAAATCTTTTTAGCTAATGCGTATTCCACAATTCTATTTTTTAAAGAACATCTATCTATATGTAAAATTTTAGAGCCAAAAGGTAATTGAAATTTGATAACTTTTTCAAATTTAAATGTCTGATCTTGAAGTTGATTATATATATTATCAATATAGTCTTCAATGCTTAAATCTTTAGGTGGCAATTCTTTAGAATTTTTCTTTAAAGCTTTTCTTAAGGCTTCTAAAAGTTCTGCCTTGCTTATAATTTCATAGTTTGTATTCATAAAAATTTCCTTGTACTGGTAATTGTAAATATGATTCTGCTAACTTACAATCATTTTCTATTCCCCAGTTTTTATTTTGTTTTTCTACCATATCAATAAAATAATCACAAGGTTGTGAAGTATGATTTCTTATTAATTCTTTTTTATTTTTATTAAATTTAGAAATATCAATATATGTATTGGGTATAAATTTTGAGTTATCAAAACCAATAGAATTGTAAGTATCACAAACAAAAAATGAAAATTTTAATTTGTCAAACACTAACAGTTCTGGTAAAATTTTATAAACTTTATCGAAACAATCTTTATGTTCATGATGACAATCTTTGAACCAATGTGTAATAATTATATTGGGATTAAAATCTTTAATTACTCTTCGTAGTATTTTTTCAATCGGCTTTATAAATTCAACTTTAACTTTATGTTTCGATAGTAGTAAAGCTTCTCTTTTTCTATCTTTAGTAGAATATAAGTATACAACTTTAACATTATCGCCTTTTTCTATTTGTGTTAAAATAGTTCCTCCGCACCAAATTTCCGCATCATCAGGATGAGCTAGAACATACACGATATTCATTTTGTAATCTCCTTAATAAATTTATTTGCCACATTTCTTGATTCATAATTTACAGCTCTTTTATACGCTTTATTAAATTTATATTTGGATTTTCCTTGCATAATATTAATCATTTCATTTAAAAATCCTGAATCGTCTTTAACGTTATAAGTTTTAGTAATTCCTTTAAATAAATATTTAAGATTTCCAGCATTGGTACTTACAACATATTTACCCAAAGCCATACCTTCAAGTGCTGCCATTCCGAAACTTTCCATTTTTGAAGGAACTAAAACACAGTCTTTGCTTTTCAATTCGTCTACAATTTCGTCCCATTTCAAATTACCTAAAACAATTATGCTATTCGGATATAAATTATTTATTTCTTCAATATCTTTAGATATTTCATCTTTAACTAAAAATCTAAATTCACCGCTTGTCAGATATAACTTTTTATTTGGATATGATTTTAAAAATTCTTTCCATATTTTAAGTAAATCTGCAACACCTTTTTCTTTTGAAATTCTTGCATTGCACATAAAATTATTAACTTCTGGTATATTTGAACCTTTAGTAATAAAATCTTTAGTTATACAATTTGGTAAAAGTGATAGTTTTTGTTTAGGATTGCAAATTTTTATGATTTCTTCTTTGACAAATTTGCTTACACAAAAGTAATGATCAAAATTATAACCAAACATTTGTTTAATTAGATCTGGATTATGTGTCATATGAAATAGCAAGCAAATTTTACAATCAATTTCATCAAAAATGTTTATATGAGGGATTATTCCCCACAAATGGTCTTGAACTAAGATATAATCTGGTTTTTCTTCTTTTATAGTTTTTAATAATTTTTGCTTGATCAATGTTTGATTGTCTTTATAATTTGCTTTTATTTGATCATCAACACAACCGATTGTTGGATCAATAAAATCAATGAGATTGTTATCATAAACAACCTTATAGTTCTTATTTCTTACAGCAGGATGCATTTTGCTTGTATAGATTACAACTTGATGACCTTCTTCAACTAAACCATTAGTTAGAGTGTAAATAGACCTTTCCATTCCTGCAAAAACATTTTCTCCATAACCTAAAAATGTAATTAAGATTTTCATTTTTTTATCTCCAAAAGATATTTAGTTAAATCTTTCATGTTTGTATATATCTTATGATTAAAACATCCATCAATCATTACATTATTGTCCCCATTTTGATCCATTGCTCTAGAATCTGTTTTGTAAGCAATACAAATTTTTCCCATAGCATAAGCCATTCCTAATTCAATACAAGTACCCTCATCAGGTGTTCTACCATCTAAAAGACAAATTATTATATCTGATTCTTGAACCGCCTTATAATCAGTATCAAAAAGGTATTGCCTTACTTCTTGTTTAGACATTTTACCTTCTTTAATCATATCATAAGCAACACCGCCATCTTCCTGTGGTAGGTAAGTTTTAAATCCTAACTTTTTTAACTGTTTATTAAATTTGGTGTTCCTTTCTCTTTCCATTTCATTAAATAATGGTGCTGCGACATAAATATACATATTATTTCTCCTCCTTAAGTTTGTTTTTATGTATTATCAAGTAAACAATCGGTGTAAACATAATTTCATAAACTATTTTTACTAACGATGTAATGAATACTGAAAGAAGCATCGTTTTTAAAGGTAAAATTCCAACAAATGCTATAAATATAAAACAGAATGTATCTATTATTTCACCTACTATAGTAGATAAAATTGTTCTTATCCATAAAAATCTTTGTTTTGTTAACTTCTTAAATAAAATCATTAAAGAGGAATTAACAATATTTCCCAACAAAAATCCTGTTAGTGAGCCAATTAAAACACGTGGTGTATAACTTAATACTGTTTTAAAAGCTTCTGCGGTTTGCAAAGTTTCAGGTATCGGTAGAATATTAATTATCATAAATGTGACTACCATAAAGATATTACATATAAATCCTAACAAAAAAACTTTTAAACTATTTTTAAATCCATACAATTCAGTTAAAACATCTCCAACTATAAATGATATCGGAAATAATATAGTTGAAGATGGTAATTGGAATCCAAACAGTTCAAAAGTTCGTGATGCGACAACATTTGAAATTAAAATACATGAGATAAATACAATTGATAAATAATAATATAACTTAAATTTTTTATTTTCCATATAACCTCCTAATTAGGGTGCAAAATGCCAGGTCAATTAAGTTGTATTAATAATAGCAAAAATGGTAAAATTTGTCAAATGTTTTTGCTACAACAATTTTTATTATTCCCTTTGTTCGCCAACTGTCTAAAATTAGACAGCAAAATCTTAAATAATTTTAGACAATTTTAGAAAATATTAGTTAACACGATATAACACGAGTTTTGCCTATAAAATAAGGGATTTTAAGGGATAGAACAACACTAAAACAACTTGAAAAACAAGTTTTATTCATACCTCTTAATCAGGGGGTCCGGGGTTCGAACCCCCGGCAGTCCACCAATTACACTTGGAAAGCCAAGTGTTTTTTTATTAAAAAGAAAATTTCAAGTTTACATTATACAACCACTTTATCGTAAAGCCAGCTGTTAATAAAACCTTCCATATCGCCGCTGCTTACCTTTATAAATGACGCAATAAAATCCTCTGGCGCTGCCAGTTTAAATTTAAACTGATTGTAGTAGAGTTTTAATGCTTTTAAAAAATTCTTTTCGCCAATGCTGTTTTTTATGGCGTCCATAAGAAGTACACCTTTTGTGTAAGTACACTCAACATATTCAGGCTCTGTAGCATATTCACAAATTGGCTTATCCATAACGCCATCAGCGCCCCCATTAACCTTAGTGAATACTTTTACATAAAGCCTATAACTCTTTCTAGCGCTATCAATCATTTTATCAAAATCTTCACCATATTCCGTATTTATTTTATAAAAAAGCAATGCACTATATTCAGCCAAGCCCTCATCCATCCACGCATGAATATATTGATTGTTGCCAACAACACCGTACCACCACTGATGAGCAATCTCATGCACAATTACGTATTCAAAATCTTGCTCACTTACCTTATCACTAATAAGAACGATATTTGGGTATTCCATACCACCGTGAATAAAGTTTGCTTTTACCACAGAAAGCGTTGTGTATGGATAGACGCCAAAAAGTTGATTGAAAGTTTTAAGTGCCTTGATGGCAACTTGCAAGTTTTTCTCAATATCCTTGTCACCTTTATATCCATAATAGTTTACCGCCACCCCTTCAAAAGTTTGAGTTGCAACTTCAAACTTTTCAGACAACACAAAGCAAAAATCCCTTACATTTTCCGCAAAAACCGTCGTTATAAGTCTACCATTTTTAATGTGGCTACCCTTTACCATTCCAGTTGAGGCAACTTGAAATGCGTCACTACAGTCAATAGTCACAATATAATCGGCGCATTCACTGTAAAAGGGGTCACCGTTGGCATGATACAAATCTTTGCTAAAGCCTACACCATCTTCGTACACACATGCTATTGGATAGAAATTTCCCACATTAATTGTATTTTCCCCCACGCCAAACCTATGATGAATTTGAGGCATTTCAGCAGAAAAAGAGATGTTGATGGTTATAAACTCATCTGGATATAAAGCCTCTTGCAAGGTAATTGCTAAAATGTTTTTATCTTCACCTTCAATTTCATAGCAAACATCATATCCCTCAATAGATACCGCCCTTATTTCAATACAGCCATAACTTAATCCATTGTAATAGGCCTCATCTTTTTTGCTGCCGGATACAACACTTGCTTTTGCACCTTCTCGAAAAGCATTAGGATATAGGTGAAAATATAATTTATCAAAGGCATTTTCGCTTGTATTGACATATATGACACGCTCTTCACCTAAAAGCGTCATATTAACCTCATCATATACCACGTTTAAAGTATAGTGATTGCGTTTTTCATCCACTTTTCCGGCACAAGCCGTCAATGAGACACCGCCAATAAGCATTAAAAGCAGCACGCCAAAAACAACACCAAACTTAACAAATTTTTTCATAAGATAAATATATTTACTTCTTTTTTTATTATTACTGAACTTTTTCCTTGTCAATTGAAGTTAAATGTGTTAAAATGAGCTTACTAGGAGAAAGTTATGTCATTTTGTAAGTATTCAACTGAATTTATTGCAAGTTCTAAAACAGAACTAGACAATATTTTCATCAACGACTATCTGCCATTTGCAAAGCCACAAGACGTTGTAGTTTATGTTTATGGACTTTATATTTGCAATTCTAATTCTTTTGACAACTCTTTTGAGAACTTTGCACGCACCCTTAATATGACCGAAGAAGAAGTTGTTGCCTCATTTGAATATTGGGAAGAGCAAGGTCTTGTGCAAATTTTACGCACCAACCCTATTGGCATAACATACATTCCACTAAAAAATGTGCTTTCTGCAAATAAATTGTATAAACCTGATAAATACACAGTATTCAACCAACAAGCAAACGACATTTTTATGGGCAAGCGTGCAATTTCAAAGCACGAGTATCAAGAATACTACGACTTTTTGGAAAGATATCATTTTGAACCTGAAGCGCTTTTAATGATTATGAAATATTGCGTTGAAACTAAGAAAAGCGCAGTTGGATACAACTATATTCTTACCGTTGCAAAAAACTGGGCAAGCGAAGGTATTACCACTACACTTCAAGTTGAAGAAAGACTACAACGTTTTGAAGAAAAATCCCCAGAAATTACAGAGATTTTCAACTGTCTTGGAATTAAACGCGCACCTTATGTTGAAGAGCGCGCCCTTTTAAACAAGTGGCTTAACGAATACGGATTTAACTTAGAAGTAATTTTACATATATGCAAATCTCAAAAAAAGCGCATTTCGTTTGAGCGCTTGGATGTAATTTTAACTAAATATTACGAAATGAAGTTGTTCTCGTCTGTCGAAATTGATAACTTTGAAAAAGAAAAACAAGAACTTTATTCTATTGCAAAAGAAATCAATAAATCTCTGGGATTATATTACGAAAACCTTGAAACCGTTGTTGAGAACTATATCCTTAAATGGATCAACATGGGTTTTGATAAGAATCTTCTGTTTGAAATTGCTGAATTTTGTTTTAGAACATCCGTCCGCACACTTGATGGCATGGATAGAACATGTGCAAAATTGTTTAAACTGGGCATTTTATCAAGCACTGCCTTTGAAGAATATATTGGCAACATCATCGCACTTGACAATAAAATTCAAGCACTTTTAGACGAATTAAACATAAACCGAATTGTCAACTACATTGATAGAGAAAATTATAAAACGTGGACTGAAGGATGGAAAATGAGTGAAGAACTTATTTCTCACGCTTGCAGTTTGGCTAAGGGAAAAGAAAATCCATTAAAGTACTTAAGCCGAGTACTTGCTGACTGGCACGAAAAAGGCATTAAGTCGGTGGCGGAGGCAAAAGATACACTTCCAACGCAAGTGCAAGCCGCACCACAAGCAAAGAAGAACTTTACTGGAAGAAGTTACTCGCAAGGACAACTTAATGCACTATTCCAATCTATTGACGAAATTGATATATAGGGGTACAACATGAACAAAATATTAAAGAAAGCAAAACAGGCAATTGCCGACCGACGTTTTTATGCAAATCAAGAGGCGCATAATTTCAAAACCAAAGCACTTGCAAACCCACAATTCAAACAAGCCTACAACGAATATGTATCACTTATGATTGACAATGCAAGACGAGGCTTGGGCGAAAATGCGCAACTTCTTGCTAAACAAAAAGCATACGAGGACATATTAAAGGACTTATCAATCCCCTACATTACTCCACAGCACTTCTGCAACAAGTGCAACGACTGTGGGATGGTTGATGGCAAATATTGCGACTGCCTTATTGAAGAAGTCAACAGACTTTTACGCGAGGAAAGCGGTTTTTTGTCTTTAGAAGAATTTGAGAATGCCAACTTTGACTTGTTTGACAATAAAGAATACATGAAAGACCTTTATTCAAAAATGAAAAAGTGGTGTTATTCAGACTTTAAAAAGACGCTTATCTTTATTGCAGGTCAAACAGGAGTTGGCAAAACGCACTTAATGAAATGCATGGCAAACGAACTTATCAAACGTCATAAAGTTGTTTCGCTCACCTCATCTTTTGCAATGCACCAAGATTTTGTAAAAAGTTATTCTTGCCGCGACCTTGATGAAAAGCAAGCGCTGCTTGACAAATATCTAAATGCTGAAGTTTTATTTATTGACGACCTTGGCACCGAACTTAGAAACCCAAATATTACGGTAAACTTCCTCTACCAAGTGCTCAACGAGCGAAAACTTAATAAACGCCCTACAATCATTACAAGCAACCTTGATTTAAATGACATTACCGACTACTATGATGAACGTATTTTCAGCAGAATTGTTGATAAAGCGTACTCAGTTTGCGTGTATATTCAAGGCGACGATTTAAGACTAAAACCAAACAAAAAAGTTTAGCAAATTGCTAAACTTTTTTAAATTCCAACCTCACTGGCATCGTGCTCTTTGGACAGTTGTCTCATCATCGCCATGCGTAATTCTTGTGGATGATATAAATACAACCTAATATCTTTATCGCAAAGTGCCGCACTTCTAAGCATTTTTGCATCTTCTTTAACTTGAAAACAATCAATTTTGACAATATTGCGAGGGCGGAAAATTTTATAATATGCATCTTTACTTATCATTGCATTTAAAGTAAAATCAAGCACCCATTCATGTCGTCTGCCATCAATTTCAAGCCAGGTATGTGGGCATTGTTTTGCCTTGCTTTCAGCAGAGCAATAGCCGCTTACCACCCTATGTGTAAGATTTATTACACCTGACAAATTATAGCAGTCTTGATGGCTTTTCCCAAGCCTTTCTTCGGTATATAATCTTGGAATACTTTTACCTATTCCTTGAAAATAATCTGTAATCCTAATCATGCGAAGAGGCTTGCCATCTTTCATAACAATAAGCACGCCTTTTTCTCTCATTTCAAACGACTTAATCATGTTATCTTTACGTGCCTCTTCAAGAAGTTTTCTTTCCGCGCTAGGCCCAGTACTGCCCAAAGTCAACCTTGAAAGCATATCAAGCAAGTATATATTTTCTAAATTTAAAGGCGCGCCAGTTTCACGCGCAAATTTAGCAAGTCCTTTGCTGTCTCCTGCATTAATTATTTGCTCCAATTTATTTTCCCAAGCACTAAACTCTCTAAATCGTCTTTGAATTTCTGCCAACTTTTGTTCCAACGTATCAAGTATCATATTTTCCCCTTTAGTGGTGACATTTTAACACAAAACTACCACTCATGTCAAGATTTATTATAAATCCTTATGAAAAAATATATGATGTTTTTTATTTTTTGTCATTTTTTATTGACTTTTTCAAATGAATGTAATAAAATATGTGAGTAACTTTATATAGGGGTGTAGTTCATCGGTAGAATAAGAGTCTCCAAAACTCCTGAGGAGGGTTCGATTCCTTCCACCCCTGCCAATATAAGCCTTCGGGCTTTTTTTTGTGGAAGAAATCGAACCAAGGTTCGACCGTTGTCCGGCAGACCGCGAACAAGTCGCTCCCGGCTTGGTCTAAAAACAAGCACACCGGCTTGTTTTCTTAACGAGCCGCCCCTTCCACCCCTGCCACCAACCAAATGTAGGACGATTTATATAAAATACGTTCAACAAAGCCCCTATCTTTCGATAGGGCTTTTTGTTTGAACACCATCGCGTTAAATCTTCTAAATAAATTTTCAACAAAAAAATAGCAGCGTACGCTGCTAAAATCCAAGCGAAATCAATAAAGCTTTATTTATCTCTCTCATTTTAGATGGAGATAATGTTGTTACTTTCTCTTGAAGTCTACGTTTATCGAGAGTCCTAATTTGTTCTAAAAGTGCCACCGAATTTTTTGGCAAGTTGTATTCATCGGCAGAAAGCTCTATATGGGTGGGCAATTTTGCCTTTCCAAGTTGGCTTGTTATGGCAGAGACAATAACGGTTGGTGAATATTTGTTGCCCACATCATTTTGTACAACTAAAACCGGGCGAACGCCGCCCTGCTCACTTCCAACAACAGGGCTTAAATCTGCATAGTAAATTTCACCGCGTTTAATATCTCCGCTCATTCTCCATATTCCAATAATCAATCATATCGACTTTTTCAAGTGCAAAATAGTCGTCTTTTACAGCGTCAAAAGTTTTCCTAAAGTTTTCTTGACAATCTTGCCCTTCTACTAACATGTTATGCTGGTCAGTTGGCAAAATTTCATCTAATAAAAAACAATTTTTGTCAATTTTTAGGCTCAGTTTTTCAAGTTCCGCTTTGTAATCATCGTTTTGCATAATTATCTCCTTCCAAATCATTTTCTAAACATAGTATAAATAAAAAAAGGTGCTTTATGCACCCTTTATTTTTTGCTGTTACATCAATATCGCAATGGCTGTTGCATATTTCTCTGTATGCGAAAGAGAAACTTCAATTTTTTTGCCTGCAAAACATTGATTATACTTGTCAAGCGCCTTGCCATGCAAAACAACAAATGGTTTTCCGCTCTGCTCATGGCAAAGCTGAATATCTTTAAACACCACTCCACTTTTTGCCCCCATTTCAAGCGCCTTCATAACAGATTCTTTCACACAAAATAGGGCTGCAATTTTTTGTTTACGCAGCTTATCGCACTTTGCTTTGTTGATGAAGTCTATTTCTTCTTGAAATGCAATTTTTTCAAGAAATTTATCGCTTGCATCAATCCTTTCAACCTCAATAATATCAATCCCGACCATTTGTTATTTTCTCCCACGCATTTGCAATTTGGCCAAATTCATAGCCTTTACCTGCCATATGATTATAAAACTTTTGCTTTGTTTTTAGGTCAAAATCTTTCCCATTTAAGTACTTGCCGGCAAGTCTTAAACATTTTTCTTCTTCCCCGTCCGCATCCAACATTTCGTCAAGTTTCCGATCTACAATCTCTTCGTTTACCCCTTTTGAAAGTAAATCATATTTCATTTTGCGTTTGCTTTTTTGGTTACGGTAGGAAATAATAAAGTTTTCGCAAAAACTTTCATCATTGATATATCCATATTCTGCTAGTTTGTCACATGCACGATCAATACACTGTTTTGGATAACCTTTTTCGCGCAGATAATCACGCAACATTTTTTTTGTTTTCATTGATTTTTCAAGCGCGTTTAAGCCGCGATTAAAACAAGCATAATCACCATTTTCAATTGCCAATTTTTCAAAAAAGTCTTCATCAAAACTTTGACCTGTCTTTAGACAATATCTTGCCAAAATTTCCGCTTCATAAACGCCTACAAACTCGTCATCTAAAAAGAGTTTATAGCGGTCACCTCTACCAATTTTTTTGATTTCTGTAACTTGTTTCAACTTCTCTCCTATTCTGCCAAAAGGTCGGCTGCCACGCGCGCATATGCACGCACAAGACCGCCCGCGCCCAACTTAATTCCGCCAAAATATCGCACTACAAATATGCAGGCATTTTGTTTGTCTTTTTTCTGCATAACTCCCAAAATTGGACGTCCTGCAGTTCCGCTTGGCTCACCATCATCAACCGCTTTTTCAAAAAACGGTGTTTTGATGCGGCCAGCCCAACACACATGATTTGCCTTCTTATGCTCTTTCTTTAAAAACGCAACAGCCTCTTTAATCTGCGTTTCATTTTCACACTCAAGCAAGAATCCTAAAAATCGCGATTTCTTTTCAACAATTTCATTTGTTTTTGTAAAATTCATTATTTTAAAACAACCTTTATAAAGTTCTTTTTACCCTTTTTAAGTAAAAGTGAGCCATCTTCAAAGTCACTTTCTTTTACAACAAGTGTAAAATCGCTTATTTTTTCACCTTTAACAGAAATTGCACCGCCTTGAATAAGTCTGCGCGCCTCACTCTTTGATGGGGCAAGTTTTGTATTAAATAAAAGGTCACAAATGCCTATTCCTGCGCCAAGTTCAGTTTTAGCAACTTCGAATTCAGGCGCATCATCACCACCTTGCGAGAAAAGATTTTCACTCATCTCTCTGGCTTTGACAGCTTCATCATTTCCATGAATAAGTTTAGTAATTTCAAAAGCCATAATCTTTTTGGCTGAAATGATATCATTATGAATCATTGAATTGATTTCTTCAAGAGGCAATCTGGTAAACAGCCTTAATAATGACAACACGTCTTTATCTTGTACGTTGTAAAAATATTGATAGAAATCAAAGACACTTGTTTTTTCTCTAGCAACCCACAATGCACCTTTTGCCGTTTTTCCCATTTTTTGTCCCTCGGAATTTGTAAGAAGCGGACAAGTAAGAGCTTCCAAATTTGATGCGGTATTGTTTTCAAATGCAATTTTACGAGAAAGTTTAGTGCCAGCCGTCATATTACCCCATTGATCAGATCCGCCAATTTGCAACATGCAACCATATTTTTTATTTAAATATACAAAATCATATGCTTGCATTAGCATATATCCCATTTCGAGAAAAGTGAGTCCACCTTCTTGCAATCTTCTTGAATAAGCATCGTTTGTAAGCATCTCATTCACGTTAAAATGTTTGCCAACATCTCTCATAAAACTAACATAATCATATCCGTTGAACCAATCTGCATTATTCACTATTATTGCAGGATTTTCACCTGTAATGTCTACAAATTTTTCAACCAATGCTTTAACTTCATTGAAGTTATTCTGAACGCGTTCTTTCGTCATCATTTGCCTCATATCTGTTCTTCCAGATGGATCACCAACCATAGCAGTAGCTCCGCCAATAAGAACAATAACCCTATGCCCCGCATCCTGAAAATATTTAAGCATCATAAGTGAAAAGAAATGTCCTATATGTAAACTATCTGCAGTGGGATCAATTCCAACATAAACTGTTGTAGGATTGCCGTTTATAATTTTTCTTACATTTTCTTCATTGGTTGCTTGATACACATAGCCTCTCTCTTTCAAAGTTTCAAACAATTTACTTCTGTCTAATTTATTCATTTTTCTCTCCTATTAAAAAAGCACACCATCCTTATTTTAAGGACGAAGTGTGCTTTCGTGGTACCACCTTAATTCAGCAAACATTGTTTGCTCTTATTTAGTCCGTTCGTGGACAAAACGCAAAACTTGAAATAAGTGTAATTCGCTTTATAATTTCTTTCAGGCTTGCACCAACCGCCCTATCTCTGTAAGATGATTATAAAACTACTGGGTCTTACCCCGCCATCTTGATTATACCATATATTAACATTAAAATTGCTTATTGTCAAGCAAAACGCAAATTTATTTATTCATTGCAAGGCTTATTGCCACCGCAAGCGCGACCGTAGCCCCTACAATTGGATTGTTGCCCATACCGATAAAGCCCATCATTTCTACATGCGCTGGTACTGATGAAGAGCCTGCAAATTGAGCATCGCAGTGCATTCTGCCCATAGTGTCAGTAAGGCCATAACTTGCTGGCCCCGCTGCCATATTATCTGGATGCAATGTTCTACCAGTTCCGCCACCTGACGCAACAGAGAAATATGTTTTTCCATTTTCGTTGCACCACTTTTTGTAAATACCAGCAACTGGGTGTTGGAAACGTGTTGGGTTTGTTGAATTTCCTGTAATTGAAAGGTCCACATTTTCATATTTCATAATCGCTACGCCCTCTGGCACATCATAACTGCCGTAACAGCGTACTTTTGCCCTATCACCACTAGAAAATGACCTTTCTTCAACAATTTCAAGATTTCCGCTGTTATGGTCGTACTTGGTGTTTACAAAGGTAAACCCATTTATTCTTGAGATGATGTAAGCAGCATCCTTGCCAAGCCCATTAAGAACAACGTTAAGAGGTGTTTTTCTTACCTTGTTTGCACTTGTAACAATACCAATTGCCCCTTCTGCCGCAGCAAAACTCTCATGCCCAGCAAGGAAACAAAAACTTTTGTTTTTCTCATCAAGCAGCATGCTGCCAAGTCTGCCATGACCAAGCCCAATTTGACGCTCGTCAGCAACTGAGCCTTTAACGCAATATGCTTGCAAACCTTCACCTAAACAAAGTGCAATGTCTTTTGCCTCTTTAACGCCTTGCTTGATTGCAATTGCGGCGCCAAGTTGATATGCTTTAACAGCATTGTCAAAGCAAATAGGCTGAATGCCCTTTACTATTTTATCTACATCAACGCCTTTATCAAGCGCAAGTTTTTCTGCTTCTTCAAGCGATTTAATGTTGTATTTTTTTAATGTTTGTTCAATTGAAGTGATTTTTGTTGTAACTTCCATTATTTCACCTCCCTTGGATCGACAAAGGTCACGCCCTCAGCAAATCTGCCATAAGTTTTAGTGGCTTTTTCAACAGCCTCTTTTGGCTCGACACCTTCACGAAGTGATTTCATAAGCGAGCCGGTTGCGACATACTCATAACCTATAATTTCACCATTTTCATCTAGTGCCTCTTTTGTAATGTAGCCTTCTGCCAAATTCAAATATCTTGTGCCTGTTTTTGCACTTGAATAAACGGTACCAACATTGCTGTTAAGCGTTTTCCCTAAATCCTCAAGCGCTGAGCCAACTTCAAGACCATTTTCTGAAAATGCAGACTGACTTCTGCCATATACAAGTTGCAAGAAAATTTGTTTCATTGCATCGTTGATTGCATCACAAACAAGGTCTGTATTCAATGCCTCCAAAAGTGTCTTTCCTGGCAAAATTTCAGCCGCCATTGCCGCAGAATGCGTCATGCCCGAGCAGCCTATCGTTTCAACTAATGCCTCTTTAATTATTCCGTCTTTAACGTTTAATGTAAGCTTGCAAGTGCCCTGTTGTGGTGCACATTTACCACATCCATGCGAAAAACCGCAAACCTGATTAATCTCTTTTAATTGTACCCATTTTGCTTCTTCTGGAATAGGAGATGGGCCAAAACCTTCCATATTAATTGGACAACTCATGTTTTATTCCTCCATAGTGATATTTTAGCCAAAACAATGCAAAAAACAAAATAAAATCAACTAATTGCAAGCGAAAACAAAAAAACTCCTATTTTTAGGAGTTTTTCTTATATTCCGCTTTCACTTTCATCTTCGTCATCTATATCATCATTATTAATCATGCTGGCTTTTGCAACATCACTAGCATCCTTTGAACTAACACAATATTTTGCAGGCGTTTGTGTATTGTATACATTATTATCCAATGGTCTGAATAAAGATTTAGTCAAGTAATATTTACTTAAGTCAATTGCATCTACACCTTCTGTAACGAGTTTTTCATAATCTCCATCGTATGTAAAGCCACACTTCTTTAAAGTATTTTTAATAAATTCTGCCAATCTTGAAACATCTACATTTTCTGGATTATCATTCATAGTCCTTAAATAAACTGAATGATTAATTGATGTTAAGCGCTTAATCAAAAGATACCTAAACATAGGATTGGCTTTTGACATTTCAATTCGCCACGTTGTCGATAAAAATTTATCTGGCGAAAGTTTGCTTATATTTTCTTCGCCCTTTTGCAATGCCTTGGCATTTGAAAGCACATCAATTGGCTGATCTTGAACAAACTTTATAATTCTCTCTTTACCATCCAATCTTGGAATTCTAAATTCAATCTCACCCTCTTTAACCTTTACTCTGTATTTATAATGACTGTCTTCCATTTGATAAAGCGCATCACCATTCGCCATCTCTTCTCTATTCAAAGTTTTAGTGATGACTTCAAACAAAAATGCTTCTGAAGGTAAGGTAAAATTTGAATCATACTCATTACTTTTTGCCTTTAAAATATCTTCAGCACTTGTAGCGCCCATACCAATAGAAAAATTGTAAATTCCGGTTTTAACTTGATTATCACGATTAATAAGGCTGCAGAGTTTTATATAGCGATCTCTATCAATCTTTCTTACAAAATCTTGAATATTCCCCGCTTCAACAATATCAACAAATCCACGAACCGCATATGTTGGGATGCCATTTTGGTCATCACAAGCATAATATTCTTCATCAATCATATCTTCGTGTTTTATATGACGTAATGGCACAATATAATAAAATCCGTTGCTTGATTGCCCTATTATAAGGCAAGGACGCCTCACGCCGCCACCAAATTCCGCACTATTTCTTAAAGGCAAAATCACATTATATACACTACCAAAATCTATTTTCTCTCTACTATGATCAAATTTATTGTATTTTGGATACATGAACGCAAAATGATGTTCCACATGTCTAATAGGTTCATACGTTGTTTCCCTTTCCATTCTTCCATAAAGAGTAGCAGCCCACACTTTTCCTTCCTCATTTGCAGATTGTTCATGTATTGAACGAGCAATTGCCCGTGCACGCTCTTCAAAATGCTCTTTATGCTTTTCAAGATAACTTTCTTTAAATGTTTCCCTAAAGCATCTTTCAATAATTTCTACACTTTGGTAATAGTCTAAAAACGCGGTATATTTCCCCATTTCATCTTTAACATTTTCAATGATATTCAGCAAATTTATCCCATATATAACTTTCGTCTCTCCTTCTGGATATTCAAGCTTAAAGTCTAATCTTTCATCTTCCTCAGTATAGTCAGCAAAAACAAATTTTCTAGGATAATTATACCTTTCCTCATTCAATTCAAAAACAAATCGAGAACCATTAATATATTCTCCATCCGGACGTTCTGCCCCAACTAAAGTATAAAACGGCATCTGCTGTTGGATTGCTTTTTCAACTAGTTCATTTGTTATTCTTCTTCGTTTCATTTTCACCTCTATAAAATATTTTAACATAATGTTGTCATTTTTTCAATAGTTTGTTGCAAAATATAACAAGTTTTATTATAATTAAAGCATGATACAATTAAGAAGAAGTTGGTTTGATTTATTAAAACCAGAATTTGACAAACAATACTTTAAATCGTTGCAAGCTTTTTTAGAGGACGAATACGCCCATTACGAAATTTATCCTGCACAGGATAAAATTTTCAACGCACTCAATCATGTTGCGCTTGACAAAATTAAAGTTGTCATCATTGGTCAAGACCCTTATCACGAGCCTGGACAGGCGCAAGGGCTTTCGTTCTCGGTGCCGGACAACTTTCCTCTTCCACCTTCACTTGTCAACATTTTCAAAGAGATTGAAAGTGACCTAAATATAAAATGCAATACAAGTGGAAATTTAGAGCGTTGGGCAAAACAAGGCGTACTTTTGTTAAACACTGTTCTGACTGTACGTAAAGGACAAGCAAACTCTCATAAAGATAAAGGCTGGGAGACGTTAACAAGAAAAATCATTGAACTTGTTGGCGCAAGAAAAGAACCAATTGCGTTTCTGCTTTGGGGCTCTTATGCACAAAGTTACGCGCCACTGATACAAAATCAACATCTTATATTAAAATCGCCACACCCAAGTCCACTTTCTTCTTATCGCGGATTTTTCGGCTGCAAACACTTTTCAAAATGCAACAACTTTTTATCGGCCAACGGGCAACAAACTATTGATTGGCATTAAAAAAGCAGGTTTCACACCTGCTTTTATTTTACGAAAAGTTTATTCTAGTTTTCTGCTTTAGCCTTTTCAATTGCTGCCTGCAATGCTTTGATTTCTTCTTTAAGATCGTTATTTTTATTTACAAGAAGATTATAAATTTGTTCAAGAAGTGGATATCTTTCTTTGTTGTTGTTCATCACTTCATGGCAGTGTTGAACTGAAAGTTTAAGTCCATCAAGAAGGTCAAGATCTTCTGCCAACTTCTTTGCCTTTTCTTCATCAATATCAGAATAATTATTTACACCATAAAGCATAACTTTTTGTTTAGCAACAAGTGCCTCTTTTCTACGAAGTTTGTTTTCATCTTTTTCAAGTGTTTTCTTTACTTTTCTAAGAGGGATATACTCTTTTTTGCATCTTCTAAGTTCTTTTTCGTTTGATTTTAATCTTTCTTGAGCAAGCGCAAGTTTTTCTTCAAGTTCAGCTAAGTTTCCAATAACTGGTCTTACAATTGCTGCTGGCTGCTGTGCTACAGCGGTTGGCGCTGGAGCTGCAACTGGCTCTTGTTTTTCTTCAACTTCTGCCTCTTCTTCTGCAGCATTTTCTTCTTCAGTTTCGGTCTCTTCTTCCTCAACTGGTGCAGATTCTTCTGTTTCCTCTTCTGCTGTTTCAGTTTCTTCTTCTGTTTCGTCAAGGTCAAGCGATTCTTCCTCTTCATCAGCGTTTTCTTGCTTAATTCTTGCAAGTTTTTCCATCAATTCTTTTCTACGCTGTGCAATATAATCAGCAATGTCGTCAACTTCTTCCTCTTCTTCCTCTTCTTCTACATCTTCAGTATCATCAACTTCAGTTTCTTCTTCGACGTCTTCAACTTGTGCTTCTTCCGCTGCCTCGTTGATTTCTGAAATTTCTTCAGCCTCTTCAACCTCTGAAATTTCTTCTTCCACAGCTTTTGCTTCTTGTTCAAGCTTTTCTTCTTCCTCTGGGTTGTAAGCTTCAACCATGCCGCCATTAAGAAGAACAGATGCTATAGCTGGGTTCTTTTTCAACTCTTCTGCGTTTGGAAGAGCGTTAAGTCTTTCTTGCAAAGCTTTTGTTTGTTCATTTTGTTTTTCGCTGATAAGTCTTTCATCTCTTTTACCCTTAGTTGCCATGCTCATAAGCAGGTCTCCTAAGAAATAAAGCAAAAAGCCTCCTGCGACAATAATTCCAAGAATAATTACAACTAATTCTAACATTCCCATAAATTCACTTCCTTTTGTTTTGTTTTGACATTTTGGTGGAGACGGCGGGAATTGAACCCGCTTCCGAAAAACTTGCTTAAAACCTTTCTACACGTTTAGTTTATGCTTGATGTTCGTTGAAAGTACAGCCATAAACAACTTTCTTTCAACTATTCTTTTTGATTTAGCAAATCTTACAAAGACAAACTCAGAATTGCCAGAGCGCTTAAAATGATCCCCAATTAAAAGTTAGCGAGCCTTTTAGTGGAGAGGTCGAAAATCTTAATCGACCAGAATTTTTGTCCGTCTTAAGAACTTAAGCTGCGCAAGCGGCAGTGTTCATACGAACTACGTTATTGTTTGCGTTTATTTGCAATTTGTGATTTTTAGGTGTCAACTCACCACGTGCTTTATATTTCAGCCAACCATTTCCCGTCGAAACCAAAGCGCCCCCAATTACTTAAGCGTCTTTGATTGCCCTACTAATGTCCCTTTGAATTGCTTTTTCTTTTAGGGCATTTCTTTTGTCATAAAGTTTTTTACCTTTTGCCAAAGCAATTTCAACTTTAGCCTTGCCGTTTGAGATATAAACTTTTGTTGGTACAATTGAAAAGCCTTTTTCCATAATCTTACGTTCCAGCTTAGCAATCTCAACCTTATGCAAAAGCAATTTTCTTGTCCGCTTACACGCGCTGTCGGTTTGTGGGCAATCTGGCAGTGGTGCTATATAACAATTTTTAAGGAAAGCTTCACCATTTTTTATGGTAACAAAGCTATCGCTTAAATTGATTTTACCACCACTTACCGATTTAATCTCACCACCTTCAAGCACAATGCCAGCTTCAAGACAGTCTGAAATGAAGAAGTTGTGATATGCTTTTTTATTGTTTGTAATAATCTTCATCTCGTCTCCTATATTATAACACCCAACAACTTCTTTTTCAATACCCAAATATAATTTTTTTTAAAAAAATTAATATTTTTTGCGTTTTTTAAGTGTTTTTTCGACTTTTATTTGCATTTTTAATGTTTTTTTCGCTTATTTTACTGTTTTGCGCCTTTCAATAAATCTTTCAAAGGCAAAGTCAATCTTACGAGTATATATGTTTGATGAAATCAATTTGACCTCAACTTTATCGCCCACACCGAAGGACATTTTTTGCCCTTTAAGCTTAAGTTGCTTTTCTAAAAGCAAAAATCCATCATCTGGCAGGTCTTCAATTCTAATTAATCCTTCAACTGTATTTTCAAGTTCAACAAACACGCCAAAGTTTGTAACAGATGAAATAACCCCCTCAAAGTTTTCGCCCACTCTATCTTTCATAAGATATGCTTTCCAAAGATCGTCAACTTCGCGTTCAGTTTTGTCAGCATTTCGCTCTGTCAAACTTGATTGCTCGCCAGCTTCAAAAGTAAACTGTTCAAGTTCGTCAATTCTTTGTCCGCCAAGACGCCCTTTATGCAAGCACTCCTTAATAATTCTGTGAATAGTAAGGTCTGGATATCTTCGAATAGGCGATGTAAAATGACAATAGTATTCAAGTGCAAGCCCAAAGTGACCTCTGCACTCGTTCATATATTTTGCCTTTTGCATTGATCTTAAAATCACTTTATTCACGGTTTCAGTGAAAGGTTGATCATCAGTAAGCGCAAGCACTTCTTGATAAAATTTTGGTGTGATATTGTCAGGAATTTTTGGCGTTTTGACACCAAGCCCCTTCAAATATTCCATCACTGAAATTACTTTTTCTTTGCGAGGACTTTCATGCACACGATATACAAAAGGTATGTCGTTGTCGCAAAATTCTTTTGCAACAGTTTGATTTGCAATAACCATAAAGTCTTCAATCAATCTGTGTGCGTCATTTCGTTCTCTCTTTTCAAAGTCTACAGCCATGCCATTTTCATCAAAAACAAACTGTACCTCTGGTATTTCAAAATCTAAACTTCCATTTGCCTTGTTTTTGGCTTGAATTTTCTTAGAAAGCTCAAGCATAATAAGAAGTTGCTCTTTAACGCTTTCTGTTTTTTCGTCTGTTTCTTTGCCATCAAATAATTTTTGTACATCTGTATAATTCAGCCTCGCTTTGCTTTTAATTACACTTTCAAAAATCTCGTGAGAGCGTACATAACCATTTTCATCAATCATCATCTGGCATGTAAGGGCCAATCTTTCAACGCCCTCATTAAGCGAGCAAATGCCATTGGAAAGCTCTTTAGGCAGCATTGGCAATACGCTTGTAGGGAAATACACACTTGTGCCGCGATTGTAAGCCTCTTCGTCAAGCGCACTTTCATATTTTACATATTCGCCAACGTCGGCAATATGCACGCCAAGTTTATATCCATTTACAGTCCTTTCAATAGAAATTGCGTCATCAAGGTCTTTGGCATCCAGCCCATCAATTGTAAATAAAACTTCTTCCGTCAAATCGCGTCTGCCTTGTTTTTGGCTTGCTTGCACCTTTTGAGGAATTTTCTTTGCCTCTGCTAACACATGCTCTGGGAAAGTTTCAAAAAGTCCATGGTCGCGAATTATTGCAAGCTCACATGCTTTTACGTCATCACTTTTACCAAGCACCTCAATCACCCTACCAGAAATGCTGACCTGATTGCGTTGAAGTTTTACCACAACCTTGTCATTTTCTTGTACTTTAAGCCCACCATTTGTAAGTTTTATTTTAAATGGAATGCGATTGTTGTCTGGATCTACAAAATAATTTCTTCCAATTTTTTCAACAACGCCGGTAAGATGTTCAACCTCTCTATAAACTTTTACAATCTGACCATCCCTACCTTCATCTGTGTTTGACAAAAGTTTAACAATAACTTTGTCGCCGTCAATTGCGCCGCCGCACATATTTGCAGGTATGAATATATCATCTTCATCGCTGTTTGGCGTTTCACAAAAACCAAAACCTTTTGCGTTGCCAATAAAGTTTGCCTTTACATAGCCTCGGGATGGCACTGTAACATATTTGCCCCTATTCACTTCAAAAATAAGGCCTTCTTTCATTAATTTATCAAAATCTTTCTTAACTTCTTCCATTGGAATTGAATAAGTTTCTGATATAAAAGAAAAAAGATTGCCAAGCCCAGTAAAGGCTAAGCCATCTTTTTCAAGTAAAGTTAAAATCTTAGTTTTTGCCTGCATTAAGCGCCAGCCCCAGTGTTAGCATTGCCTGCATCTGAACCAAACAGTGTGCATAAGAATGCAATTACACAGACAAGAATGATAACAGCCATTGCAATGGTAATTCTTTTTAAAATTACATCTCTTGATGCGCCCTTGTTTTGTGAGTAATAACTTTCTTGTTTAGCACCAGTAAATGCATCTAAACTGTTGTCAGAACTGTTTGCTTGCAAAAGTGTTGTAATAACCAAAACAATTGCGGCTGCAATAATTATGCCGAATAATACATAACGAATAATTTCTAAACCTTTTGTAAGAAAGTCGTTTGTTTGTGTTGCAAGTAATAATGAATTCATCTTTTCTCTCCTTTACATTAATGTGATAAACCAAATCGTCAATAATAAGAAAATAATCATAAAGATGATTTGGCCCCACTTAAATACTATTTTTGTTTTATTGATTGATGCCCTAAACACACTTTGCATAAGCCATAATGTGATAAAAAGGAAAACGCACATTAATGTTGTTGTCCATGTTGGGCCTAAGCCTTTTTGAATAGACCTTCCCAAATCAGTAAACCAATTACATAAAAGTCCCATAACTGCTCCTTTGGCTAAATTATAGCATAATTTAAGGAAAATTCAATAGTTTTTTCTAAAAATAGTATTTTTAACTATACTATAATATAACATTTTTGGCGTTTAGTCAATCAAATAAAAACTTTTTAGTAAAAATTACATAAAATAAAGGTAAAAATTGCAAATTTATTTAGTTTTTTTGGTAAAAAATGTTAAAATGTCTTAAAAGGAGAAAATGGTGAAAAAACATAACGACCAAGTAAAACCAAAAACGTTTTGGCACGCTCTGTCAAAAGAGGACGTCCTTAAGCAAATAGGCGCCACTGAAAAAGGCCTATCTTCACAGCAAGCACAGCAAAAATTGGCCGAGACGGGAGAAAACATTTTACCTAAGAAAAAACCTAAATCGATATTTCTTATGTTTTTAGAAGAGCTTATCAACCCTATTGTACTTATACTTTTAATAGCAATGGCTTTTTCATTTATCGTCAACGAAGTCCTTGATGGCTGCGTAGTTCTTGGCATCGTGATGATTGATGCAATAATTGGTACAATTCAATCAAAACGCGCCCAACGTGTTGCAAATTCGCTGTCCAACATGATTAAAGTAAAAGCAAAGGTACTTAGAGATGGCGAAAAAATTGAAGTTGAATCAAACAAACTAACAATTGGCGACATTGTATATTTGGAAAGCGGCGACAAAATTTCTGCGGATATGCGCATATTATCGTGCAGCAATTTTACAGTAGACGAGGCCTTACTTACAGGTGAAAGCATTAATGCAGTAAAAGATGATGTTGTTCTGGAAGAAAAATGTCCTCTTGGCGACAGAAAAAATATGGTGTTTTCAGGAAGTTCAGTTATTACAGGCCGTGCAGTTTGCGTGGTAGTTGAAATTGGTAAAAATACCGAAATTGGCAACATTGCGACAAATCTTAACGAAGTAAAAGAACAAAAATCACCTCTCAATATACGAATCAGCAAATTCTCAAAACAAATAAGCATTGCTATTGTTGCTGTTGCGGTTGTAATTTTCATTATTATGACACTGCAACATTATAAGTTTAATGAAGTGTTTATTTCAGTAATTGCCTTAGCAGTTTCAGCCATGCCTGAGGGGTTGCCGCTGGCAGTTACAATGGCGCTGACCATTGCATCCAACCGGATGGGGAAAAACAAGGTGGTAGTTAAAAACTTAAACGCAGTTGAAAGTTTAGGCAGTTGCACGGTAATTGCGACTGATAAAACTGGAACACTTACCTTAAACGAACAAACAGCAAAGATTATAGCACTTCCAGATGAGCGCGAATTTGCTATTGGCGGAAGTGGATACAATACAAACGGAAAGCTTGAATGCAAAGATAAACAAAAATTACCTTTAATTAAACACCTTGCGCTTATGGGAGAACTTAACAATGAGGCTAAGTTTAAAGAAAAAGATGGCAAGGCAGAATACTTTGGAGACTCAATTGACATTGCATTTAAAGTTATGGCAAAAAAAATCGGCGTAAATAAGCGCGGATATAAAACATTATCTCAAATTCCATATGAATCAGAAAATAAATATTCAGCACTTTTCTATGAAAATGATGGCAAGAAATATTGCACAATAAAGGGAAGTTTGGAAAAAGTGCTTGAGTTTTCATCATTTATGAATATCGATGGCCATACTAAAGTGCTTGACAAAAAAACTTTTATTAAACAAAATGAAAGCCTTGCACAAAGGGGATACCGCGTAATTGCACTTGCAAGCGGAGAAATACATGGCGACGGCTTTACAGAAAACAACATTAAAAATCTTACAATTCTTGGACTGGTGGGATTTATAGACCCAGTCAGACAAGAATCTAAACAAGCAATCGCCGATTGTCATAAAGCCGGAATTAAGGTTATTATGATTACCGGTGACCACCCACTTACTGCCCTATCAATTGCTAAGGACATTGACATCGCGCAAAATGCATCGCAGGTTGTAACAGGTAAAGAGGTTGAAGAATACTTTGCTAAAGGCGAAAAAGACTTTGATGATTTTGTAAAAGATAAAACGGTATTCTCTCGAGTTACCCCAACCGACAAACTGCATATTGTTGAATCGTTAAAACGTCAGGGCGAATTTGTAGCCGTAACAGGTGATGGCGTAAACGACAGCCCAGCAATCAAATCGGCACACATCGGTATAGCCATGGGCTCTGGCACAGATGTATCAAAAGAAACCGCCGACATGATTATACTTGACGACAATTTCAATTCAATTGTCAAAGGTGTAAAAGAAGGTCGAACAGCATATTCAAATATACGTAAAATTGCATACTTCTTGCTTTCGGGCTCTCTTGCTGAAGTATTGTTCTTCTTGCTGGCACTTGTATGTGGCTCAAAAGAGCCTCCACTCCTGCCTATTCAACTTTTATGGCTTAACATAGTTACTGATGGTTTTCAAGACCTTGCCCTGTCCTTTGAAAAGGCAGAACCAAATATTATGTGTGAAAAGCCCCGTTCAACAAAAGAATCGCTCTTCAGCAAGTCAATGGTGCTGCAAGTTGGCGTGATGGGCTGTGCAATAGGCTTAATTGTATTTGGCTGCTGGATGTACCTTATAAACGTTCTCGGCTGGAACGTTGCAATTGTCCGCTCTCTTGTGATGACGCTGATGGTATTCTTACAAAACTGGCACGCATTTAATTGCAGAAGCGAAAAACGGTCTATTTTCAAAATCAATCCGTTTTCAAACTGGTTTTTCGCGGTGTCAACACTCGGATCAATTGGAATACAAATATTATTTATGGAAGTAGACACTTTAAGCCACTTACTTAAACTTGAACCTATACAATATACCACTTTATTAATCCTAATAGCCATTTCGTTGACAGCATTTGTAATATGCGAGCTGTATAAACTTATTATACGAAGTTGCGAAAAGAGAAAAATAAAAAATCCACTAGTTTCCTAGTGGATTTATTTTTTTGTTTTATACATTAAGTAAACGCAAAATTCTGTTGTTCATAATCATAAGAACAAGGTCTACTACCCATAAAACAAAACCAAGTCCGATTAAACGGATGATGCCTGCTACAAGCTTGCCTTCTTTAAATCTTGTAAATGCCCCAAGAAGCCATGCTGTAACTGGAATAATTGCAAGAATAATACTTACAAGTCTTCCAAGCCCAAAATAATCTTTGCTTGCTTTTTTTGCCATAATTCCTTCCTCCTACAATAAATTATAATATAAATTTTATAATAGCACAAGAAATTTTAACAATTTTTTTGGTATTTTGTCATTTTTTTTAGTTTGCGGACTTTTGTTTCAACTTGCGCGCTCTAATTTTATCTATAATACAATTTCCAAGATAGAAAGCGCACGTATACACAACTAAAATTACAGCATAAACAATTTGATACGGAATTGGCAAGCCAAGTTCAAGTGGGTCATTGCGCAAATACATATAATCAGCACCTGGGAAGATAACCCAGTTTAATAATACACCCCACAAAAACATCACAACAAAGCAAACCAGAGGCTGCCAAATGCGTTTCCACTCAAACTTCACCTGTCTAAGTGTCATCAAAAGTACAACCGTCACAAAACCAAGCATATGAGAAAATGTGCTGTAAATGCATGTGAAAGACATATATGTACGGTTAAGCCCAACCGCAGGAAATGCTAAAAATGCGAGCGTAGCGATCCCTCCCCCGATTACTCCGTACTCGAGAAGGAATCGCTTTTTTGTAAAGATGGCAATTATAAACACCCATACCATAACAGAACATATGTGCATCGGAAGAAGTATTTTTGCAATGTTTTCAACAGTATAGTTTTTTTCAATAATTAAATTAACAATTCGTGACGCTATTTCAAAAAACAAAAGGATGGATGCAAAAACTTTAAACAATATGTTTTTCGCCTTCTCACTTCTTTTGTAAAATATGGCCGTAAAAACAATGCAAGCTACAACCACAAGCGCAAGCACAATCAAGTGCCTTGTACCATAAAGATATACGCTCTTTGGTAATTCTGGGTTGTTTTGATTTGTCCAAAAGTCTGCAAATGTCATACATCCCTCCTTTGTATTTTTTTAATCTGGAGCAGGCAACGGGAATCGGACCCGCAACTAACGCTTGGGAAGCGTTCATTTTGCCACTAAACTATGCCTGCATACCTGGAGAGGCACCAATCAAGTTTACGCGAGATTAGCACTCTTGAGCGTCAATTTTATTTTATCACAGTTTTTGCAAAAAACAAATTATTTTTCAAATTTTCGTCTCAAATAACATTATTTTTACATATATAATGAGGTGGAGAATGAAAAATGACCGAATTTTTAAACAAAAAGACTTGTTATATTGGAAAAAATGTTAAATTTGGCAAAAATGTTGTTGTTTATGAAAACAATCACATTGAAGGTAAAGTTGAAATTGGAGACAACACCACACTATTACCCGGCAACTTTATTGTAAATGCCTCGATTGGCGAAAATTGCACACTGCATCAAAGCGTAATTCAAGACTGCATAATTCATAACAATGTTTCAATTGGGCCTTTCGCAAGGTTGAGACCTAAAAGCGAAATTGATGATGATTGCAAAATTGGCAACTTTGTAGAAATCAAAAACAGTCACATTGGAAGTGGCAGCAAAATAAGTCATTTGGCATATGTTGGAGACTGCGAAATTGGGACACAATGCAACATTGGTTGCGGTGTGATTTTTGCAAATTACGATGGAAAACTCAAGCATAAAACAATTGTTGGCAACCATGTTTTTGTGGGCAGCAACAGCGTTGTTGTTGCACCTGTTAAAATTGAAAATGATTGTTATATTTGCGCCAATTCCACCATTACAAAACAATGTAAGCAAGGCGACTTTGTAATTGGTCGAGCAAGGCAAGAAAATAAGCCAGATTTGGCTAAAAAATATTGGTGAGGATAAAATATGGGAATATATTTCGGTACTGACGGATTACGTGGGGAATATGGCAAAGCCGTCACCCCAAGCATTACATATGCCATAGGCAACAGTCTGGCAAGACTTTGTAAAGGCAACAAAAAAGTTTTAATTGGTCGCGACACCCGCACAAGCGGAAGTACAATGGCGCTTGCACTTGCCTCTGGAGTTACAGCCGGCGGCGTCAATGTAATTGACGTTGGCATAGTTACCACGCCTTTGGTGGCGTATTTAACTTCAACTTTAGGGTGCGACTATGGCGTAATGATAAGTGCCAGCCACAACCCTAAAAACCACAACGGAATAAAAATATTCGACCATGAAGGCTATAAAATCAACGAGCAAGATGAGTATAAAATTGAGCAAAATCTTATTTATCCAAAAGAAAATAAGTATTTAAATTTAGGCAAATATATTTATAAACCGCAACTAAAGAAACTTTACATAAATCATCTTGTTTCGCAATTTGGTAATTTAAGCGGATTAAAAGTTGCACTTGACTGTGCAAACGGTGCAGCCTTTTCAATTGCAAAAAATATTTTTCAAAAATGCGGAGCGCAGGTTTACGCTTTTAATTGCGGTTCAAACGGTAAAAAGATAAACGTAAAATGCGGAGCGCTTTACCCTGAAGTAATTTCAAGTTTGACGACAAAGTTTGGGTGCGATGTTGGGTTCTGTTTTGACGGCGACGCTGACAGAATTATCGCATGTGATGAAAAGGGCAATATTTTAGATGGTGATGACATTTTATATCTTCTTGCATGTAATTATAACGTAGATAAAATTGTAGGCACAAGCATGACAAACAAAGGGCTTGAGCTGGCATTAAGCGAAAAGGGCATCTCTCTACTTCGCGCAGACGTGGGCGACAAGTATGTAAGTCTTCTTATGCGGCAGCAAGGTGCCTTTATTGGTGGTGAGCCCTGCGGGCACATCATCAATTCGCACATTTCTTCCACTGGCGACGGCGTTCTGAGCGCACTTACAATTGCCAGCATGACAAGCGGCTGCAAACTTTCCTCTCTTTGTAATTATTACAAGTTTCCTCAAGCAACAATCAATATAAACGTAGCAGACAAAACTTCAATTTTAAATGCACAAATTTTACAAAACGAAATTTTAAAATTGCAAAATGAGATTGAAAATGACGGTCGAATTCTTGTGAGAGCAAGCGGGACAGAAAACAAAATTAGGGTAATGTGCGAGCACAAAATTGCAGAAAAATCCAACGAAATTGCAGAAAATTTAGCAAAAATTATAAAAAATTTAAATAAAAATACATAATTTTGATGATAAAGCAAAAAAGTGGGCTTATAAAGTCCACTTCTTGTATTTTATAATTATTGCGTCAGCAAGTCCCCCCCCCGAATTAAATCTGATAACAGATCGTCTTCTTTAAGGTCATTAGCAATCAGCATGCGACGTTCAATATTAAAGCCTTCTTTTTGTAATTCTTTTACTTTTTGTATTCCGCCCATGCAATCTATCACTTCGCTGGCAAGGGCGATCTCAAGCGTGGTCAAAACGCTCTGCATTCTTGTATAAGTTTTTCCACCACTCCATCCTTATACATTTATGTTATCACAAATTTCAATTATTTCAAGTATTTATATGAAAATTATTAAAAAATCACGAATAATCGTGATTTTTTGTATAGTTATATCAACTTTTGCCATTCATTTAACATTAAACGCAAATAATCAAAACAGCCTTCAAATGTTTTTTCATCGGTGATATCACACCCAGCATTTTTGAGAATGGTGATTGGCGTGTCGCATCCGCCTGCTGAAAGAAATTTAAAGTAATCTTCAACCGCCCCTTTTTTCCCAGACAATATTCTGTTTGCAAATGCTATTGCGCAAATCATACCGGTTGAGTATTTATAGACATAAAAGCCTCTGAAAAAGTGTGGAATTCTTGCCCACTCATACTTTATCTCATCAATAAGTTTAACATGACCAAAATATTTTTTTACGATGTCACAATATGTGTCACAAACCTTATCTTTTGTAAGAGGCACATCATTTTCGTTCATTGAATGCATTGTTTGTTCAAACTCTGCAAACATAGTTTGACGATAAATTGAACCTTTTACTTCGTCGAAAAGTTTGTTGTATAAGTTTTTCTTTTCGTCATCAGATTTTGCCACGCTTAAAAGATAATTTATAAGCAACATTTCATTTGTGATGCTGGCAATTTCAGCCAAGAAAATTGTGTAATAGGATTTTGTTTCTGGTTGACATTTGCTTGAGAAATATGAGTGCATTGCATGGCCAAGTTCGTGAGCCAACGTAAACACATCATCAATTTGCCCTTCAAAATTTGTAAGCACATATGGATGATGCCCATAAATTGAATTGCAATAGGCGCCAGATGCTTTATCTTTATTTGGATAAACATCAATCCATCTTTCATCTTTAGCGCGCTGAATTAGCCCCACATACTCTTCCCCAAGTGGAGCAACCGCCTTTTTAATTATTTCAATAGCCTCATCGTAGGTATATTGCTTTTCAGCCTTATTCTCACCAAGTTCGCCAGCCAGAGTATCATAAATGTAAAAATCGTCAAGTTTCATTTCTTTTTGCTTTAACTTGTAATAATCAAACAACACTGGAAGATTTTTATTTACTTGATTTAAAAGTGTAAAGTAAACTTTCTCATCCACTTCCTCATTTTCAAGCGCCCTTTCCAGCGCAGACGGATAGTTTCTTACCTTAGCAAAATAACAGTTTGCTTTCACTTCGCTGATGTAATTGCTTGAAAGCATATTAATATGATTGCCAAATTCACCATTTAACCTTGCAAAACTGTTTTTACGCAGCGTTCTGTCAGCGCATCTCATATATTTTGAATAATTTGAGTTTGTAAGTGCATGTTTTTCGCCTTTTTCATCCTCAATTTCACCAAAATTGATGTCTGCATCTGAAAGTTTGTGCATATTTTCTGAAAATCCACCTAAAAAGTCCATGCCTGAAAGTAATTTTTCTTCTGCTGGCGACAAAATATGTTTTTTGTCATCCTTGATATCCTTGAAAAATTTATCATAATCTTTAAACTTTTCATCTGCAATCAGTTCGTCTAAAAACTCATCTGAAAGTGCGTGAAGTTCGCTTGAAATAAACGATGTTTCGTAAGAAACCTTGCTAAGCATATTTGAAATTGTTTCCACCATTTCATTACGCGCGTTATCGCTTACCACTTCGTCACTTTTTAGATAAGCATAAATTTGCAAAGGATCTAAAACTTTTGAGATTGACCTGTCAAAGCATAAATAATCCCAAATAACCTCTTTATTATTAAGTTTTCCCTTATATTCTTGTAATTTATCAAGTTGTGGCTTGATTTCGTTTAATTTTGAATAAAACTCTTCATCACTAGTGCAAAGTGTGGATAAGTCCCACTTAAACTTTTCTTCAATTTCACTGCGAGTTTTCATCAATCCCCCTATCTAATAAAATATTTATCCATATAAAAGTCTGACCATGGTTTTTTGCTTGTATCCGGTGGGCACGCAAAAGTCATTTTTTGCTTGGTTGTTGGATGGGTAAATTCAAGTCTGCCCGCCCAAAGCCCAAGTGTTTTTGACGCCTTAGTTTTGTCTTTACCATACTTATTATCACCAAAAAGTGGACAATTGATGCCTGCAAGTTGCACCCTAATTTGATGACCTCTGCCTGTAAGCGGTTTTACTTCAAGCAAAGCACTATCACCTTCAACTTGCAAAACTTTATAGTCAAGCTCTGCTTTTTTGCAATCTTTTTCTGCCATTGTCACAATTTTAACAATATTCTCTTTTTCGTCCTTTTTTAAATGATGAACAAGATGGTCTTGCTTTGCTTGTGGAACTTTTGTGGTGACAGCATAATAAACTTTGTTCATTGTTTTTTCTTTAAATTGGTCACATAGTCTGCTTGCGGCTTTTGAAGTGCGCGCAAACACCATCACACCTCCTGTTGGACGGTCAAGCCTATGCACCAAGCCAATGTATGCCTCGCCCTCTTTATTATATTTTTCTTTTACATATTCTTTCACAATTGTCAGCATATCTTTGTCACCAGACTCATCTGCCTGAGTTGGCACATTATGTGGCTTTACCACAACAACAATGTGATTATCTTCATATAAAACAGTTAATTTTTCCATATTTTCAATCCCCTTGCCCCACATGGAAGCACAATTTTTTCATCAGTTGGAAGGCCAATTTCGTCAGCATCAATTCCGCCCTCACCAAACACAAGCGTCAAAATGTTTGAAAGCACGCTTGCTTGAAGTCCGGTTGTATAAGAAGAAATAAGCACAAACAGCGGATTATCTGAAAGCACCTCTTTAGTAAGTTTTACAAAGTCAAAAAGGTTGTCTTCAAGTTTCCACATTTCGCCATTCGTTCCGCGGCCGTAACTTGGTGGGTCCATAATGATTGCATCATATCGGTTGCCCCTGCGGATTTCCCTTTCAATAAACTTCTTACAGTCGTCAACAATATATCTAATTGTGTCAATGCCATTTTCTCTTGCGTTTTCTCTTGCGCGCTCTACCATGCCTTTGCTTGCATCAACATGCGTAACTTTTGCCCCAGCGTGCGCACACACAACACTGGCGCCACCAGTATACGCAAAAAGGTTTAACACTTTAATTTCTCGTCCTGCCCCCTTGATTGCAGAAGAAATATCATTCCAGTTTACTGCTTGTTCTGGGAAAAGTCCGGTATGTTTAAAACCCATTGGTTTGATGATAAATCGTAAATCTTGCCAAGAAATTTTCCATTCTTCTGGCACATGATTTATAAACTTCCATTGTCCACCACCTGAGTTTGAACGCAAGTAATGTCCGTCAAGCCCCTTATATGCCGACAATTTTTTCTGTGCGTGCCAAATCACTTGTGGGTCTGGGCGAAGCAGCGTATATTTGCCCCATCTTTCAAGTTTTTCTCCATCTCCTGTGGCAATCACCTGATAGTCTTTCCAATCATTTGCAATTTTCATAAAATCTCCTATAAATAATAATATATCACATATTTAAATAAATTTCAATTATATAATTGAATTTACTTATATTTTAGAAAAATCAATATTGACAATCGCATGATTGTGTAGTAAAATATTTATAGAAAAAGGAGAAAACTTATGAAAGAATTAAAAAGAGATGGCATGCCAGGCAACTACTGGTTTGTAGATGGAAATAAAGCAAGCGAACATTTCTATGATGCAGCTGAATATGCGCGAGGATTTGTACAAGTTCAAAAGACAAGTAATTCACCAAGACAATGGAGAGATTTGCTTGGAAGATTGACCGACGTACAAACTGCAAGCGGAAGGGAATTTTATCGTTTTTGCATCAAAGAAATTTCTTTACATGAAATAAGCGGAATTCACTTTGCTGACGAAGTATTTTGTAAAGGAATTAAAGATGAAATCATATCACAGGCAAAAGAAGAAGCGAAATATGAATTTGCTGCAGGAAGAACAGTAAGTAAAGAAGATTATCGAACTAAAATTGAATGCGATTTTGATTATATTGAAAGAGTACGTAAAGAAGCCCTTGAACGTATTGCAATCCTTAAAAGAACAGAGGATGAATGCAAGAATGCAGAAAAAGCGCGACAAGACGCTTACGACGACACAATGGAATTTTTAAATAATTTATAAGGATAAAAATGGAACCAATATTAAAATTGATTGAAAAAGGCGGAAAACATTATTTTGTTGACCATAAAAACAATTTAAGTCAGCCTTTTTTTAAAGCAAAAGAATATGAGAATGGCTTTGCAATGGTAAGGGTTGATGAGTTTACAGGATGGCAATATCGTGACCTGCTTGGCAGAATTTCTGAAAAGAAAACTAAAAGCGGAAATGAGTTTTATCTTTTCTGCGAAGGGAAACTTAAACTTGATGAAATCTCATTGCAATACTTTGCAAACAATGTATTTGATAAGGGCATAAAAGAAGTTTTGATATTAAAAGCAAAAGAACTTGCACTTTCACGCATGGAAGATGGCGGAGACATAAGCAAAGAAACGTTTAAGTTGTTAATTGAAAAACACTTTAACATGGTTGACGCTTTTGCTGCAATGGCACGCGCAACGCAAAAAGGCGGCGAAGAAGAGTCTGCACAACGCGCACAATTTGAAAAAGAAAAACGCACCGCCCTGTTAGAACGACAATATGAATTCTACGAAACAATGGAATATTTAGACAGTTTATAAGGAGAAATGATGAAAGACAGCAAATTACCTAAACTTTTAAAAACAAACGGCCGTTACCCTTACGACATATATCAATTTGAGGACATTGACGGCAATTACAGTGAGCAATATTGGGCAGCAACAAACTATCATAATGGATTTGCGCAAGTTGCAGTCACACTTAAAGGCGACTTTCAATATCGCGATATGATTGGCAGAATTACCGCAAAACCTACAAAAAGCGGCAAAAATTTCTATAAATTTTATATCGAAGAAATCTCTTTAAAACAAATTGAGGTTATATGTTTTGCAGATAAAGAGTTTTGCATGGCAGTAAAGCGAGAGCTTATTGCACGTCAGCACGCAAAAGCAAAAGAGATTTTTGCAAAGGGTGAAAAGCCAGATAAAACCAAAGTGCAAAAAGAAATTGAAAGAGATTTTAAATATATTGACAAAATGCACAGAAAGGCAGTGCAAATGAAAGCAGAACATGAAAAACGAAAGAAAAAAACTGCAGTTGCGCCACAAGCAAAAACGACTGCAAAGCCTGACTATTCAGCCCAATATTATGAAACTAAAGATTATTTAAACGGCATAAGCCTTGAAGATTAAAAAAGAACGCTAACTCAAGCGTTCTTTTTGTTTTTTACATTTTTGTCATGTAAACATTTACTGTTTGTCCGTTGAAAGTAAGAGATGTGTTAAACTCCCCTTGACTTCCTTTGCCAAACTTATCAGCAAGAAGTGTCTTTGTAAATTCATTTTGTCTTGCAACCAACGTTTCAACCGCTGCCGCGTCACCATCAATTTCAAGTGCAATATGATTTACAACTTCAAGTCCGCTGTCTTTTCTAAGGTTTTGCACCTTGCTTACAAATTCGTTTACAAGGCCTTTTTCAAGAAGTTGTTCAGTAAGCGTTGTATCAAGCACAACTGTGAGATTGCCGTTTGTTTCTGAAGAATATCCCTCTTTATTTTTAAGCGCAATCAACAGGTCTTCTTCGCCAATTTCAACTTGTACTCCATTTGCATCAAATGCAAGCTTTTCGCCTTTTCTTACCTTGTTTACCGCTTCAACTGGGTTTACTTTTGCAAGGTATTCCCTTATTGCGCCAAGTTGTTTGCCATATTTTGGCCCAAGTGTTTTAAGTTGAGGTTTTAATTCGTACGATACATATTCGTCAGCATCCTTTAAAATTTCAACATTTTCAACATTGAGTTCGTCCTTAATAAGCCCTTGTAGTTCAGCGTCAAGTTTAAGCTGGGTTGCACACGCAATCATAACCTTTGAAAGTGGTTGGCGATTTTTTACATTGCTTCCGCTTCTGCAAGAACGGCCAAGGTTGACAATTTCAAGCACTTCATTCATACCTTCGTTAAGGGCGCTGTTAATCATGCTTTCATCCGCCTCTGGATATGACGCAAAGTGCACGCTTTCTGGTGCGTTTTTGTCAAGGTTTCTCACCAAGTTTTGATAAATTTCTTCCGAAATAAATGGAAGGAATGGCGCAAGAAGTCTTGACATGCTTGTCAGCACTTCGTAAAGTGTTTTGTATGCTGCAATCTTGTCGTCGCTTTCTTCGCTGCCCCAGAATCTTTCACGAGAGCGGCGAACATACCAGTTTGAAAGTTTATCTACAAATTCAGTCATTGCCCTAGACGCAGAAAGCATATCAAGTTTATCAAGGCAGTTTGTAACAAATTTTACAAGTGCATTGTATTCTGAAAGTAACCATCTGTCAAGGAATGAAAGTTTGCAATCTTTAAGGTTATATTTTGTTGGATCAATCTTATCAATTTCAGCGTAAAGCACATAGAAAGCATAAACATTCCAAAGTGTACCCATAAACTTACGTTGAAGTTCAACCAAGTTGTCTTCGTTGAAAGCAATGCCCTGTCCAGCAACGCAGTTGTTATAGAAGTACCATCTAAGGCCGTCTGCACCTTCTTTATCAAGCACTGACCATGGATCAATTCCGTTGCCAAGTGATTTTGACATTTTTAAGCCGTTTCTATCAAGCACTAGTCCCAAAAGGTTGCAAGATTTATATGGGCTTTTGCCAAAAAGCGCTGTATTTACTGCTTGAAGTGTATAGAACCAACCTCTTGTTTGGTCAATTGCCTCACTGATGTAATCTGCTGGGAAAGATTTTTCAAATTTTTCCTTATTTTCAAATGGGTAGTGATATTGAGCAAATGGCATTGCACCACTATCAAACCAGCAGTCCATAACCTCTGGTGTTCTTCTCATAGTATTCCCACATTTTGGACATGGGAAAGTAAGTGGATCAAGGTGAGGTTTATGAAGGTCTTTTGGTCTGACACCTGTCAATTTTTCAATTTCATCCCAGCTGCCCATAACATGAATATGGCCACATTCGCAAGTCCAGAATGGAAGTGGTGTACCCCAATATCTGTTTCTTGAAATTCCCCAATCTATATTATTTGCAAGGAAATTACCCATTCTGCCCGCTTTGATATGGTCTGGGCACCAGTAAACACCATTATTGTTTTCAACCATTTGGTCTTTGATTGCTGTTGTTTTGATAAACCACGCTTCTTTTGCATAGTAAAGAAGTGGGCTCTTACAACGCCAGCAATGTGGATATGAGTGCTCGAATGGAAGAACTTTAAACATTTTGCCTTCACGCTCAAGTTTTTCAATCACATATTTGTCAGCTTTCTTTACAAACATACCACCAAAGTCAGTTTTATCGCTCATATTACCAGCTTCGTCAACAAGTTGAACAAAGTCAATGTCATATTTTTTGCAAACTTTATTGTCGTCTTCACCAAAAGCTGGTGCAATGTGTACGATACCAGTTCCGTCTTCTGTTGTAACATAATCATCTACTACAACGAAATATCCCTTTTTAACCTCATCTTTAGCATAGTCAAAAAGTGGCTGATATTTATGATATTCATATTCTTTTCCACATTTTCTTGAGAGAATTGTATAACTTCCCTCTTCAAACAGCGTTGGAACAAGTTTTTCAAGCATAATGTAGTTTACTCCATTTGAAACAAGTTTAACATATGTTTCATTTGGGTTCATACAAAGCGCAACATTTGATGGAAGTGTCCAAGGTGTTGTTGTCCACACAATAAAATATGTGTTTTCTTCTTCCATGCTTTTAAACTTAACAAAAACAGAGTTTTCCTTCAAAATTTTGTAGTTATCGCCATTTTCAACTTCCATTTTTGACAAAGTAGTTCCACATCTTGGGCAATATGGGCTGATTTTGTGGCCTTTATAAATCAAACCTTTTTTGTCCATTTCTTTAAGAGACCAGAAAATTGACTCAATATAATTGTTGTCATAGGTAATGTATGGATTGTCCATATCAACCCAGTATCCAATACGTTTAGTAAACTTTTCCCACATGCCCTTATATTCCCACACAGAGTTGCGGCAAAGTTCAATAAACTTATCTACCCCATATTTTTCAATGTCTTGTTTCCCATTGAGGCCAAGTTTCTTTTCAATTTCAACTTCTACTGGAAGTCCATGTGTGTCCCAGCCAGCCTTACGATAGATATAATACCCCTTCATTGACTTATATCTTGGAATTATATCTTTCATAACACGGGTTAAAAGGTGCCCAATGTGTGGCTTGCCATTTGCTGTTGGTGGCCCATCATACAACGTGTATGACTTGTCACTACCCTCATTAAGTTTAAGCCCCTTGTTTACAATGTCATTCTTTTCCCAAAATTCTAAAATTTTGTCTTCATTTTTTAAGAAGTCAAGTTTGGTGTCAACTTTATTATACATTTTATTTCTCCTTTTATTTTTTCAATGCTAAGAAACAAAAAAGTCGTATTAAGATACAAGAACCTAATACGGCTTTATAAACCACTTGTAGTCTTTTGTTGTAGCGGTCAATCAACCACCTCTTCTATTACGGGAAGTCCCGGCAAAGATTACTTTTATTTTCACCCTTGCAACTCCGAAAGTGATAACTTTTCAACTTCGCCATTGCCTCGCACCAAACGGCAACTCTCTGAAAACTCCATATAAAAAGCCTTGTCTTTCATCTTCGCATTTTAAAATCAAGTATATTTTAATCGCTTTCAAGTCTTTTGTCAAGCATTTTGTAAACTTAGTTTGCATGTGCTTGAATAAAAACCATTTCAATTAGTATTGTTCCAAAATTTTTTGAGCATCTACAACATTTGCGCCTGTCATAATGCCCATAGGCATTTCGCCAATTGTACCGTTTTTAGTGAAAAGTATTGCCAAAAGTTTACGGTTGTTGTTAAATTCAATTAACGCATCTTCCACTGTACAATCAGCTTTTTTAACTGTATAATAGCGACTGTTTTCAATTGAAGAAAGCATATCTTCAATTTGAACATGATCTAAAAACGTGTCGGCCTTACCACCAGCAATCAAGAATTGTCCAAAACTATCTAAAATTTTCTGTCCATTTGCAATTCCAATAAGCTCTTTATTCTTATTGTAAACAGGGATGTTGCTGTAGTTTGACTGAGACATAAGCATAATTACATCACGCATGCTTTTGCCAGCATATGTCACCAAAACATCTCTGCGTCCAGCCGTATCAAGTGCTTTTGGTGGAGTTGTAAGAAGCCTCTCAATATGCTCTATATGTTCAACAACTTCCGTATGAGGCTCAGCGATTACAAAATCATCTTTACTGCTGTGAACAATGGCATTGCGAAGACGGCCATAATCAACAAGGTCATCCTCATACTTTCTTACAACAAAATTTACAACCACGCTTTTTCTAATTAAATCAGAAAAGCCCATTGCCCTGTTAAGATTATATCTTGCTTTAAGTGCATAATCTATGTTGTTAAACGCATCAATAAAGCGTTTTGCATTACTTTTTGTTTCTACCTCTTTTTTAGAAGTCTTTTTAGTTTTATCTGCCAAAGTGCATCCCTCCATTACTTGTTTCTTTTGCCTAGTATAACATAAAAAAACAAAATCTTACAACCTATTGAAAATATTTTATTAAAAATTATTGCAAAAAGTGTAAATTTGTGGTAAAATAATATTGTCGAGCTAGACGGAGAGTTAGCGGTGCTCTGTTGCCCACAATCCGCTATAGTGGGGTTGAATGCTTGTTGCGGTTTGATTTTGTCAAATATGTGCAGATATTTTAGGCGTTGAAATCAAGGTCTTATGCAATCAAAATCCTTGAAACATGTCAGGTCCTGACGGAAGCATCATTAAGAGGACACTTTGATGTGCCATGAGGTTGCTTTGGTGGAGCTTAATTTATTTGAGGCAGTTGGTAATTTCTTATCAAATCAAGATGCTCGGCTTTGAAAATACAAGACCAGTATTTACTGGTCTTTTTTTATATAAAAAACGCTCTGTTCGAGCGTTTTAAATTTCTTGATATCCCAGAATCTCTAACTCTTCATAAGAAAATTCATCACCGAATTCAGCAATCCAGAAGAATTTTTTAAGTAGAGGTTTATTGTTGACTAATGCCCAATTTTCATAATAATAATCACTGGCTGTATAATAGATGTTATCATCTTTTACATCCACGACTACACGCTCTAAATTATCGTACCTCTCGCAATAACCAGCTAGGTCGTTTCTTCCATCAACTCCAGCAGTAATCATTATATCAAACAATTGAATTGTTACATCGGAATAGCCCAAATCATACCCCACATAGCCAACAAGATCACCTACATATACGTCGCTTCCTTCATCTGTTGAACTGTAAGCATATGCAAAGGAATCTGCATCGCCATTTATATCACAATTCAGAACACAACACTCATCTATTTCCACCACTAAATTAGTTCTATAGCCGTTGTATGCATATCCTATAATACCTCCAACATAAGTCTTAGAATATGCATATGCATTAGAATAACTTCTCTCAGGAAACGCCTCGGCATATGCGTATGCATATGATTCGCCATAAATTTCACAATTCCCAACCATCGAACCATAAATTTTAATAGAACTACCACTCTTTACCCAGCCTACAAAACCACCTGTGTATGCGTATGCATAAGCGCCAGCCTCTGCCTCAGATTCGGCATAATCACTTTCAGTTGATTCTGCCAAGGCTTCAAACGCAGACTTCACAATTATTGATATTGAACTTGACTGCACGCTACAATCTTCAATCTCAATCGAACCATAACAATAGCCAACCAATCCACCTACGTAAGCTTCAGCGCTTGTTTCGCCGCCTGCATAAGCGCCATTTTCTGAATAGTCGTTATCAACTTGTTCCTCAACAAACGAAGAACTCAAATCTGAATTTACAACAGAACAATTTCGCAAAACTAAAGAGTTATAGGCCGATCCAACTATTCCACCAATACAACTGCCATCTTTATTTTTACTTATTGACGCAGAAATAATGCTTACATTTTCAATTGTAGCGTTTGATGCATATCCAATAAATCCCATACATGTACTACTATAAGTCGTTACATCAAAATTGCTAATAGAATATCCACCACCATTATAGTTTCCTTTAAAAGGGGTATTATAATAATCCCCAATTGGCTCTAATGACCCGCCATTTAAATCTATATCTGCCGTTTGCTTATAATATTTATTTGCATAGGTTGGATTTGTAGACTTAGAGTTTACAAGGTCGGCAAGTTCTTTAAGTTGGTCAGAATTGCTTATTAAATATGGGTCAGTTTGCGTACCCGAGCCGCTCCAAGTATGTGTTGCGGCCAAAGGTTCCGCAAGTGGCATTGCGTAAATTTCAGTGCACAAAAGCCCTAGCCCTGCGCACAACATGCTTACTAGGAATATACTAACACACAATAATAATTTGCCTTTTGATACTTTTCCCACAAACCCTCTCTTTGTTATAATGTAACATTTTTTTATATTTTTCACAAATGATTTGTACAAATTTTATTAAAAAACAAGGCTTTAGCCTTGCTTTTAAACTTATTTCATCTTTTTTTCTGCTTTTTCCATTGATTGTTTTGCTTGTTTTTCGATGCTATCTACTTCTTGCATAACTTTTTTCTCGCCTTGGTCAACAATCTTTTTGGCGCAATTTGAATATTTATAAAGCATTGCACCGGCAATCATTCCAGCACCTAATGCCAACAAACATTTTATATCGTTCATACCCCCTCCTTGTCATTAGTTTGTGCAAAATTTGTGATGCTATACATAAAATAGAGTGCTTATATGCACTCTATTCTTCAATGTTTTTTGGTCGTTTTTTTAGTTGCTTTTGGCGCTTTTCAAAATAATCCTCAACTGAAAGTTTAACTGCCTCTAACGCGATGTCAACAGATGAATGTTTGTTTTCAGGACACTCGCCCATTTCTTCTAAAATTTCATCTGCAGTAATTGCAAGCGCCTCTGTTAATGTTTTATCTTCAATAAGTTGGCATGCCACATCGCAAGCTACAATTGTGCAAACACCACCATAAGCCTTAAATTTTGCATTTTCAATTTCACCTTTTTCATTTACACTAATGTAAATTTTAACAACCTCTGCTCCACTTTCTGCCCTACCAGTACCATCGCCGCCACGAATACCACCAGCATAGGTTGGGTTTGAAAATCTTTCTAAAATTCTTTTACTATACATATCTATTTCCTCCCCGCTTTAGTAAGTGCCGAAATTGACCTTAAGCGTTCAACAACTTTTGAAAGCGTTTCAATAACATAATCTATATCGGATTTAGAAATGTTTTTGCCGAAAGAAAATCTTATAGCGCTGTTTGCAAATTCGCTTTCAATACCCATCGCCTTAAGCACATAAGACTCTTCAACTGCATTTGACGTACAAGCAGAGCCTGTACTTACTGCAATACCTTCCATATCAAGCAACATCAACAAAGATTCTTTATCAACCATTTCAAATGAAATGTTTGCAATTCCATTCACCTTTTGAAATGGATGGCCGTTTACTTGAACATATGGAATTTTGTCTTTAAGGTTTTTTAGAAAGTATTCTCTTTCAGCTTTAATTTTTTGTTGGTTGATTGACATGTCTCTAACAGCAACTTCAACAGCCTTACCAAAACCAGCAATTGCAGGAACATTTAAAGTACCACCGCGTTTGCCACGTTCTTGACTTCCACCTATAATTAAGTTGTCAATTTTGATGCCATTTTTTACGTATAAGCACCCTGCGCCTTTAGGACCATAAATTTTATGTCCAGAAATTGTCATTGCATCAATTTCCATATCACGAACATCAAGTTTAACCGCGCCAAGGGCTTGAACTGCATCGGTATGGAAAATAATGCCATATTCATGAGCAATTTTTGCAATCGCTTTTACGTTTTGAATTGTGCCCACTTCGTTGTTGACAGCCATAATTGAAATTAATGTTGTGTCCTTTCTGATAGCGTGGATGATTTCTGCAATATTTACAAGGCCTGTTTTATCAACTGGAACATATGTAACTTCATACCCCTCTTCTTCAAGCATTTTGCAGGCATCTAAAACAGCATGATGCTCAATTACACTTGTAATAATATGTTTACCCTTATCTTTATTTGCATGGGCAAGCCCTCTGATTGCCCAGTTGTCAGCCTCTGTACCGCCTGACGTAAAGTAAATTTCATTTGACTTCTCTGCATTGATTGCATGCGCAACACGATCTCTTGCCCTGTCTACAATTGCAAGTGCATCTCTGCCATAGCTATGTACTGAATTGCTGTTGCCATAAATTGCATTAAAGCATGGTAGCATTTCTGCCATAACTTCGCTTGAAACGTATGTGGTTGCTGCCGAATCAAGATATACCTTTCTTGCCATTTAAATCTCCTTTTTTACTGCAAATATTTTACCATTAAATTTGATTATTGTCAATAGCAAGCAAAAATAAAAGAGGCTAAATTTAATAAAATATACTTAAAAATAAGTAAAATTTATCAATTTAGACTTAATTTTTGTTAATTATTAGCTTAAATATAACTTTTTATTGTTGTTACGCAATCTTCATATTGCCATATGCCAATATGCTTTTCTTGCACCTGGCCATCTTTAAAAATGATAAGCGTAGGAATTGACATTATTCCAAATTGACGTGCAACGTTGGGACACTCATCAACGTCAATTTTTACAATATTTGCTTTGCCATCAAGCGCATCTTCAACGTCTTCAAGTATACCTGCCATAATTCTGCATGGTCCGCACCAAGTTGCATAAAAATCAACAAGTATTACGCCTTTTTCAATTGCGCCAGCAAATTCGTTTTCTGCAATTACTTTCATATTTTCCCCTCCAAAATTTGATTTATAACCCAAGCCGACAAAGTACAACCACACATAGCAGGATAGTAACTTATGCTCCCAACCGGCCTTGACGCAATTTCTGGTTTTGACTTGGTGCAAACAACCTTTAATTCGTTTACGCCTGCGTCTTTAAGTTTTTTGCGCATAACCTTTGCAAGCCCATCATTGAATGTTTTGTATACATCTGTCACTTCAAATACCGGCACATCACTTCTATTACCGGCACCCATTGCTGAGATTATATTTATATTGTGCGATTTACAGTAAACTATAAGTGCAAGTTTGTCATTTATGCTGTCAATTGCATCTATAACTAAATCTGTATTTTTAATTAAAGAAGATACGTTTTCTTCTGTTAATTTATCAAAAACAACGTTAATTTTAATGTTTTTATTGATTTTTTGCATCATTTCTGCCAAAACTTCAACTTTCTTTCTGCCAATGGTATCCTCGAAAGCAACAATTTGCCTGTTTACATTTGAGGACGAAACTTCGTCAAAATCAACGATTGTCATATTTTCAACACCTGCACGCGCAAGCATCACGGCGGTGTAGCCGCCTACCCCGCCGCAACCAACAATTGTGATGTGCTTGCTTGCAAGTTTATCAATCCCCTCCTCACCAATAAGAAGAGCAGTTCTGCTTTTATCCATACTATTCCTTATAAAATAAATTTTTTGAGGTCATATTTTTCGTTTGTTTCTTTGAATGCATTTCGTACATAATTTCTGTCAATTACAATTTCCATAAGTGGATGCTCACCAGTAGCGTTGAATGAAATATCTTCAAGCAAAAGTTCGATTATTGTGTGAAGGCGTCTCGCACCGATATTTTCGCTTGTTTCGTTTTCTTTTTCTGCCATATCAGCAATTTCATCAAGCGCATCATCTGCAAATTTAAGGTCAATGTTGTCAACCTTCAAAATGCTTGCATACTGGAATATAATTGAATTTTTAGTCTCAGCTAAAATCTTTTTAAAGTCATCTTTGGTAAGATTGTCAAGCTCAACCCTAATAGGAAAACGTCCTTGAAGTTCTGGAATCATATCTTCAATATTTGCAACATGGAAAGCGCCAGAGGCAATAAACAAAATAAAGTCTGTTTTTACATTGCCATATTTGGTTGCAACTGTACTTCCTTCAACAATTGGAAGGATATCTCTTTGAACGCCCTCTCTTGACACGTCTTGATTGTTTGAGCCGCCCGCTTTGCCTATAATTTTATCAATTTCATCAATAAAGATTATACCTTCTTCTTCAGTTCTTCTTATTGCCTCAGCAAAAACATTATCTTTATCAATAACTCTATCGCTTTCTTCTGCCATCAACACTTCTCTTGCCCTAGCAACAGAAAGTTTTCTCTTTCTTTTTCGTGGTGGCATCATGCCGTCAAACATACTGCCAAGATTGATTTCAGGCCCGCCAATAGCAAGCATTGGTTTTTGCGTTTCAGCAACATTGACTTCTATTTGCTCATCTTCAAGTTTGCCAGCAGCAAGTTCTTCAGTGACAATAGTTTTGTCAACTGCAATATCTTTTGCCCTACGGCTGTCACAAATTGCATCTACAAGTTTTGCATCTACAGATGGTTTCACTTTGGCTTCAACTTCATGTGTTTTTTCATCTTTTACCATTCTTACAGCAGTTTCAACCAAATCTCTAATCATGCTTTCAACATCTCTGCCGACATAACCAACTTCTGTATATTTAGTAGCCTCAATTTTAATAAATGGCGCTTTTACAAGGCGTGCAAGACGTCTTGCAATTTCAGTTTTACCAACACCTGTTGGCCCCTTCATGATGATGTTTTTAGGGGTAATTTCTTCCCTTACCTCTTTAGGCAAACGACTTCTGCGGTATCTATTTCTAAGCGCAATTGCAACTGCACGTTTTGCCTTTGGCTGACCAATGATATATTTATCAAGTTCTTCAACAATTTGTCTTGGTGATAAGTTCATACTAAACCTCCTCTACTATAATTTGATCGTTTGTAAACACGCAAATTTGACTTGCAATTTCCAGCGCTTTTCTTGCAATTTCACTTGCTGAAAGATTTGTGTTTTGTGCAAGCGCCTTTGCTGCTGAAAGCGCGTAATTTCCACCAGAGCCAATTGCAATAATTCCTTCATCTGGCTCGATTACATCACCATTTCCACTTACAACCAAAAGAGTGTCTTTATCTGCAACAATCATCATTGCGTCAAGTTGTCTAGACTTATCATTTCGCCACATGCCTGCAAGTTCAACCGCACTTCTCATAAGATTGCCTGAAAACTTGTTTAACATATTTTCAAACTTTTCGCAAAGTGAAAAAGCATCTGCTGCTGCACCTGCAAAGCCAATTACCACTTTACCGTTATAAATTCTTCTTACCTTATGAGCCGATGTTTTAAAAATTACAGATTGGCTCATTGTAACTTGTCCATCACCGGCAAGAGCAATTTTTCCATCTCTTTTAACCCCACAAATTGTGGTTGATCTAAACATACTTTCCATTTTTATATTCCTCCTTAAATTGTTCTAAAGCTGATAGCGATTTTTCAAATGCAGTGCGAACAAATTTGTCAACATCTTTGCTTTGATCAATTTTTATTATATCTTCATATTCAATCAGTGGCCGAGTGCGAGTTGATGCATCAACTGTAAGTTTTTGTATAAACTGACCAAATGCACACCCCATTGGCAGAGCGACCATCTGTTTGTGTTCAAGTTTACGCAGCATATTCATTGCCGTCCATATGCCGCTTGCAATGCTGTTTAAACTGCCCCCAATTCCCATAATTCCACCAGCAAAGAAGACGTTTTCTTCTTGTCTGCTTTGGCAAAACTGAGTGGTCATATGAATTGGGTTTATATAGTTGCCTTTGCTTACTCCTGCAGGGCTTACAAACTTAAAGTTTGAAAACGCCTTCAGTTTGCTTAAAATTTGAAACTGCCTTACTTGTGGAAGGTCTGAAGAAATATTTTCAAGCATATAGCCACCTTCAACCTTCTTTAAAACTAAAGTAGCATAAGGCTTTAATCCTTCAATGGTCCGTTGCGGTTTCATTGAATAAGACCGCAAATTTTCTTTGTAATGAAGCGCCAAGTCTTCAATTGTATTTTGATATAACTTAAAGTTGTCAACAGATTTACGCTGGGCAACAGCCTGCTTGATCGTCTCGTTTACAACTGCCATGTATTCTTCTTCAGAAAGTGAAAGCAGGTATGTTCCGTCGCCTTTATCAAAAAGATAAACTTCTTCAATATCTTTAACAACAGGATAAATTGGCAACGCGTTGACACATTTCATTGTGCCATATTTGTCAATTAAGTGCTCAAACAGTTCTTGTTCAGTTTTTGCGCCTGTTGCAATTATGGTTGGCTCAAGCGGATTGATTGTTTTTACACTTGCATCAAACACCTCAATATTCTCGTTGTCATTAATCATATCAAGGCCATAACTTACCAAAAGTTGATCAATACAGTTTGCGCCATTTCTTTCAAGTTCGTCTTTTTTCCTTGCAAGCGGACTGCCAAGCAAACTTAACTCTTGCGTAAGCAACTTATCATATAATTCTCCGCTGGATGACATTTTTGCACTTTTGCTTTCTTTATACACTTTGCCATTGGCAAATACATGCACTTTTACGCCATGTCCCGCCAAAAACAATGCCGCTTCAATACCAGCAAGCCCCGCACCTATAATTTTGACAACATTTAAATTACGCATTATTCTCCTTATAATCACAATCTGCATTGCTGCACTTTACAACTTTGCCCTTAACAACAATTGGACTTTGACATTTTGGGCATTTGCCGCCTGTTGTAACATCCCAACTCATAAATTTACAGTCAGGATATCTGTCGCAAGAATAGAAAATTTTGCCCCTCTTGCTTTTTCTCTCAACCATGTCAGCGCCACATTCTGGACACTTACCAACAACTTTTTTAGTCTCGTTGAGAGGTCTTGTATTTTTACATTTTGGGAAGTTTGAACAAGCCAAAAATTCACCAAATTTGCCATTTCTAATAAGCATTTTACTGCCACATTTTTCGCAAACAATATCAGTTTCTTTTGGTGGCTCTTTCATGGTAAGCGAGCTTTCGTCAGCCCTTAACAGCAACCTTTCAAAACCATTCCAGAATGATGCAACAACCGCCTGCCAATCCTCTCCTTTACTTGCAATATCGTCAAGTCTGCCTTCCATATATGCGGTAAACTTAACATTAATAACGCCTGCGAAAAATTGGTCAAGATAGGCTGTAATTTTACGGCCAAGTTCGGTTGGAATAAGATATTTACCCTCTTTTTCCGTGTATTTTCTACTTGACAAAATGGTAATGGTTGCCGAGTATGTTGCTGGTCTACCAATCCCCTTCTCTTCCATTGCCTTAACAAGTGTAGCCTCTGTAAATCTTGTTGGTGGTTTCGTAAATTTTTGCTCAGGCACAATTTTGTTGCACTCAAGTACTTCACCCTCTTCAAGTTTTGGCAACTTGCCTGCAAGGCCTTCTTTGTTTTCTTCTTCAACAAATTCTTTATATACGTTTGTATAACCAGGGAATTCCATTGTTTTCCCGCTGACTTTAAAACCATAATCTTCACAGTCAAAGTTTACTGTAACGCTTGCATATTCAGCGTCGCTCATTTGACTGGCAAGAAAACGCTCGTAAATCAGTTTATAAAGTTTATAATTGTCTGCTGACAGAGTCTCTTTTACCATATCTGGTGTAATGTCCATGGTAATTGGTCTGATTGCTTCGTGCGCGTCTTGTGCAGAATCTTTTGTATGGTATATGTTTGGTTTTGCTGGTACAAAATCTGCACCATATTTATTTTTAATAAACTCAAGACATGCATTTTGAGCATCAGTTGCAACACGTACTGAGTCGGTACGAATGTATGTGATTAAGGCAATTTTACCCTCGCCCTTCACCTCAACGCCTTCATACAGTTGTTGGGCTGCAGCGGAAGTTTTTGCCAAACTCATACCAAGTTTATTAAGCGCATCTTGTTGCATTGTACTTGTTGTAAATGGTGCTGGTGCATGAGATTTTGTTTTTGCTTTTTTCACTTCTTTTACAGTAAAATTTTTGCCAGAAATTGCGCCAAGCATAGCATCAATTTCTTCTTTATTTTTAGGTACAAATTTCTTCTTTTTAAATGTGGCGAGACTTGCCTTAATTTCATGCGTTTCTTTTTTGATGTGTGCGTTTACAGTCCAGTATTCTTCTGGAACAAAGTTTTCAATTTCAACCTCACGGTCAACAACAAGTTTAAGCGCTACAGATTGCACCCTTCCTGCGCTAAGTTTTGGTGCAATTTTTTTGCAAATGATTGGAGAAAGTTTATATCCCACAAGTCTATCAAGCACCCTTCTAGCTTGCTGAGCGTCAACAAGTTTAAGGTCAATTTTTCTTGGCTCGGTCAATGCCTTAGAAACAGCCTTTTTAGAAATTTCGTTGAATTGAATACGACACTCTTTTTCGCTGTCATAACCAAGTATATGTGCCACGTGCCAAGAAATCGCTTCCCCTTCTCTATCCGGGTCGGTTGCGATGTAAACATAATCTGCTTTACCGGCTTTTCGTTTTAGTTCGTTTATAAGTTCTTTCTTTTCTGAAAGCACTTCATACTTAGGCTCGAAATTGTTTTTAATGTCAATTGCAAGGCTTTTTGCAGGAAGGTCTCGAATATGACCTTTTGTTGCAAACACCTCATATCCGTCTCCTAAATATTTTTTTAATGCTTCTCGTTTTGCTGGTGACTCTATAATTACAAGTTTCAATTTTTCCTCCAATTAATTTAAAGCAACATTTCCGCCAGGTAGTCTACATATTATCCCACGAATTTCAAGCATTGTCAAACAAGTGTTGAAATTATTAATGTCTAAACCGCATTTTTTGTAAGAAAATCAATCTTTTGCATTCCGTCACGCAAAAGCGATACAATTTTTTCTTCATCTGGCGATAAATTTTGATTTGTTTTTATTTGTTGATTGTTGATTTCTGTAAAATTATCAAGTATATCCTTTGCACAAGTTACGCATTGCCCCTGACCAGTTTTTATCACTTCGTTTGTAAGTTCGCTGTTGGTTGAATCAATATTTCCTGGCACAGCATAAACATTTTTGCCATAATCAAGCGCAAAATCTTTGGTATGAATTGTCCCACTTTTGATGCTTGCCTCCGTGATAAGCGTACCATCGCTTATACCGGCAATAATTCTGTTTCTAAGCGGGAAAAGATATTTTTCTGATAGCTTTTTAGGGCGCTGCTCACTTAGCAAAAGCCCATTGAGTGCAATTTCTTGGGCAAGTCCTTGATGTTGGGCTGGATATATGTGGTCAAATCCGCCACCAAGCACAGCAATCGTCTTGCCGCCACACTCTAACGCCTTTCTGTGCGCAATACTATCTACGCCATATGCAAGTCCACTGACAATCACAACCCCCGCGCTTGCAACATCGCGTACAATACGCTCGGTTGCCATCTTGCCATAAGCACTAGGTTTTCGCGTGCCTACAACTGAAAGCGAAGGCCTGTTTGCAAGTGAAATATCGCCCATATAATACAATATATATGGTGCACTGTCAACATCTTTTAAGTGTTGTGGATAATTTTCATTAAATATTGTTGTTATAAAAATATCTCGATTGTTAAGGTTTTTTACATATGTTTGGACAAGGGTTTCATCTGCACTTTGCAGCATGTTTTGATAGGTTTCTGCTTTAAGTACTTTGGCATCAAACTTTGTATTTTTAAAGCACTTGATTGATGGCTGCTGCATGTTTTCAATAATACTTGCCATCTTACCAGAAGTCAAATCAAATTGCGATAAGAAAACAATAAACAAATCCCTACTATCCATTTTATCCCCTTTTAATTCCAATATTTTCTATCTAATGTACGGTATGAAATTGCCTCAGCAATATGGTTTGCGCTAATATTCTCGCGCCCCTCAAGGTCAGCAATAGTGCGTGCAACCTTTAATATGCGGTCATGCGCACGGGCTGAAAGTTTAAGCCTCTCAAATGCCGTACGAAGCAGCAATTCACCCTGCTGGTCAAGTTTGCAATACTTTTTTGTTTGCGCAACGTTCATCTTTGCATTGGCAAAATTTTTTGCGCCTTTAAATCTTTCTATCTGAATTGCCCTTGCCTTGTCAACTCTTTTCTTTATTTCAGCCGAACTTTCTTCAAGCGTTTCGCTTTTAAGTTGATCATAAGTGACATTTTCCACTTCAATATGTATATCAATTCTGTCCATGATTGGCCCTGAAAGTTTTGCCAAATATTTACTTATCTGACCTGCTGAGCAATGGCACTCTTTATCTTTCGAGCCATAATTTCCGCAAGGACAAGGGTTCATTGATGCAATCAAAGTAAAGTTTGCCGGATAGCAAACTGTGGCGTTTGCCCTTGCCACTGTAATGACGCCATCTTCCAGCGGCTGCCTTAAAGTTTCAATTGTGTGCCTTGTGTATTCCGGAAACTCATCTAAAAACAAAACGCCATGGTCTGCCAGCGAAATTTCGCCCGGCTTGCTGTTGTTTCCTCCACCGGTAAGCGACACAGTTGACGCAGTGTGATGTGGGCTGCGGAAAGGTCTTGCATTTACGATGCCTTTGTCGCCATCAAGTTCACCTGCAACTGAATGTATTTTTGTAACTTCTAATGCCTCATCAAATGTAAGGTCTGGCAAGATGCTTGGAAAACACTTTGCAAGCATGCTTTTACCACTTCCCGGAGGCCCAATCATTATAAGGTTATGCCCACCGGCCGCAGCAATTTCAAGCGCACGCTTTGCCATTTTTTGCCCCTTGACGTTTGAAAAATCAAGACCGTATTTGTTTGCATATGTTACATTTTCAAATTTACAACTTTGCACCGGCAAAATTTCTTGCTCACCTTTTAAAAATGCTATAGTTTCAAGCAATGTTTTTACGCCATAAACATTGATGCCTTCAATAAAACTTGCCTCAGTTAAATTTCCATAAGGAATGATAAATTCTTTAAAACCTGCCTCTCTGGCAGAGATAAGCAGTGGCAAAATTCCCTTTACCTTCTTTACACTTCCGTCAAAAGAAAGTTCGCCAATATAAACATATTTTTTCTCATTTTTAATCTCGTTTTCTTCATCACACGCAAGTATGGCAACAGCCATTGCAAGATCGTATAGTGCGCCTTCTTTTTTCACATCAGCAGGCGCAAGATTTATAGTAATTTTCTTTACCGGATATGAAAGGGCCGAGTTTCTAATTGCGTTTCGTACACGCTCTTTAGACTCTTTAATTGCAGTATCTGCAAGCCCAACGATATCAAAACCAGGCAAACCATTGCTGACGTCAGTTTCAACATCTATTGGAAAGCCCTCAATGCCTTTTAAACCAAAACTTAAAACTTTAGATAGCATATTTCTCTCCCAATTATAAATTATACACCATAAAACTCAAATTTCCAAACGATATTCAACCGCCTTACTCAACTCTTTTATTTTTTCTTTAATGACAAGTCTCATAAAATGGACACTTAATAATATAACAAAAAAACTTGGATACACTCCAAGCTTTTTTAATTTCTTATTTGTTGTCTGCAGATTTGATTTTTGCAGCTTTACCAGTGAGTTCTCTTACATAGTAGAGTTTAGCTCTTCTTGGCTTACCCTTTCTTACAACGTCAACACTTGCAATAAGTGGAGAGTGCATAGGGAAAGTTCTTTCAACGCCAACACCGTTTGAAATTTTTCTAACAGTGAAAGTTTCTCTAATTCCGCCATTTTTACGAGCAATTACAACGCCTTCATAAGCTTGAACTCTTTCTTTATCTCCTTCCTTAATTTTAACGCCAACTCTTACAGTGTCGCCGATGTTAAATTCAGGGAGATTTTCTTTCATATTTTCTTTCTCGATTTGGTCAATGATATTAGCCATTTTATTTCTCCTTTTACTTAAATTTTATAAAGTGCAAATTGTGCACAAGGTGGTTTTATTAACCTCTTTTTCTTGCTCTCTTACGAGCGGCTTCACTTTTCTTCTTTTTAGCAACACTTGGCTTGTCATAAGCTTCTTTTCTTCTGATATCACCAATGATGCCGTCTTTTTGGCATTTTCTCTTAAATCTTTTAAGAGCGCTTTCAAGTGTTTCGTTTTCGCCTACTTTAACAGTTGTCAATCTTTTTCACCACCTTCTATTTTCAAAGTTTCCTTAATATTATATATATTCACACCGCCTTTGTCAAGCGTTTTTTAGTTTTTACACAATTTTATATTAAAGTTTTTCCGCCACCTAGCCTAACACGCCATTTGCGCTGTAGCAATTGTTTAACGTGTCGTAAAGTCTGTATTGCTGCATTGTGTCGTTCTCTGGAAGATATATGTACATATCTGCATAAGTTTCCTTGCCATATTTAAAACTATCTAAATGTACGCTTTCAAGGTAAATTTCGCCATTTACATTGTACGCCTTGCCAAAACACATTTCAATCATATTGTTGTTGCTGTCATACGTTAAAAGGTTGTATTGACCATTTTCAACTAAAACTTTAACCATCTCGCCACCGGTTGTTAAACACACATCAAACGTCAGCGCAACATCACCAACAATACCATCATAATTAAAAATTTGATGCACAGTTTCAATTGAATATCCACAGTCAAGCCAGCCTTGCTTTCTTGCGTTCAAACGTTGCTGACTATAATATGAATAATATTCTTTAGAATAGTCTTCAACCTTCTGTTGCAACATTGATATGTACGCCAGCTTATCTTCTTTACTAAAGCTCGAATAATCTTCAGCATAGCATGCCACCAAAAGTTTATAATCATTTGGCGAAATCATTTTAAGTTGGTCGTTTGTATTAATGTTCATATAAGTGTCAAGGTGTCGCACCTTATTCCCATAAACATCATCTAAACCAAAAATATGTAAAAGCTCATGCAGTGATGTATAGTAAAGATGATTGGAATTTTTTGCCAAAAGGTCCTCATCAAACTTAACTTTGCAGTCTATATTAAATTTCCCCTTCGAGCCAAACGCAAATATCGAGCCATCTCTTACAGCACATCCATTTGCATTTTCAAGTTGGCAAGAAGAAAATTCTATGCTTGATTTGCCAGAATAGTTTGATTTGTTTACATCATCCACAATTTCATAATGATAGTTGTCGTTTATGTCGCCAATCAAACCAAAAATATAATCTAAAGAAGAAATAATTGTCTCTGTTTGCGCCTGAGAAAAAGCACCTTCTTCTAAACTAATATAAATAGCCTCGCCATTATTATGTTTCAAACGGCCATAATTGGGCTGTCTGTACTCTGCATCCGCGCCAAAAAGTTGCTGTAAATATACAGTTTGTTGGGTTGATGAATTGTCTGCATGCACAACTTCTGAGCCCACAAAAAGAAATATACCAGCCATTACGAAAAACGCAATTGCTGATATAAGTATGTACAAAGTATATTTTAAGCAGAGCTGTTTCATATCCAAATAATAACATATTTGGGCTGCAAAGTCAATACCCTTTATTATTTATAAGCAGCTTAACTTTTAACAATTTTGACAATTGCGCCATCCTTAAAGCATTTCTTGATTTTCACATTTAAAACTCTGTTTGTTGGGTCTTCTTTTACATCTTTTGCTGGCAAATAACATCTAATGTAATTTTCACTGTAACCAACAAAATAATCCCCTTCTTTTTCTTCAATCAAAACGCTTGCGCGCTTGTTTTTCTTGATAAAGTTTGTTTTTAATTTTGCTCCAATTTTTTCTAAGGCTTGTACGCGTTGAGATTTAATTTCACCTGACAAATCTTTATATAATTTTGCCGCAACAGTCCCCTCTCTTTTTGAATATGGGAATATATGTAGTTGAGAGAATTTTACATCCTTTACAAACTTGCAAGTTTGCATAAATTCTTCTTCGCTTTCTTCGCAAAAACCAACAATTACATCGGTTGTGATGCCGGCAAGTGGAAAATATTTTCTTATAATTGCAACTGATTGAGCAAACTGATTTGTAGTATAATGTCTGTTCATGCGTTTAAGCACACTGTCACAGCCACTTTGAAGTGACAGGTGAAAATGTGGACAAAAGTTGCTAAGTTGCGCTAGTCCCTTAACAAACTCTTCGCTTACCAGGCTGTCTTCAACCGAGCCAAGCCTTATTCTTTTGCCAAGTCCGTCAAGTTGCTGTAAGAGTGTCAAAAGTGCTGGCTGCCCATCAACCTTATAATCTGTAACATTTATGCCTGTAAGCACAATTTCTTTAATATCTTCACTAAGCTGGGCAGCCTCGTTTATCACCGAGAATATACCTCGAGACCTACTTCTGCCGCGTAAATACGGGATTATACAATACGAACAAAAATTATTACATCCGTCTTGAATTTTTATGTACGCCCTTATGCGTGATTGTTTTGCAAGCATATCATCTTCATAAATCTTTGGAAGTTTTGCCAAGTTTTCAACACGCTTAGGCAACTTGCCTTGCTTTTTGGCATAAAAATCAATAATCTCGGCGATTTCAATTTTTGCAGCAACGCCGCTTACATATTCAACATCTTTATCTAAAAATTGTTTGGTGTTGTTTTGAGATGCGCATCCACACACAAAAATCTTTGCATCTTCATTTAGTTTGCGGCATCTTGCAACCATCTGTCTTGACTTTTTTTCTGCCTCACCTGTAACGGCGCAAGTATTTATGACAAAAACATCGGCAGGCTCCAACCTGTCAAACGCATCATAACCTTTTAAAACCAAATTTTCAATAAGGGCATCACTTTCGTATTTATTAACTTTGCACCCTAAAGTTACCACAGAAATTTTCATACAAAAATTTTATCAAATTTCGACAGAAAAATCAAGTGCATTGTTGTAGAAAATTTTGATTTATGATATAATGATGCAAAAGGAAAGATTTATGAAAAAATTTGATATAGCAATTTTGGGTGCTGGGGCAAGTGGATGCATGTGCGCAATCAATTGTCTTTACAACAGAAAAAGCGTTGTGCTTATAGATAAAGTCAGCCAAGCAGGGAAAAAACTTCTTGCAACAGGTAATGGACGATGCAACATCACACATATAGGCCTAAGTAATAAACACGCCTATAATCAAAATTTAGACCAATATTTCAATCGCTTTGACGATGGCCAAACAATCTGTTTGTTTAGAGATTTAGGGCTTGAACTTTGCGATGATGGCGAAAAACGTGTATATCCACGCACAAATTCTGCAAAAAGTGTGATTGATGTGTTTTATAATAATTTTGCAAAAAATAAAAACCTTTTACTTCAACTTGAAACTGAAATTATAAATGTAGAAAAACAAGATGATGTGTTTAAAGTCACCACAAACAAAGGTGAATTTATGTGTCAAAAACTTGTTGTTGCACTGGGTGGAAACAAGGGGCAAGAAATTCTTGATAAGTTTGAAATTCCATATCAAAAATTTATACCAAGTTTATGTGCGCTAAAAACTGAAAAGACAAAACTATTAGAAAACACAAGGGTTTCAAATGTCAAGGTAACAGCAACTACAAAAAGCGGACGCAGTTATAAAGAAAGCGGTGAAATTTTGTTTAAAGACAGCGGAATAAGCGGAATTTGCATTTTCAATCTTTCGGCCATGTTTGCAAGGGAAGGAAAATTTGAAGGCTCAATTGCCATCGACCTTATGCCTGATTATGATGAAAAGTTTTTAAAAATTTTATTGCACGAGCGTAAAAAAATTGATGTAAAACTATCTAAGTTTTTTGAAGGCCTGTTTGTAAATCCGCTTGCATACCACCTGCTTAACACGCTTAAATTAAACGAAGAAAAATCAAGCAAAAATCTTACCGATGCCGAGATTGATAAGATGGCTAAACTTATCAAAAACCTTACTTTTACAGTTAAAGGCAATTATGACAACAATCAAGTGTATACTGGCGGAGTGCACCTATCTTGCCTTGACGAAAACTTGCAATCTAAGCAAGTACCAAACCTATATTTCTGCGGTGAAATCTGCGACGTAGACGGAATATGCGGTGGTTATAACTTACAATGGGCGTGGACAAGCGGACACATTGTAGGCCTAGCGCTAAACAATTAAATAAATACAAAAAGACGAGAACTAAATCTCGTCTTTTTGCAAAAACTATCAGTCTAACGTTTTGCGGCAAACACCTCCCCCTAGCATTGAAAGAATATTATTCGCCTAGCATAAGAATATGATGCAAACTTCAGTTTGCCCACTTCCAGTTTGCAACTTCTGGCATATCAACACCATAGCGAGCAATATACTTTTTGTGCTTTTCAAGAAGTTTATTGATTTCGTCAATCAATTTTGCCTCTTTTTCTTCAAGCCCAAGTTGCTTAATTACATCTAAAAGCAAGTGATAGCGGTCAATTTCGTTTCTAACGCGCATATCAAAAGCGGTTGTAATGCAGCCTTCTTCTTGATAGCCATGAACAGAGAAATTATGGTTTTCTCTTGCAGAAATAAGTTCATGAATAAGGCTGTCATACCCGTGATAATTGAAAATTACAGGTTTATCTTTAGTAAACAATTTGTCAAATTCTTCATCAGTCAGACCGTGTGGATGCTCTGCGTCGCTTGGAAGACGCATAAGGTCAACAACATTGACAAATTTATATTTAACTTTTGGCAAATGTTTTTTAATTAAGCTTGCGCATGCCATAGCCTCAAGTGTTGCCGTATCACCTGCGCATGCAATTACAACATCAGGTTTTGCTCTACCGCAATTTGATGCCCATTTCCACTCACCTGCGCCTTTCGTGCAATGCTCGATTGCCTCATCCATATTCAGCCATTGCCAAGATGGGTGCTTTGATGCAACAATAGCATTTATATAGTTTTCTGTACCTTGAACATGGTCATAGCAAGAAATCAAACAGTTTGCGTCTGGTGGCAGATAAATACGTACAATGTCTGCCTTCTTGTTTACCAAGTGGTCAAGGAACCCTGGTTCTTGATGAGAATATCCGTTATGGTCTTGCTGCCATACGTTTGAAGTAAGAATAAAGTTGAGCGACGAAATTGGCTTACGCCATGGAATTGAACGAATTTCTTTAATCCATTTTGCATGTTGTGACACCATGCTATCAACAACCCTTGCAAAAGCCTCGTATGTTGCAAACATTCCGTGACGGCCAGTCAATAAATAACCTTCAAGCCAACCTTCGCAGGCATGTTCAGAAAGGAAACTGTCCATAATTCGACCAGTTTTCGAAAGGTCTTCGTCTGTTGGTAATATTTTACCGCCAAACATACGTTTTTCTTCCTCAAATGCATGATAAAGTCGGTTTGATTTCGCCTCGTCTGGCGCAAAAATTCGGTAGTTGCCTTTATCTTTGTTTAGTTTAAATACATCGCGAATGTAATTGCTAAGCTCCAACATATCCTGCTTTTTAACTTGACCGTGTCCACCAATTTCCACTGCATAATCTTTTAAGTTTGGAAGATTAAGCGGCACAATTCCATAATTTGTATGTGGATTTGCACTTATTCGTCTATCACCCTTAGGTAAAATTTCTTTGATGTCATCTTTAAGCGTATAATCATCATTAAAAAGTTCTTCCGGTCTATAGCTTTTCATCCATTTTTCAAGAATTTCAACATGATGGTCTTGGCTCATATCAACAGGTACTTGATGCGCCCTAAACGAACCCTCAATTTGCTTTCCATCAACATATTTTGGCACTGTCCATCCCTTTGGCGTGCGAAGTACAATCATTGGCCAATTGATGTTGTCAAAAACAAACCCGCCTCTTGCACGGGCTTGAATTGATTTTATTTTTTGAATGCATTGGTCAACCGCCCTTGCCATAACCTTATGCATCATTTTAGGTTTGTCACCTTCAACAAAAATTGCATCCCATCCCATACCATAGAAAAAGTTTCTAAGTTGGAAGTTTGTCATTCTGCCCATAACAGTTGGGTTTGCAATTTTATAACCATTTAAATGTAAGATTGGCAGCACCGCGCCATCACGTGCTGGATTGATAAATTTGTTTGATTGCCATGACGTAGCAAGTGGGCCTGTTTCAGCCTCGCCATCACCAACAATTACTGTAGCAATAAGATCTTTATTGTCAAAAACCGCACCAAAACCGTGAAGTAAACTGTAACCAAGTTCACCCCCTTCGTGAATTGAACCTGGCACCTGTGGTGCAACGTGAGAGGATACACCATATGGGAAAGAAAATTGCTTGCAAAATCTGCTCATGCCATCTTCGTCAAGCGAACACTCTGGATAATACTCGCTATAAGTGCCCTCTAGATATGAATTTGCAAGGAAAAAGTTTCCGCCATGCCCTGGTCCAGAAATTAAAAGCATGTCAAGGTCATACTTTTGAATTGCCCTGTTCATATGCGTATAAATAAAGTTTTGTCCTGGCACAGTACCCCAGTGACCAACAACTTTTTTCTTTACGTCTGCCTTTTTCAAAGGCTCTTTTAAAAGCGGATTTCTAAGCATGTAAAGCTGTGCAACTGAAAGGTAATTTACCGCCCTAAAATATCTATCCATTTTTTCAAAGTAAGATTTGCTGCTGTAATTCATATATAATCCTCCCTTTTATTATATTCTTCTTGTAGTCATTGTAAACTTTGAAAAAATTTTTGTCAAATTAAATGCTTAAATAAAATAAAAAAATCTCTAATGAAACTCATTAGAGACTATTTTTAAAATTTGCTTGCCCCATCTTCATCGTTTGCGTTGTCATGAGCCTTCTTTGTGCTTATGCGCATGCCTCGAGAGGTTTTTTCGCGCTCATGCATGCTGCCTGGTGTGAAAAGCTGATGTCTTGTGATTGCTTGTCTACCGCTGCTTTCACTTCTGTCTGCTTGAGCAACAAGTGATGCAGACGTTCTGCCAACAACTTTCATTGCCGTACGGTCTACTTTGTCAATTATAAAATCGATTGGTTTGCAAAGTGTAAGCACAATGTTTCCTTTTTTATCATAAACGGCACAGCGCTGTCCGGAAAGCGTACAATCGTTTGCAGGTTTGCCAAGCACTTGTGAAAGAGGTATTTCAACATTGATGCCCTTAGTGTCATCTTTAACAATAACAATAATGTCATCTTCGTACCCTTCTTCAACAGATGCAAATCTTATTTTTGACACCCTTCCGCGCATCATTTGTCCAATATGTCTTTCACAGTAAAGCACACTGTTTACATCTTCAAAATCCTTTTCCGCTTGGTCAACACTAATCTGACGACTGTTGGCAATATCAACAATCTTGCAAATAGTTTTGAGTGAAATTTGTTTTGTTCCATGCATATCCGCCAAAATATTATACTGAGTTATAAAGTCTGGCACACGTCTAATTGGCGATGTTGTATGGCTGTAATGTGGTGATTGAAGTGCATAGTGGGAAATGCGTTCACCTTCCCACTCAATAAGCGCATCATCTGGGTCTTTGCTGTAAAGGCTATCGCTGTAAACTGCACGAGATTGCATTTTAATGAGGAAATTGTTGATAACTTCTTCATTTATCGTCCCTCTTATTGTATCAAGAAGAGTTCTTGTCCCCTCAGCAGAGAGGTCACCATCAAAGTCTATTCCTAAAATTTCAAAAAACTCGTTTGCCCTATCAACTTTATGAGAATTTGGCTCGTCATGAACACGGAAAATATTGTCTAATCCACGCTGATTTGCATACTTTGCAGTTGCTTCGTTTGCGGTAATCATAAATGCTTCAATTACTTCATGATAATAAAGGTGAGGCACTGGAGCAATATCTACAACCGTTTGTAAGTCTTCATCAAACTTAACTTCCCTTTCTTTGTTGGCAACAAATCTAATCATTCCTCTGGCGTCAAACCCTTCTTTGATGGCTTGGCCTGCGTAGTAATTCATCACTACTTGTTCATCTAAAGTAAGTTCTTCACCGCTTATGCATTTTGTCATTAAGTAGCCTTTAGTACATTCGTCTTTTGTGTTGTCAACAATTTCTTGAGCCTCTTCATAGCTGTATTTCTTTCTGCTTTGAATGATAGCATCATAAATCATACTTTTCTTAACTTTGCCAGTGCGTTTATCAATTGTTGCTTTGACTACAAAAGCAAGCCTGTCTTCATTTGGGTTTAGCGAACATATGCCTGTTGAAAGTTTTGTTGGCAAAATGTTGTATGCCTTATTAGGCGCATAAATTGTAAAGCCGCCTTCAATATATCTTCGGCCAATTTCACTGTTAAGGTCTACATATTTAGTTACATTTGCAACTGCAATATAGCAAACAATATCACCATTTGCATTAAAAGTAGAGTAAATTGCGTCATCCATATCTTTGCATGTTGCTGGGTCAACTGTTGCAAAAGGAATGTGCCTCAAATCTACCACATGCCCTTTTTGCATTTCTCTTGCCTCTGCCTCTGAGATAAGTTGAAGTTCTTGAGTGTTTACAGATGTAGGAATGCGGGCGATTTCTTTTTCAATTTGCTCCCCCTGCCAGCTCATAATTGCGCCATAACTTTCTGCTATTGCATCATATTCATGAATTGGGTTGCCTGCGTCACCTTTAACATCAACAACATATCCGCCATCTTGTGGGTTGTTTTTATCTGCAAACTGCATGATGCAAATTTTATCTTGAAAAGCAGCATACTGTTCTTTATCATTTAAAATTGGAATTTGGCGAGGAAAACTTTTTTTGTTTGGTATAAAAATAAGCTGATCATGACTTAATTTTACAACTCTGCCAAGTGCAAGGTTATCTCTTGCCAATTTGTCTTCATTTTCCTGAATTCTTCTTGCAACATATTCTTCGTAGTTGGCGTCATAATTTTTGCCAAGAACAACAGCCTCATCATTTTCACCAATCTTTTCAATTACAACGTGAAGTGGGTCGCCAATTCTATAACTTGCTGCAACGCTCTTGCTGATGCGATAATGTTTATTGCTTTGTGGCAAAACCACATAAAACGCACCTGGTGCACCTTCTTGCATGATGCCTGTTTGAACAATGTCTGGGTTGATTGAAACATAATCTTTATCTTTAATCAAACCGCCTTGGGCAACAAGCCTGTCAAACGCCATATAAAATTTATTTTTTGTGCTGATTTTCCCGCGATTAAGCAATTGATTTCTCATTGTATTTTTGTGTATTGCTTGATTGAAAAAGGCACATCTGTAAATTGCGCTTATACTTTTCAATAATTCAAAATCATTTGCCATTTTATTTTCTCCTAAATTTCTTCATATACAATATATCATATAATTTATGCGTTTTCAAGGTTAAAATCAAAAAAAGTTGGCTTTTTCGCCAACTTTTTTGTTAATTATCTTGCCTATGTACCTGTTGATTTATATTTGGTAAGCGACCACCTGAAAATGAAATATGCTGGAATTATAATCAACATTCCATAAAGAGGTGCAAGCGCATGCCCCCAAACGGTCGCACCCGGCATATCAAACAGATACATCATCGGCAAATAGTTGAAACTTGCAAATGGAATTATATAAGTAAAAATTTTTGCCAAACCTTCTGGGTATACATTAAGCGGATATTGACAAAGTTCTCGCCCGCCATCTGTAAACACATTGACAACTTCAAGGCCTTCAATTGTAAATATGCACATAGATGCACCAAGCATAAACAGCGAGAAGAATATTACAATGCCACACAGCAGCATACCAATCAGCACCGCCACCTTATCAATGCCCCAAGTAAAAGGTTGAATTGCACATGCGTAGATTAGCACTGCAAGTGCGACAACAACTCTACCCATTTTAGAAAATTCTATTTCACTGCAAAGGGTTTGATGGAATATACTTCTTGGCCTTATGTAAAAGCTGTCAAGCCCACCACTTTGAATAAGTTTGGCAAACCTGTCAAACCCACGTCCAAAGCACTCGGTAAACGAGAAACAGAAGTATACAACAGCATAAGAAATTGCAACTTGAGAAAACGACCACCCCGCCACAACTTTAAATCGGTCAAACAGAAAGTACATGCTTGCAAGTGCAACAAGCGACACAATTGTTTGAGACAGCAAACTTAAGAAGAAGGATAATCTATACTGCAATAGTTTTTTAAAGTGCATTTTTAAAAATTTAAAATATAACATGCTTTAACCTCCTTGAACTTCCACTTTCTTTAAGCATCTATTCATAAGTACTTTACCTAAAACTACAAACAGCATAAGCCAACCGACTTGAATTGCCGTTTGAATAAGTGCACTTTGAATGTCTATGCTTCCAACATAAGTTCTAAATGTAAGATCAGAAGTATATCTAAAAGGCAAAAAGTTTAGTATGTTTTGAATCCAGCCCGGCATCATTGGAATTGGGATTAAACTTCCGCCAAGAAGGGATGCAATTGTTGTATAAATTGAGAATATGCCAAGCGAAGACATTGTTTTAAACAGCAGGCAATAGCAAACCATATTCATTGCAACAATCAGCAGGCCGCTTACAATCAGGTTAAACAGCGACAAGAAGAACGCTCCAGCCGATGCAGGAAGCTCCAGCCCCACTCCTGTTGGCAACAAGATTGCAAATATAAGCACTGGCACAAATCTTAACAGCGTTTTTGCCACTTTTTCTGCAAACAAAGTGACCGACCAATTGTTGTACAGTTTCATAGGACGCACCATTTCGTAGCAGATGTTGCCCTGTTCTATTTGGCCTACAATGTTTTTATTTTGGTCTATTGGGAAAAAGTACACGAAAAACATTTGTTGCAGCCATAAAAACGATACCATTTGGGTGGCGGTAAAGTTTTCAGGAATATTGCCCTGCTTATAGAAGGCCAGATATAAGAAAACATACATAAGCCCAAAACAGATTTGCGTAATTACACCAGCGTATGCCGCAGTGCGATATTGCATGGTGTTGATAAACCTTATTTTAAAGATGCTTGCGTATGCTCTCATAGGCCAAGCTCCTCATAAAGTTTCGAGATGACTTCTTCCAAATTGATTGGATCGACATTGACATCATAGATTTTGTATTTTTTGCTTACCCTTTCAACAAAATCGGTAAGTTTAAAATTTTCATCTGAGGTTTTAAATGTGTGTTTTTTATCCACTTTGCTGACAAACTGACAACCTTCAATTTCAACTGACTGATAATCTTCTTCAAACTCGATGTCAATCGTCTTATGTTTAGAGTATTTATGTTTAATTTGGTCAAAAGATCCGTCGTACAAAAGTTTGCCTTTTCCAATTATAATAATACGGTTTGTAAGCGCCTCGATATCGTTCATATCGTGGGTTGTTAAGATGACAGTTATACCAAGTTCTTTATTTATTGTTTTGACAAATTCTCGCACCTTTAGTTTGCTTATGGCATCAAGGCCAATTGTAGGCTCGTCAAGGAAAAGAATTTTTGGTTTATGCAGCAACGAGCCGGCCAGTTCGCACTTCATTTTCTGCCCCAACGAAAGTTGCCTTAATGGAACATTTAAAAGTGACTGCAAATCCAGTTTTTCAGTAAGCAAATCAAGTTGTTTTTTAAACTCGTCAGTAGGAATTTTGTAAATGTCTTTAAGTAAATGGAAGGAATCAATAACCGGAACATCCCACCAAAGCTGACTTCGTTGCCCAAAGACAACACCTATGTCCTTCACATATTTTTCTCGGTCTTTCCAAGGGGTAAATCCGTTAATCACGCAATCGCCAGATGTTGGGGTTAAAATGCCGCACATAATTTTGATTGTGGTGCTTTTCCCTGCCCCGTTTGGTCCAAGATATCCCACGATTTCGCCTTCTTTGATGTTGAATGAAACATCATCAAGCGCACGTTTTTCAAGATACCTTCGTTTGAACAACCCTTTCACACTTCCCCAAAATCCTTTGTCTTTTTGGGCAATCTTGAAAGTTTTGCTCAGGTTTTTAACTTCAATCACAATTTTTCCTCCTTTTTTTATTTTTGCCATTACTTTGGGACGACAAAAAAGCCTCTTTTTCAAAGAAGCCCAAGCGAGTAAAAATCTTTAGTTTTTCAAAAATAATGACATTAAATTTAATATATCATATATAGAATACAAAAAGCAAGCAATTTCAACAAAAAAAACAAGATTTTTTGAAAAAATCTTGTTTTTTATTAAACCAAACTGTCTAAGCTTATTCCATCGCCAAATTTGCAATGTTCTTTGCAATCATAGCCAGCTGTACATCTTGCGCCTTTAGCCATTCTTTCAAACTTTTCAAGCATACGCATCACTTCAGCGTGTTTTGCAAGCAACACTTGAAGCATTTTGCCATTACCTGGAGAATGCGTCCTTGTTGCCAGCGTTTCAAGTTCTTGCTGCAGCGCACTTGCAAATTGCCTGCATTGCGCTTGAGTAAGGTCACGTATTTCTTTTTGAGCAAGTGCGCACACTCTTTCATATCCTTTAAGCAAGAAGTCTGATGTCTTGCCAGTTTCAATGACTGGAAGAAGTCTGCCTTGTGGAATATGGTCGGCAACCGATTGTATGTCTGCCAAGTATTGAGGTTCTAACTTTGTGCCTTTAATAATTGGTGGAACATAATACTGTGGCGTATAAACTTCAAACTCTTTTTCGCTGATGTGATGAGGATTAGTTCTGTGTCGTTGACTTTGTGCAAATGCCGCGCCAGACATTTGATATGAAATGGCAAAAACATCACTGTTTCTTGTTTCCTCAATAAGGGGTTCGCCAAATAATGAAAGTTTTCTGCCCTTCCCGTCAGCAATTGTGGCAGAATAAAGATTGTTTTCTTTAAACCACTTCACAAATTCCTTCATTGCAGGGATGATTGGACCGTAGAATGCATTTGGATATTTTGATTTTATTACATCTTCAAACCAGTGGCAAATATAGTTAAATTGTCTAAAACTTGTTGTATAAACCATATTTGATGGTGTAAAAATTGAAAGCATATATCTTGCATTTTCTTGTGCAAGTTTGCCAGTTCTTGCACCTCTGGCGTCAAAGAAAGGTTGGCATCTGCCATATTTTTCATCAATGGCTTTTTCAAAAATGCCCTTCCATTTATGGAAAAGTTCGCTTTCCTGCTCCTCCATTTCGTCCATTTCTGTGTATCTTGCACTCTTTTCGCTTGTACAATATTCTCTTTCATTATTAAGCACCATTGCAAGCGCCTTTGGTATGCCGGTAATTTCAAGCGTCATATGTGAATGCCCAAACGTTGAGTGGTGACCATTCTGTTCAACAACTTTGGCGATAATCCTAATGTCGCTAATACGCTTTTCTTGCAATTGTTTAAATGTATCTTTCATATAGCACGTGCTGCCCATAAGGCCGGCAACAATGCGGTTGAAATGCAAGTCGTATGTATAATGATAATGCTGTTTGCCTCCAATGGAAGTAAGCCAAATAAAACAATCATCAAGCAAAATGTTGCTTCTGGCAATGATGTTTTTCTTTTCAAACTTAAGCGCCTCTTTCTCGTCACCGGTGGCAACTTTGATTTTCGCTGAGAGCTCTTGCTCTTGCTCGATTGCGTCATAATAAGCAGCAACTTTAACTTTAAGTGTTCTAATAAATTGAGGGTTATACTTACCCTCTTTTTCCATGTCTGCAATTGCACGAGTGATAAGTTCGATGTCTGGTTGAAGTGGGCAATCCAGTTCGCTATGCATTTTGATTTGAATATTCATAATTCCCCCTAAGCTGTTTTCATTATACAACACACATAAAAATATTTCAATAGAAAATTAAAAAAATCTCCCCATATGGAGAGATTTTATTTTATCTTTCAAATGTCATTGTATCTAAAATGTCTAAAACTTCTTTAATTTTGTCTGCTGCCTCTTCACACATCTCTGGTGTATGGTCTGCAGTATAGCTTGTTCTTAAAAGTGCTTGTCCTACAGGTGTTGCAGGTGTAATAACAGGGTTTACATAAACGCCTCTTTCAAGAAGAAGTTTGCATGCCAAAAATGCCTTTTCATCTTGGTATACGTAAATTGGTATGATTGGTGTTTCGCTTTCAATAATTTTTACGCCACGCTCTTTCAAACATTTTCTCATGTAAGCACTGATGTCATGAAGTCTTTGAACACGCTCTGGCTCTTTCTTCATAACATTAAGTGCAGCCCTTGCACAGCAAACTGATGCTGGAGTGATTGATGCAGAGAAAATGAATGGACGAGATGCGTGTTGAACATACTCAACAACCTCTTTCTTTCCGGCCATATATCCACCAAGAGATGCAAGTGATTTTGAGAAAGTACCCATGTAGATGTCAACTTCATCCTCAAGGCCAAAGTGGCTTGCAGTACCTCTTCCGCCTTCACCGATTACGCCAAGACCGTGTGCATCGTCAACCATAACTCTTGCGCCATATTTTTTTGCAAGCGCAACAATTTCAGGAAGTTTTGCAATGTCACCGCCCATTGAGAAAACGCCATCAGTGATGATTAAAATTCCGCAGTTTTCTGGAACTGATGCAAGCTTACGCTCTAAATCTTCCATATCGCTGTGGTTGTATCTAAGCATTTTACCATAGCTTAATCTGCATCCATCATAAATTGATGCGTGATTTTCTTTATCGCAAATCATATAGTCATTTCTTCCAACGATGGCAGAGATAATACCAAGGTTGCTTTGGAAACCTGTACTAAATGTGATTACCTTTTCTTTGTGTAAAAATTCAGCAAGTTCTTCCTCCAACTTCACGTGAAGGTCAAGTGTACCGTTTAAGAAACGAGAGCCGCTCATTCCGCTGCCATATTTTTGCACAGCCTCAACACCAGCTTTGATTACATCTGGGTGGTTGGTAAGTGCAAGGTAGTTGTTTGAGCCAAGCATAATTGTACGCTTACCTTCCATAGTAACAACTGTGCCTTGCCCTGATGTAAGTTGATGAAAGTAAGGATAAACCCCTTTCGCCCTTGCAACATCATAGATGTGTGTTTCTTTATAAACCTTATCAAATAAGTCTTTTCTTTCCATTTTTAAACCCCTTTTTAAAACATTCACAAATACAATATCATATTTATTTTTAAAATGCAAACAAAATTAACATGTTTTTCAAAAAAATATTTACAAACGCTACATCCCTTTAAAATAAAGAAGAAAAGGCATTTTTTTTATTTTAAAACTTTTAACTTTCAAATTTTTAAAAAAAAGCTATGTTCCTTTAAAATAAAGGGCTGTAGCGTTTACAAAGCAAAAACGACATAAAAATCAAACATGGTCAACTTTCTCACATCAACATTTCATTAAAACAGTTGCTGAAAAAATTAAAATATGTTATACTACAATTACACAAAGGAAGGAATTATGAAATTAAAAGTTTTGGGATGTTCAAACTCATGGACTACACGATGGACTTCTTGCTATATGGTCAACGATGATATTTTAATGGACTGCGGATGTGATGCATACAAAGCCTACATACAAACAGGCAAGCCGCTCACTGACATTAAGTTGTTTTTAATAACACACTTTCATGCAGACCATTTATACGGTTTAAATGTGTTTTTAACAACTGTACATCGCCTGCATAAGCAAATTGATTATAAACCTACAATTGTCGGGCCAAAAGGAATACAAGCCATGTGCGAAAGGGTTTTCGCAACATCAAACCTTATAGAGTTTGACTTTACTGGGCTTGTCAACTTTGTTGAAATTGAGGATGGCTCTTCGCTGGAATATAACGGCATTAAAATTACCGCACACAAACTTGACCATGGCGACGTGATTGACTTTGGATATATCCTCTCGCAAAATGGCAAATCAATAGGATACACCGGCGATACAACGCTTGTAAACGCATTGTATGGTTTTATTGAAAAGTGCGACATCTGCATGATGAATATAAGCAGAATGCTTACAAACCTTAAACATTTAGGCGTAGATGCTTTTAAAATGCTTTTAGAAAAATATCCAAACAAAAAACTTCTTGCCACACATTGCGACGAAGATGTTTACAATCTGCCACTTTTGCAAGATAAACGCGTTGAAGAAGGCATGATTATAGAGATTTAAAAAAGAGGGCAAATCCACCCTCTTTTTTCATTATGTTTATTAAGGTTTAAGGTTTTCTTCACATTTTTCGCAAATTGTTCTTTCTTCTGGAATTTCAACACCACAATTTGAACATTTGTGCATATTTACAGTACCTTTGCCAAGATTTCCTTCTGCAATACTTCCTTGTGTTGCCTGAACTGCACTTGACGTCCATGTAAATATCACCCCTACAACAACACCGGCAACAGCAGCAACAAGCAGCACAATTCCGCCAATGATAAGCCCCGCACTTCCTTTCGCAAGCGCAAGCATTAAAATTCCGCCAACAAGTGCAAGGGCAGAAATTACTAAAAGTATAATTCCAAGGTTTTTAAGTTGGCTTTTTCTTTTTTCAATTAAATTCATTTTATATCTCCTTTTATATTAATAAAGTAAGTAGTATTATTGAAAGTACAAACAATATCGGCAAAATTACAACAAGTGCAATCTTCCCTCCCGATTTTGGCACTTTACCACCAACGGCACCCGATTGACCGTTGATTACATTTGAATATTGCTTTCCCTTATATGTAAAATTCACTCTATACATAGGTAAAACACAATAAGAATAGTTTTTGCTCAAATAAGTTGTATCCATATTAAACTTGCTTATTCCGTCGTATCTATAACCACTAAGAATTTTATATTTTATATCGTTTTCTATAATTGTCTTAGCAGTCGCAAACGTGTCTTTTATGCTGCTTGAATAACATTCAAGGGCATAGCCTGAAATAAATTCATTAGTAAAACACTTTGCCTGCGTAAAATCGTATGGTCGCACCCAAGATAGTTCACGCTGCTCAAGTTTTGTGCTGGCCTCAATTTCAATATTTGCGTGCTGAGTGCTTTTGGTTCCGCTTATATTAAAATACCTATACTTTGTGTGATAGCGTCCTTCTTTATCTCGCACAGTATAAGTTTCATACAGAACACCATCATATGATGTCAAACAGTTTGCATCATATACAAAAGCAGGGAAATAGTACGCACGTATTGCATCGGCTTTTAAATTTTGTTTTAACTGTTTAGGCACAAACCAGTTTTTTTGAATTTTTGCCCTAAACGTTTCTTCTGCAAGTTTCTTGCCAATTCTAAACGGAACAACAGCATCTGGTTTAACTCCTTCGCCGCCAGTTTCGGCCGACACAAGCGACGTGTCACAATATGGACAATTTGCTGAAACTTGATAGCCTTGCAAAACTACAGATGCGCCACAATTTTTGCATTTCATAATTTTTTCATCTTGAGCCCACTTTTCATTTGCATCCATAGAAGGATTTTCTAGGTCAAAATCATGTTTTGCGTATTGCGTTTTGCTGTGTATTATTTCAATGTTTTGGCAGGATGGGCAGCTAAGACATTGTCCATCCGGATTAAACACCATATCATCACCGCAACTTGGACATTTAGTAAAAGTTGCGGATATTTTTTTCTTATTCATTACTCACCAAGTCTCTTGCCACATTCACTACAGAATTTTGCTGTCTTCTTTACTTCTGCGCCGCATTCTGGGCAAAATGACTTTTGTACTGCCACTTTCTTACCACATTCACTGCAGAATTTTGCGGATGCAGAAAGTTTAGCACCGCAATACACACATTCTTTTGATGCTTTTGCAGGTTTTTCTTTTGGCATATTTGCCTGCCTAATATTTTCTGCAAATACTTGGCCTAATGCGCCGCCAGCGCCAAGTCCAACGCCTATTCCGGCAAATCCACCATTACCCTCGTTTTTAGCAGCATCCACCATTGCATCAGCAGCTTTAAGTCTTGTATAAGTGTCAATATGATCTTCCATCATTCCAAGTCTTGTCTTTTCGTCAAGAACTTTTTCAACTTCTTCTGGAAGTGAAATGTTTTCAATGACAACTTTCATAAGTTTCATACCAAGATTTAAAAATTCTGGATTTGTTTGAGTTTTAATTTTATCTGCAAACTCTTTATAATTTGCTGCAAGGTCAAGCACTGAAATTTTGCCCTCGCCAAGAGCGTCCGCCATACCTTGAATAATTAATGGACGATTATGGTCTTCGATGTCTGCAACTTTATAAAGTTCGTTTGTGCCAAAAACTTCTTCCATAAACTTACGTACATCAACAACCTTGAATGCATATGTACCAAAACCACGAAGTCTTACATTGCCAAAATCTGCATCTCTCATCATAATTGGATTTTGTGTGCCCCACTTTAAGCCGGTAAACTGCTTTGTGTTGATAAAGTATACTTCAGCCTTAATTGTAGAATTAAAACCTGTTGGCAGTGCAAGCATCTTTGTAAGGAAAGGTATGTTTTCTGTTGCTAATTTGTAAGTACCTGGTGCAAAAATATCAGCAATTTGTCCTTTGTGAACAAATACTGCAGTTTGAGATGGACGAACAACAAGTGTTGAGCTGTTCATAATTTCCTCTCTCTTTGTCATTGGAAAACGATAAACAATTGTATCTTTGCTGTCGTCTTGCCATTCAATTACCTCAAGTAATTGTTTCTTAAAAAATCCCATAATATTTCTCCTTTTAATTAACTTTAGTTTACACCATTTAGTTGATTATTCCAAACGATTAATAAAAAAAGGTGGATAAATCCACCTAAAATCTCAAATCCTCTGGAAGATGCACTTCTGCATAGCCTTGCTTTGCGCTGCAAAGCGGACAAGTTTCCCAAGCCTCCTTATCAAAACTCACATAGCCACACGCTGGACACACCCAAGCCACTTGCTTTGCCTTTTTATAAAGTTTTTTATCTTTCATCTGCTTATAAAGTTCTTCAAAAACTTTTGCATGGGTTTTCTCAACCTGCCCAATCATTTGAAAAAGATTTGCTATTTCTTCAAACCCTTCATCTCTGGCAATTTTTTCAAACTCATCATACGCCGCGCTTTCGTCAAGTTCATCTTCCATTAAATATTTAAGGTTGTCAAGCATGTTCCATTTTTCTTTAAACGGCAGCCCAAGCGCCATATCAATGTTTTCAATCTGCGTCATTTCAGCATCCTGAAGTTTTGTGTACAACATTCTTGCGTGATTAAATTCTTGATATGCAATGCGGTCGATAAGCGTTGCAATAGCCTCGTACCCATTCATTCTAAAACCATATTCGCAAAATTCGTAACGAGTTCTAGCACTACATTCTGCAACAAAAGCCCTTGCTAAATTTAAAAATGTTTGACTGTCTTTTAATTTCATAATCATTCCTCCACGCGTCTTTTATTGCCTAAAATGCGCTTAATATTCAAAAAAGTACTGAAATTTTGCTAAAAAATTGATTTTTATTTTGTTTTTTACTTAAATTTGCTATAATTTTAGTAACTATGTGGACTTTAGAATACATCCTCTCGCAAGTTTGCGTACTTGTTGCAATCGCATTTTTCATATCAACCACTTACATCAAAAACAGAAAGGTTGTTATTTTTTTGAACTGCTTTGTAAACATATTTTACGCAATTCAATACGTCTTGCTAAAATCATATACCGGCGTACTTATAAACGCCATTGGGCTTATACGATGCATCTGGTTTTACTTTGATACAAAATCAACTAAACGCGATTATGTATCGCTTATAGTATGCTTTGCTTTGGCAATTGGCGGAGGCATATTTACATATAAATCTTGGGTTGACATAATTGCACTAGTCGGCTCTCTTGCGCTCACCTATGGACTTTGGCAACCAAACCTTATGCTTTACCGCTTTTTAGCAATTGCAAATCATATTTGTTTTATAGTTTACAACACCGTGCACAAGTCGTATATTGCAGTCGTCTTTGAGGCCGTTGTAATTATTCTTACCGCCATAAGCATTATAAAATTTCACCTAGAAAGCAAAAAAATCAATAAAAACAATGAAAAAGTTTAAAAAAATCCCCTTTACAAGACTAATTATCTATGATATAATAGATAACAAGAAATAGGGGGATTTTTTATGGCAGAAATTAAAGAGTTGGATTTTCAATTAAGCGATGAAGGCTGGAACTTGTCTGGCGGAAAAAGTTTTAACATTTGGGGGCTTGTTGATTTTCCTAAAGAATTGCTTAAATACATATTAGATTACAAAAAGAAAACATTTATTTCTTTCGACCCAACAACTGGAAAAAGAATTAAAACTTCTGGCAAACGTGCACCCGTTTGGACTGCGTTTGACAAATATTTATATCACGATTATGATGTTAAGTCTGGCGAAAAATTGCCCAAAATTTCTGCAACATTTAAATTTAGTTTTGACCATAAATATAGTGCAATTGTTGAGAACATGGGCATGCAAATTGCCCTTGCACTTGACATGCCAACAGCATACAACTACATAGTTGCATTTACCCCTGAAAAGCACCCCGAAATTGCAGCCCATTTAAGAACAAAACGCGACAGAGATAATGTGCAGCCTTTACGCGACAGAGATAATGTGCAGCCTTTAGGTATTGTTTCGGTTGACTTTTTGCAGGCAAGACAGGCCTCACCAAAATCAACAGGCAAAAAGATTTATTCTCATGATGATGTTGAAGAAGAAATTGACTCTTTCTCGCACATAGATGGTGACGAGCTTATTCCTTTTGAAGACCTACTTGACCAATATCATATTGCCTATGACAAATTTGCCGGAGAAGACCACTGCTTAGACAAATGGATTGCAGCAATTGACCAAATTGCCTATATGAAATACAGTCACATGCCAAGAGAACAATTAAACAAAACTCTTCACGACATCCACAGCCGAATTGCGCGCTCGTTCTTATTAAAAGACTGCCTACTTGGCGACTGCGACTTTACCTCATACAACGCAGGGATAGTTACAAACGCACATAAAATAAGATATGCAGCAAATCATGATTATGGCGACACATGCGCTCACCTTATCAAACAAAAACTTATTGCAAAGCCAAATCACGGCATAAGTCAGGAAGATTTTGACAAACTTCTAAAAAATGTTCAAGAATACCTCACCTCATTGCAGGCATCTTATCAGCAACAATCAGTTGAAGAACTTGCTTCGCAATGGGCAAGCAATACAAGCAAATACAATTTTTACTACGTTCTAAAAAACTTTCCTCAAGCTTGCAGTGAATTCTTTAAAAACTTAGACAACTTAGCCCGCCGCAATCAAATTGCCAAAATTGTTGACCAATATACAAAAATGACACTCAACGGCCAACCTTTACTTACAAAAGAAGAGGCAACCATGTTTAAAAAATATCTTACTGCACGCCTAACCCATTATTGCGACCTTTATGTTGAATACTTAAATGCAAACCACTCAGAAGTTCCACAAGAAATCGAAACTGATGATTATTCAATTGAAATTTAAAAAAACGACGAAATTTCGTCGTTTTTTATTTAATTAAAGATTTAATGTATTCAGACAATTTGCTGTTGTCACAATTTTCCAGGAAAAGTTGTTTGAAATTTTTACCACTAATTGTATGCTTTAAAAACTCTTTATCAAGGTGTTTAACAATGTAAAGCATATCTTGATGTGTCACCCTTTTAACTTCATCCAACACTTTTTTATTGCGCTGCTCTGACTCTACTCTTTCTTTTGGATAACCATTGCCTGCGGGATGCGCAAACATTTCGCGAAATGTGTATTTTAAGTTGAGGTCAGCGCCCCAGCCAAAGCCTTTTGCAAATGGAAAGCTAACTGCATTTCCATCATTAATTTGCATAAACATATATCCATCACTTGGGTCTACAATATGCCCACAAAGCACATTTGGGAAAGAATTTGCTGCAAGGCATGCGCCCTCACCAGTGCCGCACCCCGTCACAACAAAATCAACTGTTTTTGTATTGAGTAAAATTGCGGTTAAAAGCCCCGCTTGAACATAAGTCAGTTGGGTTTCATCCTCTGGTCCATATGTACCAAAGTTGAGCACACTGTGCCCATACTCACCCGCCACTTCAGACAACGCGTTATAAATAAGTTCATTTTTAGAACATTGTGAATTTTCACTAATTAATGCTATTTTCATTTTTATTACTCCTTAAGTTTGAGGATAACACATTTCTCTTTTTTTGCAAACTAAAAAAACACTCTTTTCGAGTGTTTTTTATTATAAAATATCAATTTTCTTTAAAATCTCGTTGGACAATACTAATGAAATATTAAGGAAAATATAAAATTATTGTAAGATGCATTTTTCAACAAAAAAAAGCCATCGAACTTAATCAATGACTTCTCTTTTTGGAGCTGTTGACGAGACTTGAACCCGTGACCTCTGCCTTGCCAAGATAAAACTCTCACGAGCAAAACTCGTGCCCTATGTTCAAAACTGCTTTATAAATACTAGCAAAATCGCTAGTATTTTTTCATTAGATACATTCCTACTCCAAAACTTTGCACCTATTGACACCTACAAGCATATTTTTTGATGTTTTTAGTGTTCTAAAACTGCCTAAAACTGCTTTGCTCTAAAAGTAACAAATATAAAAATAGTTGTCACATAGGTATTGACTTTTGAGATTAATATGATAAAATATAATTGTTGCAAAATTTTTGTGTTTTTAGTTGTATTTTTTTATATAAAAGGTTATAATATTAATACAAGTTGCAAAAAAAATGCAACAAGCATATTTTATATAAAGGAGAGATTTAATATGCTATATTTTAATATTCAAAATTTTAGAGTTTTTAATGATGAAACATTTCTAGATTTAAGAGCAAATAAAAGAAAAACTAAATTTAGTGAAAATTTAATGATACAAGAATATAAACGAAAAAAGAAGTCAATATCAGAAAAGATACTTCCTTATTCTGTTATTTATGGTGGTAATGCGTCTGGTAAGACATCAATAATAAAAGCAATGGCTTTATTAAAAAATATTGTTTTAGACGGCAGGATATTTTCAGATAATCCACAAGAAATATTACATTCGTTAGAATTGTTTCCTTTTTTGCATGAATATAATAAATATATTGAGCCGATGAAATTATCAATTGGATTTATTACAAATAACAAAAAGTATGAGTTTTCATTAAAAATAAAATGTTCATTAAGAAACGACTATTTTTATGCTGATAGAGAAATTGTGGAAGAACAATTATTTATTAATGATGAAGAAATATATTACAGAGACGAAAATAGTGTTCTTTTTGACAACAAAAAATGGATTATAGGACAAGAGGAAGAAAATGAACACATAACAAAAGAAGAATTATTTTTATATTCACAATTTAAAATAGGTAAATATAATCCTGATTTTCAAAATATACTTAATTGGTTTAGATTTAGATTTATTGTTGTTGATGATATTTCAAATTTGAGAACAACAATAGAAGGTAATTTACCACCTTATTTAAAAAGTATTGATTTAAGAAATCAAATTATCGATATTGTAACAAACTTGTCTGATTTTGGACCTCAAGATATTTTCTATAGGGTTAATTCAACAGAAAGTGGCAATAATGCTGAAATGAGAGCTCACTATAATATTAATGGGCACCCTAAACAAGGTTTCGATACTCCTGCAATAAATACGGAATCTACTGGGACAATTAAATTAGTCAATTTAGCAATGTTTTTAGTTGACAGTTTATTAAGTGGAAATACTGTAGTAATTGATGAGTTCGATTCATCATTGCATTTTGCACTAATTAAAGAAATATTAAATTTATATGTAAATAATGAAATTAATACAGGAAAAGGTCAAATTGTTTTTACTTCTCATAATCCAATATTTATACCGCTAGTAAAAATCAGAAGAGACCAAATTTATTTCATAGAAAAAAATCAAGATAATTATTCTAGTTCTTTATATTCTTTATCTGATTTTCCTGCTGAAGATGTTAGAACAAGTGAAGCTTTTATTAAAAATTATTTGGATGGTAAGTATGGTGCATTGCCATCATTTGATTTTGAAACAGAGATTAAAAAAGCATTAAATCTACTAAAAAGGGTTAATGTAAATGTCCAAAAGATTGCCAATAAGACCTAAGAGAAAATTTGAGCACCAAATATATGCTTTTTATGAAGGTGACCAAGAATATGAATATTTTAATCACTTGAAAAATTTAATTAATAATCACCCTCAAAACAAATTAAAAATTAAAATAGTCCCTAAGAACTGCTCTGGAGGAGACCCAAGAGTTCCTGTTTATAGTGCAATAAAAAATTGTAGTCTAAACAAAACCCCATTAGTAATATTTGATTATGACAATAAAAAGATTGAGTTTGAAGAAGCTATTGATTTAGCTATGAAAAATAAATTTAATGTTGGATATTCTAATATTAACTTTGATTATTGGTTAACACTTCATAAGCTTGATAAAAGTAAAATTGTGTATGGTGAAAAAAGCAATAATGATGCATATGTAAAGTTACTTAAAGACACATATAAACTTTCTCTTAGAGAAGATATAAAAAATGTGGAAACAATTAAAAAAATTATTTCTAAAATAACATTTGAGGATGTTTTACATGCTATAAATTGCTGTAAGCTAATAGAAAAAAATAACCATCAAAATTCTGACAGAAAAATCAACACTCCAAATGGAAATAGTTATTATAAAAATCCTGATATTAAGGTATATACTATAGTGGAAGAACTAATAAGAAAATGCATTAAAAAAGAGGACTAGGATTAGTCTTCTTTTTATATGTAAATTATTGGTTTGTTTTACTTTTGGGCATATTTGAGAGTGCGATATGCTCCACTTTTGTAAGTTTCTTCTATGTGGCAAACAAGAATATCACAATTATCAACAATCCATTCATTTCGTTTGACTATTTTTTGTTTGTAATGCAATTCTTCTATTTCAGGAAGTAAAGAGCCATCATAGCAAGACGGTAATTCATATTTATCCTTCTCATGATGATAGTATGTTAAAATGCGAATAAGTTTTATGTGTGGATATTTGTGTTTAAGTTCTAAAACAGCACTGGCACATTTTTTATCAAAAGCACCATAATTACCATCATAGAAAATAGTATAACCTTTGTGTATTAGTTCTTTTAATACTTGTAGAAGCTTATCTTCAATTCTTATACAATGCCATTCATAACGATGACCTGCAAAGGCAACAATTTTATCTTTACTTAACATATATGCTCCTTATTTAGATGGTTAAAAACAAGCATATATTTCCCACACAATTATATATTAAATGGCAAAGATTTAAGGATTTATTGGTTGTAACAGTCATATAAAATCTTAAAATTGACAAAAATCATATTTAAACAAATCGACATTATTAAAAATAAGCATAAAAAAGACCACCTAATACTTTATTAGATGGTCTTTTATTATGAAATTAAAAAATATTTAGAAAAAGTTTTATCAAATTTAATTTACTCGCTTAATTTTTCGATTTTTTATGTCCTTTTAATAATAGAGGGGCTTTTAAAGAGTGGCATGAAAAGCAAATTATAAGACAAAGAACAAATAAAGAAATAACTGCCGATTTAACAGCTAAAAGCTCTTATGTTTTTGCAAACGATGACGGAAGTGTTAGAACATATTCTGGTACTCGCAAGATTTTTGATAGATTTAAAAGAAGAAATAATTTACACAAATCAAATATTCACTTTCACGGTTTAAGACATACTTTCTCTAATATGCTGTTTGAAATGAACGAAAATCCAAAAGTTATTCAACAACTGCTTGGACACAGAGATGTTAAAACAACAATCACAGTTTATAACTCTGTGGATAATGAGTATATCAGACAAACAACAGAAAAGTTTAACGAGAAAGTTAAAGAAGACCAACTCATACTTGAACAAAAGAAACGTGATGAAATTTTAGAAGAACAAAAAGAAAAGTTTGTAAAAGATATGTCGGATGACGAATTTGATGATATGCTTCAACAACTTATGGAAGAACGAAAGGAACGAAAACGTAAAAAACAAAGTGAAATGGAAATGTAATAAAAAATGGCAGTGAATGTTGAATTTGTTAAAAACTATATGATATAATGCTAAAAAAGGTTGAAGAAATGTTTTGTTTCTTCAACCTTTTGCATTTTATAAGGAGGTATGATATAATATTTGGAGAAAGGTCCTAGTACTTATGCTGAATACTGGACAAGTCCTTATGCTGAAGTGGAACATTATATAAGACATGGTAAGCAAATGGGCTTTGAAAATAATATACAAGGTTATTCTAAAGCAGCAAGAACATTTGCATTGAAGGATGGAGAAAGCATAATATCTTTTACTGCAAATGAAAACAAACTTTATTCTACTTATAAGTACGATAAAGAAACAAATGAATTTATGATTATTTCTAGGAGTGGTAAAATAGTAACATATTTCCCACCAAGAAATGGTATAGAGTATTTTTACGAACAATGTGAAAAATGGGGAGACCATTGGAATTAAAAGGAGAAATTATGAGTAATAGTATTAAAAATAAAAATGGAAAAATTATCGAAGTTCCACCATACAAATGTAAAGTATGTGGTATGGGGAATATTGAACAACCTTATGATATTTGTCATTTTTGTGGCTGGGAAGATGATGACATACAAAATGAAAAACCAGACTATATGGGCGGCGCTAACGAAATGAGTTTAAATCAGTATAAGAAATTCTGGGAAGAAAATAAAGACGAAATTTTGGCAAATCTAAAAAATAATAGATTTTATGCAATAGAAAAATCACAAGAATATTACAATAAACTTTTAAAACAATAAACGAAGAGAATATGAAAAATACTAATAAAGAAATAAATAAAAATCAAAATTTAGATACTCACCCATACAAATGCAAGGTGTGTGGCATGGGAAATATTGAACAATCCTATGACATTTGTCAATTTTGTGGTTGGGAAGATGATGATATACAAAACGAACAACCAGATTATATGGGTGGTGCTAACCACATGAGCTTAAATCAGTATAAAAAGTTTTGGAAAGAAAATAAAGAACAAATATTAAAAGCAGATAACACTTGTTTTAAAGCAATTGATTTAGCAAAAAAATATTATGAAATAAATTATAAAAATCATAAGTTGAATTAATTTTAACCTATGATTTTTTTATACAAGGAGATTATATGAAAGAAAAATATGAAGTAGATAACAACTTAATACAAGAAAAAACTGAATATGATAAAGAAAAGTTAGCAAAGAAACTTAAAATTGTAAGAAATAAATTTACAACAGTTGGAAAATATAATATGCCTCTAATAAAGAAACAAGAAATAGATTTGGATGAAATTGATTTATGGAATTATACAAAATCAAAGTTGCAAGATAAAGATAACAAACATAAAACAATTCATTTTTTCACTTATGATTGGTTGTTTGAAAATGTATATGAAAAACCAGAATTAACAATGGAAAAATTATCACAATATTATGCAATTTTATCCCCTGAATTTAGTTTGTATTGGGATATGCCAAAAGCACTTCAAATATATAGCACATTTAAAAATAGATGGTGTGGCGCGTTTTTTCAAAAACATGGAATGAAGGTTATTCCTACAGTTTGTTGTGCTGGTGAAGACAGCTATGATTTTTGTTTTGATGGAATAGAACAAGGTTCCGTTGTAGCTGTTTCCACCTATTGCAGAGAGGAATATAAACGAGAATTTATGAAAAGCTATAATAAAATGATGGAAGTTATTAAACCTGCAGGAATTATTTGTTATGGAACACCATTTGAAGAAATGACTGGCAATATTAAGGTTATTAGTCCATTTGACCAAGAGGAATTAATTGCCAAAATGGGCTTTGATAATTATATGAAGAAATATTTGTCAGGCGAATTATATCCAACAAGGTAGGCACAGTATGAAAGATTTGAAATTAAAAATTGAATTACTGCCTAAAGGTGCTTGGGGAAATGATTTTAGTAGAACTCTTTGTAAAAAAGACTGGGATATCCTAAGAAATGCATGTTATGAAAGAGCAAATCATAAATGTGCGATTTGTGGATATGAAACAGATGATTTAGACGCTCACGAGGTATGGGATTTTAATATAGAAACAAAAACTCAAACTTTAATTGATATTATCGCCTTGTGTGGTAGATGTCATGGGGTTAAACATATTAGAAACTCTCAAAGATTAGGTTATGGAGAAGAAGCCAAAAGACATTTTATGAATGTAAATAAGTGTAGCGAATTAGATTATGCTTCTCATTTAACACAAGCACAAATGGACTTTGAAGAAAGAAATAAGATTTATAGATGGAAAATTGTAGCCGACTTATCTAAATTTGGGCTTGAAAATGCAACAATAAAAGAAAAAAATATTCCGTTTGTTAGAAGCGTATATGAATATGTTGATTGGGCAACGATGTCGTTTGAAGATAAGAAAAAACTTTTTCAACTTTATCAATCTTCACCGCCAAAATATTGGATTAATCCACCTAAAGTAATATCAATTGAAATCGATAATTATCAAGGGACAATAGAAGTCTTATCTAATGATACAAATAAAATTGAATGGTATTTAGATAAACAAAAAATAAAAACAAAATATAATGTTGTTGGTAAATTTAAAACAATATTAAAAGTAGAAAACTTAAATGGAAAAGAACTAACTTTTGCTTTATTTGGGGATGGTGGCAAAACTTTTTCAAAAATATTTGAACTTTTACCACAGGAGGTGCTATAATGGGAATGTGTAAGCCAAGTGGCGGAATAGAAGCAAAAATCGGAAGAATTGGATGTTTAAAAGCAATATCAGTCCCAAACACAAGAATAGATTTATTTGATGAAAATGGTAACCTTATACAACAAAGATGGTATGGACCAGATGGACGAGCTATTTGGAATAGAGATTGGAAGCATAAAAATAACAATCCTAAAAAGCCACACAAATTTCCACATGACCATCCTTGGGACTGGAATCAAAAAGTTCCAAGATTAAAATATGATGAAGATAGAGATATAAATACAGATTATTGTTAAAATTAAAGGAGAATAAAATTATGTATAAAAAACATGAATATAATATAAAATCCTTATGTCCTGTTTGTGGTCATTCTGTAATGATTGATGAAATTGGTAATGGCGATAATTGTCCACATTGTGGCTGGGTACAAAATATAGGAAACCTTGAATACCCTGACAGGTTAGAATGCCCTAACTTAATATCATTAAATAAAGCAAAAAAATTATATCAAGAAGGTAAACCTTTTACACCAGATTTTGAAGATTTTATTAGCGGATACAACTTTTATGGAGAAATGGAATTCACATATAAAGGCATAACATATGGTTTGATGGGTATAGAAAATGAAGGTGTAGAATTTTGGGGAATAAATACAGATATATATCAAATGTTTAAGAATATAGAAGAGTTCGCAGAAAAAGCAAAAGTTGATGGAAAACCAATAAAAGATATTTGGAATGAAGTTGAAAATGCTAATTGGTTGCAGTAATAAATTTGACACCTATTGACACCTACGGGAGCAGTTTTTGATGGGTTTAGATGAATAATTTTTTGAGTTGAAATTTTGAGTTTGATTTGAGAGTGAATTTAAATGAAAACTGTTGTTAATTGTTGTCAAAATTAAAAATAGTTCGAATCTATCCCAGGAATTGAACAATGAAAAAACCCTTTAGTTTACACAAGAAATACGAAGTATTGCTTATAAAATAAGGGTCTTGTTTGTTGTATTATTAACAGTCTTTTAAAATAATTTTATTATTTTACATCATCTGGAGTAAAAGCGTGAGGTAATAGATCCTTTATTGTTAAAACTTCATAAGTGTTTTCATCTTTTGCACAAATGATTTCAATGTTTGGTGCAAGTTCCACAATTACTTGTCTACATATTCCGCAAGGATATGCAATACCTTCGCTGCTACCAACCACAGCTAATTTAGTAAATTTACTATCGCCGTTAGATATTGCGGAGAAAAAAGCACTTCTTTCTGCACAGTTTGATGGAGAATAACCACAATTTTCCACATTTGTTCCTAAATAAACTTTGCCTTCTTCAGTTAATAATGCCGCGCCTACTTTGTAATTAGAATATGGAGAATAGGAATTTTGTCTAGCTTCTAAGGCTTTTTTGATTAATTCTTGATTTGTCATATGCACCTCTATTTATTTTGGAGCTGTTACCGGGATTCGAACCCGGGACCTCCACCTTACCAAGGTGGTGCTCTACCTACTGAGCCATAACAGCATAATAATCTCGTAAAACTTTACGAGGCTATTTTATCATATTTTTAATAAAAGTCAAATAGTTTTTATATCTTTTTTAAGCTTTCCGCAAAACATACAATATCACCTGCCCCTAGAATTGCAAAAAGTATATCGCCCTCTACTTTTATAATTTCTTGTTGGCACGATTCAAACGAATTGAAATACCTACTGATAACTCCACTGCTGCACAAATCTTTCGCAAGCCCCTTGGAAGTAATGTCTGAAACCGAAGTTTCTCGCGCAGCATAAATAGGCAAAAGCCATACTTCTTTTGCCCCATTAAAACAAGTTAAAAATTCTTCATACAAATCGCGCGTCCTAGAATAAAGATGAGGCTGAAAAACAACAATCACATCTTTGTTTATATTTCTACACGCATCAATAGTTGCTTTAATTTCTGTTGGGTGATGTGCATAATCGTGAATTACGAAGGGGGTGTTTGATATAAGTTCCATCCTTCGTGCAACACCTTTATATTCTATAAGTCCTTCTTTAATAGTGTTCAAATCAATATCTAAAAGAAGTGAAACCGCGATTACAGCAAGAGAGTTTTGCACATTATGTTTTCCAAATGCAGCAAGTTGAATATGTCCAGCATATTGATTATCAATGTGTAAATCATAACAAAATCTACCCGGCAAATGCTGCTTAACATTTGTCGCTTTTAAAAAACCATCATCACCAAAAGTTAAAATATTATGATTTTCATTTGAAAATTTATCAATAATTTGGTTGTTTATTACGCAAAATCCATATTTTTGTGTGTTTTTTGCAAATTTTTTAAAAGAATTATATAAATTATCTAAATTTTTAAAATAATCCATATGGTCACTTTCTATATTCAGCACTACAGAAATAAACGGTTTCAATGCAAGAAAACTATCTTTATATTCACATGCCTCAGTCAAAAAATATTCACCTTCACCTATATGCAAATTTGAATTTATATCATTTAATATTCCACCGATATGCACAGTTGGGTCAAGCCCTGCTTTAAGCATTACACTGGCAAGCATGCCTGTTGTTGTAGTCTTTCCATGAGTACCAGAAACCGCAATGCATTTTTTTTGCATAGATAAATATCCCAGAACTTCTGCCCGAGAATAGATTGGCTTGTTAAGCATCTTTAACAATTTAACGTCTTCATTATCATCACCTATAGCCGCCGTTTTAATGCAAACATCGCATTGCTTAACAAACTCTGGTGCATCCCCTTCTCTCACCTCAATTCCCGCATGCTTAAGTTTATCAGCGATTGAAGAAATGTGCGCGTCAGTCCCCATCACATTAAAACCCATATGCTTTAACTGCATCGCAATTGCAGACATACTTATCCCGCAAACACCTAACACATAAATTGATTTAACATTTTCAAACATAATAAGATATATGCGCGTCTTTTATTTTTTTGTGTCAACAAGCTGTCATATTCATAAATAAAACTATGAACAATGTTGAATATTATTTGGACTATCCAATTGCAAATTTAACCACATATAAAACACAAGGAAATGTGCCGCTTGTTATATGTCCTAAATCACCGGCAGAATGCATTTTTGTTTTAGACAGACTCGAAAAGTTTAATTTAGGATATTTTGTAATTGGAAATGGCAGCAATCTTTTAATTTCACCCAAAACACAAAAAATTTGCATAAATTTAAGCAAAATGAAAGAGAAAATTAAAATAAATGGCAATTTTATCAAAGTTTCTGCAAACACTTCGCTTGCAAAAGTTTACGCAACATGCAAAAAGGCAGGTTTGAGCGGCATTGAAAAAGCCTGTACCATACCTGCAACAGTCGGCGGATTTATAAAAAACAACGCATCTTTTATGAACGAAGACGCATTTTCACATTTGCATAATGTCACAATGATATGCGACGGAAAAATTAAGACTTTAAAAAAGTCTCAATGCGAGCACTCCTACCGTCGAACCAACTTGCCAAACGGGATTATTATTTCCGCCACATTCATGCTTTCGCCATCAAGCCAAGAAACTGTTGCTGCAAATTTTTTTGAAGCCATTTGTTACCGCAATCAAATTCAACCCAAAGGTTTTAGCTGCGGATGCGTGTTTCGCAACCCAGAAGGGCTTTCTGCGGGCAATTTAATTGATAGATGCGGACTTAAAGGAAAATGCAAAGGCGGCGCGGTAATCTCTAACCAGCACGCCAACTTCATATTAAACGACAGCAATGCAACATTTGACGACGTAAAATATTTAATTGAATTTTGCAAAGAAGAAGTACAGCGTAAATTTGGAATTTTATTAGAGGAAGAGGTTGAGATTATTCAATAAAAAAGAAGGCTGCAGCCTTCTTTTTATAATCCACTTTCGATGCCATCAAAAATATTATTGTACATTTCATCAAGCATTTGAGATTTTTCATTCAAATTAAACGACATGCATTCGCCACAACTCTCAAACATTTCAATCATCATACCTATACGATTGACTTCTTTAACAAAAGTTAAAAATGCCTTATCTTTTAAATGCTTGTTTTCTGCAATAAAAATTTGATATTTGCACACCTTTTGTTTCAATCTTTCAATAGTCATCTTAGCCCTCGCAATTTTTTCTTTTAATATCCCAAATTTTTTACTTTTTGTGGTTTATTGCGCCAGTCTTTTTCTACCTTAACAAAAAGTTTTAACATCACTTTTTTGTCTAGCAGACCACTGGCAAACTTTCTGGCCTCTACGCCTATTTGTTTTAATGTTGCACCTGCCTTACCTATAATCATCCCCTTATGACGCTCCTGCTCGCAAACAATATCCGCATCAATATAGACGATATCTTCTTCCTCATAAAATCTTATAATTTCAACGGCAATTCCATGAGGTACTTCTTGATTTAATAATTCAAGCGCCTTCTCTCTTATTTCTTCTGCAATTAGAAATTTAACGCTTTTATCTGTGTAATACTCCGGTGGATATATGTACATTTTTTCGTCATATTCGGGCAAAAACTGCAGAATTTTTTCAACAAGTTTATCCACATTTTCGCCAGTTTTTGAAGACAATTCAATGTCGCATTCAACATCTTTCAGTTTAGGCAAATCAGTTTTTGTTTTTACAATCAGTTTTTCCCCTTCAATATGCTTGATATACTCAAGTTCTTCCTCATCAGGCGTTTTACTGCCATCAAGAAGATAAAGAGTCAAATCAACTCCCGCCAAAGCACTTCTCACGTTTTTCATCATTGCCTTATCAAGCAAATTTTTGCTATGATGCACCCCGGGCGTATCAACAAACACAATTTGATAGTCATCAGTTGTAAGTATCCCCAAAATATTATCTCTTGTAGTTTGAGGTTTGGAAGAAACAATAGCAACCTTTTCGCCAATAATTGCATTTAACAAACTACTTTTGCCTGCATTTGGTCTGCCTACAAGGGCAACATATCCCGCCTTAAACATTTTTACCTCTTTCGATGCCAAGTGCATTTAAAATTTCATCACTGGTGGCCATCATAACCTTTTCATCTTCTTTTTCAATATGGTCATAACCAAGCACATGCAATAAACCATGCAGAGCCAAGAATCCAACTTCTCGCTTTAAGCTGTGACCATATTCCTTCGCTTGCTTTTTAGCCACCTTCTTGCAAATCACCACATCGCCTAAATAAATTTCACCGTTTGGCAAAACATCTTCCACAAATTCTTTGACTTTTTGTGGATATACAATATTAAGCATTGGAAAAGACAGCACATCTGTTGCTCGGTCAACCTGTCTATATTGATTGTTGTACTGTTGAATTGTTTTTTCATCTACAAACGAAACAGTCAGTTCAAGCCCATCAACATTATTACCGGTTGTAATAAGTGCTTGGTCATAAATACGCTTTATCAGTTTTCTATACTTTCCTCTTACGTCTTCAAAATTGATTGTCATTTATCCTCCAATGTTTCTTTGCAATGTGATTACATAACTCACTTGATGCCATCCATTGCCTTCTCTTACGTTGACATTTTCTTCTTTTATTATCTCATTTTCTTGCAAAAAAATCAAGGCTTTTTGCCGAGCGTTTTCAATTATTTTAGACTTTACTTGACTAAAATCTTCTTTAACCTCTATCGTTTGCACCTCATACATTGTTATTTTCTTTAAATTTAATGGTAATACTATATTTTTAGTTAGAGGTTTAGTACAACACTCCACCTCGAAGTTATCAAATATCTTTTCTTTCGCGCTTGAATAAATCAATAAATTGTTAAGATATACCTCATTTATTTCAGCTTTTGCACCAGTACGCTGCGTTTGAATTGTATAATCATGGTGCACCTCTTCACCAATCAACCAAACATCTGCATATATATCCGCTTTAGGTTGAGTGTCAATTTTGTTGCCTTGAGAATCAAAGATGTATGGATACACCAACACATCACCCTTTTTAACAATATCGCCTTCATTTACTGCAAGCGTACCTTGAATAAGTTGAATTTGATTTACCCGCCCATCATATTCACTTACCATCGGCAAAAACTTACCGCTCATTTCTTCTGGAACATCAACTTCATTAACATTTATAACAAGACTTTGCCCTATAATTGCAACACTTACAGATGAAATTTGTGCGTATCTGTCGCGCACTTGTTTTTCAACCTCTAGCGTGTCTATTTGACTTTTAAGCTTTGACGAGAGTAAATCATCAACAAAAGTCATAATCTCGCCAGAAAGCCCGTTTTTTGCGCCAAAAACCTCTATTTTTAAAATAAAGTTATATTGCCCCGCATACAGCGCAACAGATAAAGCAAGCCCAATCATAACGCCATAGCTTTTAATAAGCCTCGTAAAAAAATTAACAATACCAAAATTAGACAATGCAACAATTTCAATGTTATGTTTATCAAGCATTTTTTTTACTTTATTTCTATTTTTATATTCAACTTCAAAGTGAGAAATATTGTTATCTTCACGTTTAAAGTTGAAAATTTTTACATGTTTAACAAGGTGGTTTATTGCCCTTTCTTGATTGAGACCTTTTATAGTGATTTTACTGCGGTTTTTCATCATGATATGGTTTCCACCCTCTCAATTTTTCCTTGAATAAAAAGCACATTCTCGTTTAACTCGGCCAAAATAAGCCCGCTGCCGCAGACCTCAACTTGTCCTTTTTTGATTTTAAATGCTACCTTTTTATCTGAAAGCAGCAGTATACCTTTATGCCCCTCCGCATACAGCAGCCGACCAGAAATATTGACGATGTTATAGTCATACAAAGCATCCTCTTTAACCTTCATCTTAGTTTTAATCTCATCAAAAAAATTAAACACGCCCACCTCATTGTAAGATATGCGTGTTTATATTTTATTTTAACTTAATCTTCAAATTTATTAAAAACATTTCCTAAAACAATCGCCTTGATTTTTGGCGGAAGGTTTTTTATTTGCTGAAGAAGTTCTCCATCAAACACCCGCCTTGTAAAAGAATGTTCATTAAGAAATTCATCAAATTCTTCATCCCGCGACTTCTTCTTTGGCGTTGCCTTTTTCTTATCAAAATCATTTAAAAATAAATCATCAAAATCAGACTGTTTTGTTTGTTTTTTTACAGCAAAATCTGGCTCTTCTTTTTTTACTTCAGGTGTAGGCAGGTTAAACAAATCTGCAAACTCATTTTCATTGTCATCAGTAAGTGTTATATTTGCAAACGCCTCTTCTTCTTTGCGCTTGTCTTCTTCCTTCTGCTCTTTTATAGTCAGCTCTTCCTTCTCAGATTTTAATTTTTTAATGTTTTCATCAAGTTTTTGAGCTTTCTTTTTATTCTTTTTCTTGACAACTATAACCATAAGTACAACAGCACCTACAAACAACAGCGCCGCCCCTGCAATAATTATCCACTTAATCATTCGAACAAATCTCCTACGTCATCGTCGCCAAATGGATCGCTATCCTTCTTTTCGGTAGAAATAATCGAACGCCTCATTGCAGTGTCTGCTTGAAGATTTAACAGTTTATAATAATCCATAACAGAGAAACGCCCCTCTTGAATTGCCTGACTAAGCGCTTTTGGCACTTCGGCCTCAGCTTCAAGCATAGATGCTTTTTTAGCCTCTGTTTTTGTTCTCATTTGAAGTTCTTTAATCTCTTCTAAATGTTTTCTTTTTTCGGCTTCAACAGCAGCATAAGCCTTCTCTTTTTCAGCCAATTGAATCTCTTTTTCCAATTTTAAATCACGACCAATCTCAATTTTTGATATGGCAATATCTTCAACATTATACATTGATTTTTGCCCAATAACTCTAAGGTCTAAATTGCCTAAAAGTATTTTATTTGGGTCAATCAACACGTCTTTATAGCGGGCTGTATGAGAAATATTTTCAAGCAACCATGCATTAACTGTACTTTTAAGATCTTCTTCTCCCAATCCTTCTACATATTTAGCCAAATTTAATTTTACAGACACCTTTGCACTTGCAATAATTTCACGTTCATCTTGAGTAAACGCACGGATGTCTCCAACAACAATAACCTTTGAATTAATTGCATTTTGAACTGCCTCAACAACATTGCCATTTGCAAGTTCAATTGCTGACGCAAGTGAAAAAGGGAGTTTAATTTCAGCGTCTGCCGCAAGTTTCATCGCCTTTAAAACTTCAGCTACATTTACGCCATTCTGCACCAAACTTTCAATTTCACTAAGTTTCACACCAAATTTAGATTTTTTCACTAAAACATATGCATTTGTAACTTCAACTACATCAAGTTTTCTATTCTTCATGCTGATAAGCTTAAATGTAGGGATGTACGCCCCACCAAACAAAGCTGTAAACCAACTCTTCATTGGCACAAAACAAAGATATACCACAAACGCAATAAGCAGTGCACCAAAAATTGAAACAGTAACTATCGACCCAGTACCAAATTTTAACAATAAATTAATTGACATATCTGCCTCCGATAGCATAATTATAGCATACAAAAGACCGCTTGTAAATAGGCAATTTTATTTTTGTTGTTTTTTCTTGCCAAGCTCTCGCGTATAATAGAACAGATATTGTTGAGCATAACCAGACAATGCGCCAAACTTATCAACTAAATCTTTGCGCATAAATTCACGATTATCCGTTTTATCAAAATATTGATTATACATTTGCGCCATCCACGTATCAATCGGAAAAGAATCACCTCGATGATAACCAAATAGAAGTATGCAATCAGCAACTTTAGGTCCTATTCCTGCTAAGGAAATTAATTTGTTTCTTAAAGAGGCCGAATCAAGCCCTTTCCACTTTTGTAATACTTGTGGCGTAATTTGCGATAATACCTTTACTAAATATTTTGCCCGATAGCCAGCGCCGCAACCGGCAAAGAAATCTTCTGTTTGTGCTTTCAGTTTTTCATAACTTGGAAATGACCAAACATCATCTGTAGTCCTTTCCCCAAGGGCCTGCCTTATGCGATTTAAAATCATCTTAATGCGCTTGATATTATTGTTTGCTGAAATGACAAACGAAATCAGCGTTTCAAATAAGTCTTGATTTAAAATCCTTATTCCTCCGCCAAATTCAATAGGCTTTTTCATAATATCATATTTTATTAAGTCGTCTTTAATTGCGTTATAATCGGTGGCTAAATCAAAATAATCCACAAAAAACTCAGGATTATCTGTTTTTATAAAATAAAAAGTTTCTTTCTCTTCAATTTCAGCATACTGGTTTTGTGGATAACTTATATACTTATCGCCTACCTTTTCAAAGCAAAAAACCTGACCACACTCTAAAATGTGCTCAATATTAAACTGGCTTTTATCGTAAACCTTGATACCGTCATGTAATATTTCGTATTTCATAACTTCATTTTACAATATTTAATCTTAAAAGAAAAGAATTTTTTATAAATTGTTTTGATTTTAAATTTATTTATAATATACTAATAAAAAGGAGTTTGTTATGAAAAAATCAGAAATAAGACTTATATTCATTATAATTATAGCATTGGCAATAACATCACTTGCAACTGCATTTATTTCATACATAATATTTTTAACGGAGTGGCCCGATGCACTGAAATTTTTATCACCCGATGTCTATAATCACACTATACCTAATATTGTCACCTGCACTATGTTTGCAATGCTATCAATTGCCACATTAATAACTATGCCTTTCTTCAAATACATCAAAAATGAAAAAATCAGAAAAATTGTTACAATAGCGTCAATGGCAGCGGTTTTAATTTTCAATTTGATTGCATGTTGCGTGGCAAAATACACAGACATTCAACGACTTTCAGGAGAAAATCTTATTAATATACTCACTCTTTCTATTTCAACTTTAATATTAATCCTTGCCATCGGCGGAATAATGTATTTAAACCATAAAGAGAATATAAGCAATTCTGAAAATATTGAAACTAAATAAGATAACAAAAAAAAGATGACAAAATTGTCATCTTTTTTTAATTTTATTATTCAACTGTAACAATCTTTTTGCCGTTGTGAGTGCCAAATTTTACTTTTCCATCACAAGTAGCGAAAAGTGTATAGTCTTTACCCATTCCTACGTTCTTTCCTGGATAAATTTCAGTACCTCTTTGTCTTACAATGATTGAGCCTGCAGTAACGTTTTCTCCGCCATATGCTTTAACTCCAAGACGTTTTGCTTGTGAATCACGGCCGTTTTTGGTACTTCCACCACCTTTCTTATGAGCAAAAAGTTGAGCATTAAACTTAAACATTTTTTACCTCCAATTTTGCATATTTTTCTTCATCAAGAATTATAGATTTAAACGAATTTAAGCAGGTTTCAAACAGAAATTTGATTTTTTCATTTCTGGCATCATTAACTGATACTTCAATTTTAAGATAACCATCTTGAATTGTGTGAGTATTTTTCACTTTTTCAACTTCTGCCACCCCAACCACTGCAAGTTGCGCAACCGTTGAAAGTTGACAGCAAAGCAAATCAATGCCGTCTTTGCGATTTTTACCTGCGTGTCCGCTTACTTCAAAACCTATAATCACATCGTTTTTCTTATAAAAAGTAATATTAGTCATAATAAACCTTACTTTTTAATTGATAAAATTCTTAATTGTGTGAAAGGTTGTCTGTGTCCTTGTTTCTTTCTTTCGTTTTTCTTTGGTTTGTATTTGAAAACAACGATTTTATCGCCTTTTCCGTGTGCAACAACTTCAGCTTCGCACACTGCACCAGAAACGATAGGATTTCCAGCAACAACATTTCCGTTATCACTTACAAGCAAAACATTAAGTGTAACTTTTTCGCCTTCAGCTTTCTCAAGTTTTTCAACGCTGATAACGTCGTTTTCACTTACTTTGTATTGCTTTCCACCACATTCGATAATAGCAAACATTTTCTTTACCTCCTCTAACCAAACTCGCTGTCAATTTCGGGTGTTAGGTGTTTTGTTGTAACCAATCACTAATCTTTTGAACCCTACACATGCGGATACGTGTGTTATTATAGCATACTGCCCTATTTTTGTCAAGAGAAACAATAAAAAAGACTTGAATTTTCAAGTCTTTTTTATAATTACTTTAAGTTGCTTATTTCTAAAGGCGTTGCAAACTAAGTTTGCCTATTTTCTTCTAGAGTTTGATCTTTCTTTTCTATAACTCTTTTCTTTCTTATCAAGTTTTTTCTTACTTACAACAAAGTAAATGATTACACCTGCAAGAAGTGCCACAGAAAGTCCAATTAAAGCTCCGCCCCAACCGTCATTCTTATTGCCAGTCTTTGCTTTATCAGCGCCAACTTCAAATTCCTTCAACTTAGTTACTGAGTTGCCGTCTGCGTCAGTAATTGTAATTGAAAGAGTATAAGTTCCTTTTTGGTTAAGGTCATATGAATAGTCATAATAGCCTTTTTCTGTTGCCTCGTTGTCAAGAGTTTCATATGAGTTGCTTTCATACTTAATTTTTACAACCATATCTTCAAGAAGACTTTCAACTGTATTTACAGCTTCATCGTCTTTCATTTCAAGATAATCAGCAACTGTTTCATGAGAGAATGCAATGTGAAGAGTATCTCCAACCTTGTATCCTTCTTCCACAATTTCATCTTTAATTTCAAGTTCTGGGGCAACTACGTCACCAGCACTTAAAGTTACCGAATAAGTGTCTCCACCACCAACTGTTGCATCAACATTGTAAGAAATTGTATATTTTCCTGCTTTGTGGAATTTAAGGAATACTTTTCCTTCAATAGTTGTTGTATCGAAATAGTCCTTAATGAAGATGTCTTCATCAGCATCATTCCAATCGCTCAATTTGATTGTTGCAAGAGTTGTTGAGTTTCTTGTAATTGAGATTGTTGTTTTTTCTGGATCGACTTCAGTTGTACCAACTATGTCTACTACAGGTTTGATAACTTCAATGCTATCGCCTACTTCATACTCTGTTTTTACGTCATAGTGAAGGTTCATTTCACTGTCGTTGATTGAAAGTGATGCGCCTGAAACTGTAATTGTAATAACAGCATCACTGTCTACAACGTCTTCTTCTACATTGTCTTTTACAAATTGAGGAACATCTGCTAAACCTTCAACAGCAAGAGCATATTCGCTGTCTGCATCTAAATAGATAAGTGCATCTTTAGTTCCGTTATTGTAATAGAGTTTGCCTTCTTTCACAACAAGTTTTTCACCTGAAGTTGTAAGGGCAGAAGTTGCATATTTAATAAGATAAGCAGTATATTTAAGTTTGTAAGTTCCTTCACTGCCTGCAGAGAAGTAAAGATTGTCTAAAATCTTGTAATCGTTGCTTGTTGCGCTGATTGCTTCAACATTGTACCAAGTTGCAGTATTTGTTTCATCGTCTTCATCAAGGCCGATGTAAGCAAATCCTTCTTCCTTATTAAGTGAAATTGAAGGAGGTGTAAGGTAAACTGTTTTGTTTGGTGTTGTTTTTTCTTCTAAAGAAGAAATGTTGTCAATTGTTGGGTCAAGTGTTTCACTTTCACTGTCAGCCACATTATAAGTAAAGTAAGATGTTACGCTATGTTCAGCAGCATCAACAACTGTAATTGCAACTTGATATTTCCCGCCAACTGATGCACGGAAATATCCGCCGTTAACTGTATATGTGCCAAGGTATGTGTTAAGTCTTGTGTTCATACCATAACTTGCAATAGCCTTTCTTCCAGTTTCTTCATTAGTATTTTCATCTCTTGTGATTTTGTATACAGAAACTTTTGCTGTTGCTAAGTTGATTTTATCATCAGAGAATTTAAGTGTAGGAAGTGCAATTTCATCTGGAGCTTTAAATGCATCTGTACCAGTTGGAGCATTCTTAACTTGAATAAGTTCTGGCATTTCAAGGTCTGTTGCATCAGCAATAGCAACGAATTTGTTGAAGAATCCAACATTTCCATTGTCATCAATTGCATAAGCAAAAATTTCAACATATGCAGCGCCTTGTGGTTTTTCTGTAAGATCAACTGTATATTCAGTTGCGGTTGTATCTACAAACCAGTTTTCAGATGAAACTTTTTGGTATGCTTTATTATACCACTTGCCAGCTTCAACATCAGCAATTCTACCAGCGTAATATTCAATTTTAGATTTAGTAGCATCGCAAGGAATTGCAGTTTTCTTATCTTCTGCAACATATCTGTAAGCTGTTACAGCTTTAATTCTTGAATCTTGGTCATCTGTTGCAGTAACAACATTGAATTTAAATGTGTCAGTTGCAAGGTAAGATGCTTGAAGGTCGCTTGAGAATGTAAGTGTTGGAACAGATTCATCGTTGTAATCTTCCATAAATTCAATATCTTTCTTAATAGAAGTTTCTTTGTTGATTCCGTCATCAGCAAAGTAGTAGAAAGTATATGATTGATTGTTGAAAGTTCCCTTTCTGTCAGCTTGTGGTTTAACGTATGCGTAACCTTGAGCCATTAATTGTTCAAGAGCGTCTTCAGTTGTTTCGCTAAAACCTTCTGTTGAGATGATTGGATTGCCAAAAGCGTCTTTATTAAACTCGTTTGTTACAATAAGGTAATACTTTTGCATTTCATCAATGATTGCTTGTGCATCATAGTCAAGTGCCTCTGTATCAGTAACAATACCTTTAAGTTCAAGTTGAGTTCTAAGAGCAAAGTTATCTTCAATAACTGATTGATAAAGATCAATTAATGTGCTGCCTTCTGTTTTTGGAGCAAAAATCAAGTTATAGTTATTGTAAAGTTCTTCTTCAATAACATATTCTTTAATTCCGCTGTAGTTTCTAATTTCGCGTCTAACAGAAACTGTGTTTTTATCCATATTATCTGTTCCGCCAATAGCGTACATAATAATATTGCGATTTACACCTTTAGTCTTGAAATTGTTTTCAACACTTTGGTATGTTTTTGTTTCTGCGTCAAATCCTGGGTTTGCAGCATCATACATAAATGCAGATGCGCTCTTTGTATCTTTTACATTTGTAATAATTCTTGTAATAGTAGCATCTTCTGTGCCAGTATAGAAATCTTTTACTGTATAGATAAATTTATAGTTGCCTTCGTCTTTTGCAGTAAATTTATTTCCATCAGTGATTGTTGTAGCAGTAACATCTTCAGTGTACTTACCATCTTTATCCATTTTCAATACTTGAAGTTGATAATAAGTAGAAACACCTTCATTTGCTGGTGAGTTTTTGCTGTCTGTTGTACCAAGAACTCCTGGCAATGTAGTTTCTACACCTACTGTTGCGGCATCAGGGAATTTAGATGCGAGTGTTGCAACAAGGTCATATCCTTCAGTTTCTTTTGTGCTGTCAGTATAGTAGTAATTTGCTTTTACTGTAAATGTCTTGCTTGTTGATGCAACATAAACTGCTTTACCGTTTACTGTTTGATAGAAAGAGTAAACTACTTTTAAGGTTTTTCCATCATATGTGTATTTTGCATCATGTTCGTCATAGCTTGAAAGTTCTTCACCAGAAATATAGTACCCTACAAGTTTAGTAGCGTCTGTTTCATCATATTTAGGTTTAATTTCAAGTCCTTCGCCACCGTTTGTAAGTGCAAGTTTTACATATACATCACCAGTAACGCCTAATGTATCACCTGTAATGTAATTGTTGATTTCTGTATTTTTAAGAAGTGCCTTCTCGTTTTCTCCCATAACTGTTGGAAGTGGAAGAACAACGTCTTTATTGTTTGCAATTGAGATGTCGTAAATGTTTGGAATTGCGTCTTCAATATTTGCCTCAAAGTCAAAGCTTGCCTCTGTTGCTTGGGCTGTAATGTTGAGGTCGTAAGAATATTCAACATTGTCATCTACAACTTTGTAAGTAACAGTATAAACGCCAACCTTTTCAGCAAGGAATTTTCCGCCTTCAACCTTTACTTCGTCGCCAGTTGCCTTTTCTGTAACAACAACTTCAGAAGTAACATTGTTTGTAAGATCCTTTTCGCCAATTGTAAGAGGTGTAGTTGCCTCTTTATATGAATAAGTTGCAGCAGGAATTGTAACCATTTCCCCTTTCTTAACAACAATTGATTGTTGTTCATTTGCAGCCACCCCTGTGTTAACAGAAATTCTGTTTACGTTTGCAAGGGTTGCGTCAGAGTAGTTTTCAAGCGCATTTGCAACTGCAGTTGCAGGGAAAAATGCACAGCACATAGCGCAAGCGAATCCAGCCGCAACGGTTTTTAAAATTGATTTAGTAATCTTTGATTTAGCCATTTTTGTCTCCTATTTGTTATAACATTTATTTGTCAACACCAATTATATACTATTTTTCCTTATAAGTCAAGAATTTGCTTAAAGAAAACAAAAATATTTTGTGGTTTTAGGCCCCTTTTATGCTGTCTAAAAAAAACTAGTTTTGTCGATTAATAAAATACAAAATGAAGAATTTTTAAAAATGTTATCAAAAACAATCACATTTTGTCGAAAACAAAAGTAGTATGTTAATGTGGAAGAAAAACTTCCCAAGTACATAAGCTCTAGGAGGAACAAATGAACTTTTTTAACAACAACAATGGTTGTGGTGGAAATTTTGACCACTGCGGCGGTTGCGACATTTGCAGTCTTATTCTTTGGATTATTATACTTCAATCATTATGCGGATGCGGCAACAACAACGGCTGCGGAATTGACAGCTGCACACTTGTAATACTTTTACTTTTGTGTGGATGTGGCAACAATCACTGCAAATAATTAAAACCTCAAGAAAAATAGCCATAAAAACTTGGCTATTTTTTTATTTTTGCACAAGAATTTTGTTAATTTCCTTTACATTTGCATGTTTTTGATTTAAAATATATAAAACGATATGGAGGAAGTATGAAATTTGATAAAAGTTGTGAAGTGATTTGGCATGATAGAAAAAGACACTTAGGTATGCCAATTTCATTTTATAGATATTACATTGTAAAGAAAGAGGGAGAGTGGGTAAAATTTTTTAGACACAAAGGTTTTTTCTCTGCAATTATTGACGAAATGAACGTATATAGATGCTATGACGTCACACTGAAAATTACTTTATTTGATAAAATCTTTAAAACGGGTACAATTGAAATATGCTCGAATGACGCCTCAGCACCTGTTTTCCATTTGCGCCGCGTAAAAAATCCATACCAAGTGCGAGACCTCGTTTCAAGCTTAATTGAACTTGAAAGAAAGAAACACAAAGTAGGTTTAACAGAATTTCACGGATAAATAAAAAGCAACCATTAAGGTTGCTTTTTTTGTTTGCTTAAATAGTCTTGAAAATGCTTTGGAAGACCAATTTCAAACTGCATATTTTTATTTGTTCGTGGATGGGTAAACTCTAACGAATAAGAATGTAAAAGTTGCCCATTAAGCCCCTTTTCGCTCTTACCGTAAACATCATCACCTACAATTGTATGCCCAAGTGCCTTGCAATGCACACGTATTTGATGCGTCCTACCCGTTTGCAACGCAAACTCAACAAGGTCAAATTTTTCATACCTTTCTAAAACTTTATAGTTTGTAATTGCAAATTTCCCCTTGTCAGATACCGACATTTTTTTTCGGTCTTTTTTATCACGTTCGATATACGTTTCAATACGACCTTCATCGTTTTTAAGATGACCATTTACAAGGGCAAGGTATTTGCGTTTGCAAGTTTTGTCTTTAATTTGTTTTGCCAAACTTACATGTGCTGCATCATTTTTCGCAACAATCATAAGCCCCGATGTATTTTTATCAAGCCTGTGCACAATGCCAGGGCGCAAAACACCATTTATTCCACTTAAATCTTTCACTCGATATAAAAGCCCATTGACCAGCGTGCCGTCTTTAGTGGACGAACAAGGGTGCACAACAAGCCCCTGTGGCTTATTTATGACAAGTAAATCACCATCCTCGTAAACTATGTCGAAATCTACGTTTTCAGCCTTAGCGTCAAGCGGTTTTACTTCTTCAATTTCATATTCTACCCTGTCGCCAATCTTGCCTTTGGCACCCGCTTTAACAACTTTACCATTTAATGTAACCTTGCCATCGTCAATCATCTGCTTGATGTGAGAACGGGTAAATTGCGACAATTTCTCTGCGACCAAATTATCTAGGCGAACATTTTCTTTATCAATAATGAAAAAATTACTCATTTTCGCCTTCCTTTTTGTCGATTTTTTTAATTTTTTCATCTTTTTTCTTGTTTTTATCCTCTTTCGAATAGAAAAAGAGGAAATAAATGATGAACACAACAACGCCTACGCATATTCCCACATCTGCAAAGTTGAATGCGGGAAAATCCATAAACTGAAAATTGAGAAAATCACGCACAAATCCAAGTGCAATCCTATCAACCATATTGCCAATACATCCGCCAGCAATTAAACCAACACTACAAGCAAGCCACATTGATGACTTCTCTTTTGTTTGCCTTAAACGAAGGGCATAAAACACAAGCATCAACACCAAAATGATTACAGATAAAATAACAAGTCCAATGGTACTACCAGAAAAAATCCCCCATGGGCCACCATCATTTTCAACATGTACAAAGTCGATAAAACCAGGAATAACCTTTGCGTTATCCCCCTTGTTTGGCACTAAATTTTTAAATATCAATTCTTTTGTCACAAGGTCAAGTGCCACAACAAGCGCAAACACAAGCCCCGCAACAATTAAAGACCAAGTTCGTTTATTCTTCAACGTCCATCCCCTCTGGTAAAATTAAATATAAATTTTCATCATCTAAATTGATTTTTCTTGCATTAGACGCAAATATAAAACCATCTAAAAAGTCTAAAATGCGTTTGCTGTTTTCTTCATTGCAGCCTTCAAGTGAAATTATTACAGGCTTATTTTCCATAACAAAGCACACAAAGTCGTTAATATGCTCGTAAACTTCTGGATAATATACTGAAATTCCATCAATTTGATCAATACGTTTTTTACCCTTATTATTCAAACTATAAGTTGCTTTAGTTTTGTTTTTCTTCTCTGCTTTTGGCTTTTTTTCACCCTCAAAGCCAAGCGCACGAAACAGTCCGCCCATAAATCCCATAAAATCACCTCTTTACCGACAATTTTGCTTAGTTTTAAGGATTATAACATAAAATGTTACAAAATTAAAATAATTATAGGCAAAATAAAAGAAAACCCAAAGGTTTTCTTTTATTTGTTATAAATCAAGCCCATCTTCCTCTTTATTTCTTCTAGATGGATTCATAATCAATTTACCAGTTGTTGGTTTTTCTGGCATAGATGCAACTGGAGTTGTGCTGATATTTGAATAGTCTTTGTCGCTAGTTTCGAGACACTTGATTTGATCTTCTATATTTGCTTTTCTGTAAATTCCTAACATTACACACACTGTTGTTAATACAGCAAGTATTTTATTTTTCAATGTTCCTTTCATTTTTAATCTCCATATATAAAGTATATTTTAAATCAAGATATTTGTTGTTTTAAAGTGAAAAGAAAACTGGCTTATCTTTGCACTTCTGGTTCTTCATCTTGAGCTTGGTATTGATTTTCTTTGCCAATAAATGCAGTTGCAATCATACCAGTGCCAAACAATACACCTGCGCCAATAAAGCAGCATGATGTAACACCTTCAACTCTATCAATTTCTTTTTGTTGTTTTTCGACTTCTTTATTATAATCTTCAACGTTTGAATAATTTTCTTTATTTAGATTTCCTAATTTGGATTTCAACATTGCTGCATGTCCTACTGCGGCCATACCAGACAACCCGAAAAATGATCCAAACACAACCCCAATCATTGCAATTGTTGTAATAATTTTATTTTTTAATACACCCTTCATATCTATTCTCCTTATATTTATTGTATTAAACAGCAGTTTGTAAATCAAATTAATTCAACGCCTTCACATTCCAGAATTTGACGTTCTTTTTCTTCTATCTTGTCGCTAATCTCGTCTTGTTTAGTCTGACTTTCAGCAAACTTGTGATACGCTTTCTTTCTCTTTTGCTCGTACGCAGTTGCCCCCACAGCTGCCAAGCCACTTACAGCAAGCGATGCCATAGCTGTACAAGTTAAAGCAGAGTAACTCTTTTTGCTATATTCATCCTCAATTTCATCCAATTTTTTTATGTTTTGCTGGTAATTTTCTTTGACGTAAGTCATCGAATCTAATTCTCCCACTTTTTCTGTAAATTGATCAGTAGAAATTTTGCCTTCTGTGTAATATTGATAATATTGTTCAATCCTTCCTGACTTAATTTCTTTATATTCCTCAGAGTCCATATATTCATAAATTGCATGGTTTATCTGATCTTTTTTTGCAACATCATCTCCAGCCTTAAGGGCTCCTACTGCAAAAGCCACAACACCAGCTGCGGCTAATGTCAAATATGCGGTAATTTTCAGGTATCCACTTTCATTATCAAATTTCTTGGACATCCTTATATATTTTTCTTCTTCACATTCAAGTTGATTTTGCATTTCTTCAAGTCGCGCAATTTCTCTTTCAAGTCTTCTAATTTCTGCTCTTTCTTTTTCTTTTCTTGTTTTTCTTGGTCTTGCTGTCTGTTTCATGATGCCTCTCCTTGCAACAATTATATCACAATTATTTTTATTGTCAATAGTGAATTTTAAATACAAAAACAAAAAAAGCATACCTTACGGCATGCTTTTGTTTGTATTTTTAGTGAGCTCTAAAATTATTCAATAATTGTAGAAACAACACCAGAACCTACTGTTCTGCCACCTTCACGGATAGCGAAACGAAGTCCTTCTTCAATAGCAACTGGGTTGATAAGAGAGATTGTCATCTTAACGTGGTCGCCAGGCATAACCATTTCTACGCCCTTTTCAAGTTCGATAACGCCAGTGATGTCAGTTGTTCTGAAGTAGAATTGTGGTCTGTAACCATTGAAGAATGGAGTATGACGTCCACCTTCTTCCTTCTTAAGAACGTAAACTTCAGCTGTGAACTTAGTGTGTGGGTGAATTGAACCTGGTTTGCAAAGAACTTGTCCTCTTTCGATTTCTGTTCTTTGGATACCACGAAGAAGAAGTCCAGCATTGTCTCCAGCGATTGCAGCGTCAAGAGATTTGTGGAACATTTCTACACCAGTGATAACTGTTTGTCTTGATTCTCCAAGACCTACGATTTCAACTGTGTCACCAACTTTAACAGTTCCTCTTTCAACTCTACCAGTAGCAACTGTTCCACGGCCAGTGATTGTAAATACGTCTTCAACAGGCATAAGGAATGGTTTGTCAGTTTCTCTTGGTGGTTCAGGAATGTAAGAGTCAAGAGCAGCAACAAGTTCTCCGATGCAAGCGCATGCTGGGTCTGAAGTGTTGCCAGCTTGAGCAGCTTCAAGAGCTTTGAATGCTGATCCTCTGATGATTGGAGTGTCGTCTCCTGGGAATCCGTACTCTGTAAGGAGGTCTCTGATTTCCATTTCAACGAGGTCTGCAAGTTCTTCATCATCAACTTGGTCCATTTTGTTCATGAATACAACGATGTATGGAACGCCAACTTGTCTTGCAAGAAGAATGTGTTCTCTTGTTTGAGGCATTGGACCATCAGTAGCAGCACAAACGAGGATAGCTCCGTCCATTTGAGCAGCACCAGTAATCATGTTTTTAACGTAGTCTGCGTGTCCTGGGCAGTCAACGTGAGCGTAGTGACGAGTTTCTGATTCGTATTCTACGTGAGAAGTATTAATTGTAATACCTCTTGCCTTTTCTTCTGGGGCTTTGTCGATTTCATCATATTTCATTTTTTGTGTGCCGTAAAGCATTGTGATTGCGGCTGTAAGAGTAGTCTTACCATGGTCAACGTGTCCAATTGTACCAACGTTAACGTGTGGCTTTGATCTAACATAAGCTTCTGCCATTTTTAAAATTCTCCTTTTTTTATAATTACTAACGATAGTTTAGCATATTTTTTTTGTTTTGTAAAATGATTTTACAAGAATTTTTTAGTTTTTTAGGGCCACCACGCCCCCTTCGAAGTAATCGTTGTAGGACAACCAAAGTTTTTAACGCGGACACGATTAAAAATCTAACCGCTAAACTTTTGTTTTCCCACCAATGCCCCCTTTCCCACGCTTGAAATTTCACAAGTGCAAATTTCTACGCGAAAAGGAGTTGATTTTAAAATTATTTATCCACTTTTGGCGGTTGGTTTGACGGGAACTATACCGCCAAAAGATTGATAACTATTAGTTTTTCGCTCTTTCTCCAATGATTGTAGCAGCTACGTTCTTAGGAACTTCTTGATATCTAAGTGGTTCCATAACATAGTTTCCACGTCCTTGAGTTTGAGAACGAAGATCTGTTGCATAACCAAACATTTCAGCAAGTGGAACTTCTGCGTTTACAATTTGAATTCCGTTTGAAGATTCATTTCCCGTAAGCATACCACGACGAGATGTAAGGTTGCCCATAACTGTTCCAAGATAGTCATCTGGAACTTCAACTGTAACTTTCATAATTGGCTCTAAAATTACAGTGTCAGCGCGTTTTGCAGCATCTTGGAATGCCATAGAACCTGCAATTTTGAACGCCATTTCTGAAGAGTCGACTTCGTGGAAAGATCCATCAACGAGAGTAACTCTAAAGTCGATTGTTTCATATCCAGCAAGAACACCATTGAGACGTGCTTCTTGGATACCATTGTTGATTGGTTGGATGAATTCCTTAGGAACTGATCCACCAACTGTCTTGTCAACAAATTCATAACCAGAACCTGGTTCGAGTGGTTCAATTTCAACAACGGCATGTCCGTATTGTCCTTTACCACCACTTTGACGGATGAATTTACCTTCAGCGCGAACAGGTTTCTTCATATATTCTCTGTAAGAAACTTGTGGTTTACCAACGGTTGCTTCAACTTTGAATTCACGAAGAAGACGGTCAACGATGATTTCAAGGTGAAGTTCACCCATACCAGCGATAAGGGTTTGTTCTGTTTCTTGGTTTGTTGTAACTCTGAAAGATGGGTCTTCTCTCATAAGTTTTGCAAGAGCAAGTGCCATTTTTTCTTGCATGTCTTTTGTTTTAGGTTCGATTGCAAGTTGGATAACTGGCTCTGGGAATTCCATACTTTCAAGTTGTATTGGATGTTTTTCATCACAAAGAGTATGTCCTGTGATTGTATCTTTAAGTCCTACAATTGCAGCGATGTCTCCTGCACCAACTTCAGAAATTTCTTGACGTTGGTTTGAGTGCATTCTGATAAGACGACCAACTCTTTCTGTCTTTCCATTGTTTGAGTTGTAAACATATGTTCCGGCAGTAAGTTTTCCAGAGTAAACGCGGAAGAATGTAAGTCCGCCTACAAATGGGTCTGTCATAATTTTAAATGCAAGTCCTGCAAAAGGTGCATTTTCGTCTGCTGGTCTTTCTTCCTCTTCATTTGTATCTGGGTTCATTCCTTTGATTGCTGGAATGTCAAGTGGAGATGGAAGATATTCTACCATAGCATCGATAAGCATTTGAACACCTTTGTTTTTGTAAGATGATCCGCAAAGAACTGGTGTAAGAGTTTTTGCAATTGTTGCTTTACGAAGAGCAACTTTGAGTTCTTCATTTGAAATTTCTTCACCTTCAAAGTATCTTTCAAGTAAAGCGTCATCAGTTTCAACGATTTTTTCAATCATTTGATCATGAAGAGTTTGTGCTTCATCTTTAAGATCTGCAGGAATGTCAGTAACTTCAATTTGTGTACCCATATCATCTTTATAAATTTCGGCCTTCATTTCAAAAAGGTCAACGATTCCACTGAATGTTTCAGCAGAGCCGATTGGCATTTGAATTGGAAGTGCGTTTGTTTTAAGTCTTGATTCGATTGATTTTACGCAAGCGAAGAAGTCTGCTGCATCTCTATCCATTTTGTTTACATAGATGATTGCCGGTACGTGATATTTAGTTGCTTGTCTCCAAACTGTTTCAGTTTGAGGTTGAACCTTATCACGAGCAGACAATACAAGAACTGTTCCGTCCAGAACTTTAAGTGAACGTTCTACTTCAACGGTGAAGTCAACGTGTCCTGGGGTATCAATAATATTGATTTTATGACCTTTCCATTGGCAAGTTGTACAAGCAGAAGTAATTGTAATACCTCTTTCTTGTTCTTGAGCCATCCAGTCCATTGTGGCACCGCCATCGTGAACTTCACCGATTTTGTGTGTTTTACCAGTATAGAAAAGAATTCTTTCTGTAGTGGTAGTTTTACCAGCATCGATGTGAGCCATAATACCAACGTTTCTAGTCATTTCTAGAGCATTTGCCATATTTTTTCTCCTTATTTATTTCTTGATGTTTTAAGTGTTCAAGATTAACACCATTTATTTTGTTGATGATTAAGTTAAGCCAGCCCATGCTCTTCAAGAATTTCACGAATTTTTTCTTCGTCAGTTTTTACTTTCTTTTTAGTAAATAAGCCTAAAACTTTATGAAAAAACTTTAAGATTCCTGTAGGTTTATCATCCATTATGTCTAGCATTTCATCTAAATCACGATTAAGACGTCTAACTTGTTTGCCAATGCGTTTTTCGTGTGCCGCAAGACCTCTCCCCATTTCATCTACGCCTCTACTAGCTGCCGAGATTGTTGCATGCATGCCAGGCAATACTGATTGAATTGTTCCAACCAACCTAAAGCTTTCACCTAATGCATCAAATTCATCATTTTTTGCCATAATCTTCTCCCCATATTAATGTTATAGCCATTTTAATGCGTTGTTATTAGGACACCACAATTAAAATTTTGGTTGTCCCCACAAGTTTTACCACTTGAAGTGTGCAAAAGCTTTGTTTGCTTCAGCCATTCTGTGCATTTCATCTCTCTTCTTGATTGATGCGCCAGTATTGTTGAAAGCATCCATAATTTCACCAGCAAGCTTAGCGGCCATTCCTCTTTCGCCTGTACGTTTTCTTGCATTAGCAACCATCCAACGGATTGCAAGAGTTTGACGTCTTTCTGGTCTAATTTCCATTGGTACTTGGTAAGTAGCACCACCAACTCTTCTTGATTTTGTTTCAAGAACTGGTTTTACATTTTCAACTGCTGCAGCGAATACTTCAATAGCTTCCATACCCATTTTTTCTCTAACGATATCTAAAGCTTCATATGCGATTCTTTGAGCAAGTCCTTTTTTACCTGATTCCATTACTTGATTGATAAGTTTAGCAAGTACTTTACTTTTATAAATTGGATCAGCAAGAACATCTCTTTTTACAGCACTATTTCTTCTAGCCATTTTTATTCTCCTTTTATCAGCACTTAAGCTGAAATTTGTTTATAATTTAATTTACTAAGCAAAGTATTACTTAGATTTTTTTGGTCTCTTCGCACCATACTTAGAACGGCTTTGCATTCTCTTTTGAACACCAGCTGTATCAAGTGAGCCACGAACGATATGATAACGTACACCTGGAAGGTCTTTTACTCTTCCGCCACGTACAAGAACAACACTGTGCTCTTGAAGGTTGTGTCCAATTCCTGGAATGTAGCAAGTTCCTTCAGTTCCGTTAGAAAGTTTTACTCTTGCGATTTTACGAAGCGCTGAGTTTGGTTTTTTAGGTGTTGCAGTTCTTACAGAAAGGCAAACTCCTCTTTTTTGTGGGCATTCATCAAGAAGTGGTGATTTTGACTTCTTTTCAAATGTTTCACGACCTTTTCTAACTAATTGGTTTATTGTAGGCATTTCATTTCTCCTTTTAACTTAAACTTGTCGTTTTAAGTGATTATTGTATTTTTTCAAAAAAAATACGCGACACTTGTGTTGTCGCGCATAAAAAATGCTTTTCTTTTGTAAAACATGAACAAGCACGATTATATCTTTTCGATATAACTTTGCAGAGTAATCTGCAAATCGGTTAAACTTTTCTATAAAAGCCACCTGCTGTTTGTTTATGCTTTTAAAAGTAATAATCTTGCGATTATATTTTAAAGCACTGCCTCCGACAACGAAGCATACGGTGGTATTATATACCATACATCTTCGTTTGTCAAGGATTTTTATAAAATAAATTTGATTTTTTAGGCATCTATATGCCTTACCTTTGCCCTAAATTACTTTGTTTTCTTTTTAGCGCTGTTTCCTATGCCTAAAATTTCTTCAAATCGTTGGTCTAAAAGTTTAAGAAGTTCTTTCTTTGTCATCGTATCCTCCTAAATCAAATCTTCCAGTTCATTATCAATGCGATCTAACAATGGCTGCTTATCATCAAAGTGAGAAACAATTGCATTTTGCATTTCTTGCATGTCCTCAATGATATTTTTAACCATATACTTTACCATTTCAATACGAGATTTACTAAGTACGCATCCACTGCAGCAGCTATCAATATATGCCATTACATCATCTCTACGGATACCAATTCCGCAAAGCATTTCTGCAATTGCACGCTTTTTGAAGTTTTCAGGTTTCTTTTCACTTGCTTTTGCCACATCGACACATCCTTTTGCGTCTATTATTGGGCTGCTTGTATAAATTTCTATAGCTTTCTTACGTTCCTCAAGCGACAATTTAGGACGAATATCAAAAACATCTTCAAGCCTTTTACCAATTACGCATTCATCCATATACAATTTAATTAAATCGACATAAGTTTTGGCTTCGGCGCGCAGACGGTCTTGCTCTTGAATTGCCTCTTGTTCCTTTTCTGCCTTTGCCTTTATCGCATCAATTTTTTTGTTTAGGCTTGAAACAAACCTCTTTGTCATTTCTTCGCCTTTTTGACCTTCAATCATTGCTCTGTAATTGTGACGTATTACGCGAAGCACGTCTTCGCTTGCCTTGCCAAACCCGCGGTCTCTAAAAGATGCTGTTCCAAGATTTAAAAAGACTTTTTCATTATCTTTGTTTACTTGACGTAAAACATGAGGCAGTGCTGATGTGCAAATTATATCTCCATGCACAACACTAAGCCACCTATTTGTCATGCTTGGAAATCTAAACTCCTTTACGTCATCAACATCTACAATATATTGCGCACTACCTTGTGCGTTTTCAAGCGCATCAATTACTTCCTTATTTTTCAAAACTTCAACTGGAAGCACCTCAATCACTTCATAACCCTTCTCTTTAATCAATTGTAATGCCTCTGCAACTTTCATTTTTGCCATTATCAATTTCCTCCGTTAGTTTTATTATGCCACATTTTATATATAAAGTCAATGTATATTAATCATTTATAAGCGAAAAAAACTCGCTTTCATTTATCACTTTTACGCCAAGCGACTTTGCTTTATCAAGTTTGCTGCCAGCCTCTTGACCGGCAAGAACATAGTCAGTTTTCTTAGACACCGAACCACTTGTTTTACCGCCTAGACTTTCAATCAAATCTTCAATCTCTTTTCTTGGTTTTGAAAGAGTGCCGGTAAGCACAAAAGTTTTCCCTTCAACAAAAGCATTCGTTTCTGTTGCAGCCGCCACCTGCTCAATTACAATACCGCAATCAAACAGCTTTTGCACTTCATCTAAATTATATTTATCTTCAAAAAACGTTTTGATGTTTTTAGCAATAATCTCGCCTATATCTTCAACATCAACCAACTCTTCTTCGCTGGCCGACATTATATTTTGTAAAGTTTTAAATCTTTTTGCGAGGTCTTTTGCTGTTTTAATGCCAACTTCAGGAATACCTAGCGAATACAAAAATTTATATAATTCAGTCTGCTTGCTGCCTTCAAGCGAATTGATTGTATTGTTTGCTTTTTTATCTTTAAATTTCTCCAAAGTAAGCAAATCTTCTTTTGAAAGTTTATATAAATCGCTTAAATGTCTTACGCCAAGATTGTCATACAGCGCACCTGCAGTCTTTTCTGAAAAACCTTCAATATTCATTGCATTTCTGCTTGCAAAATGGCTTATTCTGTCAACAACCTGCTCTCTGCAGCCAAAATGATTTTCACAGTAAAGGAGTGGGCCTTTTAGCACAAGCGGCTGTCCGCAAGATGGACAAACAAGTGGCACTTTAATTTCTTTAGAGTTTTCAAACCTTTCAGCCAGCCCCATAATCTCTGGGATAACTTCATTGCTGCGTCTTACAAACACCCTTGAGTTTTCAAGCACACCTTTGCGTTTGATATCGTCAATATTATTAAGCGTTGCGCGCGTTACTGTCGCGCCAGCAAGTTCAACCGGTTGCAAGTTTGCAATTGGCGTAACTCTACCCGTCCTGCCCACCTGCCATAAAACATTTTCTAATATGGTGCTTACTTCTTGCGCTGCAAATTTAAACGCCATCGCCCATCTTGGAAATTTTGCAGTCCAGCCGATATCTTCTCTGCTTGACACATTGTTGATTTTAATTACCATTCCATCAATCATAGTGTCAATATCATTTTTAATTTTATCAACTTCTTCAATGCAATCAATTATTTGTTGTGCATTTGTGCAAATGTGGAAATAATCACCAGTTAAAAATCCTTGAGCCTTGATGAAATCGTGAATTTCTTTTTGCGTTTTAAATTCTTTTCCTTCGCTTAAAAGCACTTGATAGCAGAAAAAATCTAGTTTTCGTTTGGCCGTCTCTTTAGGGTCAAGATTTCTAATCGCACCAGCCACACCATTTCTTGGATTTTTAAGTTTTTCTTCTGCCGTTTTATTATACTCGGCAAAAGATTTGTTTGTCATCATGCCCTCGCCTTGTACAATCAAGCGTCCTTTAAATGGAATTGAAAGAGGCACGGTGCGGATTGTTTTTACCTGACTTGTAACATCTTCACCAACCGTTCCATTTCCGCGTGTGGTGGCACTTTTAAATAGTCCGTTTTGATATTCAATTACAAGCGACAACCCGTCAAACTTATATTCAACTGCAAATTCTGTGCCGCCAGTCAGCTTGTTCATATCCGCCACCCAAGCATTTAAGTCGTCATAATCTCGCACTTTATTTAACGAGTATAAATTTACTTCATGTTTGCGTTTTTCAAAGCCCGCTAAAACTTCACCGCCAACGCGTAATGTTGGTGAATATGGAAGGGTAATTCCACTTTCTTTTTCAAGGTCAACAAGACTGTAATAAATTTTATCATATTCGGCATCAGAAATAGTGGGATTGTCAAGCACATAATAGTTGTAGTTATGCTTGTCAATCTCACTTATAAGTGACTGCATTTTTGCAATTATCTTTTCCCTTTCCATATCATTTTCCCTTTATTTTAATCTTCAATAATTTCAAGTGGTGCAAGATTTAACATCAAACTCTTCTTGCCAAAATCTTCAAAAACAATGTCGCCAACAAGGCCGTCTGGAGTAATATCTACAATTTCACCTTCGCCATATTTAGGATGTGCAACTTTTTGCCCAGTATGGTAAATTGACACGTCTTTTTCTTGCTTTTCTGGTTTTTTCTCGCTTACCATAAATTGCGCATGATTAAACAATTTTGGTTTAGCGTCAGTATGCACAAAATTACCTGCGCTATAATCGCTTTCGCTTATATGTTTTTCAAACGCCGAGCTTGCAAAAGTCCTTTGCTGAGGTTTCTTCTCTTGCACAGACAAAAGCCCAAGTTCTCGCATAAATCTGCTTGGCATTTGATATTGACTTCCGCCATATAAATAACGTTTGCTGCACTGCGTCATGTACAAAAGTTCTTCAGCGCGCGTAATAGCAACATACATAAGCCGACGCTCTTCTTCAAGTTCACTGTTTGAGTTTAGTGCACGCGAAATAGGAAAGCATCCTTCTTCAAGGCCAATAATAAACACCACTTTAAATTCAAGCCCCTTAACCGCATGCACTGTTGCAATTGTAACTGCCCCGCCTGCGCCAATCTCATCATTTTCAGATGATAGAGTAATGTTTTCAAGGAAGTCTCCCAAACTTGCCTCTGGGTTTAACGCCTCATATTCCTTAACTGAAGAAATAAACTGCTCTATATTCATCAGCCTATTTAAATCTTCTTCATCCTTTGGATTGTAGGCAGAGCGTATGTTAAACTTGTTTATCATTTTTTCAACAAAACTTGAAAGCGGTTTTTGAGGCGCACTTGCAACCTCTAAAAAAGCATTTTTAAACCCTTCAAATTTCTTATATAAAGCACTTTCATATTCAAGTTCTCGCGACAAACAATTTTCAAGCAAACTATATTCTGGCTCTATTGCCTGCAATTTTGCAATTGTCCCGTCACCAATTCCACGTTTTGGAAAATTGATTATTCTGGTGAAAGACACGTCATCCTTAGGGTTTACAAAAAGGCGTAAATATGCAATTAGATTGCGAATTTCAACACGCTCGTAAAATTTAAATCCGCCAAATATTCTGTGCGGAATATTATAAGACAAAAATGCCTCTTCAATGCTGCGGGAAAGCGCGTTCATGCGCATTAGCACTGCGATGTCGTCATATTTATAACCTTGCGCTATAACCCTTGAAATGTTTTGCGCAACATAAAGCGCCTCATCACGCTCGTCATAAGCGTTGTAAATTTGTGGCGCTTTGCCGTGTTGCTTACTTGTAAACATCACCTTATCAAGACGGGTGCGATTATTTTTAATCACATTGTTTGCCACAGTGATAATTTCCGGGCTTGAACGATAATTTTGCTCTAATTTAAATACTTGTGCAGACGAAAAATCATTTTTAAAATTAAAGATGTTTTTAAAGTTTGCCCCGCGCCAAGAATAAATGCACTGGTCTTCATCGCCAACCGCAAACACGTTGCCATGTACAGAGGCAAGCAATTTTACAAGGTCATATTGAATTGCATTTGTATCTTGAAATTCATCAACCAAAATATATTTAAAACGGTTTGCATAATAAGACAATACTTGTGGACAAGTGCGAAAAAGTTGATATGTTTTGCAAAGCAAGTCATCAAAATCAAGCGCATTATTTTTCTTTAATCTTTCTTGATAGTCATTTATGCAAGCGCCAATCCTTTCAATTTCTTCTGCATTTTTGTTAAGCAACAAATAGTCCGCCAAACTCATGCAACCATTTTTCCAGTTTGAAAGATGAAAGCCAACCTGTTTTTTAAGTTTATCATCCCCGCCACGAGCGGCACAAACCTCTTTCAACACCTTATCGCTGTCACTTTCGCTGTAAATAGAAAAATCCCTTGTAAATGGCGGCATAGATGCTATGTCCATACGAAGAATTTTTGCACACATAGAGTGAAATGTTGAAATCCAAACTTGGTCTGCCCCATCCACCATTTGCGCAACACGCTCTTTCATTTCACCTGCTGCCTTATTTGTGAATGTGATTGCCAAAATATTATAAGGCGAAACGCCCTTTTCTTTGATAAGATAAGCAATGCGGTGCGTCAATAGCCTTGTTTTGCCAGAGCCTGCGCCTGCCGTAACCAAAACAGCCCCCTCTGTAACTTTGAGGGGTGCAAGTTGTTGTTCGTTTAAAGTAGATAAGTCGTAATTCATATTTATATAATAGCAAAAATTTAAAAAGGTTGCAAATTATTTAAAAACGTTTACAAACCTTTTCCTTTTTTTTAGCACATAATTGTAAGCAATCTGCGTACCACTAACCCTGCGACAATTTTTGCCCATACGACCTTGCGGCAAATAACTTGGGTTATAATAAAAAACAACCACATCACTTGCATCAATCATATGCTGATTTCTTAAAACATAAGCCTTTCTGCCAGCACCAACCGCACAATTTGGAAAATAACTTTCATCATACAGTTCACCAACAAAAGATTGATTATCTTCCAAATGATACTCAACGCGCACATAAACTCTTTTAATATGCGGATGCTTTTGTTTTATTTTTAACAAAACATCTGTGCACACCCCATTAAACTGACTGCCGCTGCCAAGCAAAAACCTTGTCACATTTTCATCAACAATCAAACCTTCCAACAACACTTCAAGCGCAGTTTTCACACCTTCCACATTTTCCATTTGTCTGTGACCAATAAATGCACATGTTTTCATATTGCATATTCACTCCATATTTAAGTAGTTTTATCTACATATTTTATTATACACGAGCACACACAATTAAGCAAACATTTACGTAGGTAAACCTACGTATCCGAAAAAAGTATTTCTGATAAACTTTAGGTAATTATAAATACGTATTTATTTTTGAGGTGTGATATGAATATTTGTAAAGCTGTCGGATTAAGAATAAGTAAATTATTATCTGAAAAAGATATGACTTTGTATAGATTAGAGCAAAAATCTGGTATTTTGCACGGCACAATGATGTGTATTATGAACGAACGAAACAAAAACATAACTTTAAAAACGGTAATGCAACTTGCTCGTGGTTTTGAAATGACTTTACTTGAATTTTTAGACGATAAAATTTTCACTGATGAAAAATTAGAGATTGATTAATGAAATTATAAGTGGGGAGTTTATGACAATTGTTAAGGCTTGCGCAAAAAGAATAAAAGATATTTTGGACGAAAAAGGTTTAAACCAATATAAACTTTACAAACAAAGCGGCGTTCCACAATCAACCATAAGCACAATATTAAAAGGCGATATTCAAACTATAAAACTGAGTACAATTTATGATATTTGTGCAAGTTTAAATATTGAGTTAAGTGAATTTTTCAATTGTGATTATTTAAAGTTACAAAATTTAGAGGATTGAATATGACATTGAACGAGGCAATTAGAAAAAGAATAAATGAGTTGGTTGAAGAGAAAGAAACGTCTTTAACAAATTTATGTTTGAATTCAAATCTGACACCTTCAACAATTTTTGAGTTTATGTATAACAAAACAAAATCCCCAACTGCGATAACGATTAAAAAGATTTGTTATGGTGCAGGTATTACTTTGGCAGAATTTTATAAGCCAGATTATTTCAACGATTTTGATGATGTTGTCAAATAAAAAAAGAGCCAGTCGGCTCTTTTTTGTTTATAACAGTATACAAAGCACCCCGCCCTTGCCTTCATTGACAATTCGGCCAAGCGTTTTACGCATTTTCTTTTGTGCCTCCATTGGCATAAGCACAATTTTTGAATTTATGCTGTCCCCAACAAGTGAATATAGGCTTTTGCCAAGAATATTTGTTTCCCAAATAGAATTTGGGTCTGCTTGAAATTGCTCGACAAGGTTGTTTGCAAGGTCTTGAGACTGCTCTTCATTTCCAACAATTGGCGTAACTTCTGTTTCAACATCAACGCGCATAATGTGCAAACTCGGTGCAGACGCTTTAATTTTTACCCCATATCTGCCGCCCTGTTTAATAATTTCTGGCACGCCAAGTTCAAGGTCTGATTGACTAGGCTCAACAATGCCATAACCATTTGCCCTAACCTGCTCAAGTGCGCCCTTAATTTTATCATATTCAAGTTTGGCAACAGCAAGTTCTTTAATATAACTTATAAGGGCAAAATCGTCACAAATGTCGCACCCACACTCGTTTGAAAGCACCTTATAAAAAAGGTCTTGTTTTGGCACAACATTAAACCTAATTGTGCCATTTCCTGCCTCAATTTTAGACACTGCAATAGGCTCAAAATATACGCTTTCAGCAAAGGCGATTTGATTGTTGTCAGCGTCACTAAGTTTGTTTACCGCGCTGCCTAGTCGTTTCATTTCGCTGGCAATATCGGTAATTATTTCGCTGTCAAATTCAAGCGCCCTAAGCCAAGCCGGCATTTCAACTTTGATTGACGTTACAGGAAATTCCATCAGCACGCTTTCCATCACCTTGTCAACATCCTCGTCCTTCATTTCAAGCACGTTCATTGCAACAACTGGCACTCCATATTTTTCTTTTAAAGCAACTGCCAATTTTTTATTATCGGTAGAGTTTGGATTTTTGCAGTTTAAAACAATTGTAAACGGTTTGCCACTTGCCTTCATTTGTTTTACAACACGCTCTTCAGCCTCAATATAATTTGCCCTTGCTATGCCAGCCACCGAGCCATCTGTTGTGACAACAACACCAATTGTAGAATGCTCGTTTATAACCCTATCAGTGCCAATTTCAGCAGCCTCTTCAAATGGCAAATCCTTGTCAGTCCAAGGGGTTTTAACAAGCCTTGGCTTGTCATCCTCTGTATGCCCCATTACACCGCTTACAACATAACCTACACAGTCAATCATTCGTACCTTCATCTCAGCATTTGCAACCTTAATTTGCACCCCTTCATTTGGCACAAAATGCGGCTGAGTTGTCATGATTGTTTTGCCATCTGCCGATTGAGGCAATTCATCTAAAGTGCGTTGTTTGGCATTTTCTTCATCAATATTTGGCACAACAAACTTTTGCATGAATTGCGAAATAAATGTTGATTTGCCAACTCGTACCGGCCCTACAACGCCAATATAAATGTCACCATTTGTGCGCATTTTAATATCGTCATATAAAACAAAATTTTCCATACTTCCTCCAGAATACAAGATAATGTATGGTTGAAAAGTGTGGATTATGACATAAAAAGAGAGATGACCGCTCATCTCTCTAATTTATTATTTTGTTTCCTTAGCCTTTGCCTTGTTTGTAGTGCTTGATTTTGTTGATTTTTTTGCACTAGCGCTTGGGGCTGGCTTTTTCGCTGCAACTGGCTTTTTTACCTCTGCAGTTTTGTTTGATGCTGCAGTTTTCTTTGCCGTTGAAGTTTTAGGTGCAACCTTTTTTACTTCTGCCGCACCGATTGATTTCTTAGCAGGTGCTTTTGGGGCTGTCTTTGTTTCAACAACTTTTTTTGTTGCAGTAGATTTTTCAACTACTTTTTTGCCCTGTTCTGCAGCTACAGTCTTTTTGCTGGACGCTTTTTTCACAGTCTCTTTTTTAGGTTCTGTTTCCGCTTTAACACTCTTTTTAGCTTGAGTTGTTTTAGCTGGTGTTGCAGCGGTTTTCTTTGCTGCCGCGCCTACAGTTCCAGTCTTTTTAGTTGCCGTTTTCTTTGCTGATGTTGCATTTTCGCTTTCCGCCTTGGCTGTTGTCTTTTTTACGCTTGGCGCCTTTGAAGTTTTCTTTGCGGCTACCTCTTCAGATTTTTCTGCTACTTTAACTTTTTCTTCTACAACAGTTTCAACTGGTTGCGCTGGAGCAATAACCTCAACAGGCTTAACATCAACTTTAACTGCAGTTTCAACTGGTTTCTCTTCAGGTTTTACTTTTTCTGCTTGGGCTTTTTTTCTTAAAGATTTGAAAATCTTTTTATAACGTGCTTGCTCTGCTTGGATTTTTTCTTTTCCTGCAAGGTAAACTTTTGCAATTTCTTCACCGTCTACACCTTCTGCATGCATTTTTTCACATTTTCTGTTGAGTTCAAGCATTTTTTCGTTTTCTTTCAATGCAAACTTCTTTCTAATAACATACTTATGAATACTGCTTGGTGCAGAGCCGTCTTTCCAAAGTAAAGCCATGTAGTCTTCTCTTTGATTTTCTGGCGCTTGAACAAGAATTTTATACTTATCCTCTTTGCTCATATTAAAACCAATATTGTTTTTAACACAAATTTCGTCGGTAATCTTTCGTTTTTCTTCTATACAGTCAAGTTCAAGTTTTGTAAGTTGAACTTTTCTAATCATTTTTATTACAAATGAAATTGACATAAGTATAAGCGGAATTGCAATCATAATAATTACAATAGAATTGCTTGTAAGAAGTTCTAACAGCCAACTCATAGCATCAGCCACTGCAGAATCGTCATGCACACCAACAACCATACGTTCGCTTATTCGCTCGCTGTCAGGGCCTGGGTTGGATGCACCTTTAGTAATAAACCAATACATCCCATTTTCATCTTGATAAATTCTTAAAATCGTATGGAAAACAAGTTTCGAGTTTGCCTTGGCTGCTGCTGAAATGTCCTTTGAAGGCACACCAAAAAACTCTGTAAATGTAAGGCCATAATCAAGCTCTGTTTCTTCTTTTTGATCGGTAATGTCTTCTACTTCAAGATCATAAAATTGATTGTAATCTTTAGGGTATCTGTAAAATGCAATCTTATCACCTACATCTAAGCTTTTTGGGTCAACCTTTCTGATTACCACCTTAGAGCCAATATCAAAACCAGCGTCAACCATACTTGGTGAAATAACTTCCATAAAGCTGTATCCTGCAAACGTTGGTGGAAGATTGTTGAGTTTAAAAATAAAACTGCTTGCACCAAACATACAGCATATTACACACAACCCAACCAAAATCACATCAATAATGACAGAAAAAACGCGGGCTGTTTTGCTACGCCCTTTCAGTAACCATCTTTCATTAACCTTTCTTTTTTTGGAATACTTTTCTTTAAGGGCTGCAGCTGTTTTTTGAATTTTCTCTTGAACGCTGTTGTCCTCTTTCACCAAAACATTAACATTATTTTGCATTTTTAATCCCCATACAATTTTCATTATAACAATGCTGAAAAATTTTAGCAAATTAATTTCAACTTTTTTACAATTTTCTTAATTTTATTTTTAAAAACATAACATTTAAGCACAAAGTAAACAAAAAAAGCCTTTCGGGCTTGATAGGTCATCCAATATCAAAATCCCAAAGGCTTTTTTATTAACTTATTAAGAATTAAGCTGCAACAGCGTTAAGTTCCCAAAGAAGTTGAGTTCCAGCGTCTACATCACTTGTATACCAAGCAGATTTGTTAACATCTGCAATTGATACTGTGATTGTAACTACTACAGCACTGTCTGCATCGTTTGCTGTTACAGGAACAGTAACAGTATAAGCATTGTCTGTTAATTCAACTTCTTCTCCATCAACTTCATAAACAACTTCAACATTTTGTTGAGCGCAAGTGTCAGTTAACTTTGCTGTGAATTCAGTTTCACCGACATTGTAGAATGAATAAGTGAAAACAACTGATTGATTTGTTGCTGAAAGTTCAAGTTCTTCATCAGCAATAGTAAATTGTTTGTTGAATTTGTTTTCTGCTGTTGGATCAGATGCAGTTACGTCGAAATTGTGTTCGCCGAAAGTTGTTGCAGTGTCATCAGCTGCTGTCTTGTAAGTAGCAGTGATATTTCCTGCGATTGCACCATTAACAGTATATTGTACATCGAAAGAAGATCCGATAGTTTGTGATGTAGCAGCCCAAACTCCAACGAGTCCGCCAACTACAGCAACGAATGCGATTGCCATAGAAGCAATTGCAACTTTAAATTTTTTGTTTGCTTTAGCTTGTGCCATTTTGTCCTTTCTCCTTAATAGATTTTTAAATTTTATCATCCCTAATCATTGTAAGATGACCTTTACAACAATCCTCAACCCGACCAAACCTTTTTAAAGAAGGTTTAAAACTTGTTTTACTAAATTAGTTTTACTTAAGCACCAACAGCACTTAAAGTCCATACAATTGCATTGCCTTCAGCACTCTTGTATGAAGCAGATTTGTTTGCATCAGTAATTGATACTGTAATTGTAATTTCAACAGCATCAACATCGCTGCCTTCGTCACCAGCAAGTGCAGGTACGTTTACAGGTTTGAAGTTGCCTTCTGCGTCTACGCTAGAGTAAACAACTGTTACGTTGTCTCTTGTTGCATTGTCTGCAAGAGTTACTGTATAAGCTGTTTCACCAAGGTTTTTGAATGTGTATGTAAATGTAACTGATTGTGTATCTTTGTCAAGTGCAATAACTTCAGATGCACTTAATTTGTCATATGATGTTGCACCTTGAACATCATTTGCGTTGAATGTAATTCCTTCGCCCATAGCAACTGGATCACCACCAACTTTTTGATATTTTGCAGTAACATTTGCTGCAACGAGAGCACCAACTTCGTATTTAACTTCGAAGTTTGATCCTACAGATTGTTGAGCTGCCGCCCAAACACCAATAAGACCACCAACTACAAAACATAATGCAACTGCCATAGAAATTACAGCTACAGTAAGTTTTTTAGTTGCTGACATTTTAACTTTTTCCATTTTAATTTCTCCTTTTTATTCGTTTTTAAGAAACCTCTAAATAACCCAAACTAAACAGTAAGCCGTTTTCAGATGAACTGGTCACCCTTGCAGCAAGCAGAATATCGTCAACAGCAAACCTCATTTTTATTGAGCCTGCCTCGCCAGCATTTAAATTAAACGCCATGTTTGAGAACGATTCCGCCGATGTCAAGGTCACCTCTTCGCTTGTAACATTTGTTGTAATTGTGTATGAACACAAAATGTTTTGTAAGTCTGAAGTAAAGTCAACCCAAGACGCCGCCACTGTCACGCCATTTGTCTGCGACAAATTTTGAAATGCGTAAGTAAAGTCTACATAAGGTTGTTGCTCTGATAGGACAAGTTTTATATTTGCCCCCAGACTGCCTTGTGATTGTTTCGAATTGGTCTGAAAAGTTGTACTGCCAACTTCGACCTCCGCTCCACCAGGCATTTGATACTTTGCCGAAACTTCAACAGCAATGTTGTCAGCAAGTTCATATTGAATATTGAAATCTGCTTTCCAACCTTGCAATGAAGCGGCATACACGCCAATCAAAGCACCCGTAATTGCAAGAATTGAGACGACAAGAAGTGCAATTGCCAGTTTAAACTTTGAATGTGCGGACCTTTCTTTTCTCATACGTCCGTCCCCTTGCATTAGTCAATGCCAACTATCACCCAGGTAAACGAGTTGTCGTCACTGCTTGTATATCTGGCATTGTTGTTGGGGTTGAGTATTGACACATAACATTCAACCGTCCAAGTATCACCTGGGTCTACTATAAATCCAGCAGCTGGATTTAAGTTTGTTTCTAGATGACCTTGCTTTACCAAATATGTCACCATAATGTTGTCTTTAATTGTTTCATCAACTAAAGAAACATTCATTTGTCTTGTGTCATCATTGGTAAAGGTGTATGTAAATGTCAAGATTTCAGTGCCTGAAGAGAATCGGTAACCTTGACCAAAATCTAATGATTGTTGTGGCGATTGATTTTCATCGTCCGCCCGAAATACAATTGGTTCTGGAACTGCTTCAATTCCGCCATTTGCATATCGCAATTTACCGGTTATAGTACAAGATACATCTACCTGGTACTCAACTTCAAAATCACTTTCTGGCTTATTTAGAACAAAGAATACTCCCACGCCCGCGCCTATTAGCAGTGCCAACAGGCAAAAAATAATGATGATTATAAGTTTTTTCTTTTTGGAACGTTTTTCTTCTTTTTGCTCTGACATCTTCCCCTCATTTCGACTTTTATAGTTTTTAGGTTTTCCCAAAATACTAACCTTATTCTATCTCAAAGTGAGAATTAAGTCAAACAAATAATCAACTTTCTAAAAAATTTTAATTTTTATCTTCTTTTTTGTCGTTTTCTTGCTGATTTTCATCTGCCAAGGTTTCTTCTTTCACCTCGGCCGCGTCGTCTTTATTTTTGTTTTTGTGAAAGATTTTACCTAATTTGTCTTTAAAACCAACCCTATTTTCCTTGCCATGAATAAGCCTTGAAATGTTGGCGCGATGTTTGACAAGCATAAGAATATAAAGCACCCAAATTATTGATGTAGCAACGATTGCTGATATCATGTCAAACTTAAACCATGCATAAATTGTAAAGGCAATTGACAGTCCTGCCGTGTATAAAAATGAAATTACCGAACCAATATCAATGATTATAAGCAAAACAAAGCAAATTAAAAACCAGCCAATTGCAACGTACCACAGCGGCGAAAACAGAAATACGCCAGCAAACACAGCAACACCTTTGCCGCCCTTAAATTTTGACCAGCAAGGGAAATCGTAACCAATCACCATAAATAAGCCTGCGGTAAAATATGCAATTTCGCTGTAAGGCGCAAAGCCTGTGTAGGTAAACAGTAGTTTAAACAATAGGCATGTAAGGCCTGATTTTGCCACTTCGCAAGCAAACGTTGCAAGTGCGAGGCCAAATCCGTGAGAGCGCAGCATATTCATAGTGCCCGGATTTTTGCTGCCTATTTTTGTAATATCTTTTCTTCTTGCGTTCCAAGAAATAATCTTGGCAAAATTGATTGTTCCTATAAAATAGGACACAACCGCAACCATAAAAAGCATAAGTCCCAGTTCCATTATTCCTCCCCTTTTCCTTTAATTACAAACTCAATTGGAGTTCCAGAAAAGTCAATTCTTTCTCTAAATCTATTTTCAAGATATCTTTTGTATGAAAAATTGATGAGTTTAGGCTCGTTGACAAACAAAACAAAAGTAGGTGGATTGGTTGAAGCCTGAGTAATATATCTTATTTTGGCACGCTTGCCATTATGTGCAGGCGGCTCAAAATTAAGAATTGCATCGTGCAAAAGGTCATTTAAAAGGCCGGTTGTAATACGTTTGGATGAATTTTGATAAACCTTTTCAACCCTTTCCATAATTTGACCTGTGCTTGCGCCTGTAAGGGCAGAAACAAAAATCACTTCAAAATAGTTCATGAACGCAAGTGCCTCTTTAAGCATCGCCTCATATTCAACCTTACTTTTTGATTTTATATCCCACTTGTTTACAACAATTACGCTTGGTTTGCCAGCCTCGTGTACATATCCCGCCACCCTGACATCTTGTTCTGATAGGGCATTTTGACTTCCATCAACAACAATCGCCACCACATCAGCCTCATCAATTGCAGACATTGTACGCAGCACAGAGTAGCCCTCAACTGATACTTTTTCAACAGAGCGTTGTCGCCTTAAACCTGCCGTATCAACAAGCGCATAGTCTTGTTTGTTAAACTTAAACGGAACTAATACACTATCGCGAGTTGTGCCTTCAACATTTGAAACAACAACCCTTTCGCTGCCGATAAGTCTGTTTACAAGACTGCTTTTACCAACGTTTGGTCTGCCAACAATGGCAATTTTTGTCACGTTATCATCTTCATTTTCAATCATTTGAGGGAATTTTTTAACTATAGCATCAAGCACGTCACCAATCCCCTTGCTTTGCATTACAGAAAGTGGATAAGGGTCGCCCAAGCCAAGTGAATAAAACTCATAAGTCTTTTCAACATCAAAATTATCAAGTTTATTCACAACAAGCACAACTGGAGCGTTGCTTTTTTGCAAAATTGCCGCCACCTCTTCGTCATTTCTAGTTACACCAACGCGGCCATCCACCAAAAATACAATCACATCAGCTTCGTTTATTGCAATCATTGCCTGCTTTTTGATATCTTTTTGAAAAACATCTTCACTTCTATCATCAAGCCCACCAGTATCAACAAGCGTAAAATTATGCCCAACCCATTCTGCGTCAGCATAAATGCGGTCTCGGGTTACCCCGGGACTATCATCTACAATACTAATTCTTTTGCCACAAATCTTATTAAAAAAAGTGCTTTTCCCAACATTAGGTCTTCCTACAACTGCAACAATTGGCTTTCGCATAATTTCTCCTTTTTACTATACTTTAACACAATTAATTTAAAAAAAGCAATCAAATTTTTGACATTGATTGCTTTCTTTATAAAATTTAAACATATAAAATTGACAGTACAAGAAAATAAAGTGCGTTTTCTAAAAGCATTTCACCGCTTTTAATCATATATTCAACTTTTTCTAATAATGAATATATCTTTTTAAGTTGCATCTTAGAAAAATTTTTTGTTTGGCCACGTTGCTTTGAAACTGCCCATTCCTTTACGCCAAGCATTGATGCAAGTTCTTTATCAGTCAAATCGCTGATTGAAATAAGAAACAAACGTCTAAAATGATTTGTAATAAGCCCCAAAACGCCAGGCTCTTTTTTAAGCGCCTCTAAAAGTTTAAGGGCGCGGTCGCCATCACGCCTGCCAAGCGCCTCAGTAAGTTCATACACAACAAACTCATCATCTTTTGTAACCAAACTTTCTACAAGTTTTTTAGTAATCAAGTTGTCGTCAAGGTCAAAATATGCAAGTTTATCAACTTCGCTTACAATGCGAGTAAGATATCCATTGCAATAGTCATACAATGTCTGCGCCCCCTCGCTTGAAATTTGCTTGTTTTTCTTAGCAAACTCGTTGACAATAACATTAAGAGCGGTTTTTTCATCAAAACGCTTGCAGTCCACAAACGTTGTTTCGCCTTTAATGCTTGCAAATTTTTCATGCACATCAAATATGATGATAATTGTACTTTCAACCGGCGATTTAAGATATTCACTTAACAGTTTCTTATCGCCCTCTGTCACTTTTTGCGGATTTTTTACCACAATCACGCGGTAATCATCCCCCATTGGCATAACCTCAGCACCATCAAGGATGGCTTTCATAGAATAATTGTCATCGTCAAACTTAACAAGGTTGAAGTCTTCTAAACTAAGCGCTGCCTTTTTCATAATCATAGAATAAGCGCGAAGATATAATTCGTAATCTTCACCTTCAAGCAGATAACAATTTTTTAAGCCTTCTTCTTTAAGCCTGTTCTTTAAAGTTTTCAATCAAGCCTCCTAAAGTTTAATTTATCCCCGCCAAATGCCATATTGCCAAGTTTGTTAAATGAATAGTCACATCCATCAACATATTTATTTGCAACGTGTTTAAATTCACCTTCGCCCAACGCGTAATTGGCAAATACTAAATTAAAATGATATTTATTATTTATATCTTTAAATTCATTATAACTTAAATTTTCCTCAGATGCAATAAAAATTTCTAAATTATCAAAGTTTATCCGTACACCTACCATTTCATCCGACAATGAAATGTATGTTAAGTTAAAGTCGCCTAAAATATATTCTTTGTCAAGTTCAAGCACAAAGTTTTCGCTAAAAGTACCCTCTTCAAAAGATACAAAACTGCCAAAATACTCGTCCTGCAAGGCGTCATATCTTGATGCGGTTACACCTTGACTAGCTACAAACACATCAAACCCAGTTTTATATCGCTGCGCAAGTCTGCCCATAAGATAGCAGTCGCCGACAACCATCGTTTGCCCACCTTCACTTTTAAGCACCACGCTTGATTTACCATACTGCGAAATATATGAAATTGTAGGCAGACGATTAGTAGTAAAATAACCCCCTACGCAAGAAAACGCAAAACATAAAAGCACTACTGAAAAGGCAATAAATTTGCCACTTCCAAGCAAAATTAAATAGTCGCTTACAATAAATGATGCAATGTAGAAAAGCAGCAAATTTAAATATCCCATGTTCTTCAAATAAAATTTAGTTTGTTCAACGTTAAAAAACTGCGCAAGCAACAAGATTAACGAAAACGCCCAGTCAACCACAATCAACAGCTTTGCCATAAACGGCAATATAAGAGAAAGAAAACTTATTGCAAAAAGAAGAGGATATACAGCGCCAAAAATAGGGACAACTAAAAGATTTGCAAAAATTGAAAGAATATTAATTGAGCCGCCCATTAAACATAACAGCGGAAAAATTCCCACCTGCGCAGCAATGCCAACCGCAAGCGTATCACCACACACTTTTGGCATAATCTTTTTAAGCAGCCTTTGCACAACCGGCATAATCACATTTATTCCAACCACACAAAACACACTCATCAAAAAGCCAACATCCAGCCCGCTAAGAGGCCTAAACAAGCATATTATAAATCCGGCAAGCCCAAGCGAATTTAGTCCATCATACTTGCGGCCAAACAGTTTGCTTAACATAAACACAATGCCCATTATTCCCGCTCGAAGTACCGATGGCGTCCAGTTGCATAGGTAAGCATAAAAGAATATAAAAATTATAGTAATGGCCAAATTTGCGTATTTATTAACCTTGCACTTTTTAAGCAGACCAAAAATAAGCGAAATTAAAAAGCTTACATGCAAACCACTTACTGTTAATATGTGAATTATGCCCGCACCTTGATATGATGAGTAAACATCACCATCAAGATTGTTTTTATCACCAAACAATGATGCATAAGCCGTTGCAGCATTTACCTCTGTCATGTTTGCGTATAAAGATTGCTTGATTGACAGGCGAACCTGCTCATCAAATGTTTGATAGCCATCAGCAACAACAGCGTACTTATAATTACAATTTGCATAATACCTTACACCACTGCGATAGCATGAACTGTTAAACGAGCCAAGCGTAAAAGCGTGTACATTTTCAAGTTGACTTTCAAAAGAAATAAAACTACCCACCTTTGGCAAGTTGTAACAGTTTGTTATTTCAACACTGACATTTGCCTCATTTTTACCATCAATTTTTACATGGTCTAAAACTACAGTATAAGAATATTTATCTTCGCTTATATTATCAGTAATTCTACCCACGACTGCCGTCTTGCCTACATACTCTTTTGTATTAAACGATTGACTAATCCCAACAAAGTACCAGCAACCACCAACAATCAAACATATTATGAGCGCTGCCATTTGTTTGAAATATTTTTTGATGATGCAGTACAGTGCAAGTAGCACTGCCAAAATAGCGGTGACCACAATATATTCAATCTGTCCATTGAAAATATTTCTTACCACATTTATGCCTAGTAAGAACATCAAGAAAGGATAAAACAGCCACCTAAAATTCATCTTTTTCATGTAAATTCAAAATAATATTATCAAAACAGTGTAAATTTTCAAAATATTTTGCATATTTTGTCGAATTTTCCCGTTTTGTCACCAAATAAAAAAGAGATGCTTTAATTCAGCACCTCTTTCCATATTGTTATTCTTCAGTTTTTTGTTGCTCTGTTTCTGTAGCTTTTGCATCCTCTTCACATTCAACTTCCGCCTCAGCCTCTTGAGCATCCTCTTTTTTAGTTCCACTCATAGAAACAACGCCAAGCGCAACCAAAACGCCCGCCACCGCCATAATAACATTTTCAACCAGTTTGCTTTCAATTTTAAAGCCAAACAGATCGCCCAAAGCGTTGATTAAAATTACAACAGCGCCGGCAAACGCCGTCCAAAAACCATAAGTTTTAAATATCTTCATTCTTCCTCCCTCGAAATCATTTCTTTAAGGTCGGCAAGTTCTTCCCGAACCTTTTCAATAACAATTAGATGCGTGGAAAGTTCGTTAATGGTATTGCGATAGGCTTGTTCTCTTTTTTGACTGTCTCTAAGTTGATAAAAAAGCAAAAAGACGAAAAGCATTGCAAAAATTCCATTGCTTACCACCGAGCCTATAAGTTCTGTCCAGAAATCCATATTTTCCTCTTTTTATCCGCCCCTTCGAGCATTTTATTGGTCAAGAGTTTTTCTCTCAAAAACTCTTGATAATTTATCAAATCAATATGATTTCTGTTTAAAATCTTCATTTAGACACCGTAACAACAAAATTACTTATATAATCATCGTCTTCGCCCAGCCCGGCAATTTCAATGCCAAATGTGTTACCCGCCAGATTTGCGCTTATTTTTTGCACCTCACTGCCGCCTTTAACAAAAAAGTTTTTCTCGCCTTCTTCGCTTGTAAGCGTTACTTTACAATCTGAAAGTGAATAAATTAAAAATGATTTAATTCTTTTTCTTTGCCCCGGCATGTCAAAGTCAAGCTTTCCACTTTTCCACAAATTTGCATATCTTTGCCCAAAAACACTTCCATTTTTTACAAGCTGACCAATTTTACCTTTATTGTCATTATAAAAACAAACAACAAGTTTAGATTTTAAATTGTTTGTAAGCGCAAGCATCTGCCTTACATCTACACCTCTAAGCAAATCAACCTGCTTGTTTTCAATGTCATAGACAAGTAAAAGGTTGTTTTTAAATCCGCTTTCACTGTTTTCGCAGCCAATCTTTTCACCATCATCAAAATTTGCTCTGCAAGCCAAAAAGTACTTACCATCAAAACACTCTGCGCTCATATAGCGGGCATCTTGCCCTTTAATTAAATCGAGGCACTTAATTGGCACATCCTTCACGCTTGAGCCATTAAACACTTTAAGTTTGTCCCCTTCCATAAAATATATGTTGTCACCAAACTCTACAATTGTGTTTGGTTGAATATATTCCGACGCTTTATACATGTGACTTATGGCAAATGTCTCGTTGTTGCTGTAAACCGAAACTTGCGTTATGCCAAAATCTCGAAAAATATAGAGATAGTCATTAAAAGAAATAATTTTGTTTAAGTCGCCTCTCTCATCGGTAAAATCCAAATCACTTGTATGCGTATCATCCCAATTGATAAAATCAGAGTCTGTATAAACAAGCGTGCCTCTTGCCGATGCCGTTATGGCAAAAAGTTTTCCATAATGGTCGCAACACGAAATAATGCCTTGCGCCTCACTTTCTTTTGTCCAGCCTGCACCAGAGATGACCATGGTGTTGCCATCTTTACCAGACAGCAAAATTGCATCTTGCTTGTCATAACGATAATTTGTTATGTACGGAAGAGATGTAAAGTTTGTTTGAACAAAAAATGGTGACGTTCTAGGCTTAAAAATATTGTCAAAGCAAACATAATTTTCGTCATTGTAGTAAAAAAGATAGTTGCAATCTCTATCACTGTTTTTATCATACCACTTTAGTTTCCAAATTTTGCTTACCTCATTTCCCCTTACTGCAAACTCATGCTCATCATCCAAATTCTCTTCACTAATTGGCGAAGTGAATTCTTTAAAGCCATAGCCACTTCTTAAACTGCCATCTTGCGAAATGAAATTGTAAGAAACTTTTGCCTGCCCTATTTTGAGAAGTTGATCGTCATCTTTGTTGTTTTGTTCCATTTTGAAAATATCAAATTCAAACTGTTTTTCGCTTTCTTTTTTAGATGTCAACTTTTTCTTTATAAACATTAAATCCAACTCCTTCTAGGAATTTTGACTTCGCTTTTACGTCTAAGCATAATTTGAAGCGAGCCTTTAAACCGCTCTTCCCAAATGTTGGCATCCTCATAAAGATTGTTGATGAAAAAGTATTCACGCGCCACCCCGTATGCATATATACGCTCTGGTAAGTTTGATGTAAATTCTTCGTCAACGCTAAGCGCCATAGCCGGCGTTGAATAAATCACCTCAACATCTTTGGCGCAAACAAAAATGTAATCCTCAAAAATTTTGTAATGTACATTACGTCCATACTTATCTTTAACAGCATAAATTTCAAGCACATCATTTGCAAATGAGCTAAATTCTAATTTGAAATTTTTAACAACAAACTTTTCAACTTGCATAATAGGCTGATACTCTGATGCAATTTCCTCTCTAATAAGATTAAAACATTTTACAAGTTTTTCTTGCAGTGCAACATTTTCGTCAGACAATTCGCCCCCTGCATTTAAAACACTTGCCAGTTCATCTTTCCCAACAAAATCACAAGCTTTAATTATAATATCCTTTACTTTCATATAATCTCCTTAAGCAAGCTAACCTGCTCTTTTAAATTTTTCTCATACAATTTTTGGTTGCTCTTTTCAATTTCTTCAATTAATTTATCTCTATTTTCTCGCCTTGTTTTAACCGCATAGTCAAGCGTGCGTGCATCTAAAACATCATAGGGCACTTTAAAACAATAACTATTTTTTGTCTGTGCATTAGAGTGCACTTCAAAGCATTTATTTTGCCAGTTGTAATATACTTCATAACTAGGGTCTATGTTTTTCAAACGTTGACAGATAAAATAAACATCACTTTGTATTTTCATTAATTTGACCAAAAGAGCCTCCTTTTTGTATGAAAAAGAGCAAAAAACTAGATTTTTTAATGTTTTTTGCCCTCTTCTACACAAATTTTATTAAATTAGTTTACAAATGGATTTGTTACTGTTGAACTAATCCCAGAAATTTTTGCTTGTCCACAAGGCTTATCACAAATAAGTTCGCCATATTTTACAAGTGTTGCACTGTAAGTTGGATATCCTTGATTTTGTTTTAAAATTCTTCCATCTTCACCTTCAAGCCATTTCCAATCGCAAAGTTCATGAAGGGTGAAATCATTTGTATTAAGAAGATACATTGTATCGTCATCCACAAATCTATCAGCAACAACAGGAATGCCGTTGTGAGTAATTGTTTTATATCCGCCTTCAAGCTCGGCAACTTCAATGTTTCTTCTGTATGCACCAAGATATTCTTGATATGCTCTGCGCACCTTGCTTGAACATGAAATGAAGTTGATTTGACTGTCTGTATTCATATCAAGGAAATCAATTGCCTCTTGAATTAAAATGTCAGAAATTTCAGTTGACGCTGTGCTTACAAAAGGTTTAAGCCAAGGATACTCGGTTTTAGATACACCGTAAATTTCAGTTTGAGTTTCGTCAAAAATTTTGCCAAGACCAGAAATTTCATAGTCTTTAGAACCTTGAACATAAAGTTTGTCGCCTGCAGTTACTGTAGCATTGCCAGAGAATTTAAACGTCTTGTTAACTCTGTCAACATATACAACTTTAATTGGAGCTGCGCTTGTTTTACTGTCACCAGTATAAACATCAATAAGCATGCCTTCAATTAAGTTGTTTACTTTGTCACAAGCAACTGTATTGTCATCAACAGATGCAACTGTTGCAATAAGACCTGTTCCGTCACCATAAATCATTCTTCCAAGATTGAAAGAGCTTGCCTTAACAAGACCTTCCATTTCATCAGACAAAAGGTTTACAAAAGCACCTGCGTTGTTTGCAGAAGCCCTTACAGCTTTGTCTGAAATTTCAATTTTACCAAATAAGTTTTTAAGTTCGCTTACAAATTGAACATATCCATTTCCGCTTGCAGTTGGAAGTGCACCAGTTTCACTTCCTGCACCAACGCCACCATTAATTCCAAATGGAGCAAGTTTACGGATTTCTTTTCCCCAAACATCCTTGTTTGAGCGTTTAATTTTTGCTAAAAGTGGGTTTGCATTTACATTAAGTTGATTTGCAACAACACCAAGATACACTTCTTTAAGTGCGTTTTCAGCAGTTTGTAATGTTACCATTTTCTCTCCTTTTTCATAAAAAACATAAAATTTTTAGTTTTTATTTGAAAAAAATGTAGAATTTATTTAATTATTAATTCAACTAAACATCTTATCCACCAAACTCTTTGCATCGGCAAGAGTTTTAGGAGTGTCAGGTTTTACGCTTGACACCCTAGAACCCGCACGTGATGAGATTGTGATTGGCGGCTTAGATTTATTTAAATCGTTTAGATAATTTTCAATAATTTTGTTTTTTACATTTTCATCAGATAAAACATATTGATTGATTATTGGGTCGCTTAATTTATCACCCTGTTTAAGATGATTTAACACAACATTCGCCCAAGCAACCTCGTATGGACTATGCTGCGAAGAAGAGTATGTTTTAAATCTTTCTAAAATTTCCTCTTCATACATTTTTGCCTCGCTGTTACCTTCAAGGAACTTGCCAAACACCTCTTGATTAAACCCTTCATTTTCTTGCGAATTATCTTCCTCGCTTTCATCTTCTACTTTTTGTTCATCTTCGGCTTGCAATGTTTTATCTTTTTGATATTGGCTTAGCAATTGGCACTTTTTGGTAAATTCGCTCTGCAAATTCTCATATGCGTCCATAAGAGCTTGCACATTTTTGAATTTCCCAAGTTCTGCGCCTTGAGAGCCAGTTTCGCCCACAGCCTCAATTTCATTTGCTTTATCCAAAGCAGGGGCTGGCATTATAACTGGTTGTTCTCTGTTTTCTTCCATAATTTATTCCTCCATTTTTTTATGTTGATTGATGTGTTTTAAAAATCTTTCTTCTAAAGTTTCATCTCTCGCGCACTTATCTTCAAAATCTTGACCAAGCATAAAGGCAATGTGCTCGTTAATATGTAGCGAGTGATTGTCAATTTCAATTGCTTTCACATCTTGTCCATTTAATATTTTCAAGTTTTCATTGCCGGCTTTTTTAATGTGCAATTCACCCACGTCTTGAGCACTTTCCCAAACGCCCATACCAAGCATTTCAATCACCTTGCTTTTCATCTTGTTTGAAAGATTTCCCCTCTCATCGTTAAGCACGCCACGGTCAAGAAGTTCCAAAACAAGTTCTCTGCGTTTTGCCAAACTTTGCAAATCATCTGTTTGATTTTCAATAATAATGTCATCACTTGAAATGTCTGATGATGTAAAATAAAACATTTCAATTTCGCCATTTTCGCCAACAATACGTTCAAGCCTTGGCACAATTGCATATTGCTTATAAAGTTTAAGTATTTTTTGTGCAATTGCCTTTGTTGCATGCTTAATGCTTTCCACTGAGGCGTTAAGCCTAGTTTCATCTTGACTTATCATAAGTTCCATGGCAATACCACTCATTGAGGATGTCAAACCATTTGCACTTAAAAGGTCACTTACGCCACTGATGTTTTTAAACTCATCAATTAGAAATTCTTCTTCTTTTTCAATTCCATTTGGCAAACTTTCACCTTGAAGATATTTTGGCTCTACTGCCCCTTGACGATACACCAAAACCTTGCCCGGACAAAGCCCTTCTTCTTCTAAATTATCAAGGTCAACCGAGCCATCTTCCACACTCAATACGCCAAGAGAAAGACGGTTTATAAATTCATGCTTACGATTTTTAACTGCATTGTACGCTCTTTGAACTGGCACAAGCCTTTCAATAACACTTGTCCCCCAAAAACTGCCCGGCTCTATTATTGAGGTCTGCTTAATAAATGGGAAGTCGCGTTTGCCATCTGTACCAACCGCAAAAGGAAGTTCGCCATCATAAACAAGTTGATCGCCAGCGACAATTGTAAGGCGCCCAAATGGATAAGCCTCGCTTTCTTTTTCATATTTTTCAATTACAATTACGCTGTTGTCTTTGACACTTTCAACAATTTTTGAAACGGTGCCATTAAAGCCAAGTCCGCCCACGCCAACAGAAACTCCATCTAATGAATATGTATTTACGTTTTGTCCTTTAACATTAATCCCATACATATTTTTCACTTGTTCCACAGAGTATGCTTTTGCATGAATAATGCTTTGACAGTCCTCAATACGCTCGCAAACACTGCTGTCTGGATAAATTTCAAAAGGACTTACCACAGAAAAGTCAACTTCACCACTTCGAATTGGCACACCGTTTTCATCCTGTCCAAGCACCTGACCTGCATTGCCATTCCAGCCAATTTTATAAAACACCGTTCCACAAACTTCAGACCACTTGATTGCTTGATTTATTTTCTCATCAATTTCAAGTCTATTTCTTACAGATTGAATAATCTTCTTCGAAACTTTTGCCGCCTGCTTATCCCTTTCGTCATTGGTTGCTGGAATAATATTAATGTCTGGCTTAATTTTAGAAAGTTTTGCATAACGAATGTCATATATAGGCGCAATATGATTAAACACCTCTCTCTGTTGCCAGAAAAATTGCCTATCTTGCTCTTCCAAGTTGCCGCCATATCCAACATTGCAATATTGATTACCCATCAAAAAGTTCATGTTGATTTGCCAAATTAGGTCAAAACTTTTTCGCTCTTGCGCCCTTCTTTTAAAATCATCCACAACTTCTTTAACAAGTTTTTCTTCTGCTTTAGTCATTTTCCCTCCTTAATTTTTTGTTCAATTTAAATTTGCTTGTTGTGCCTTTTGGTGTCTGCATCTTTGCAATAGCTTGATACATACCATTTAAGCATTCGCCACAAAAGCATAAATCTCGCTTGATTATCCCTTTTGTGGTAAAAGAATACTCAGCCAAATTTTTGCAACCGTAAAAGTCACATTTTGCCTTATGTGCACATTTGTTAATTTCCATCTCCCTCTCCTTTTAACAAATCTTCAAGTCGCGATTTTTCTTCTTGCAATTCGTCATCCGACATCGATAAAACTCTTTCTTCATACGTCTTATAAAAGCGCTCAAGCAGCACTTTAACCGCTGATATATCTGGGCTGAAATGCTTTTTAGTTACCTTTTTCTTTGATAATTTTTTATTACCCTCTTCATCAACCGAAAACTCTTCAACCGTCTCGCTTGCGCTGTATCCCAACGCTTTTTTAAGCAATGCTTGTTTTATCTTATCTTCCTCTCTTTCCATTTCCCTCACAACTTTGCAAGGATTATACCCCACCATTTTTGTCCTTTACAATGTTGACTGACAAAAATTTTTCAAATTTGTCACAAAAGAGATTTTTGTCGCTACAATGTTAATGTAGAGGTCACACCAATGAAGAATTTACTTGAATTTAGAAATGTCAAATATTTCTATCAAACTAAAGAGAGCGAAATTGAAGCACTTAGCGGCATTTCTTTTTCATTAGATTCTCAGTCTTTCACCTCGCTTGTTGGGCCAAGCGGCTGCGGAAAAACAACAATTTTATCCCTTACCGCAGGGCTTTTAACACCATCAAGCGGGCAAATTCTTTTAGAAGAAAAGCCCATAAGCAAAAACGACGATAGAATTGGATATATGTTTCAACGTGACCACCTTTTTGAGTGGCGCACCATTTGGCAAAACATTACTTTGGGGCTGGAACTTCAAGGATTAAAGAAAGACGAAAAAAAAGTAGCCCTTGCCGAAGAGTTACTAAAAAAATATGACCTTTACACCTTTAAAAACAAAAAGCCTCGACAGCTTAGCGGCGGTATGCGACAACGTGTGGCACTTATAAGGACGCTGGTGCTTGAGCCTGCACTACTTTTGCTTGACGAGCCATTTTCTGCACTTGATTTTCAAACAAGAATCAATGTATGCGACGATGTTTACTCGATTATTAAAAGCGAGCAAAAAACAGCTTTGCTTGTCACGCACGATATTTCCGAGGCACTGTCAATGTCTGACAAGGTTGTCATCTTATCAAAACGACCTGCAACCGTTAAAGAAGAGGTTTTGCTTTCTTTTGAAGGCGACACCCCTCTTCACAAACGTGAAGACGCACGTTTTGGAGGCTTTTTTGAAAAGATTTGGAGAAGTCTAGTCTGATGAAAAACACCCCATCCTACTCAAAGGCACGCGCGCAATATCTCAAATCTCAAAAAAAAGACTTGTCTTTAATTTGGGTTGGACGAATTACCATCTTAGTTGCATTTCTCGGCCTTTGGGAACTTCTTTCTTATACTGGCGCAATTGACCCGTTTTTCTTTTCAAGCCCATCACGAGTGGCAACAACAATCGTCACCTTGGCGCAAGAAGGAAATCTTTGGATTCACATTTGGACTTCGCTTTATGAAACAATAATCGGTTTCATCATCGCAACCGCACTTGGTTTCCTTTTGGCAGTTGCACTTTGGTGCAGCGAGAAACTTCGCAAATCAATCGAACCTTATTTAATAATCTTAAACTCACTGCCAAAAATTGCACTTGGGCCAATGATAATTTTATGGGTTGGCTCTGGAAGTGGCGCAACAATTGTCATGTGTGTGCTTATTTGCATAATAATTACAACAATTTCAATGCTAAACGCGTTCATTTCTTGCGATAACGATAAAATATTACTCATGAAATCAATGCATGCAAATAAGTGGCAAATATTAACAAAACTCATCATACCAAACGCCATACCTGACTTTATATCTGCGCTAAAAATCAACGTTGGTATGAGCTGGGTTGGCACAATTATGGGCGAATACCTTTCAAGCAAAGCTGGACTTGGCTATCTTATCAATTATGGCAGTCAAATATTAAAACTCGACATCGTGATGGCAAGCATTTTTCTTCTTTGCATTCTTGCAACTGGCATGTATCTGCTTGTCACTCCGCTTGAGCGGAAATACAAAAAATAATCGCACAAGTAAAACACCACCCATTACACTAGCAAGCGGATAAAGATGCTGTACAATATTGCTAAACCCCCATACGCTTAAAACAAGTGGCAAGATTATTGATATGGTAAAATTCAAGTGTTCATTTTTAATCATACCTCTGACTAATGATGAACATGAATACACAATAGAAAAAAGGGTCGTCAAACATCCGATAAACACCACAAGCGCCACAACCGCACTTCCGCCCGATGAGAATATTGAAAGCACTGGCATTTCTTCATCCAGCGCAGCGGGATGCGCAAGCAAAACAATGTTTGTTAAAAGCAACACAACACACAGCACGAGTGCGCTTATAAAAGCCACTCGCGCTTTTTGCTTTTTGTTTAAATTTTTGCCTACCTCTGCAAGCACCACGCACCCGTTTGCCAAATTAAGCAAACAGTATAAACACGCATAAAATATTGAAACTACGCCATGAGATGATGAAAATGACTTTGGCATTTCAATCTTAGAAAACAGCAATACAACAAAAACAAAAATCATTATAGGCACAAGCATAATGTTTAATTTGTTAAAAAATTTTCCACCTTTTTTAAAAATTAAAGCACAAATAAGCAAAATTAAGAAAAAAACAGCAAAATTTATCCACTTTTCCCCAAAACTAAGCAAATTATTTATTCCACCAAACATTGCCGCAGAAAAAATTGTACACAGCAACAGATTAATTAAAGTCAATACTTTTGATTTTTGCACCATTTCTAATATGCCACCAGCTTTGTTTAATATAAACCTAAAAGCGCACAAAAAAATTACAAACACCAGCGGAATGCTTAAAAACGACCAAGCACCAAATCTTGAGAAAAATACAACAACCTCTTTGCCAGAAATAAAGCCAGAGCCCACAACCATACCAAGTATTGCCAATACCGCAAAAACTTCTTGTAACATACAATAAGATATTTTCTTTTTCAATAAATTAGAATATAAGGGAGAATATTATGATTATAAATACACGCTATAGATGCGGCTGCGCAATTGACGTTTGCCCATTTTGCAATTTCAACGCCAACAACTGTTGCAACAATTTTTGCAACTGCACGCCACATTGCAATGATTGCGGATGCCCCAACTGGCAAACAAGTTGCCCCTGCGTCGGCGGATGTCAACCATTTACAAATACAGCAGAAAACGCCTTCTTCTTTTTGGCTGGATTTTTACTTAACCAAAAATGTTTACATTAAAACCAAAATATGATATAATCCTTTTGAGAGGATTTTATGAAAAGATTTTTTGGACGTAAACAAAACGAGAACATAATTATTGAGGGTGATGAATTTTTGCACCTTAAAAAAGTTTTAAGACTAAACGAAGGTGATAAGGTAATTGCCAGCGTCAATGATGAAAACGACTACTACTGCACAATTTCAAAAATAAATAAAAACGATTGCGTTTTAATTGTGGATAATGTGGAAAACTGCCCAGCCCTGCCAAACAAAAACATCACCCTATTTCAAATGATGCCTAAAAAAGATTACTTTGACGCAATACTGCCAAAGTCAATAGAACTTGGTGTAAGCGAAATTGTGCCTTTTTCAAGCGCATACACACAAAATAAGATATTTAAAAGAGAGCGCATACAAACACAAGTGCAAACCGCATGCAAACAGTGTGAACGCAGCAAACTGCCACTTGTAAGCGACATCATACCTTTTAAACAAATGCTTGAAAAATTAAAGGACTTTGATGTGGTGATATTCGCATATGAAAATGAAGAAAAACCATTTGACGCGAGCGTTTTGCAAGACAAGCAAAAAATTGCAGTAATTATAGGCAATGAGGCCGGCTTTAGCGAAGAAGAGGCAAACGCAATTCAAAAACAAAATGTGCAATCAATCAGCCTTGGCAAGCGCATCTTACGCTGTGACACTGCCGTTGTTGCAACCCTTGCCCTTGTCTCTGTTTTATCCGGAAATTAAATTACAACAAAAAAACAATCCAAAATTGGATTGTTTTTTTACTTCATTTTCTTTAAAAAGTCGTTATATTTTGAATAAGAATTGTCGCCAATTTTTTCGGCCAGCGCCTCAAGCATTTTTCTCTCTTCTTTAGATAAGTTTTTAGGCATTTCTGCCTTAACTGTCACAAGCAAATCACCATGGAAATTCTGATTAAGGGCTTTGACGCCTTTATTTTTAATTCTCATAACAGTTCCGCTTGCAGTGCGCTCTGGAATATTCAAAGTATAATTTCCGTTAAGCGTTGGAATTTCAACTTTGCCACCTAAAAGTGTTGTTGTGAAAGGCAGAAATAAATCCATATACAAATCATTGCCCTTTCTTACCAAAATTTTATGTGCTTTTACGGTTACTTTAATGTTTAAGTCGCCGCTCACTCCGCCACCTTTTGGTGCATTTCCTTCGCCACGCATCCTAAGAGTTTGACCGTTGTCAATACCAGCAGGGAATTTTACGTTTACCGTTTTTTGTGTGCGTTGAATGCCATACCCATTGCAAGACGAGCATTTTTCTTTAATCATCTTGCCAGTGCCGTTACATTTTGGGCAAGCCCCTTCCCTAATAGTGGTGCCGAAAATGGTGTTTTGTTGAAAGCGCACCCTACCGCTGCCACCACACTCGCTGCAAGTTGAAAATTCAGTGCCATTTTTTGCACCTGTACCATTACATGATGCACATCTATCTGTTTTATTTACTGTGATTGTTTTTTCACATCCAAAGCACGCCTCTTCAAATTCTAAAGTTGTGGAAATGTTGATATCTTCCCCTTTAACATTTTGAGCTCCGCCTCTAGCGCCACCGCCAAAAGCAGAGAAAATGTCAGAGAAAAAGTCACCAAATCCACCACCTCCTCCGCCGTGGAAGAAATCACCAAAGCCGCCCGCGCCGCCTTGACCAAATGGGTTGCCATCGGCAGAGCCAAACTGGTCGTAATTAGCGCGTTTTTTGCTGTCGCCTAAAACTTCGTATGCTTCGTTGATTTCTTTGAATTTGTTTGCGGCTTCTTCAGTTTTATTTAAGTCTGGGTGATATTTTTTTGCTAAGCGACGATAAGCAGATTTAATCTCATCTTCGCTTGCGTTTTTGTCTACACCCAGCACACCATAATAATCTTTATTAGCCATGTTTTCCTGGGGAGGCACCAATTCCGTTTAACGCGGGCACGCCTATGCTAACCGCTACTACATTGGTTCCCCGTCCCAATCTCCCTCCTTTTAAGGACAGCCTTTAGGCTGAATTATTTTTACTAGCATTTATTGTAATTCTTGAAGTTTTTGTTGCCGCTCAGTAACTCCACGTTTTAATACTTTACAATTAAAGGCTGCTTCATCTTTCAACTGTTTTCCCATTTTGCTCGCATCATCAAAACGCAATGACACTGTATGTTCACCAAAGTTTACTCGAAGTCTTTCTGTTCCGTCTTTCTTATAAATTGTCACACCTTTTAATTCGTCGATGTTTATAAGACTATGGTTACTCAATATAAGAAACGCATACTCGCCTTCTCCAAATGTTGATGTAACAGGGTTTAAAACATTATTGATTTTTAAAGTATCCATAACGCTATCATCTGTTTTTAATTTTACCTTGCTAGCGTCCTTAGTTAATACCATAATAGCTTTTTCTGTAGGTATAAAAGCCAAGATGTCCGCTATTTTAATCTTAACCTCTTTGGTTGATGTGAAATCATTAAAAACAAGTTTATTACCTTTCTTTTCAATTTTCATATTTTATATCCTATAGTTTAATTTACGATATTTTAAAGCGTTTAAAGGGTCTGGGGAAATCGCAATCCCCAGCCTCTTTTGCTACTTTTCAAGATTTAAAAAGTAGATTGCGTTTAATCTACTACAACTTCTGGGTCGCTGCCGTTGTCACCGCCGTTTGGATTACCATTTGGGTCTCCGTTTGGATTTGCAGATTGATACATCTTGCTTACAATTCCGTTTGAAACGTTTGTAAGTTCATCAAGAGCCTTCTTAACAACTTCAATGTCGTCACTTTCAAACTCTTTCTTAGCCTTTTCAATTGCTTCAGTAAGTTTTGTTTTGTCTTCTTCTGCAAGTTTATCGCCATTTTCTTTAAGCATTTTTTCAAGGCCGTAAACCATGTTGTCTGCTTGGTTTTTAGTTTCAACAAGTTCTTTGCGTTTCTTGTCTTCTTCGGCATGTGCCTCTGCCTCTTTGATTGCCTTTTCGATGTCTTCTTCTTTGAGGTTTGTTGATGCTGTAATTGTGATGTTTTGTTCTTTGTTTGTACCAAGGTCTTTTGCTGAAACTTTAACAATTCCGTTTGCGTCAATGTCAAAAGTTACTTCAATTTGAGGTACGCCTCTTGGTGCAGGTGGAATGTCTGAAAGTTGGAATCTGCCAAGAGTTTTGTTTTGATTTGCAAATTCTCTTTCGCCTTGCAATACGTGAATATCAACGCCAGGTTGATTGTCTGCTGCGGTTGAGAAAATTTGTGATTTCTTTGTTGGGATTGTTGTATTTCTTTCAATAAGTTTTGTAAATACTCCGCCCAAAGTTTCAATTCCAAGTGAAAGTGGTGTTACGTCAAGAAGAAGTACGTCTTTTACTTCTCCGCCTAAAACACCCGCTTGAATTGCAGCACCAACGGCTACGCATTCGTCTGGGTTGATGCCCTTGTAAGGATCTTTTCCTGTAAAGTTTTTAACCGCTTCTTGAACGGCAGGGATTCTTGTTGAACCACCAACTAAAACAACTTTGTTGAGTGCGTCTTTTGAAAGTTTAGCATCAGAAAGCGCTTTAATTGTGCAGTCAATTGTCTCTTTTACAAGGTCTTCTGTAATTGCATCAAATTTAGCACGAGTAAGTTCCATCTCTAAGTGTTTTGGACCAGTCGCGTCAGCAGTGATGAATGGAAGAGAGATTGTTGTTTTTGGTGTTGCTGAAAGGTCAATTTTAGCCTTTTCTGCAGCCTCTTTAAGTCTTTGCATAGCAAGTTTGTCAGTTGAAAGGTCAAGTCCGTTTGTTTTCTTAAATTCTTCAACTAAAAGGTCAATAATACGGTTGTCAAAGTCATCTCCGCCAAGACGAGTATTTCCAGCAGTTGAAAGCACTTCAAATACGCCGTCACCAATTTCAAGAATAGAAACGTCGAATGTACCGCCACCAAGGTCGTAAACTAAAATCTTTTGATTTGCGTTTTCGCCTTTATCAAGGCCGTAAGCAAGCGCTGCGGCAGTTGGCTCGTTGATAATTCTAAGCACTTCAAGTCCTGCAATTTTACCTGCGTCTTTAGTTGCTTGACGTTGTGCATCGTTAAAGTATGCAGGCACTGTGATAACAGCTTGAGTTACTGCGCCACCAAGATAACCTTCAGCGTCTGCCTTAAGTTTAGATAAAATCATAGCAGAAACTTCTTGTGGTGTGTAATCTTTACCATTTAAAGTAACCTTGTATGCATTACCCATTTCTCTTTTAATTGATTGAACTGTATTTTCCGCGTTTACAACTGCTTGACGTTTTGCAACTTTACCAACAAGTCTTTCTCCTTCTTTAGTATAAGCCACAACAGAAGGTGTAGTTCTGTCCCCTTCTGCATTTGCGATAACTGTTGGCTTTCCGCCTTCCATAACAGCTACGCAAGAGTTTGTTGTTCCTAAGTCAATTCCAATAATTTTTGCCATTTTTATATTCTCCTTATTATAATTTATATATTTTCATTTTCACTTTCATTATCATTTACTTTTTCAAGATAATTTTGCCATTCTTGACTGAAATCAGATTCAAATCTAGTTCTTCGCTTATCAAACACGATAAAATGTGTTTTTGTTACAAGTATTGAGAGTTCTGCTCTTGCTCGATTTCTTTGCAATATCACGTTTTGTAGTGTCATTTCATCGAAATCCCTATCTTCTGCTGTATAAAAAGAGCCTTCTCCGTTTGAATATCGGATAATATCTCCGCTCCATTCAATCCCCTTGCTTTTTAAAAAACGTTTAATGTTTGTTACTGCATTTTTCATACTTTACCCAACCGATTAAAATGGATATTGTTCTTCATCACTAATTGTGATTTTTACAATTTTTTTCTTGCTTTTTGCTTTTGGTTTTGCTGGCGCGACTTCTTTTTTAACTTCCTCTTCAATCATGCTTTCAGGTTGTTGTTGAAATTTCACCCATTGCTCGCTCAAATCAACTTCATAATCACCTTTAGCACTGCAAATCCAGCAAAGTGATGGCATAACTTGCAGTTGTTTTAACTCTGACTTGTCACCAATTTTGAGACGTATAATGTCTAAAAACATAACCTCTTGATCATGCGCATCCACTTCAAACTCTGCACCATTTTCATTTACTGTAACGTGCTTTCCATCCCACTCAATGTCTTGTGTCTTTAAAAATGCTTTAATTTTTTTTACTTCCATTTTCATGTTTATTCTCCTTTGTTGTTGACTATAACTTTTGCATATCGTATAACTTGATCATTAAATGTGTAGCCCGCTTGATATTCATCTAAAATAGTCTCATTTTCTTTTGTTTCATCACTATACTGCGCAATTGCCTCGTGTTTATTATGGTCAAACTTTTGTCCAATTGTTTCCATTTTCTCAACGCCAATTGATTTAAGTGCGTCTAAGATTTTGTGTTCAATCATTTCAACGCCTTTAACAACATTTTCATCAGTAATTGATTTCTTTGCCTCTTTAAATGTGTCAAGACAAGGCAGAAACACCTCGATAACTGAAATTTGCCCAAACATCCTTGCTTTGTTCTTGTCTTCAACTGCATGTCTGCGATAGTTGTCAAAATCTGCTTGAATTTGCCTTGCAAGGTTTAAATATTCTTGTTCTTTGCTATGACATGTACAATCTTCCTCGCAGTGACAATCCTCGCACTCACATTCATTGCTGCATGTGCAATTTTCGTTGCAACGGTCTCCGTCATGACAGTGACAGTCATCCCCACATGTGCAACCTTCGCCGCATCCGCAATCACTTCCGCATTGACAGTTATCTCCGCAGCTGCATTCTTTATCTTCATGACAATGGCATTTGCATTGTTCGTTTTCTTGTTCTTCTGTAAAGTTTGCCATCTATTCTCCTTTTAAGTCGTTTAGACTATCAATAACCACTTTAAGCGCACTTGCAATGCCAGCATAATCCATTCTTTGCGGGCCAATAACACCTATCGATGCAATTTGTCTGCCGTTTACCACAATTGGCGCTTTTACCACCGAGCAGTCTTGCGTTTCATCCGCAACAGTCACCTCAATATTGCCCTTGCCTTCAAGTTCCATAAGGCCAGAAAGTTCTTTTTCATCTTCCAAAACATTGAGTACTTTCTTCGCATCTTCAACAGTGTTGTCAGATAGAAGTTTTGCACTGCCCTCCCTGCGAACATTTAAATATTTTTGACTGTTTAAATTTTTAAGACCTTCGATAAGCGAATTGACAACCATTTGGAAGGCCTCAATCTCGCTGTGCATGCCCGCTTTATATTGCTCCATATTCTCAATCATAAAGCCAAGCGTTTCGCCCTTAAAATGATTTGTAAGATAGTTGGATGCATCCTCGCAATCTCTTATGCTTGCCCTTACATCAAGCGTTTGATTGATGTAGCCCGCCATCGTGCCAATCAGCACCATAACTTTGTCTTCAAGCAGTGGAATAATTTTCAAATCATTAAGCACCAAGTTTTTCACCCCATCCACCATAACAACGGTTGGATAGTTTGTTGCTTGACTTACAATTTTGGCAATTCCGCCTACAATTTCATCCAAACTGCTTGTGCGGGAAGAAATAATTTTCTTCACTTCATCAAGTTGCCCCTCGCTTGCCCGCCCTTGAGAAAGTAAACTTTCTACATAATAGCGATAACCTTGCGCTGTTGGCACCCTGCCCCCAGAGGTATGAAGTTGTTTTAAAAATCCCATAGCCTCTAAAGCATTAAGCTCGTTTCGAAGTGTGGCTGTCGAGCAGTCTAAACTTGCACTGTCTTTTATGCCACCACTTGTAATAGGACTGCAATCTTTAATATATTCCTCAACTGCCATTTGAAGAATCTTTTGCTTTCGCGGTGATAATTCCATAACGACCTCTTATGTTTCGACTTTATTAGCACTCTCATGCTTTAAGTGCTAGCACTATTATATGCAATATTTTTAAAATAGTCAACCAAAAATGACAAATTTTTAAACTTTTTTTGTATTTTTTTGTCAAGCCTAACGCTTGAGCGACTTCGCTAACGCATGAAAAGCATAATTTGTATTTTATAAATATAATTTAATTATATAAGGTTTTTCTTTATAAAATGTTTGACTTCCGCCTGTCCTTTCAATAAAATAAAATTATAAAGGGAGGGAAATTATGGATAAAAATGAGCAAAGACCAGTTGTTGAACCTGTAAAACTTAGAGAGGTAGAGATTTCCGACCTTAAAGGACTGCAAACTCCACCTGCGCCAACCATCGACGACGATTTAGAGCAGGAAATATAATTAACAAAAAAATAGGCTAAATTTTAGCCTATTTTTATTTATTCACTCTTAAAATGTCCCCTGATTTAAGGTTGTAAGGGCAATTGATAGTAAGAATTTCTTGCACGCGTTTTGCGTCATCAATTTCTTCACCCTTGCTGTTGATTATTCTTTCAATTTTTATGGTTTTTCTAAAATTATCATCTGCCGATAAAATTTCAAGACTGTCACCAACTTTGAAGCGGTTTCTCATTTCAACTTTTACCATGCCATCCTTTGCATCTTCAACAACTTTTGCAATAAACACCGCCGTTTGCACCGGCATACTATCGTCTAAAAATTCCTTATCTTTTTCACCAAAGTAAAAACCTGTTGTATATCTACGATGACTTGTTTTTTCAAGCTCATCCTGCAGCTGTGCCATATCAGTGCCACCATCAAGCGCCCTGCGATATGCATTTACAACAGATGCAACATAATAGTCAGACTTCATACGCCCTTCAATTTTTAAGCTTGTAATGCCTGCCTTTTCAAGTTGAGAAAGGTGTCCAATCAAGCATAAATCTTTTGAGTTTAAAATGTAAGTTCCACGCTCATCCTGCTGAATTTCCATTTCATCATCGCGGCTTTCTTCGCGTATAAAGTACTTCCATCTGCATGCTTGCACACATGCGCCGCGATTGCTGTCACGCCCTGTCAAGTAGTTTGAAAGCAAGCATCTGCCAGAATAAGAGATGCACATTGCGCCGTGTACAAATGTTTCAATTTCACACCTATCACCAACAGCCTTATATATATCATTAATTTGCTGAAGTGAAAGTTCCCTTGCAAGCACAAGTCTAGTGCAGCCCATATCAGCATACACTTTTGCTGTACGAGAATTGTTTATATTTGCCTGTGTTGAAACATGCACATCAAGCCCTGGAAAATTACTTCTAATATATGAAATAAGGCCTATGTCGCTTACGATAATCCCATCAACTTGGGCGTCAACTAAAAGTTGTAAATATTCATCAATACCATCAAAATCGCTATCATTTGCAACAACGTTGAGTGTAATGTAGCCTTTTTTGCCTCTTTGGTGCAGATATTTCATTGCCTCAACAATTTCTTGTTCATCAAAATTGCCAGCAAAAGCACGGAGCCCAAGTTTTTTGCCCGCAAAATATACTGCGTCTGCCCCAAAATGAACAGCCGTTTTAAGTTTATCAAAATTTCCAGCAGGTGCCAATAATTCCACCTTATACCTCCTAATTAACAGCCCAATGTCACATTAGGCTTTGCTGTTAAATCAAGTTTGGCAAGACCAATGCCGTCTTTAATCATATAGTAAGCCATAGCGCCAATCATTGCAGAATTGTCTGTGCAATATTTAAGCACTGGGCTGTAAACCTTAACGCCCTCATTTTCACCAAGCGCCAACGCCTTTTCTTTAAGCATGCTGTTTGCACCAACCCCGCCAGCAATCACAAGTGTATCTATGTCCTCTTTTTTACATGCACGAATTGCTTTATTGACAAGTTCGTCTGTTACGCTTTCTTGAAAAGAGCGCGCCACATCAGCCGCATTTATCTCCTGCTTTTTCTGCTCTGCATTATGCACAAGATTTACAACTTCAGTTTTTATTCCGCTAAACGAAAAGTCAAGCGTACCTTTTAAACTTTTTGAAACTGTAAAGTTATATTTTCGCTCACCCTCTTTTGCAAGTTTATCAATCTCTGGCCCGCCTGGGTATGGCAATCCCAACACTCTGGCAACTTTATCAAACGCCTCACCAATTGCGTCGTCAACTGTTGTGCCAAGCATTGTCATCTTATTATAATCATCAACACGCAAAATTGCAGTATGCCCGCCGCTGACCATAAGGCAAATAAATGGAGGTTTTAGTTCCGGATGAGAGATGTAATTTGCTGCAATATGCCCATGCACATGACTTACTGCGATAAGCGGCAAGTTTAAACTATACGCAAGCCCTTTTGCAAAGTTTACGCCCACCAAAAGCGCCCCAACAAGACCGGCGCCATACGTAACTGCAACCGCGTCAATATCCTCTTTTGTAAGTCCCGCCTCAGCCAAAGCCTCGCTATAAATGTTTGAAATTGCTGTAATATGATTTCTTGATGCTACCTCTGGCACAACCCCGCCAAAGCGTCTGTGAATTTCAATCTGTGAAGAAACAATGTTTGCAAGTACCTCTCTTCCATTTTTCACAATTGCAATGCTTGTTTCGTCACAAGATGACTCAACAGAAAGCACAATCACATCCTTTTTATCTTTTAGTTTGCGGAATTTATCCACACAATCACTGTAATAACTCATTTGTTTTTCCTTTTAAAAATATAACAAAATATTAATATAATTTTTTCAAAAATTCGTTGATAAACTCTTGGATGTTGCCATCCATAACTGCCTGCACATTGCTGTCTTCATGTCCTGTGCGGTGGTCTTTTACAAGAGTGTATGGGCAGAACACATAACTTCGTATTTGACTGCCCCATTCAATTTTTTTGATTTCGCCGCGGATAGATGCAAGACGCTCCATTTCTTCAGCCTCTTCTTTTTCAACAAGTTTAGAATAAAGCATTTGCATGCACGTTTCTTTGTTTTGCACCTGACTGCGTTCCACTTGACAAGCCACAACAATGCCGGTTGGGATGTGTGTAATTCTCACCGCACTTTCGGTTTTATTTACATTTTGTCCACCCGCGCCAGAAGAACGATAAGTGTCAATTTTTAAATCTTCCGAACGAATTTCAATGTTTGGTTTTTCTTCAATTTTTGGCATAACCTCAACACTTGCAAAGGATGTATGCCTTCTTGCGTTTGCATCAAATGGTGAAATTCGCACAAGTCTATGCACGCCCTTTTCCGCTTTTAAAAAGCCATACGCGTTGTCGCCACTCACTTCAAAAGTGATGCCCTTAAGCCCAGCCTCATCACCTGCAAGCACATCAAGCACTTTGATTACATAACCAGACTTTTCACTGTACATTTTATACATACGCCAAAGCATATCAGCCCAGTCTTGTGCCTCTGTTCCGCCAGCGCCAGCATGAATTGTAATTATTGCGTCATTTGCATCATATTTGCCTGAAAGTAGCGTTTGAATTTTTGCATCATCTACTTCTTTTTCAAGCGCATGTAAACTTTCTTCTACTTCACCGTCAAGCGAGCCATCTTTCACTTCTTCAGCAAGTTCTACATACCCTTGTGTGTCGCTATAAAGTGTTTCAAGTCTGGCAATAAGGGCAAGTTTATTGTCAATTGCTTTAATCTTTTTTCCAACCTCTAAAACTCTTGATTGGTCAAGATAAAAGTTTTCACCCATCTGCTCGGTTTCTAATATTTTTTTATCATTTAACAGTTTTGCCTTGTCAAAGACACTCCTTTATAAAAGAAATTTCTTCTGCCAAAGCCGAAAGCCTTATTTTTACATTATCTAAAATCATAAATACCTCTTTTCTTTCTTGCACTAAATTTTAACCTATTTTTGCCCGATTGTCAAACATTTTGTTAACACTTTCCACTGCACACTGCATATTAATGTATTGTACAAACGTCGACAAAAATGAATTTAAGGAGGAAATATGTCATTTTATATAAACAATACAAACCAAAATCGCCCCGGGCCAATCAACAGCAATTCTTTAAATGGAATTTGCGAAAAAGTGCTGGTGGAGGCAACAAAAATTTTTGATTCTTGCGTGTCACGCTCAACCGAAACCGGCGTAATCTTAAACCTTACCGGATTTAATCCAGAAAATCCAGCCCTTCCACTTACATTTGTTTCCGCTGAAACTCAAATAGGCAGCGAAGTGGTAACAAGCGATGTAGTTGTAGACCGCATTGAAAACAACCCGAACTATGCAAATGTTTCGATGAATATTACAATTCCAGTCACCGTAACATATCGCGATGCCAACGGCGTACTCGGCACTGCATCGTCAAGCGTACTTGTAAGCAAGTGTTCTATGCTGTTTGTGCCACAACCGGCTTTGACACCTGTAAATATTCGCGCACAAGCAGTATTTTCAAGCAACAGTGGCGTTTATACTGCTGACAACACCTTTACCGTAACCGCTTGCATACAAATTATTATCAAGGTGACTTCAGACGTAGATTTATTACTTCCATCTTTTGGCTATCCAGTAATTCCGCCATGCCAGGCATGTGAAAGCACCAACAATGCCTGCCCAGGCATTGAAAATCTGCCTCTTTACCCTACCGCAACAAGATAAAGCAAAAAAGATGAGCATATGCCCATCTTTTTTAGTTCAACGCAATAAATGCGCCGTCTACAATATCACTAATTTTTATATTTGCAATTTCTTTTCCGTTTAAATGCAATAAATATTCAATATTGCCTTCCTTACCTTTTATTGACGAATAGGTAAGGTTTGAAAGTGTAAATTTGTAAAGTTTTAGTTCTTCCACAAATTCTTTAAGCAGATTTTTGTGGATAACCTTGTCTTTTATTACACCCCTATATTTTTTTGCAACATCCTTGCCGCACTCAAACTGCGGCTTAAACAAAAGCGCACACTCAATATTGCCAAACAGATGACTAATTTTAGGCAAAATGTGTTTTAAAGAAATAAACGACAAATCACCTACAACTAAATTTACCCCTTCAAGTTCTTCTTTTTGAAGTGTACGTATATCTCGCCCTTCCATATTAATCACACGCGCGTCGCGCGCGAGGGTATTGTCAAGTTCGCCATGGCCAACGTCAACCGAATAAACCTTCCTGGCCCCATTAAGCAAACTTACCTGTGTAAAGCCACCAGTAGATGCGCCCATATCAAGCACAACTTTTCCATTTAAATCAAGTTTAAAAAAATCAATAGCCCTCACCAGTTTATATGCCCCGCGAGAGACAAAATTATCACTTTGTAAAATTGTTATACTTTCAGCACTTTCAACCTCAAAAGACGGCTTATTTACAACATTTTCTTTAACTTTAACATTGCCGTTTCTAATTAAGCCTTGCGCTTTTGTGCGGCTTACATTAAGCAAATCGGCAACAACAAAATCTAATCTCATAACATGATAATAGCACAATTTTAATACCTTGTCAACAAATAAAAAAGAGAGATTTCTCTCTCATTCTTTTAAGAAAACAAAATTGCATCTTCATTTGCGTCTTTAATAAGATCAAGTGCATGTTTATAAAGCACAAATTCTTCTTCCTTATACGAAAAACATAATCTGTCGCCGTATACGTCTGGTCTGTTTAAATATCTACAATATTTTTCTGCTTCCTCCGGCGAAGTAAATGAAATTTTTGTCCTTTTAGTTCCAACAATAACCTCGCCTTCATTATTCTTTCTGTTATAATAAATTGGATAAATTTTCGCGCTTTTTCCCTTTCCCACAATTCCCCTCCTATGTTGCTTGTAGTATATCATACTTTCCCAAGTTTGTCAATATGCTTCTCCCTAAAAAATCACATCAAAAAAGCCACTAGAAAATCTAGTGGCTTTTGTTATGATTAAATAATTTTTATTCAACGCTTACAAGGTAATAGTAAACTGGTTGACCTCCGGAAATAGCAGATACTTCACAGTTTGGATATTTATTTGTAAGTTTTTCAGCAAGAGCATTTGCCTCGTCCTCTCTAATATCTTCGCCATAGAAAAGAGTGATTGTCATTGTTTCGTCAGAAATCATTCTTCCAATTAACGTTTCAGTAGTTTCGCTTACAAGTTTGCCCTTTGCAAGAATTGCTTTATCGTCAAGACCAATGATGTCGCCAACATGAAGGTCAAATCCGTCAACATGGGTGTCACGCACCGCATATGTTACCGATCCAGATTTAACACCCTTGATTGCATCGTTCATTGCCTCTGCATTTTCTTCAACACTTCCGTCCGGATTGAAAGCAATTGCAGCTGAAATTCCTTCTGGAATAGAGCGTGTTGGAATTACAATGATGTTTTTGTTTGTAAGGTCACTTGCCTGATTTGCAGCAAGTACAATGTTTTTATTATTTGGGAATACAAACACGTTTCTTGCAGGAACTTTATCTGCAGCGGCAGCAATGTCAGCAGCAGATGGGTTCATTGTTTGTCCGCCAACAATAATTTCATCAACGCCAAGGTCTCTGTAAATGGTCGCAATTCCATCCCCTGGTGCAACAGCAATCATGCCGTGTTCTTTACTTTCTTCCATAACATTGGCTTTCTTCTTAAGTTCTCTGTTTTGTTCTCTCATATTCTCAATTTTGAGGTTGTGAAGTTCACCAAGTTCAAGTGCATATTCAAGTGCCTTGTTTGGTTCGTTTGAGTGAACGTGAACTTTAACAAGATTTAAGTCACCAATACAGATTACAGAATCGCCAAGTGCGCAAAGTTTATCACGAAGTTTATCAATGTCTGCCTCTGTTGTTTTCTTGTGCATATTGATAATCATGTACTCTGTGCAATATCCAAATTCGATTTCGCCAAGGTTTTCAATATCTGCAAGTACGTCATCCATAGTTTGAGGTTGTTTTTCGTCTTCAAACTTAAACTCAAAATCTTCCTCACCCATGATAAGTTTATAGAAACCAGTAAAGATTACCAAAATACCACGGCCGCCTGCGTCAACCACGCCTGCCTTCTTTAAAACTGGCAACATTTCTGGTGTTTGACTTAAAATTTCTTCGCCCACTTGAAGCACGTTTTTCAAGAAACTTTCAAAGTCGTCATGCTTTTTAGCAACATTGACAGCATTTTCAGCCATAACGCGAATAACTGTAAGGATTGTACCTTCCTTTGGTTTTGTTACAGCTTTGTAAGCAATGTTTGCCCCCTCTTGCATAGCCTTTGCGAAATCTTTTACAGTAATTTCTTCATGCTTTGCAGTTTCACTACAGAACCCCTTGAAAATTTGAGAAGTGATAACACCACTATTTCCTCTTGCGCCTTTAAGGGCACCTTTTGCAAACGCATTACTAAGCGCCTCAACGGTGTTTTGTCCACATTGAGAAACCTCGTTTACTGCAGACTTCATAGTAAGGAACATATTTGTTCCCGTATCGCCGTCTGGGACAGGAAAAACGTTGAGCGAGTCAACGTACTTTTTGTTTTGTTCAAGAAGGCTTGCGCCTGCTACTATCATTTTACGGAATGTTGCACCGTTTATCGTCTTAATCATAATATATACCTTTTTTCTCCTAAACTCTTACTCCGACAACATGGACATTGACGGCATCAACAAGCATACCAGTAAAGTTTTCAACGCTATACTTTACAGCTTTTCTAAGAGATTCGGCTACGGCGCTTATTGACACGCCGTATTTAAGAAGACAATATACATCAATAAAAATCCTGTTGTCTATGTGATTAATCTTAATGCCTTTAGCATAAGATTCCTTTTTAAATGTTTCCTTTGCGCTGTCAATAATAGAACGGCTGACTAAGTCAACCACGCCATAACAGTCAAGTGCAGCATAACCCGCAACAACCCTAATGCAGTTGTCGGAAATGGAAATATTGCCATAATAGTTGTTTGTATCGACTGTCAAAATTACCCCCTTATTGATCTTCGCACTTATATAATACTATAAATAAACTAAAAAAACAACCGTTTTTTGCCCTTTTATAAAAAACTTTTTAACTTTTTAGATGTTTTTTAAAACATTTTTGCAAAAAAGAGTTGATTTTTGTGATAAAAAATGATATAGTAGAGTGCAAAGATAAATAAATGGAGGATAAAAAGATGAGTAGAGTATGTGAAATCTGCGGAAGAGGCAAAATGAGTGGCAAACAAGTATCTTTCTCTAATAAGAAATATAACAGAACTTTCGACCTTAACCTTCAAAAGGTAACTGTTGAAGTTGACGGAAAAGAAAAAACAGTTAGAGCGTGCACAAACTGCCTTAGAACACTTAAAAAAGACTAATCATAAGATGAAAATATGAGGAGCGTTTTTGCTCCTCTTTTTTTGTGCAAATTAAGCAATAATCATATTCTAGGCTTTTGATTTGCAAAATTTACGCAGCAAATACGCAAGCCACTTTGGCGCTTTAAAGCACATAATTCTAAATTTACCATTTTCATTTTGTTTAGCCATGTTATTGTTTATGCAGGTTTCATTCTATTTGCTACTTTTTCTTGCACGCCTTGTTGCACCTTTTGCCATAAGGACAGCCTTTTTTATTTATAAAGCGTTTAAAGATTGCTGCAACTGCAACAATAATCAGCGTAAGCACGCCCAGCAAAATAAGCACCCTTGCACTGCCAAAAATCTCGCAAGCACTTGCCACGTTGTAAACCATAAATGATGCAGCATAAGCCACCATAAATTCAATAATTATCGATATAAAAGTCCACTTTCTGCCAATCTCTTTGCTTAAAACTGATATGGTGGCAAAACATGGGACATATAAAAGGCAAAACACAAGATATGACAACACCGAACTTGCACTTGCAAACCCGGCAACTGCCGAAAGCGACAAAATTGAGCCTGCCGTGGCACCACTGCCTTCAACCCCATTAAACATTCCTATTGTCGAGACAATAACCTCTTTTGCCACAAGCCCCGCAATTAAACTTGCCACAAGCGCCCAATTGCCAAAGCCAAGCGGGATAAATATAGGCGCAAGCACCCGCCCAACCGTTTCAAGTATACTTACACCTCTGCCGCCACCAATGTAAGAAAGTGTTACTGTAAAATTTGAAAGCAACCACACTATTATATTCATAGCCACAATCAAACCGCCCACGCGCGAAAGGAATAATTTAACATTTTGCCACAGCAGCCTTGCCGTGCGCTTAAAGCTGGTCATTCTATATGGCGGGAACTCAAGTATAAAAGACTGCGATTTGCTTTTTAAAGCGGTTTTTTCAAGCACAAAAGAAATAAGTACAGCAATCACCACCCCAAGCAAATATAACCCCAAAACAACCCATATGTTGCCGGCACCAAAAAATGCACCGCCCAGCACTGAATATATAGGAAATTTGGCAGAACAGCTCATATATGGCGTAAGCAACGCCGTTTTAATTTTAGAGTTTTTATCTTCCATGTTCCGCGCTGTAAGCACTGCGGTTGTAGAGCAGCCAAAGCCCATCAACAGCGTATAAACTGCTTTCCCGCTTAAACCAACTTTAGAAAGCACATCATCAAACAAAAAGGCTATACGCGATAAATATCCACTATCCTCTAAAATAGATAGAAACAGAAATAGCAGCGCCACTTGTGGTAAAAACGACACAACCGAGCCAACGCCGCCTGCTATTGCAGCATCAAAAAGTCCAACAATCCAACTTGTTTTACCAAACAAAGATGTAAGCCATTTTGAAATAGGCGAGAAAATAAGCCCCTCAATTGCAAATTCAAGCCGGCCAGACAGCCACGAGCCTAACGAGAAAAAGGTCAAATAAAATACACCAGCCAGCAGAATTAAAAATGTTGGCAATGCAAGAAACCTATTAAGCAGCAACTTGTCCAATTTGCTTTTGCCGTAAACGCGCTGATTTTGAGATGACACTACGCTTAACACGCTGTCAATATAAGCATACCGTGCAGCAGCCACCTCGTCACAACCGCCAAACATTTTGCTTATGCCAAACTCTTGCTTTGTTTGCCCATCATCTTCAAGAAGTTTTGTTTTGTAATAGTTTTCATTAGGCATGCCAGCAACACACCCTTGCACAGACGAAAAATCTAAATTGTTCAAATGTGGCAGATTATATTTTGCTTGTATTCCGCCCGTTAAAATTGCTCTATTCACCCTATCAGCATCACTTTTGCAGCCAGCATTTATATGCAAAATTTTTACGCCAAGCAGTTTTTCAAGCTTGACATAATCAACCTTACAAATAGGCCTCTTATCAATTTGATTTACAACCAAAATCACCTCTACACCAAGTTCCATAAGGCATAGAGTTAAATATAAATTGCGCCTAAGATTGCTTGCATCGCAAATATTTACAATAAGATGGTCTTGGTGCTTGATAATATAATCTCTTGCAACCTGCTCTTCAAAGCTCAGCGGACTTAGCGAGTAGATGCCAGGCAGGTCAACAAGGTTTATCTCTTGTCCCTCAAACTTATACACCCTTCCCTTTTCCTCAACCGTAACGCCATGCCAGTTGCCCACATGTTCATTTGAAGAAGTAAGGGTGTTAAACAGTGTAGTTTTCCCCGTATTTGGATTGCCCACCAGACAAACATTTTTCATATCTACCCCACAACAATATAATCGGTCAAACTTTTCCTAATTGAAAGAAGGTAACCTCTAATTTCAATCAAGTACGTCTGCCCAAACAATGACTTTCTTATAATTTTTACAGCCTGTCCGCATGTAAAACCAAGTTCCAGCAGCCGTCTTTTAATTTTTAATGGTGCCGCCTTATCAATCGAGTCAACCTTACAAAGCTTGCCCACCCTGCACTTAATCAATTTTTCCATATAATAAATTTATTGCAAACCACATCTTTCTATGACAAAATTTGCCAAATTACTCACTTTTGCTTGTCAAAACCGCCACGCTTGTGGTATGCTATATTTAGTTAAGGAGAACTGTTATGAAATGTATATATTGTGGTAGCGAAGAAAGCAAAGTGCTTGACTCTAGAAACAGCGACGAAAGCAACGCAATACGAAGAAGACGCGAATGCCTTGAATGCGGCAGACGTTTTACCACTTACGAGACAATTGAAACAACACCAATTTTAGTAATTAAATCAGACGGCTCTCGTCAATCTTTTGACGCGTCTAAACTTAAAAGCGGCATCATTAAAGCCTGCGAAAAACGCCCAGTAAGTATGGGACAAATTGACAACATTGTACAAAACATTGAAAAACAAATTCAAAACAAACTTACTCAAGAAATCAAATCGTCACAACTTGGCGAAATGGTTATGGACGCTCTTAAAGAA
>JAFTTP010000004.1 GCA_017466725.1 Clostridia bacterium
ACAACACTAAACAATAAAGAAGAAATGCAAGACTACTCTTACAATATGGCTTGCGCTTTACTTGCCTGCGGGCTTAACCCAGACAAAGTAGTTTTCTATCGTCAATCTGATGTTCCTGAAATTTTTGAACTGAATTGGATTTTAAGCAATGTTACCCCAAAAGGTTTGATGAACCGCGCACATGCATACAAAGCAATTGTAGAGCGCAATCAAGAAAGCGGGCAAGATTTAGACAGCGGTGTAAACATGGGGCTTTACAACTACCCTATTTTAATGGCTGCTGACATTTTGATGTTTAACAGCGACTTTGTGCCTGTAGGCTTAGACCAAAAACAACATATTGAAATTGCACGCGACATTGCAAACAGTTTTAACAACAAATATGGTAAAATTTTAACAGAGCCAAACGACCTTATTCAAGAAAGTTGTCCATCGCTTGTAGGCCTTGACGGACGCAAAATGAGTAAAAGTTATGGCAATACAATTCCTCTTTTCTCAACAGAAAACGAATTAAAGAAAAAAATCAACCGCATTGTAACTGACAGTCGACTTCCAGGCGAGCCAAAAGATATTGACTGCACACTTAACAAAATATATAAATTGTTTGCAACTGAGGCACAACAAAAAGAATTTGACCAAAAACTTCTTGCTGGGCTTGGCTGGGGCGATGCTAAAAAAGAACTATTTGAAATTGCAAATGAATATATCAAACCAATGAGAGAAAAGTTTTATTACTATCAAGAAAACAAGCACCTTGTAGATGAAATTTTGGCAAAAGGCGCAGAAAGAGCACGCGCTGTTGCCAAAGCAAACTTAAACAGAATAAGAAAAGCAATTGGATGTTAAGAAACTTTTTTATTAATTATATTTTATTTTAAGTCTTTACAATAAATTAGGAGGTAAATTATGTTATCAAATATAAAAAAAATAAAAACAAACAACAGCTGTATCGTCAAAAAAACTCCAATTATAGTAACTCAACACGACGTAGATAGATTAAATAGAAAAATCAGAAGAGATATTAAGAAAGTGAAAGAAAATCAAACCAGAACCATAGAAATCGCAGAAGAAACTTTAATGATATGATAAAAGACTTGGCAGATCGCCTAGTCTTTTTTGAATGGGGTGTTATAAGAATTAAAAAAACACGATTAATGCGTGGCTTATCTGGTTGCGGGGTGGGGACTGGAGAACCACTCCCCAAACCATGTTATATCAAGTTTATAAAAATAATAAAATAAAAAAGGTTATACCAAAACTTGATATAACCCATACTGGTTGCGGGGGCTGGATTTGAACCAACGACCTTCGGGTTATGAGCCCGACGAGCTTCCGAGCTGCTCTACCCCGCGATATATGAGAAGATTTGTTCTTCTCTAATATAATATGCTAAAAAATTGTTTTTGTCAATAACTTTTAGCAATTTTTTTGTAAATTCTAGTAAAAATATATCGAAACTGCCATAAGTGTCAATGCAAATGTATATAATGCGTTTGCAAGATATTGAATTTTTGCGTCCTCTTTAGCAATGGATTTTACAACTTGACTTACAATGAATGAAACAGCAGCAAATAATATGATTAAGCTTGAGACGAAATGCGCTGAATTAATGCAGCCATATATGCTTTCGCCCGCCAGCAATCCGATTGCAGCCCAAACAGCAAGAGTAGAAAATGCTTGATACCCCTTTTTATATTTTTTGATGGCACACATTACACTTCCAATTCCAAGCCCCAACAATAATCCGCCACCTAAAGCGAAAATGTTGAATCCTGTTAAAGTAAGCGTGCTGACTCCAAATAACGCAATAGAAACCGCTCTTAATACACCAAATGTAATCATTTTTGGTTTTTCTGCATCAATTTCAGAAATAGTCATTGCCTCGCTTAATATGCTTACGCCAAAGCCCATGCATATAAACAGTGAAAGCGCAGATGTAACAGAATTTAAGTTTGAACTTGCAACTGCCAAAATAAATGCCGACAAAACAGTAATGCCTCTGATTAACAAAGACTTATACCCCTTTGTTCCACTAAATAAGGTGTAAATTACATCCATACCAAGACTAATTACACCAAAAATTGCAAATGTTAATATTTTCATATCTTTATTTTAACCTAAATCACAAAGAAAACAAAACATTTTTTATATTTTTTTTAATTTTGGCAAAAATATATTTGTGAAACTCTTTAAAGACATAACTCTTTTTATATCCGCTTTCGTACCAATGTTTGTTTTGATATTGGTAAAACTTGTAATTGATATGATAAATTCAAACCTCTCTTTGAATGTTTTGAACTGTTTAAACCTAATAACCCTTATAATTTTAATTTTAACAGGCATTCTGGGCCTTTTATGGAACAAAAACGATAAAGAGTCTGTAAAAGAGATTAAACTCGTTTCTGCGCAAAATATCACCGATAAACACTTTTTTGGCTATTTTTCACTTTTTGTGCTTTTTGCACTTCAACTTGACCTATCGCTTGTCAGTGGATATTGCACGTTTGTTTTTATTATGATTTTTATTGCTGTGGTATACATTAAAAACTCTTTGTATTACATCAACCCATTGCTTAACCTTCTTGGTTATAATTTTTATGATGTCACATATATGGTAAATGGTGAGATTAAAACACGTCAAGCAAAAATTTTTTATCGAGGTTTTTTAGAAGAAAACAAAAACTATTTTGCGCACATTCAAAATCAAAATTTTACATTTATAGATAAAAACAAAAAGTAGTCAGCATCGACTACTTTTCTTCATTTGGTTTAACCTTTTTGTCTGGAACAATTTTTCTGTTGAAAACAACAAATTTTTGATAAATAAATTCAGTAACGAAGTTTATAACCATCATAAGTGCCTCAACAAGCAAAGCATCCCATCCTGCAGCCTCAAGCGCGTTGCCACCAAATACTGATGCTGGCACAAATGCAACGTAAAATGCAAATGTCAGCAGCATGGCAATAGGCACATTATTTGACGCTTTAAATGTAAATTTTCGATTGAAAGTAAAATTCCAAACAACAGACAATGTCACACTTATTAAGTGGCTAGGCCAAAATGACCAACCTACAACTTCATTTAACAATAAAAACACCCCAAACTGAATTACACCAGCTGAGATTGAAAAAAGAGTAAACTTAATTACTTGCCACCAGTTTGATTTTAAAAATTTTTGTTTTTTGCTGTCCTCTGCAACTATCTTTTGTTCTTTTTCTTCCATAGTAAAATTAATTTAACATATTTCGATGTTGTTTGGCAAACATTTTGACTATTTTTTAAAAATTATTTGTTTGTCTTGCAAATATATTCCTGCTTTTTACATCATCTTATCAATCTATGTTTTTTAAGCAAAACTACATGCAAAAAGTATAGCCATTTTATTGATTTTTCTGTACGCTTTTATGGCAATTATTTGATTGAAAATGCTTGCTTTTTTCTTAAATATAATATATAATATAAGTACACTAATTTATAGGAGATTTATTATGGACGAAAAGCAAGAAATCACCCAAGAGTTAAGCCAAGAAATTGGCAAGTCAGTAAAATATGATGCTGGCGACATTCAAGTGCTTGAAGGTCTTGAACCTGTAAGAAAAAGGCCAGGTATGTACATTGGTTCGACCGATGAACATGGTCTTCATCACCTTGTAACAGAGGTTGTTGACAACTCTATTGACGAGGCGCTTGCTGGCTACTGTACTAAAATTGAGGTAGTCATCAATTTTGACGGCTCTTGTTCGGTAATCGACAACGGCCGTGGTATTCCTACTGGAATAATCCCAAAAGAAGGAAAGAGTGCCGTTGAAGTTGTTTTGACCAAATTGCATGCTGGCGGAAAGTTTGGTGGCGAAGGCTACAAAATTTCAGGCGGACTGCACGGCGTTGGTGTATCTTGTGTAAACGCCCTTTCAAAATATATGAAAGCCGACGTTTATCAAAATGGCAATCACTATAAAATTGAATTCTCTCGCGGCAAAGTTATTACTCCACTTGAAATTGTTGGCAAAACTGATAGACGTGGAACTACAATTACATTCCTTCCTGATGAAGAAATTTTTGAAACAACCAACTTCAATTATGATGTAATGAAAAATCGCTTTAGAGAGATTGCGTTTTTAAACAAAGGGCTTATAATCACACTTGAAGATAAGCGTGAAGGTCAAGAGCGTAAAGATGAATTTGAATTTAAAGGCGGAATTGTAGAATTTGTTGACTATTTAAACAAAAATAAAGACACAATTTTATCTGCGCCAGTTTATTTTAATAAATTTAACCGAAATAAAAATGAAGAACTTGACAATGAAATTGAGGTGTGCTTTCAATTCAACGAAAGTTACAGCGAAGTAATCAACGCTTATGCAAACAACATCAACACTGAGGAAGGCGGAACTCACCTTGAGGGATTTAAATCTGGTCTTACAAAAGTCATCAACGATTATGCAATTGAAAAGAAACTTATAAAAGACAACGAAAAACTTACTGGCGACGACTGCCGCGAAGGTATTACAGCAGTAATCAGCGTAAAACTTCGCAATCCACAATTTGAAGGCCAAACAAAAACAAAACTTGGCAACAGCGAAATGAGAAACTTTGTATATAAAGCTGTTGTTGAAGAGTTTGGGGATTATCTTGACCGCCACCCTAACGAAGCCAAAAACCTTATTATGAAGTCAGTCACAGCACAACGCGCAAGAGAGGCCGCAAGAAATGCAAGAGAAATGACAAGAAGAAAGGGCGTGCTTGAATCAACCACCCTTCCAGGAAAACTTGCAGATTGTCGCGAAAAGGACAGACGTCTTTGCGAAATCTACATCGTAGAAGGAGATTCTGCGGGCGGTTCAGCAAAAAGCGGACGTGACAGCAGATTCCAAGCAATTTTGCCACTAAGAGGCAAAATTTTAAATGTAGAAAAAGCAAGACTTAATCGTATTATGGAAAATGCAGAAATCAAAGCAATGATAACTGCTTTTGGATGCGGAATTGGTGACGAGTTTAACATTGAAAAACTTCGTTATGATAAAATCATCTGCATGACAGATGCCGACGTAGACGGATCTCACATTAGAATACTTCTTCTTACATTCTTCTTCCGCTTTATGAGACCTTTAATTGAGCAAGGTCACGTATATGCGGCAAAACCACCACTCTACCTTATTACAAGAAACAAGAAAGAGCATTTCTACTTCTACAGCGATGAAGAACTTGACGAATGGAAAAAAGCAAACGGCATGAAAGGCTGCGAACAACAAAGATATAAAGGTCTTGGTGAAATGGACGCCGATCAACTGTGGGATACTACTATGGATCCAGAACACAGAATTTTAATACAGCTTACTATGGACGACGCAATTGAGGCTGAAAAATATTTCAGCGAACTTATGGGCGAAGACAGCGAACTTAGACGCAAATTTATCGAAGAAAACGCAACGCGCGTAAAAGACCTTGACGTTTAGGATAAAAGGAGAAAGACATGGACAAAGAAATAATTTCACTTGAAGAAAAACTTTCAAAAACTAAAGTTGAAAAAACTGACACTGTTGAAAACCTTAAAGATTCATTCCTTTCTTACGCAATGGCGGTAAACGTATCTCGTGCAATCCCAGACGTTAGAGACGGACTTAAGCCTGTACACAGAAGAATTCTTTTCGGTATGGGCGAAACAGGAAACTTCTACGATAAGCACACTGTAAAATGCGCACACATCGTAGGTACAGTAATGGGCCGATATCACCCACACGGCGACAGCTCAATTTATGACGCACTCGCCCGTCTTGCACAAGACTTCTCAATTCGTTATCCTCTTGTTTACGGACAAGGAAACTTTGGTTCTATTGATGGTGATAGCCCTGCGGCTTACCGTTATACTGAGGCCAAACTTGAAAAAATTGCTGGCCTTATGCTTGAAGATATCGACAAAAATACAGTCGACTTTCAAGACAGTTATGACGGAACAAGACAAGAACCTAAGGTTCTTCCGGCAAAAATTCCAAACCTTTTAATTAATGGTTCAGACGGTATTGCGGTTGGTATGGCAACCAACATTCCACCACACAACCTTACAGAAGTACTTTCCGGACTGCAAGCATTAATTGAAAATCCAGACATTGATATTGATGAACTTATTAAAATTATTCCTGCACCTGACTACCCTACAGGTGGTGTAATTATGGGCAGAACTGCTGTTAAGCATGCTTATAAAACAGGACGAGGCGGAATTGTTGTAAGAGGAAAGGCAGAAATTGAAGAACAATCAAACGGAAGAAGCCGAATTGTTATCACAGAAATTCCTTATCAAGTAAATAAGTCAAATCTTGTAATTCAAATGGCGAACCTTGTAAAAGATAAGCGCATTGAAGGAATAAGTGACATCCGCGACGAGTCTGACAGAAATGGTATTAGAATTGTTGTGGACATCAAAAAAGATTACAACGCACAAGTTGTACTGAACGGACTATACAAAAATACACAACTTCAAAAGAGTGACGGCATTATAATGCTTGCACTTGTTGGCAGACAGCCAAGAATTCTTAACCTTAAAGAAATGCTTTATTACTATCTTGAGCATCAAAGAGAAATTTTGGTAAGAAAAACGCAGTTTGACTTAGAAAAAGCAAAAGAGCGCGAACATATTGTACGCGGGCTTGTAACTGCACTTGCAAACATTGACGAAGTAATTAAAATCATCAGAGCGGCTGACGACCGCAGCGACGCACTTGCAAAACTTACACAAAACTTTGAGCTTGACGAAACTCAAGCGAATGCAATTCTTGAAATGAAACTTTCAAAACTTACATCTTTGGAAGTTGAAAAACTGAGACAAGAACTTGCCGAACTTGACGCACTCATCAAAGACCTTGCTGATATTTTAGCAACACCTGCAAGAGTGAACAAAATTTTATACAACAACTTTGAAGAAATTAAAAATGCGTATGGCGACTCTAGACGTACAGAAATCAGCCTAGAGGCTGGAGGAATTGACATTGAGGACCTTATCCCTGTTGAAGATGTTATGATTTCAATGACACACCAAGGATACATCAAGAGAATTTCTACAAACGAATACAAAGCACAAAATCGCGGCGGCGTGGGCGTAACTGCACACAAAACAAAAGATGAAGACTATGTTGAACACATGTTTGTAACATCTTCACACGACGATTTACTATTCTTTACAACAAAGGGACGTGTTTACGTGATTAAGGCATACGAAGTGCCTGAAGCACAACGAACAGCAAAGGGACGCGCAGTAATCAACCTTCTTATGCTTTCACCTGAAGAAAAGGTTACAGCAATTATTCCTCGCAAGAAGGATGCGGAAGGCTATCTTGTTATGGCAACACGCAATGGCCTTATTAAGAAAACAAACCTTAAAGAATTTGAGTCAATCAGAAAAGTTGGAAAAATTGCAATCCATTTAGTTGAAAACGACGCTCTCATCGGCGTTGACCTTACAAACGGAAATGAAGATATTATTGTTGCATCAAGCAGCGGTAAAACAATCCGTTTCAATGAAAACGACGTGCGAAACATGGGCAGAGACAGCCAAGGCGTACGCAGCATGAAACTTGCAGACGATGACTATATTATTGATATGGTGGTTGCAAAAGAAAACTCTCAAATAATCACCGTTTCTGCAAAGGGCTATGCAAAGCGCAGCGACGTAGAAGAATATAGGCTTCAAGGTCGCGGCGGAATGGGCGTTAAAGCGGGCGTATTCAACGAAAAAACAGGCAATCTGGTAGCGCTTAGACAATCAACAGAAAAATGCGATATTATGCTTATTTCTGATGATGGTGTGATTATTAGAGTTTCGCTCGACCAAATCAGTCACCTTTCAAGAGTAAGTCAAGGCGTAAAAGCAATGCGACTTAAAAATGAAAGCTCAATTGTAGGAGTTGCACTTGTAAAAGAAGACGAAGAGCAAACACCTAACGAGAGCGCTGAAACAACTGCTGGAAAAGACAGCACACAAACGCAAGAGTAAAAAAATCCAGTTAACGACTGGTGGAGGCAAATATGGAAAAAACTGAACAATTATATTTCGCTAAAACCAAACAAATTTTAGATAAAAAAATACAGGATAATACCGCTGAAAAACAGCAGGTAGACAAACTATTAACCCTAAAAAAGAAAGCACTTGCCGAAAATTATGGAGAAGAATCTCGCGGAGATGACCTATCCAATTCTTTTGAAGTTCTTGGACAACTGCAAGAAAAGAGCGAGGATTTATACCTTGAAGGGCGAAAACTTGCCCTTCAGGCAAAAAATCCTTACTTTGCAAGAATTGATTTTACGCCAGAGAAAAGCGACAAAAACGCTTCAATATACATAGGGCTAGGTTCGGTAATTGACAGCAATAAAAAACTTCGCGTAGCAGACTGGCGCGCGCCAATCTGCAGCATGTATTACGACTATAATCTTGGCCCAGCATCCTTTAAAAATGGGAAGGATGTTACCAAGGGGCAAATGACGCTAAAACGTCAATATAAAGTTGAAGAAGGCATGCTTCTATCTTACTTTGACACTGACCTTACAATCAATGATGAAATTTTGCAAGAAATATTATCTAAAAACGTTTCAATTAAAATGAAACAAATTGTTTCTTCAATTCAAAAAGAACAAAATGCTATTGTAAGAAACGACCGCACGGAAAACATGCTTGTGCAAGGCATTGCGGGCTCGGGCAAGACATCAATTGCCCTGCATAGAGCTGCATACCTTTTATATAGCCACAGAAAACTTATAAAATCAAGCGACATATGTATTATTTCACCAAACAACATCTTTTCTAGTTACATCTCAGAAGTTTTACCTCAACTTGGAGAAGATAATTTGGCCGAAACAACACTTGAGCGCATTGTAAAAAGCGAATTACACCGCCCTGTACAACCTCGCGAAGATTTCCTTGATGAGATTGCATCAAACCCAAAGCAAGAGTTTTTAAACGAAATTTCTTACAAATCTTCATACGAATACCTTGACGGGCTGCTACGTTTCTTAAAAGGGCCATACCTTGAAACTTTCCAGCCAAAAGACCTAAGCTTTGTTGTAAAGGACGACATTAAAGGCAATAAAGAAACTGTCGAATTTCCAGCCGAGCAAACAAAAGAACTTTTCTTTAAAGCACATAAAGGCCTTGACCTTCACGAAAGAATTAACAAAATAGCATGGCAATACGCAATGTACTTTACAGAAAAACGTCATTATTCAAAAGAGCAAAATACTGCCCTTAAAAACAGATTTAAAAACATTTTATACACCTTCTTACCAATAAGAGAAATTGATAAGGTATATCAAATTTTCATGGCAAGAGAAGGCTTTACAGCAAATACCGGCAATGAAATAAAATATATGGACAAAGGCACCTATCTTGCAATCAAGCAATTTATCTATGGCCTCGACCATAATTTTAACGCTAAATATTTGATTATAGATGAAATGCAAGATTTTACACCAGTTGACATTTATATGTTCAAAAAAATCTGGTCTTGCCCTATGATTGTAGTTGGCGACATGCATCAATGCATCGAAAAATCAATTACAGGCGAATATTTAAGCCTTACCGCAGACTTTTTAGGCTGCAAGTTGTTAGAACTTAACAAAACTTATCGTTCTACCCGAGAAATTGCTATTTACGCAAATAAGCTTGTCGGACTTGATAACATTGAGTTTGTAAACAGATGCGGCGGCGAACCTGTTGTAATAAAAACAGAAAATCAAACACAAGCAATTAAAAACTATATTGACAAAGAGTGCGCCGAATTTGAACACATTGCCATCATCTGCAAATGCAAAAAGGAGGCAAACGCCGTTTACAACAAACTTAAGAAAATTATGGACTGCCGAATATTGGCAGAACCAGAAGATTACGAAGCGAAAGTTTTAGTCACAACATGTGCAACAGCAAAAGGAATTGAATTTGACGCAGTAATAATTCCAAATGCAAGCACAGACAATTACAAAAACACAATTGACAAAAACATCGTTTATGTTTCTGCCACAAGAGCACTTCACAAACTTTGCTTTGTAACAGACTCTAATCCAACAATTTTCACCAATCCACTTGAAGTAATCAATGGCTAAAATTAGTTGAAAAACCATTTAAATTATTTTACATAATTTTACAAAATTAAAAAAAACAAATTATTTCAAAAAACTTGTTAAAATCGCTTGACTTTTTAAAAAATATTTTTCTTTGATTGTGGAAATGTGGATAACTCAGTCGAAAGCGTGAAAAATACTGCCATTTTTCAACAATTTGAATAAAAATAAGCAGTTTTGTATAAAAATTTACGTGTGGAAATGTGGATAACTTTTGTCGCATCACAACACAAACACTTGATATTTAAAGCAATTGATTATGATTTTATACTCAATTACAACATGTAAAATTTAAATTTTACAATTTTAATTTATAATTTATGAGGAGTAATTATGAACGAATCTAAACTTATAACCCCACGAAAATTGGCGGGTTTTTGGGAACTACCACCTGAAAAAGAGATTTTGTTTGAGCAAATGCAAGAAAAAATTAAAAAAGTTTTTGAAAACAACTGTTTTGTACCGCTTGACACGCCAGTACTTGAGCTTTCTGAAATTTTGCTTGCAAAGTCAAGCGGCGAAATGGATAAAGAACTTTTTGCATTTACAAAAGGCTCTACCTCTATGTGCATGAGATACGACCTCACCGTCCCTCTTGCAAGATTTGTTGCCGCCAACGCCAACACGCTTGAATTTCCTTTCAAAAGATATCAAATAGGCAAAAACTACCGCGGCGAAAGACCACAAAGGGGCAGATTTAGAGAGTTTTATCAATGCGACGCAGACATTATCGGAAGCGAAACTCTCTCTATGGTTGCAGACGCAGAATGCGTAAAACTATACTTAGATTGCTTTGACGCGCTTGGATACCCTGTTGTTGTTGAAATTTCAAACAGAAATTTATTGTTTGGACTCATTGAAGACTTCGGCGACAGCGAAAAAGCAGAGGACATCATAATCTTGCTTGACAAATTTGATAAAATAGGCGAAGAAAGCCTTATCTCGTCACTTGCCCAACTTGGAATAAGCAGCAAAAACATTGACAAATATGTTTCGGCAATCAAGGTTAAAGGCAATTTCAAAGAAATTCAAAGCAAATTAAGTCCACTTTCAAACAATGACACTTTTAAGAAAGCAATTGCAGAACTTGAAGAGGTCGAACAATATCTTACTGCATTCGGATGCGACAAAGAAGGCTACATTTACAATGTTGGCATAATTCGCGGACATAATTACTATACTGGCACAGTTTTTGAAGCATACCTTAAAGGAAGACGCGACCTGCCTGCATTTGGAGGCGGCGGAAGATACGACAATCTTGCTGGCTATTTCACAGACAAAAAACTTCCTGGCGTAGGCATGAGCATCGGCCTTACACGCATGTTCGACTTACTCGACCAAAACGGACTGCTGCCTGAAATTAAAAAATCAAACATTGACTTATTTATAATCCCACTTGGTGATTATACCCCACACTGCGTTTCACTCTGCTCTTACTTCCGCTCAAACGGAATAAAAGCAGAAGTCGCATACGATAGCAAATCATTCAAAAGCAAAATGAAAGAGGCTGACCGCAGACAAATTCCATTCGTTATGGTTGTTGGAGAAAACGAAGTCAACAGCGGCACATACGCACTTAAAAATATGTCAACCGGCACTCAAACCACACTAACAAAAGAAGAGTGCTTAAACGAATTAAAAAGATAAAAGACTGAAATATCAGTCTTTTTTTATTAAAATTATCAATATTTTTGCATTTTCATTTGTTTTTTCCATTAAAATTTGCAAATTATCTTTATTTAGACTATAATAAAACCATGAATGCTAGAATCAAAGAAAGGCTTGCCACGTTAACAACAAAGCCAGGCGTGTATGTTATGCGCGATAAAGACGGCGTTGTAATTTATGTCGGCAAAGCGAAAAATTTAAAAAACAGAGTAAGTCAATATTTTAGAAACTCACCCAAGCCAAGCAAAGTGCAGGCCATGGTGGACAATGTTGACATTTTTGACTATTTCATCACTATGAGTGAAATGGACGCGCTTGCGCTTGAAAGCAATTTAATCAAAAAGTATCAACCATTTTATAACATACTGCTTAAAGACGGCAAGCAATTTCCTTACATTAAAATAAACTTAAAAGATGCATTCCCTAAATTTGAAATTGTAAGAAAAGTTAAAAAAGACGGCGCCAAATATTTTGGACCATACTTTGCAGGACTTGACGCAAGAGAGATTTTAAAAACAATCAATGCAGCGTTTAAAATTCGCACATGCAACCAAAAAATCACTGCCACATCAATGTCAAAACGTGAATGCCTAAATTACAGTCTTGGACTTTGCAGCGCACCTTGCACAAAACGGATAAGCCGAGAGGAATATTTGCAAGAAATTGACAGGGCAATCAACTTTTTAAACGGCAACGATGAAGAAATTGAACAAATTTTGAAAGATAAAATGATACACGCATCTGAAAACGAAAATTTTGAAAGTGCAATTTTGCTTAGAGACCGGCTTAAAATGATTGACAAACTAAAACAGCGCATTGTTGCCAACCTACCAAAAGATATTTCAAAAGACGTATTTGCCTATGTTACAAACGGAATAAATGGCGTTATCACCAATATGGTAGTTCGCGGCGGTAAAATTCTGGGAATTATGTCTTACTCTTATAGCGATGCCGAACTAGAAGAAAATCAAACACTTTTCAACTTTATATCGCAGTACTATCAAAATATGGCTCTGCCAAGCGAGATTATTCTTTCTCACGAGATTGACAGCGACCTTATGTGCGAATATTTAGAAAAGAAAATCAACTTCATTTCAAACCCGCACGGCATAAACAAAAAACTGCTTGAAATGGCAACAGAAAATGCAAAAGAATATTTAGAAAAACATATTGAAAAAGACAAAATTAAATATGACAACACTATCGGCGCAGTAAAAGCACTTCAAAAAGCACTCAAGCTGCCAATAGCACCAACAAGAATGGAATGTTATGACATTTCAAACATAAGCGGAACAAACAAAGTCTGCTCTATGGTGGTGTTCAAAAATGGCAGTCCAAGCAAAAAGGATTACAGAAAGTTTAAAATTAAAACAGTAAAGGGCTCAAACGACTTCGCGTCGCTTAAAGAGGCGCTTACTCGCCGCTTAAACCGCCTCCGCGAAGGCAAATTAGAAAGTTTTAAGGAAATGCCCGACCTGCTGGTAATTGACGGCGGAAAGGGGCAATTATCGTCAACTTTTGAAATTTTGCAAAATGAAGGCTATGCAACACAAATCCCAATGATAAGCCTTGCAAAACGCATTGAAGAAGTTTTTGTGCCGGAAAACTCAACACCGATTATGCTTAAGCCAAATTCCGCAGAACTTAAACTTTTACAAAGAATTCGCGATGAGGCGCACCGATTTGCAATAACCTACCACCGCACAATACGTACAAACAAGCAAACTTCAAGCGCGCTTGACAATATTTCCGGCATTGGCCCTAAAAAGCGCGACGCACTGCTTAAAACATTTGGCACAAGCGAAGAAGTTGCAAAGGCAAGCAAAGACCTTTTAGAAACCGTACCCGGCATAACACCAACGCTTGCAAACGCAATTATAAATTACTTTAAAAACAACCCAATTGAATATAAGGCGGAAGAGTAAACTTTACAATTAAACAAATTAAGCAATAAAACAAAGAAAAAAGAGCAAAATTTTGCTCTTTTTTTATTTACCAGGCAACAGGAGTCTTCCCATCTATATCGTAATGCCAATAATTTCCTTCCGTTGTTGGTTCTTGCTCTGAATAATAATAAACTGTAGCTGATTTTATTATTTCATCATTAATTGTTGCGTTCTGCCACAATTGTTCTCTATTTTTTGCAAGGAAGATACTTTGTAAGTTCAAACAACCTTCAAATGCATTTTCTTCTATTTCTTCCAAAATTAAAGAATCAACTATTAATGATGTAATAGAGTTACAATAATAAAAACTATTAGAAGATATTTTTGAAATCCAATATGGTAAAGAAACTTTTGTTGGAGTTAAACCAGAAGATCCTTTAAAAGCATATTTTGCAATCACATAACAATCTTCATGTATCTCAGAAAATGAAGAACTTGTTGGCTCTAATAATATCATATACGGATTATCTAGGTTACCTACATATTTTCCATAATGAGATATGTTATATTGCCAATCCCATAATCCACCAAAAGCACTTTGACCAACATTTGCGATAGAGGTTGGTAAATTAAACTTATCTTTTAAATTTTTACAGCCATAGAAAGCAGCATCTCCGATTGTTGTTACACCATCTTTTAAATATATCCCTTTAAAGTCACAGAATGTAAATGCACCTTCGCCAATCTCAGTTATAGAATCATCAACAACAATTTCTTCAGTCATTTCATCAAAATAGGAAACTCTGTGTTGACCATCAATATTAGCATTAATAGAGTTATTAGTTATAGCATCAGGCATTATTGTTTTTAAATCTGACCAAGTTTTAACATATTTCCCTTCTTGATATAATCCTGATGGTGAATTGTCATTTACAACAAACTTAGCATATAATGTGACATCTCCACCAATAAAATCATAATTTTCTATTAATTTATTACTTCCCTCAATACACCAACCTATAAACAAATTTTTATATGAGTCTTTAATTTTAGGTAACGTTGTTAACCATTCTATAGACTTAATTTCATCATTCGCTTTGCCTGTTTCAAAAAAATCTATTGCCCTACCATAATCATATGTTATTGTATATGTTGCGTATGTGGAATCTTTTCCATTGGTGCCGTCTTTACCATTAGTTCCATCAGTTCCATCAGTTCCATTTAAAACTTCAAATGAAAATGTTTTTCCATTGTCAAACGTAATAATATATGTTGTTTTTGTTTCATCTGAATTTGAACTGTCAATAGTGATGGATTTTATCCCATTTCCATCCTTTCCGTCAGTTCCATCCTTTCCGTCAGTTCCATCCGTACCGTCAATACCATCTTTTCCGTCAGTTCCATCCGTACCGTCAATACCATCTTTTCCGTTAGTTCCATCTTTACCTTGTAACTGATCAAGTTCAATCAGGTCTATCCATGTTGTTCCATCCTGCGTCCATTGAATATACTCTCCATTCACCCTAAAATCAACTTCAGGTTGTTCTCCACAGCCAGCCATAACTGCGCCCGGAACAGCCAAGCCTACAGCCAAAGCCCCCGCCACAAGCATTTTCTTCCATTTTTTCATTTTTTCCTCCTCCCAACCTTACGTTGGACGACTTGGCTATCGCCTGCAAAAACAATCACCTTGTCCTCCCCAGTATATCATGCGGGGGGGGGAAGGTCAAGTGTTTTTAAAAAATTTCAAAACGCTTGACCTTTTTTGGCACAAATAGGTTGATATTTTTTGAAAGTTATTGACAAAACCGATAAATACGACTACAATATACATAAAATAAAAGGAAAAAGTATGAAACAAGTTGTTGCAAAAAGAATAAAGAAAAAAGAACCTAAGGGTTTATTTATATTTTTAATCATAATTGCAATTGTCAGTTTAGCGTTGGGCATTGTATGCTTAATCAATCCAATGAAAGAGGACAGCATGCAAACATTAGGAATTATGCTGCTCACTCTTACTGCAATTTACATTCCAATCATCTGCGTTTACCCAGCGGCCATTAAACGCATCAGAAAGGTAAATTCATATCCAGAAGAGGCCGTTGTAGTTGATGAAACAACCTTGTATATTTTAACTGATAAATTAGTTAAAATTCCACTAGCAGACATCAAAAGCGTACGCGGACAAATGGAAGTAAGCGTTGGCGTTTTGTTTAGAACATTTAAAACTTACGGCAACCTTACAATTAAAACAGCAACAGAAAAGTATAAACTTACTCAAATTGCAGAGATTGTAAAAACAACACAAGTAATAAACTCATACATTAAAAAGTAATGCGGAAAATGCGCATTACTTTTTTTGTGCAAATTTGTTTGTAAAAACAAAAAATCATGATATACTAACTTTAGGAGGAATATATGGAAAAAATTAAAATGGTACAATATGGTTGCGGAAAGATGAGCAAATGGACTATTCAGTATGCAATCGAAAAAGGAGTTGAGCTTGTTGGTGCGTTTGACATCAACAAAAGTGTAATCGGAAAAGACGCATCAGTTTGCTGCGAAGGGATGAAAAAACTTGGCGTAAAAATTCAGCATGCAGATAAATTTGAAAAATTTTTGCAAGAAAACGAGGTTGACATTGTAATCGTGACAACAACTTCCCTTTTCAGTGAAAACTACCCTATCTATGAAATCTGCGCAAGAAATGGCGTGAATGCAATTTCAACTTGCGAAGAGGCATTTTATGCACAAAATTCAAGCCCTGCACTTGCAGAAAAACTTGATAAACTTGCAAAAGAGAATGGATGCACAATCTGCGGAAGCGGATATCAAGACGTGTTCTGGGGAAATCTTATCTCTGTTTTAGGCGGAGCAACTCATAAAATTAAAACGATCATAGGAAAATCTAGTTATAACGTAGAAGACTATGGCATTTCACTTGCAAAAGTACACGGCGCTGGACTTACAGTTAACCAGTTCCAAAAAGAGATTGCATCGGTTGACGAAATTTCTGACGAAGAACGCCAAAAACTGATTAATGAAGGCAACTATGCACCAAGTTACATGTGGAACGTAAACGGATGGCTTTGTTCAAAACTCGGCCTCACACCTATTAGACAAACACAAAAAACAATTCCTCACATTGCAAAAGCTGAACTTGAAAGTTCAACACTTGGCATGACAATCAAAAAAGGCGACTGCACAGGTATGAGCGCAATTGTAACAACTGAAACAAAAGAAGGCACAACTATTATTTCTGAATGCATTGGAAAGGTTTATGCACCAGACGAATTTGACTGCAATGATTGGACGCTTGAAGGCGAACCAACAACAAGAGTTGTAATTGAACGCCCTGCAACTCCAGAACTTACCTGCGCAAGTGTAATCAACAGAATTGTTGAAGTGCTTGTAGCCGAGCCTGGATACACAACAACAGACAAAATGCCAGAAAACATTTATAAATCTCACAACTTAGATGAATACATTGAATTTGTAGATTGCTGCTGCGATGATGACTGCCACTGCCATGAAGATGAGCATGGATGCCATTGTCACGAAGATGGTCATGCCTGCCACTGTCATGACGGACATTGTGACTGCGAGTAAAAAATAACAAAAAACTCCAATGAACATTGGAGTTTTTCTAAAAAAATAATCAAAATTATAAACAAAAAGAGGAATTTTACATGAAAAAAGGTTTATTTATTTCTATTGAAGGCGGAGAGGCCTGCGGAAAATCAACCCAAGTAAAACTATTAAAAGAGTATATTGACACACTTCCAAATAAAGATGATTTTATTTTTATACGAGAGCCCGGTGGAACACCACTTGGCGAAGAAATCCGTAAACTTTTACTTGACTACACTGAAAACAAGCCGCTTCCAATGACTGAACTTCTGCTTTTCTGCGCATCACGCCATCAAATTGTTGAAGAAGTCATCAAACCAGCATTAGCGCAAGGTAAAACCGTAATTGCTGACCGTTTTTATGATTCAACTGTTGCATATCAAAGTGCTGCACGTGGCATCATGAGTATTCCAAACATTTTAAACCTGACAAAGCTTGTTATTGGCGATTTAAAACCAGATAAAACTTTCTATTTTAAGCTTGAACCTGAGGAGGCTTTCAAGCGAAAATCAAATTGCGGACCTCTTGACCGTATCGAACTTGAAGGCATGGCATTTCACCAAAAGGTCGCTCAAGGATACGACTATATGGCAAACCTAGAAAGTGATAGATTTATTATAATCGACGCATCAAAGTCTATTGAAGATGTTGCAAAACAATTTCAAGCAGAATTCAATGCATTAATCAAACCAAGACATCGCAAAGGCAAATGCGCCGGCAATAAACAATGCAAAATTGAAGACGAAATTGAAAAATAAAAAGCGAATATAAATTCGCTTTTTTATTTTTCTTCTTTTGATGTTTTATTTAATTTTAAGTTGGCTTTCTTTTGAAACTTGCCATCTTTTTTATACACAACAAATTTAGCGTCTTGGTTTGCACAAATTTCTTGCACTTTAGCAAGAGCCTCTTCTTTTGTCTTTTTACTTGCCACAACACGTTTAGCGCCGTCTTTCTTGATTTTCCACATGTCGTCTTCTTTGTCAAAAACAACTCTGTAAACTGCCTTTCTGGTCTTTACTTCGTCAGTTTTTTCCTCAACCTTTTCTTCAGGCACAACTGTTTTTTCCTGTTCAACCTTTTTCTTTGCAACCGGCTTTTTTACAGGAGCCTTTTCTACTTTCTTCTCGGTTTTTTCTTCCGTTTTAACTTCTTTTTTTGCTACACTTTTTGTTGTTGCTGCTTTTTTTGCAGGAGTTTTTTTGTTTTTCTCTGCCTTAGCCTTTTGGTCTTCAGCCTCTTTCTCTGCCTTAGCCTTTTCTTCCGCTTCCTTAGCAAGACGCTCCTTCTCTAATCTTTCTTGTTCTGCCTTTTCAGCCGCAAGTCTTTCTGCTTCTTTTTTCTTTTTACTTTTTCCAAAAAACCACATAATTTTTTCCTCCTTAGTTTCTATAAGCATTGTAACACAAAAAAAATCCTTTACGCAAGGATTTTTAAAAAAATTTTCGCTCACCTCTAAACTTTGTCATGTTTGTAAGCACTTCATATTCGGTGCTTGCAATAAGCGACGCCATATATTTTGCATCATCCATAACAATAACTCTATCACCTGCTTTGCATTTTACATCGCTTACATCCACCATAAAGGAATCCATGCATATGTTGCCTACGCTTTTTACCATCACCCCATTAATTTGCACTTCAAGCTTATTGGATATTTTTCTAGGAAAACCGTCTCCATAACCAAGAGGAATGGTGGCAATAGTCATGTCCTCCTTCGCTGTAAACCCGCAAAGATAACCAACATGTTCACCCTTTTTAACTTTAACCACATCAACAATTTGACTTTCCACCTTTAATACAGGTTTAACAAAATCATTTCCATAGCCATAGGCATATAGGCCAACTCGATGCATATCGGCATTGTAATTTTCCATCACACTGCGACCGCCACCAACATGAACAATCGTACTCCACCCTTTAGGAATAAGCGCGCGAAAATCTTCAAATTTTTGAATTTGATTTTTTGTATACTCTTCGTCTGTTGTAAGCGAAGAAAAATGTGTATACATGCCATCAAGCTCCAGCCCATTTTTCTCTAGTAATGAAATTATTTTTTTGCACTCGGTCACCTCTCTAACTCCATACCTATTCATGCCAGTGTTTATGCACAAATGCATACGAGGTTTCACTTGACTGTGCTTATAAATTTCAACAATCATTTTTGCTTGGCGAAAAGAAAATATCGCAAAGCCAATTTGCCCAGCCATACACTTAAAATAGTCTTCACAGCCGCCAAATACAATAATAGGCTTATCTGTTTCCGCCTTAACGCTAAAGGCCTCAGTCTGATTTGACACGCCAAAAAAGTCAACGAAATCGCTGGCCAATCGAACAATCTCTTTATCGCCATGCCCATATGCATTTGCCTTAACCATCAAACATAGTTTGCCTTTGCACTGGCTATTTATATATATCAAATTATCAATTAGGTTTTGTTTGTTTAATAAAATTTTTGAAAGCATAGTGATTTATATGTAAAATCAATTATTTTTGCTATTTTTTTTGCTTTTTTCTTCATTTTTATCAAATTGTTCTAAAATAGGCAAATATTCTTCCCACATATAATCTCGTATAGGCATAGGCCTAGCCCCTTCAAAATACAAAAGCAAGACTGGGGATATTCCATTATACTCATCTAGGAATTCATATCCCATCAACCTTCCTTCCAAAATTAACCTCTTTACTTTTGCATGATAATTAAAATACATCATAATTAGTATGCTTAATTCCTCTATATTTAACCTAGGGCAACATCCAAAATCATCATAACAACAAATCCGATAATAAAGCCCCAACTACCTATATATGAGCCACTTGCATCTTTTGCCTCTGGTACAAGTTCATGCGCAACAACAAACAGCATTGAGCCGGCAGAAAAGGCAAGAAGATAGGGCATAACCGGCGTTAATACTCCTGCAAGAAAAATCCCCGCAATTGCCATTATCGGCTCAACAACTCCGCTTAGAAAGGCAAAAACAAAAGCTTTCTTGCGACTGCCATACTTTTCCCTCAACGGTAAACTTAACGCACTGCCTTCCGGCAAGTTTTGCAGCCCAATTCCAATAGCAAGCCAAAGCGCACTGATAAATGCAGACATTTCGCCCACCATAAAAGCATTACCAAAAGCAAGCCCCACCGCCAAACCTTCTGGAATATTGTGCAGAGTTACCGCCAAAAACAGTTGGCTTGACTTTTTCTGTCCATTTTCATCAAGCTTAAATATTTTTGGTAAAATTTTATCCATAAGCACCAAAAAGACCGCGCCTAATATTATTCCAAGCGATGATGGCAAAAAATCTAATTTCCCCCAATTTGAAGATTGCTCAATCGCTGGCAAAATAAGCGACCATACCGCCGCCGCAATCATAAGTCCAGACGAAAAACCTAAAAACAAACTATTTAATTTTGCCCCCATTGGCTTTTTAAAAAAGAATACAACCGCCCCGCCAAGAGTAGTCATTAAAAATATAAAACCTATACCAATAACCGTAATCCAAAGCTTGCTCATTTTTCTTTTGTAATCTCCCTACTACAATATAAGCAAACAAAAAATTGAGTGTTACAATAAAAAAATCGGCACTTAGACCGACTTATCAACAAAATTTTTAATAAACGTATCCCTATGGATAGGACATTTGCCAATTTTCTTTAACATTTCAATGTGAACTTTTGTTCCATATCCTTTATGCTTTGCAAATTGATACTCAGGATATTTTACATCATACTCTTTCATAAGCCTATCACGGTGTACTTTTGCAAGTATTGATGCGGCAGCTATATTATAAGAAAGTGCATCACCTTTAATAATATTTTCTTGTGCAATTTGCGTGTCAATCTTGACAGCGTCAATCAAAACAATGTCAGGCTTGACGCTCAAACTTTCAAGCGCATTTTTCATGCCAAGTTTAGTTGCATTTAAAATATTTATTTCATCAATTGTTTTTGCATCTACTTCTATAATCGAGTACGCAAGCGCGAGTTCTTTAATTTGGCTAAACAACGCCTCTCTCTTTTTTTCTGATAACTTTTTACTATCATTTATTCCATCAATAATTAAATGTTCTTCCATTGGCATTATTACGCACGCGCAAACAACAGGCCCCGCAAGAGGGCCGCGTCCTGCCTCGTCAATACCAGCTATAATCATATTTTTAAACTTTTTTTCGTAATCCAACACAACTTAATTTTAACATAAAATAATAAAATGTCAAATTTTTCGCAAAAATTATTGCAAAAGAAAATAATATGTGATATAATACAAAGGTCGAAAGATACTACCAACATACAATTTAATAAAAAACAATATGCGTTGCTAGCTCAACTGGATAACAATTTAACAATTGTTGCGAACTTGTCAATCTGCAATTACAAGCATTGCCCCTTGACTACGTTCTAATGAGCTACGCTCTACCCTTTCTTCGACAAATTCATCACAATATACAATTTAATAAAAAAAATATGCGTTGCTAGCTCAGCTGGATAGAGCGTTCGTCTACGGAACACTGGCTCTATGTAATCATGCTCCTTTATTTATAAGGGTTTTAAGGGGTTTGATTGGCTGAAATAAAGTTTTCTGTAAAAACTTTGTAAAAAACACATAAAAAATCCTTAAATTTTGCGTTCTTAGCTCAGCTGGATAGAGCGTCGGTCTACGGAACCGAAGGTCGGGGGTTCGAACCCCTCAGGGCGCACCAAAATCTAAAAATACAAATCACTTTGGTTTGTATTTTTTTGTTTTCACATGCTGATAAAATCTTTATCAAGTTTACATATAACAATCAAAAAAATTGTTTTAAATCAATAAAAATTAAATGATTTCATGCTATAATATAAGCATAAGTAGAATCTTTTGAAAAACAATTTTAAACCAACCAAACTTTACAAGTTCTTTAATCTCAAACAAAATAAGAGAGAGACTCTAATTAACAAAAACATTTATTTTTCAACTGCAAATTCTTTCAATGATCCTTATGATTGCTATATTGGAATAGATGAAAATAAATTTTACTATTATGCTTTTTTAAACTATCTAAAAGATTCAAAGCAATCAGACATCCTGCAAGATTTTTTAAAAAACAATCCTTTATATATTGAAAGTGAAACTATTTTAAATCAAGTGCAAATTTATGTATTAGAAAATAAGCATTTACACAAATCTTTGGAAACAATCGAAAAAAAAGTACATCAACTGTATTTGTGCTATATACATGAAATAGAAAAACTAAAATCTAATATATATGTTTGTTGTTTTTCGGAAGAAAAACCATGCTCCTCAATCTCCATGTGGGCTTATTATGCTGATAATCACAAAGGTTATTGTGCAGAGTTTGATTTAAGTGGATATGTTCATGCATTTAACAAAAAAGAAAGAAACGATGAACTTGCCAAGTTATATTTTGAACATCTATATAAGGTAAGATACGTCGACAAACTCGTAAATGTTAATATAGAAAAATTATTAAGAATAGGGCCTGAAAACATATCAAACAATGCTTATATGAAAGCACTACTTATTAAAGCAGCTCAAACAAAACAGTCTTCTTGGGCAAAAGAAAAGGAGTGGAGAATAATATTTTTTAAAGAAGAGTTTGAATCTTTAAAAACAACAATAAAAAACGAGTTAAAATTCCCTTTTTTAAACTCAATCTATTTTGGAGTTCAAATCTCAAAATATATGTCGAATAAATTACTAAAATTTTTTAATTCTTTCTTTATATATAGGCTTGTATACCACAATAATAAACCTAAGCTATTAATACACCAAACCAATGAAACTTTAATGCATGAGTTAAAGTTAAGGTATAGCAATCGTTGTGAAAATTCAAACTTCTTTGAAGAGATTTAGTTTTTCAAACAAAAAGCACCACATGGTGCTTTTTTTTGTTTATTCATACAATATATCATTGATTAAATCACAGGCTTTTCTATCTGATTCCCTAGTATAGTGTGCATATATATTGAGAGTAGTTTTAATATCTTTATGTCCTGCTCTTGCAGATACTGTCTTTACATTGGCACCATTATCTATTTGAAAAGTAACATTTGTATGCCTCAAACCATGCAGAGTAACTCTTTTTAAATGTTTTTGTGCTTGAAACTTTTTTAACCAATCATTTATTGTCGCATTACTCATATCTTTACCATATCTGTTTACAAACAATTTGTTAATATCTCCCCAAAAGTCTCCTAACATCTCTTTCTGGTTATCCCACCAGGTTTTATACTCTTTTAATATTTCACAAAGGTTTTGAGGCATATTTATAATCCTGTTTGAAGATGTAGTTTTAACTGATTTTGTTACAATTCCAAAGCCATTTATGAAAATAGTGTTCTTGCAAATCTTTATTGTCTTGTTTTCAAAATCGACACAATCCCAACTAAGCCCAGCAATCTCAGCACCTCTCAGCCCAAGATTTAGAGAAATTGAGAATGCGGTTTTCTTTCTTATATCAGGTTCAGCTTCAACACATGAAACAAATTGTTTTAGTTCTTCTCGTGTTTCATATATTTCTTTTACTTTTTCAGTCCCTGTGACTGGTTTTGTAAAATCTTTTGTGCAATAGTTAATAGCTATGCGACCTTCCCGAACTGCCTGTGCTAAGATTGAATGCAACATATTTTTTAAACTTTTGTTTGCACTTTTAGAGTAATACACATCTTCAGAAGTAAAATCAAAATAATCCTCAAATTTAATATTCAAAAAATTGCACAAGGTTGTAGCAGTGGTTTTATTAACAGTGCTTCCAACTTTTAATGCTGTGCACAAAGTTGCATTTGCAATTCCGCTTCCCAGATAAACTTCCTTAAAAGACAAGTGTTTTACTTTCATGACTTCTTTAATAGTTTTCTTTACCACAATAGTTTCTTTTTTGTAGGTTCTTTCACAAAGCCAATCACAAAAATTTTGCACAACGGGCAATGTTATTTCTTGTAATGTATATAGTCCAAACTTGTCCTTAAAAACCTTTAAGTTGCTTTTACTTCTAGCATAGTGATTATATGCATCTTTTTTGTATCTGATTATGTCTTCAACCCACTTTTCTGCATAATCATAGAAAAAAACTTTTTCATCTTGTTGAAAACACAATCCTTTTGATTTTTTATCTACTTCTTTTTTGTATTCTATCTGACATTGAAGCCTAAATTGTTCAATTTCTTTTTTTCCTTTCAAATCTAAAGGAACTTTAAATGTTTTTACAAATACCTTATACTTCTTTGTTAGTGGATCTTTCCCACTACAATGTAACTCAAAAGACAACTCATTCCTTTTATTGTAAACCTCTTTAACATGCATTATGTCTTTCTTATTTTTCATTGGTGGTCTTCTCCTTTACATACTCTCCATTGAGATAGCCAATTAAACTTTCAAAGTTAACTAAAACTTTATTTCCATTAGTTACATACTTAATCTCATTTCTCTTGCAAAGCGATCTTACAAATCATTCACTTATTGCTGAGTCCTTATCAATCTTTTTAATTTCATCTACACATTGATGGACTGTTCTTAATTTAATAATAAATTCCATATGTTATTATCCTTTTAATATTTATAATTTATTTTTTTTGTTGTGATTTTGGCAATGTGCATATTAAGATCTTTACCCTCTTAAACAA
>JAFTTP010000005.1 GCA_017466725.1 Clostridia bacterium
ACCCGTTTTGCCACCCACATTATACCCCTCAACAAAGGTATATGGCCCCGTTTTATTTTCTGCAAATTCAAGAAGCTCATTTACAATTTTTGATGTATTTTTGCTGATAAGACCCGACCGCTGTTTAAAATTTGCTGCAAGATTATTATGCTGAACAGAATTAATAAGATGGGGCGAATTGTATGTGCCGCCATTTACTATTGCCGCCACTGCAGAGATAAGCTGCATAGGCGTAAGAGCTATTGCATGGCCAAACCCCATACGCGCAAGGTCAACATTTTTTACAAGATTTTTCGCCATCAAAATGCCGCTACCTTCACCACTAACATCAATGCCTGTTTTTTGTCCCAAACCAAATTTTTGCATATATGAATAAAATCTTTCAACCCCAAGCCTAAGCGCCAAATCCATAAAGCAACAGTTGCAAGAATTTGCAAACGCCTCTTTTAATGTTTGACTGCCATGCCCTATTGTGCGCCAACATTTTATTCGCATTCCGTCAATCATCCTATACCCTGGGCAGTAAAACCTATCATTCAAATTTGTTAGCCCCTCTTCCAGTGCTGCTGCAACGGTTAAAACTTTAAAGGTGGAACCGGGTTCGTAAATATCGGTAACTGCTTTTACTTTACTTTGCTCAAAAAGTGCGGCAAGGTCATCTCTAGGCACTTCGTTAAGATTAAAACTCGGTTTTGATGAAAGAGCATAAAGTTCGCTTGTTTTAGCATCCATAATCAGTCCGGTCACACTTTTCGCCTTTTGCTCGGTCATAATTTTCTCTAGAGTTTGCTCTAATATAATTTGCATTTTGCTGTCAATTGTTAAATTTAAATCACAGCCAGCAGTAGCTGGGATATAATATCTTAAACTTCCGCCAATTTCTTTGCCTTGCAGGTCACTTTGCACATAACTGCATCCATCTTCCCCTTCAAGGTGCTTGTTGTAATAAGCCTCTATACCCGTTTGCCCATCATTATCAACCGAAATAAACCCTAAAACCTGAGTAAGCAAATTGCCATAAGGATAATAGCGGTTTGAGTTTTCCGCCAAATACACACCTTTAATATTGTAATTGTAAATTTTTTCAGCCTCTTCACCTTCTATCTGCATTTTTATAAGCACTTCACTTGCTTTGCTGTTTTTAATTTTATCGTATACCTTTTGAAAATTTAAATCAAGCTCTTTTGAAAGTATATTTGCAACTTCGCTCTTTAAATCAACTTCTCTTGAACGGACATATACATTGTACGTTGTATAACTTACTGCCAGTGCCGAGCCTGTGCGATCCAAAATCTTGCCGCGAGGCGCTGTAATGCATAGGTCACGCGTCCACTGGTCAGTTGCCCTTGCTTGAAGATTGCCCCCATTTACAATTTGAATTACAAAAAGACGCACCAGCAGCGCGCAAAAAATAAAGGATATTGCCAAGACAACTGCCAATATCCTTTTTTTTAATGAATATAATGTAAAGGCTTTTTGCAAGTTTAACCTCCAAATAACCCTGCTATAAAATTACATAATCTGTCAAACCAATTTGACTGATGGCCAATATCGGTTGCATCACCCTTTTGGTCTGGAATTGTAGGTAAAAGATTTTCCATATTTTCAGCGCTTGTTAAATCAAGTTTTGCCAAGTTTGTTACATACTTGCCAAGATTAATATTATAAAGCGTTTCAATTTTAGTAAGTCCAGAATTTAAACTGTCCAGCTTTGCAATGTTTACAATTCCCCAAACACCAAATATTGCAAACAGCACCGCCAAGGCAATTGTTTTAAGCCTGCCAAATTGAACTTTAGGCTTAACCTTTTCTTCTTTCTCAATTTTAAAAACCTTTTCCCTTTCAGTTTCAGTAAGCGTTTCAATGTAATCATAATTAGGCTTTTCTATTACTTGAGAAACTTTGCTTTCAAGTTTTACAATTTCTTCATCTTCTTTCTGGCGCTGTTTTATAAGGTCTTGATTGCGTTTTTGAAATGTGGCTGCAGAAAACAGATTGATTTTTTTGCCTTCTTTTAAAGCACGCTCAGTTTCTTGATCTTCTCTAATTTCATTTTCAAGCGCAAACTTTTCTTCTATTTTTTGTTTTTGCTCTTTTTGTATTTCAACAAGCAAAGTTTTCTCACTCATAATATATTAGCCTCCTTTTGTTTATATTCTTATATCACAACTTTTCAATCACACGCAATTTTGCGCTGCTTGAACGTGAATTGTCTTGCAGCTCTTCTTCGCCAGCCGTAATAGGCTTACGATTGACAAGTTTAACACATGCCCTATGTCCACAAATGCAAACTGGGATTTTTGGCGGGCAAATACAATCTGTTGCAAGATCTTTAAATACATTTTTGACTATACGATCTTCAAGACTATGGAAAGTTATCACCGCCATTCTTCCGCCCGGCTTAAGCATTTTTGCCAGTGTTTCAAGTGTTTCGTCAAGGCCATCAAGTTCGGCATTTACTTCTATGCGGATTGCTTGAAAAGTCTTTTTTGAAACACCGCCTTTGCCATAAATAATTTTTTTAGGAAAAGCGCTTTCAATAATTTCTTTAAGTTGAGTTGTTGTTTCAATAGGCTTTTCTGCCCTTGCCTCACAAATTTTTTGAACAATACGTTTGGCATTATCCTCTTCGCCATAACGATATAAGATTTGCATCAATCTGGCTGGAGTATAATTGTTTACAACGTAATACGCATCAAGTTCTTGCGCGGTATCCATACGCATATCAAGGCGACCTTCATTGTTAAAAGAAAATCCTCTTTCACCGTTATCTAGTTGATAAGAACTTACCCCTAAGTCAATTAAAAGGCCATCAAATTCATTTATCCCCATCTCTATAAGTTTGCTTGGTGCATCCTTATAATTTGAATAAACAACTTTTACGCGTTTATCATTTTTAAATTTTTCTCTGCAAACATTGATTGCATCCATATCCCTATCAAATCCGATAAGTTGTCCATCTTGCGAAAGACGGCTGGCGATGACGCTTGAATGTCCGCCACCGCCCATCGTGCAATCTATATAAATTCCATTTTCTTTTATATCCAGCCCTTCAATCACTTCATCAAGAAGTACTGGTTTATGTTTAAATTCCATTTTTATCCTTTTGTTTTACGAAACAGATGAACTCTCAGCAAGTAAATTTGCAAGAGTAATATAATTAATTTTACTGTAGTTTTCTTCTGCCAAACTTGTCACACCCAGTTGCTGTTCTAACAGTGTTGGATTTGCCTCTAATAATGCCACTTCGTCAGAATATTCTACCTTCATTTGATTAATTAAGTCAATAAATACAGTTTTAAATACCCCATCATTTAACTCTGCAACATCTTTATTTCTGTATGCGTTATCTCTTAAATCATTAAGCAATTGTCCAAGCAAATCATCGCTAAGATATTGACTTTCTTTTAAAGCAGTATTAATTTCTTCAAATGTTGTACCAAGTTTATTGATTGTTAAAAACTTTTGCATAATCCCGCAGAACTCATCGGCTTGGTCGTCTGCTTGCGCGTCATCAACAAATGATGTTTCATTTGCAGAAACAACTGCACTACCTTTTGTGATTTCTTTAAGTGCGTTTGAAAGTTCTGATAATAAAGTTGCCTCTATTTTAGCAGTAGCTTTTCCATAAAGTACTGGTTTGAAAATTGCATCAACATCTGTTGGCAGTAAAGCGTCAACTAATGTGCCAAACTGGCTTTCAAGCACTAAATCTAGGTATGTTGTTTGATGCCCTACAACATTTTTGTTAAGTCCTTTAAGAACCGCAGAAATATATTCTAAATCCGCTTTCCATAAATCATAACTTGTAAGCGCTGTTGTATCAATAAGTTCACCCATGCCGCCGGTAAGCGCATCAACGATTAATGTCTTTGTAGGTTTTACTTGATATAGTGATAAAATAATCTCGGCAAGCATATCTTCATTACCTTCAACAGATAATTGATTTGCAATGTATTTTATCGTCTGTTTTGATGAAGTTTGATTTTTCATTTGAGAGTATAACCCTGTTTCTTTAATCTTAACAAGGGCTGGCGCCATAAAGTCAAAGTGTTGTGTATAGTTTGTAATTGTAGCAATTGTGCCATCATTATTGTAAATTGTTTCATCTGCTGCTGGAAGAACAATATCGCTTTCCTCAAGAAGAGCATCTATTATTGAATTCCCGTCAGCATTATAAAGCAGTTTTACTGCCCTAAAGTTGTCAATCATTTGTCCTAAGTTGTGGGTGATTGACGCAACGTCATAATCACCTTCGCTTACCAAAATTGTTGGGTCAGAGACAATGTCCATAATTGTTTTCTTATCATCAGCGTTTTCGCTGCCCTCTTCAATTTCATCAGCAACGATGCTGTAATTTTTAATTACATTTACAAGGGCATCGGCATTTTCATCCCAGTCATTATCAGTCCAAGCGGATGTGTCAACGCTGATTTCGTCAACTTCAAGTCCAGTAATTTCAACGCCCTTTTGCACTGCAGGCTCAATTATTGCACGCACTAAATCAACATCAAAAAGTGCCTTAACGCCAAGTTTTAAATCATCAATATTTTCTTCACTGGTAATAGTTTTTAAAATGTTGTTTACGCCTTTTTCTTCAAGGTCTAAAACCTCATCAATCATACCACTTTCACCAATAATTTCAACGCAATCTATAAGTGCTGAAAGGTTTTGGGTAAAGTAGTCAGCATATGTTTTATCTTCACCAATAAACTTTGTAATATCATTTGCGACTGCATCAAGAAGTTCTGTTACATCTTCACTTAAATTAGCTGAAAAAGCATAATCTTGATAATTTACAACTATATCGCCAACTGTTTGATAAACAACGTTTTTAAATAAAGCGCTTTGAGAAAGTTTGTTGAGAGATGTTTTTATTGCAGCATAATCAACATCGCTTACTGACGCCGTGTTGTTTGCAATGGCAGAAAATTCTTTACCGATATTGATAACCTCAACGACATTTTCAACTTCTTCGCGAATAACTATTTGCTGTCCATCAATTTTGACATTTGCATAATAGTCAAACATCGCGTCGTCCATACCAAATAACCCGCAAGCCTTAACAAATACACTGCCTTCTAAACCGTTAATGATTTCTACAACCAAGTTTGTAGAACCAGCGTTTTTCCCTTCGCTGCCGGTGTTTTCTTCCGCAAGCGCCACCTCGCTGGCCGTTGTGGTTGGTGCAACAAAATGAGATGCGGTGCCAACTAAACTTGCAAGCGGCATTGCTGCAAAAAGTGTGATAACAAGCGTTTTCGCAAAGCCCATTGCTCCGCCCAACAATCTATGCTTTTTCTGCATTGGCTTATATTTAAATACAAATCTTGCCAAAATTTTATAAACGGTATAAAGCAAACTTTGAATTGAAATGGTGACAACAATAAACATAACAGCACTTAGTATTGCCCCCGGAAGATTAAGCAGCAATGTATTTAAATTTTGATTGTTTTCAAGCATTGCACTCATATCTTCATTTTGCCCTATAAGGTAAACTGCAATTTCTCTTAAAGGCACAGATTTTCCACTTACTGGTATTGCTATGCCAAGCATAGCATTAGTAATCATTGGCGTAATGAAAAATGCAATCACTGCACCAATAATTGATAGCACAGCATTTACAACCGAACGTTTAAAACCACGCCACATGCCGACTAAAAATCCAGCAATTAAAATTACAAAAAATAAAACAGAAATAAGTATACTTATAAGTGATGCACTCATACACACCCTCCTTTAGATATATATTACCATTTTTAAATTTTTTCAACAATTATTTTTTGCTGATTTTTAAATTTTTTATTAAAAATAAAAAACTGCTTAAATGTAAGCAGTCTTTTTTAACTTATTGAACTTCCATCTGAGATAAAATTCTTTTCTGGACTTAAAAGTGAAATGTTGCCAATTTCGTCCTCTGCACACACAATCATGCCTTCACTTACCAAACCTTTCATTTCTCGTTTTGGAAGGTTTGTAACAACAACAACTTTTTTACCAATCATTTGTTGTGGCGTATATGCCTTTGCAATTCCACTTAAAATTGAAAGCGTTGCTGTACCCACTTTGACTGTTGAATGAAGAAGTTTAGATTTTGGCACCGCTTCACAGTCAATCACCACACCAACTTTCATTTGAACTTTTGCAAAATCGTCAATTGTAATTAAATCGGCTTGTTTAAATTCAATTACTGGCGCATTTTCAGCCTTTTGTTTTGCCACAATTTCGTCAATTGTTGCTTGAATATCTTGCATACGTACACGATTAAACAAAATTTGTGGTGCAGGCGTAACGCTGTATTTATCTGTTAAACCAAACTTATTTAAATCGGTATAATCTCTTTGTTTTACATTTAATTCTTTAAGCATCTTATTTGCAGATTCTGGCATAAATGGGATAAGTAAGTTTGCACCAATATTGATTGCCTCAAGAAGATTAAATAGAACAGTTGAAAGTCTTTCTTTTTTGCTTTCATCCTTATTTAAATTCCATGGTTCAGCCTTATCTATATATTGATTTGCCTTTCTAAATAATCCCCAAAGTTCTTCCAATGCGTCAGAAACTTTATATTCGTTTATCTTTGCAAAAACCTTATCTCTCATAGATTTTGCACATTCAATAAACTCTTCATCATAGTCTTCTTTAACATTGTAATTTACAACTTGACCACCAAAATACTGGTTGCTCATACCAATGGTACGCTTAAGAAGATTGCCTAAAATATTTGATAAATCTGCATTATTTTTTTCACAAAGCAGTTCCCATGTGATTGTACCATCTGTTGCAAATGGCATTTCACGTAATACGTAATATCTTACGCTGTCGACGCCGAAAATTGAAGACAAATCATCGGCATACAAAACATTGCCCTTTGATTTACTCATCTTTTCGCCACCTTGCAAAAGCCAAGGGTGACCTAAAACTTGTTGTGGTAAAGGTTGTCCCATTGCCATTAAGAATATTGGCCAGTAGATAACGTGAAATCTTACAATGTCTTTTCCTACAACATGTACATTTGCAGGCCAAAGTTTTGTATAAGTCTCGCTTGGATTTTCTGTATCAAAGCCAATGCCGGTAATATAGTTGTTAAGCGCGTCAAGCCATACATAAACAACATGCTTATCATCAAAGTCAACAGGAATGCCCCACTTAAATGTACTTCTGCTTACGCACAAGTCTTGCAGTTTTGTTTTGATTGTGCCATCTTCAATTGCTTTAAGCAGTTCTTCATCGCTTTTACCGATAAACTCATCATCAAGAAGGAAGTTGTTTAACATTTCATTTTTTCTTGACGCTGGCACAATAAATTGTGGGTTTGTGAGGATATGCTTTAACAATCTTGTTGCATAACTGCTCATTTTAAAGAAATACGCCTCTTCTTTAGATGGCTTAACCTCTCTTCCACAGTCTGGGCATTTGCCATCAACAAGTTGGCTTTCAGTCCAAAAACTTTCGCATGGTGTACAATAAAGCCCTTCATAACTTCCTTTATAAATATCACCTTGCTGATAAAATTTCTTAAATATTTTTTGAACAGTTTTTTCATGGTCTTCATCTGTTGTACGAATAAATTTATCATAAGAAATATTCATCAAATCCCAAAGTCCACGAATCTCTTTTGCAACATCGTCAACAAACGCTTTAGGCGACAATCCTTTTTCTGCTGCCTTTTGTTCAATCTTTTCACCATGTTCGTCAGTGCCGGTCATAAAGAAAACATCATACCCCTGTTGTCTTTTTGCCCTAGCAATTACGTCTGATAAAATTATCTCGTAAGTGTTGCCAATATGAGGCTTACCAGAAGTGTAAGCAATGGCGGTTGTGATGTAAAATTTCTCTTTCATTTGATACCCCTTTTATGCCGTTATTTTATCACCTTACCGTCATTTTGTCAAGTAATTATATGCCTTTTAAATTTCCTTTGTTTTTCGGCAAAAAAGCAAAAAATTCAACACTATAATCTTTTGCAGTTTGTGTATAATATGCTAGCATAAAAACATGAAGAAAAAGGCAACTTTTTTGATTGGATTGTTGTTACTTTTGATGGTTGTTTGGGGCTTTACATATTTTGGTTTAAACCGCAGCGAAAGCGGTGTACAAAATAAAAGCGTCATAAATTTTTGTTGCGAATAAATATTCTTGCAAAATTTTGGGCTTTGTGATATAATTCACACATGCGAGTAATCAATTTAGCAAGCGGAAGTAAGGGTAATATTACATACATTGAAGGACAAGATAAAAAGATAATCTTGGACGTTGGTTTGTCATGTCAAGAGACGATAAAGAGGCTTGAAAAATGCGGCGTAAGCCCAAATGAAATTGATGCAATCATCATCACCCACGAGCATAGTGACCACATCAAAGGGCTGGACATTTTTTCAAGTAGATATAACATCCCTGTTTATGCACATCAAAAAGTTTGGCAAGGGCTTGAACATAAACTTGCTAAAGTAAGAATTGAAAACAGAAAACTTTTCGAAGAAATTTTTACAATAGGTTCGTTGTCAATAACGCCTATTGAAATTCCACACGATGTAAGTTGCTATGGCTTTAGTTTTCAAGAAAACGACAACAAAATTAGTATACTTACAGACCTTGGCCATACCAACGACCGTATTTTAAACGCAATACGAGGCAGCAAACTGGTGTATTTAGAGGCCAACTACGACCGCCAAATGCTTATGTCGGGCACAAAATATCCTTTTTCGCTAAAGCGAAGAATTGATGGCCCTAATGGGCACCTTTCAAACCTTGCAAGTAGCGAAGTAATTGAATTTTTATGCCAGACAGGCACAAAACAAATTGTACTTTCCCACCTTAGCGAAGAAAACAACTCGCCACTACTTGCATACACATTTATCACAAAAGAACTTGCGAAACGCGGAATTATAGAAGGGAAAGACATCAAAATAGATGTAGCGACTCAAAATATTGGTGCATTTTTTAGGTTGAAATAGCTAAAAAATGCATTTTTTTATTAAATTATATCATTTTTTTAAAATAGCATCTTGAAAACACCAAATTTATATGATAGAATATAATTACTAATATGGAGGAAATTATGACAAATTTGATAAGCAAAATTCCACAACTTTTAGCGGGCAAAGCAACCCCTACTTTAAACGACTATAATTACGCCATTGATGATACAACAAAAGCGATTATGCAAAAAGGGTTTGTTTCTCTTGGTAATATGGGGCTTGCATACTCTCACGACAACTCGTTTGACGAATTTGCTGCAACAATTGACAAACCAATGAAAATTGCAACATTTATTGACGAACTTTCAATTGAAGATTTTGATGTTGCTGTTTATTTAGAAACTGTTGCGCACTCTTTAAACGTTAATCTTTCATCAACAGACCTTGCACGCTTTATTTGGGCAGCAAATATTATCAATTCAATTAAAAATGACGATGAACTTCTTGGCGAGAAACTTAACGGTTTATTCTTATCACTTCAACACGCGCCGGCGTATAAGAAAACCCAACCTGCCACACTTAGAGAATCAATAGTTGATTTTACTAAAAATATAAACGCAGATAAACTTGGTGTAAATGCACAACAAATTAAAAACTACCTTGCAATATCACACATGACAGCACGCGCAGAACAAGAACTTGCAAAATGGATTGATTTTTCAACCTTTACTGAACTTTCTGTAGGTGAAACCAAAATTTCGTCAATCCAAGATGCATTTGCCGCACTTCAATCGGGCAAGATTGCAGACTTTGCTGGAGTAAGCACTTTTGTAAAACAAGCATACCTTTCAACTGATGATGCAAGCAAGCCTGGATATTGTGAAAACGCCCTTGTACAAGAGTATAAGGCAAACATAATTTTAGCTGCACTTGCTGAAAAACTTAACTTAACCGATATCGACCAAGATGATACAATTGGGCTAAACGTTTTATCTAGAATTAAAAATATTCCAGCGCTTTTGGCTGAAACAAGACCACTTGCTGAAATCAGCGGACAAATACAAAAATATCAACAAGACGCACTTGCTGTTGCCGCTGAAATGACACAACCTTCAACAGCTCAAGTTTCAAGTGCAAGCGCACCAACGACACAAATTGCTCAAACAAGTGCAGCCCGTTATACAAAACAACAATTAGATATGTTTAATCGCATTGCTGACAAAAAACTTGCAGATCTTACAAAACTTATGGGATTTTTAACAAAAAAATTAAATCAAAAATCTAAGTTTGACGAAACTGAACAAGAGATAATCGGATTGTTTGCTGAATTTAAAGTACCTATGATAACAGAAGACGAACTGCCAATAACACGCTATCGTGTACATGACAACGTATCACATTTATTAAAGGCTGTTCAGGCTCGATATAATGAAATTATCCGCTGCAAAGAACTTCTTGCAAGAATTCGCAAAAAGAAAAAGACAGACTTAAACCTTGAGGATGTTGAATTTAACAAAAAATTTCTTGGTAATACAGTTTTCATTTCTGGTGCTTACCAAGAAAAAGTCATCAGAGATTACTACAGATTTATTGATGAAGACCCTATTTTAAAATCAAACAAAACATGCCGACTTGCAACACCTACTAATGCTATGGCAAGATTACAAGAAAGGGCATTTACAACCGGCGTATCACAAGAACTTTCTGACATTTTCAGCGCCATCCGCCTCACACCTGCACAACAAGCAAGATTTGAACAAGACAAAATTGAAGAACAACAATTCTATGATGCACAAGACGCAAACCTCCCTTCAATTGATTAATAAAAAATCCACTAGTTTTAGTCACTGCATTTTGAAACTAGTGTAATAATTTAGAGTTGAGATAGTAATATCTTAACTCTTTTTTAACGACTACTTTATGCCGTGAAAGGTACTTGACAAGAGAAAAAATGAAAACACAATATCAAAAGGCAGAGAAACAAAAGGCATAACTATAAGCACAAAAGTCGTTTCTCTGTCTTAATCAGCAAAAAGAAAAACTCATTTCAGAGACTCTTGTCAAGTACACCATGGAATAAATTAGCCATTGTATAGAACGGCAAAACGCGAAAGTGTGTTACGTTCACCAACACTTTCGCTTTTTGTCTGCTTTAATTTAGTTTATAGGGGCGTGCTTGTCTGTTCGAGCGAAGCGAGAACACTTGTATATGACAAGCACACGCCTAAATGCCAAATAAAAAGCACCCGTTTTTCAGGTGCAAATATTATTTTTCTAACTCTTCTTCGTTTGCATTTAAAGGTCTGCAAATTTGATTACGCAAAAATCCAATTTCATAAAAAGAAACAAAATTGTTTGTTGAAGTAGGATTTTTGCCTTTTATTAAAGCATCATAAGCAACATTTACTGCTTGTGAACCAAAAATATCAAAATCTTGGAAGCATCTAGAAGCATCTTCATCATTAATTTTAACAATTAAAGGTCTGAATGTATCTTTGAATTTTCTAGCACTTCCAAACAATGTTGTTGAAGTTGGTAAACCGATATAAATCACATCTGTTTTGTCTGATAATCTAACCAAATCTCTAGTTATGCTTGCATCTTTGCTATTGTTATTTTTTATGTAATCTATTAATTTGCTACCAGTCGGGTCTGAATGTCTATATATTTCTGAAATTTGACATCTTGTCACTTCAACATCAGTTAATACTTGTCTTTCATTCCATTTATTTCTATCACTATACGCAGATTTTATAAAATAAACCACTAATTTATTTTTTGAACTTTTAATTTCAATATTAGTTGTTACGACATCTCCATCGTCATAATTTTCTCTGTTTAATTCCATACATTACTCCTTAAAGTATTGGTAGTATAGCATATTTCGAAAAACTTTGCAATATCTAATTTAAAATTTATTAAAAAAGGCAAATCATAATCAGATTTACCTTTAATATTATTTCACTAGTTTCAAAAGTTATGGATCTTGCTAGTGGCTTTTTTATTATAAATATTTTTTTAAATATTTGCCGGTGTATGACTTTGCGTTTTCCGCCACCTGTTCAGGTGTACCTTCGGCAACTATTGTACCACCCTTATCCCCGCCTTCTGGTCCAAGGTCGATGATGTGGTCAGCACATTTAATCACATCAAGGTTGTGTTCAATTACAACAACCGTATTCCCATTTTCAACAAGTCTATTTAAAATGCCAACCAGTTTGCGCACATCGTATGCATGAAGTCCTGTTGTTGGCTCGTCAAGAAGGTAAATTGTTTTACCTGTTGATTTGCGAGAAAGCTCGGTTGCAAGTTTAACACGTTGAGCTTCACCGCCAGACAGCGTAGTTGCAGGTTGACCAAGTTTAATATATCCCAGCCCAACATCCATAAGCGCTTGAACTTTATTTTTAATTGAAGGAATATTCTCAAAAAATTTAACCGCCTCTTCAACCGTCATATCAAGCACATCTGCAATTGTCTTGCCTTTATAATGCACTTCGAGGGTTTCTCTGTTATATCTATGCCCTTTGCACGCTTCGCATGGCACTGAAATATCAGGCAAGAAATACATCTCTATTTCTTTTACACCAGCACCTTCGCATGCATCACAGCGGCCTCCCTTTATATTAAAACTAAACCTACTTGAAGTATATCCCCTTGCTTTAGCATCAGGCGTACTTGCAAAAAGTTCTCTTATAGGAGTAAACAGCCCAACATATGTTGCCGGGTTTGAACGTGGCGTTCTGCCAATTGGTGATTGATCGATATTGATTACTTTATCTAAAAGTTCAACATTTTCAATTTTATCAAATTTCCCCTCATCAAGTTTGCTGTTGTTTAATTTGTTAGAAAGATGTGGATAAATGATATCATTTAAAAGTGATGATTTTCCACTTCCAGATACGCCAGTTATACACGTCAATACCCCAAGTGGCACTTTTATATTAATCTTTTTAAGATTATTTTGTTTTGCGCCTTTTACAAGCAAGTATTTTTCACTGGTTCGTCTAGATGTAGGCACTTCAATTTGTTCTTCACCGCGCAAAAATTTTGCAGTAATTGAATTGTTGTTTTTAAGTATATCATCAAGTGTACCGTTGCCAACAATCTCGCCGCCATTAACACCCGCGTATGGTCCAACATCAACCACCCAGTCAGCAGTACGAATTGTATCTTCATCATGTTCAACAACAATAAGCGTATTGCCCAAATCCCGCAAATGCTTAAGTGTACCGATAAGCCTGTCGTTATCACGTTGATGCAGCCCAATTGATGGTTCGTCCAAAATATAAAGCACGCCAGAAAGTCCGCTGCCAATTTGCGTAGCAAGTCTAATTCTCTGTGCCTCACCACCAGACAAGGTCTCGGCAGAACGAGACAATGAAAGATATTCAAGCCCAACGTCTGAAAGAAACTTTAACCTTGCATTTATTTCTTTCAAAATGGGCTGTGCAATTTCAGCTTGCTCTTGCGACATAGGAATATCGTCAAAATAGGTTAAAAGGGTTGATACTGGTTTTTCACAAACTTGCGAAATGTTTTCGCCCTTAATTTTAATTGATAAAGCGCCTTCGCTTAATCTTTGTCCCTTACAAGTAGGGCATGTAATTTCATGAACAAATTTTCCAATTTCCCATCTTACAAACTCACTTTTAGCCTCTGCTAAGCGACGTTTTAAATTATTTATAATCCCCTCAAATGCAAGCGCTTTCTTGCCATTAAAACGTTCAAATGTTTTGTTGCGTTTGTCATTCTCATACAAATCAAGTGCTTCACCATTGTTGCCATAAAGCAAAATATCTAATTTTTTTCTTGGCAATTTATTTACCGGCTTATCTAAATCAATATCATATTTTTTGCCTACCGCCTCTAAGTATTTTTGAGCAAGCCCGCCATTATCCATGCGCCACCCAACGCAGTTGAAAGCACCCTCTCGCACAGATAAATCACCATCTTTTAAAATCAGTTTTTCATCGATGTCAGAATATACACCCAAGCCAGCACAAGTTGGACATGCACCAAATGGAGCATTAAAAGAAAATAATCTTGGCGTGATTTCTTCAAGCGTCCATCCACATGTTGGACATGCATAATTTGTGCTAAACAAATTTTCTTGACCATCGTTATCAATCACGACAAGCCCCTCTGCCAGTTTTACCGCTGTTTCAATTGAATCTGTCAAACGTGATGTAATTCCTTCTTTAAGCACAATACGGTCAACAACTACGCTGATATCATGCTTTAAATTTTTATCAAGAATTATCTCTTCATCAAGCGTATAAATACTTCCATCAATTTTTACCCTGACGTAACCAGATTTTTTATACCCTTCAAGGTGTTTTGCAAAAGCACCTTTTTGACCACGCACTACAGGCGCCAAAATGGTAAGTTTGCTGCCTTGATTATACCCTTCAACTGCATCAACAATTTGGTCGACTGTTTGCTGCGAAATTGGCTGTTTACAATGTGGGCAATATGGCGTGCCTACCCGCGCAAATAGCAAACGAATGTAATCATAAATTTCAGTTACAGTGCCCACGGTAGAACGAGGATTGTGATTAGTGGTCTTTTGGTCGATTGATACAGCAGGGCTTAACCCATCAATAGATTCAACGTCCGGCTTTTGCATTTGCCCCAAAAACATTCTGGCATACGACGATAAACTTTCAATATAACGTCTTTGCCCCTCTGCGAAAATTGTACCAAATGCCAAGCTAGATTTGCCAGAACCGCTGACACCAGTAAAAACAACCAACTTATTTTTTGGAATTTCTAAATCAATATTTTTTAAATTGTTTTCTTTTGCACCTTTTATTTTTATTGTGTTATTCATAAAATCATCCTTAATTTTAGAATTTTAATAGTACCGCCTATTATTTCCCACTTTTGCGTTCGCTACGCGTGAGACGGGTACGTAATTTTTGAATTTGATTTCGAAGTTCAATCGCCCGTTCAAAGTCAAGATTTGCTGATGCAACTTTCATCATTCCCGTCAACTTCTCAATCTCTGCAGGGATATCTTCCTTCTTAAGTTTTCCATCTTCAACTTTCTTCGTAATTTCAAGTGTATTTTTGATTTCTTTAATAATAGTCTTTGGCACAATGCCGTGTTTGTTGTTAAATTCTTGCTGCAACTTTCGTCTGTTCTCAGTTTTTTCAATTGCCCTCTTCATAGAATCGGTGACGACATCAGCAAACATAATAACTCTGCCATTTGCATTTCTTGCAGCGCGGCCGATTGTTTGAATTAATGCCCCCTCACTTCTAAGAAAACCTTCTTTATCTGCATCTAAAATTGCAACAAGTTCCACTTCAGGCATATCAAGCCCCTCACGCAAAAGATTAATTCCTACAAGCACATCAAATTCGCCTGCGCGCAATCCGTTGACAATTTCAACACGCTCCATCGTGTCAATTTCTGAATGCATATACTTTGTTTTAAAGTTATGCTCTTGCAAATATGTTGTTAAACTTTCTGCCATTTTTTTTGTCAGCGTAGTTACAAGCACCCTTGCGCCGCGCTTAATTGTTTTGTCAATTTCAAGCATCAACTGCTCTATTTGATTTTTAATTGGCTTAATCTCAATAGTCGGGTCCAGTAAACCTGTTGGACGAATTACCTGTTCAACAACTTGTCCAGCTTTTGCAAGCTCATATGGGGCGGGCGTTGCCGACACATACATAGTTTGTCGAAGTTTGCCATTAAACTCATCAAAAGTAAGAGGCCGATTATCTCTTGCCGCTTCAAGTCTAAACCCAAATTCCACCAAAGACTGTTTTCTTGCCCTATCACCATTATACATAGCGCGAATTTGCGGCAACGTCATATGACTTTCATCAATTATAGTTAAAAAATCATCTGGGAAATAGTCCATTAGTGTGTATGGCGCCTCACCCGGCCTGCGCCCATCAAAATAACGTGAATAGTTTTCAATGCCGCTGCAATATCCAACTTCACGCATCATCTCCATGTCATATGCAACGCGTTGCCCAATACGTTCGGCCTCAATCAACTTCCCTTGACTTTCAAAGTCTGCAATTGCAAGCTCTCTATCGCGCTCAATTTCTTCCAATGCTGTTTGCATCCTATTTTGTCCAACAGCATAATGCGTAGCCGGATAAATAGCCACCATTTTAAGTTCATTTATCAAATTGCCAGACACAGGTTCAAAATTATAAATTTTTTCAATTTCGTCACCAAAAAATTGAATTTTTATGCCAAGTTCTGATTGTGAAGAAGGAATAATATCAATGGTGTCCCCCTTCACCCTAAATGTAGAACGTTTAAAATCAACATCATTACGAGTGTACTGAATGTTTATAAGGCGATTGATTAACTCATCCCTATCAATCATCTGACCTTCACGTAAAGCAATGTGAAGGTTGTAATATTCTTCTGGGTTGCCCAACCCATATATACAAGAAACTGATGCAACAATAATTACATCTTTCCTCTCTAAAAGAGATGCCGTGGCACTTGCGCGAAGTTTATCAATTTCTTCATTAATTGACATATCCTTTTCAATGTAGGTGTCAGAAGATGCGATATATGCTTCTGGTTGATAATAATCATAGTATGAAACAAAATATTCTACAGCATTATGTGGAAAAAACTCGCGAAACTCATTACATAGTTGTGCCGCCAAGGTTTTATTATGCGCAATAACAAGCGTTGGCTTGTTGACCTTTTGAATGATGTTTGCCATCGTAAATGTTTTGCCCGAGCCAGTCACCCCAAGCAGAACTTGGTCTTTAAGGCCATCGGAAAAACCATCCACAAGCTTATCAATTGCTTGTGGCTGATCGCCAGAGGGAGAGTATTTTGACACCAACTTAAAATCCATTGCTTATCCTTTTTAGCAATTGTAACATATTTAACAAAAAAAATAAAGAGTTTACTTAAATATTGCCCTTAAAATTAATCCAAAAACAAAACTGACCGTTGCAAGAAAAATACTGCGCAAAACAAGCAGTCCAAGCGCCTTCTTTTGTTTGCGAGAGTCAATCAAATATGTCTGCCCTTTTTTCTTCAGTTTAATGCAGTAATAATAACCATTTTTACTATCCGAGACTACAAAATCAATAAAATTTTGAAGGCTCAAACTAGACATAATTTCGTCAATTTCACTAATGGATAAAATAATTTTTTTGCTGACAGCTTTTGCAATATCATGCGGCGAAATAAGATGTGTACGCTTTGCATCACACACCTTGCAAAGATAGATTAAAACTAGTTTTTCTTTGCGCTCTTGCATCGGTAAACATTGTTGACAAAAATATAAGTTTAAATACATAAAATGAAGTCAAAAATTATGCTATGTTAGACATCAAATCAAAATTGGTGCTTAAAATTTTGCAAAAAGAATGCCCCAACGGCTCATATAGTTTGGTAGAAGCAAGAGACGTAATTTCTGCAATGCCTATAAAATATAGGGTTGATAATGACGGGCTTGAAAATATTTTAATTTACCTTGAACGGCAAGAATACATTTCAATTAAATATGACGATGAAAACGTATACTGCCTATGCGTGCTTCCATTTGGAAATGAGATTATTGAAACTGATGGCAAACAAAAAAACGAGGGGAAATCCCCTCGCCTTTGGATGATTTTTATCCTTTGTTTTCTATCTGCGTTTTTGGGTTGCTTTGTAAGCAATCTAATTCAAAACTTGATTGTGTAAAGTCTCGAACTAAACACTTTCTGTTCCAACTGTATATACCGTTCCGTCCAACGATAAAAAAGTCATATACATTAGCACCGCAAAACGCAAGCATATTGTTAATTTTAAGGAATGTATTTTCATCTGTTTTAGATGGTTTTGCATCACCATTTGGATGATTATGCACAAAAATCAATCTATGTACTTTGTAAGTTGCAATATAATTTGCCACATCAAAAGTGTTGAATTTTACAGTGGCTGCATCACCACGACTAAACACTCTGGCGTTTCCAACTACACCACTTGGCGAAATGCCCAAAATATAACAAACTTCTTCATTTTTAAACCTTAACAAAAGTTCAATATGTTCAAGCAAGTCTGCACCATTTTCAAGCACTTTATTGTTGTTAAACTTATCCAGTTGATAACCTTCAAATATTTCAAGAAGGGCATGTAATTTCATAGCCGCGGTTTCGCCAAGCCCAGGCACTCGCATTAAATCTTGCACCGGAGCTTCCATCACATTAAACAAATATTGATAACGTTTAAGAAGTCTATGGGCGAGGGGATTTACATCCCCTCTTGGAAGAATGAAACAAAGCACAAATTCAAGTTTTTGAATGTCACTTAAGTATTCAAGGCCACGATCGTTTACCGTCCTTAACAATCTGCCTCGATGCCCATCGTGCATATGTTTTTCAAAATGCTCGTCAATAGGCTCCTTTTCAATTTTCTTCCCCATAACTTTTCTCCTTTTTGTGTTATATTACTTGTTTTTTATTAGGCATATGGATTAATCATGTCACCTGCAGGATAGAAGAAGTCATGATTTAAAGATGTCAAGTAACCGTAACCGTCTAATTTTGAATAATTATCAGTACTAGTTGCTGGATAAATCCAAGAATCCGACCATGTTGTAGTAGGCTTGTATAACATTACCTTGCCTAATGTTGTGGTAGGAACATACTTACCTCCCGACAGTGTAATTCCCATGCCTTTAGAATCAATTGCGTGCATATGTCTAACTGCTCCCGACCAACCTCTACAATATTCAAATTTTGTAAGATCATGTAGTTTCTTACTTCCCACTTGTTCATTTGTAATAGTAAAAGCTAATCGCGAAGGAATATACTTTCCTACACTATATTTTGAATAAGTCGATGAAAAATCATAGCTTTTTAAATCATAATTCAAATAATAATAATTTTCATTTTTTTGTTCTGCTTCTACATAAGTTTTTCCATCACCATCAAATTTGGTACCACCTTTTATTACGCTCCATTTATAAGCGTCTCCCCAATCATTGCTGTAACAATGAAAATTATATGTGGTTGAGCGCAATACTGAATGTGGATTTTCGCTCAATGCGACACCATAATATCCGTTATCAGTTATACCTCCGCTTAGTAAATATGCTGTAAAACCATATTCATATGCCATAAAATCGCATGACACATAACTTGTAAGCGCGATATTTTTAGTGTCTGTGACATTACCAATTAGTACATTCTTAACGCCAAGAGTCGTTTTTATCAACACACTTCCAAACATCTTTATTCCTTGTAATCTTGCTGTATCATGTATAGGATTCTCATCACGTGTTTTTCCGCCGTAAATAAAAGCATCGTAAAATTCATCAATGTCAACTGCGCCTAAAAGATTAATATTGCTCATGATTTTATCTTCTACAATATTCGAAAATAGTCCTTTTCCATAATAAGAAAGATTGTAGCCATTACCAATAATATTCATTTTCTGTTCCAGTGCATTAGGTATATTCCCAATGGAGATATCTTTTGTTAGTACAATAGAGTAAGCTTCTACAGTAGAACTATCTTGTAGCTTATCTGGACTTATGCTGACTAGAGACGAAATGTTTTGACTTCCAGTCAAAGTATATGTTTCAGATGTACTGTATTTAGATGGTTTTGCATATAGTGTAAGATTTGCCGTTGAGTAGTCTACTGCACCATTACATTCGGTGCCAATCGTTGACTTATCTGTAATTTTATAGCTTGATAATGTTAATAATTGTGGACTCGAGAACGATGGCAATGGGTTTATCACTTCACTCTTTTCGATTTTAATGCTAATGCTTGATGATGCGCCCTCAGTCAGTTCTACATATGTTTTCGCATCGTCATCAATGACTTGATATTTATCATCATCTGTAATTCCCACCACGCCATTATACGTTTCGATTAAATCAGCTTTTGCTTTAACAGATACCGGACCTAGCAAATCACCTCTTCTCATTTCATCAATTTCTCCGTCTCCATCGTGATCGCTGGTAATGGCTTTATATACCTTATAATCTTGCTGTGAATTATCTACTTCAATATATCCGTATTCCGCCAATGATCCTTTCGCTGCTTCATCTCCATCAATTTTTCCGTCTCCATTTAGATCTTGTTCGTCTTGTGTCTGAAGCCAAACAAGTTCTCCATCACTTACACCAGTAATACCCAAATCTGACATTTTTATTTGAAGCCCTACTTTATAGCCACTTGTTTTTTCATCTGCTGCAAAAACGTATGAACGAAGTGGGATGATTTCGACTTCTGTAGTGTCTCCAGAAGGAATATACATTCCTCCTGGTTGCATTGCCCCCATATTTTTTGTATTTGCATAGTAAGCGCGTTTCGGTGAGCCGTCCAAACTAATTTTAAAAGCGCCGAGATAGGCATTCTTATTTTGTGTTATATTAAAGCCATAAATTTCATCATATGTCACCGTTGATTTTGTGATTATATCTACACCATTATGACTTGCGGTTGTTTCACTTTCTGTTGCTTTATATTCAAGTGTAACATCAAAATCGTTGATTGTAACTGAGGTGGTTGCGTCGCTTGTGTCAACAACTGCATCGTTTGCAACAATATATTGATTAGCGTCCGAATGTAAATAAATATCTTTTGTTGATAAAGTCGTAAACTGCTGTAAAATTGCGGTGTGGTCTTTATAGTATACATTTGCTATAACACTGCTATTAAACATATCAACTGTAGCGTTTACAACAACCCCATCGCTTTCTACATCTGCAACACGAGTGAATTTGTCGTATGAAACAGACACAATTGAACTATGTATTGCGTTTTCAGCATATACCTTGTTGCCATCTACACCTAATGGTTCCACTTTGGAACCGTCAGTTAATTCAAATTCAATATTTTCTATTAAATCCCCATCTTCAATGGTAATATAGTATGCTTGAATTTCATCTCCTCCTTCATGCCACCATTCTGCTGTCCAATCTGCAGCAGCAATCGTTGCTGTACTTTCAGATTTTTGATAAAGAGTACCTGCAGAGCCTCCCACAATTTGTCGATGTTGCGTTACGCCTGTACCGCTCCATGTTGTTCCCATATCACTAGTTGACGCAACTGGATTTCCACCATCATCAAGTGCAATTGAATATTGTTTTGTCAAACCATATGGCAATCTTCCGTTTGTAACGACATCGGTATCAACCCTAACTATATCTTTTGCCACCGGATTAATTACAGTGCCAGAACCGCCATTATGCCGGAAGAAATCCATTGCTCTGGTTGCGCCACCAGTATAATTTAATTCCCAAGTTTCACCAATCAACTCATTTGCACCAAGCGTGTTTACATTTGTGCCATCGCTTAAAGTTGCACCCGGTACGTAAATGAAGTCATCGCGTTCATGTAAAACATATATTTCTTTTGTAGGATCTGCAGCGTTGCTAAGTTTATATGCTTGATAAGTCTCGCTGTCCTTTTTGATTTCCACACTTTCCCAATGTGAAATTGCTGCAGTGTCAATACTTGTTAATCCTAATCCAATATTTCCATCATCAGTCAAATATAGTTGCAGTATGCTGGTATCTATTGTGTCAGATGTGCTATAACTTGCCTTTAATGCTATAGATAAAGGATCTCCGGTTTCATCATAATAAACCTTCATTTTGCCAGTAACAGTATCACCACTAACCGTAAATGTAGGTTGACTAATAAGTACCGCTTCGCCACCCGCAGTAATAGTATCAATTGAATAAGTTGCATATGCGCTATTTACGTCTTTAAATGTAAATTCAACCTCTTGCGACAACATACCAGCTTGGAACATACTTAAATTGTTTTGTGCAATATAAAATCTATTGTTGCCTGCAACCAAGATGCTTTGATAAGCCGAATCATCTTCATTTGGTTTTGTTAACCTTTTGATTTCAGCAATTTGATTTGCAGCTTCTTTAAAAGCATCTTGTTTAATTTCCTCAGTACTAACATATGTAGTTGTGTCTCCGTCTGCTTTTTTACGGCTTAAGTCAACATAATGATCCACCATACTAAATTTGTCGTCTCCATGCAAATCCAATGGCATTATAAAGTTTTCTGTAATTGTTGCTTTTCGCCCAATATAATAACTGTAATGATAAGTCCGTCCAAGTACCGCCCATTCGCTGTATGAGGCAAATTTCATTGCCAAGACTCCCAAAGGATTGTCACCTTGCTTTGTATACGCCATAACTTGAAGATAATAATCCGCAGAATATACTAGCGAGAGAGGCAAGTCGCAAATATTGCTTTTTGCTTGATATTCTCTTTCATAACTGTTGCCAGCATGATCTGTTAATGTAAATTTTCCATCTTCTATAAGTGTTATGTTTGAAGAACTAAGGGTATATTTTAATTGTATACCAACCATATTAACGCCGCTTGTACTAACAAATACTTTGTCATATTTATACTGCGGTACCCATTTATCCATTGTATATGTAAAGTATTTTATTACTTCGTCGTATCGCAGTGCTGATCCATTTGCAAAAACAGATGTTGCTCCAGTTGAACTTTTCTTGTATACGCATATATTTGACGAATCCGCTGAAGGCCCAATGCCATATGCAAGAACGTTTCTAATTGATTTTTGCTTAATATATACTCGTTTATCCCCAGTTGAAGTACTGTGAGAATAACCATACTCAGGATTTTTACCTAACGCTTCAACCGTACCTTCGTTGTAGCAATTGTTAATATCTGCAGGCGTCTCAATGCCGTCCCAATTCGCAAAACTTGGGCTGATTGTAGTTAAGAATGTAGAACCGACCAGTTTCTGCCCAGTTATTACTGAACCTATCTCTTCAGAATAAACCAACTCTTCACATGATGCAACAATACCTGCAGCAGTTGCGGCCGCAACTTCTAAGAATGGTTTCCCTGGATATACTTCATTACCAACAACAGTTTCGTAATAACCGGAAATGTTAAGCAATTTGGTTTTATCCCCAGACTTGATAACACCAGAGTTGTAACAATATAAAACTTCTCCACCAATAGCTGCTCCCGCAATACCAGCTGTCCTAAAATGATTTTCGTAAGTACTACCATCACTAGTCGTAAAATTATAATTATTTAATAATGTTCCGACATTTGAGCAATACTTTATTGTCGATTTTTTCCCGGAACCGACAATGCCACCCATTGTACATGGAGAGAACAAGTCCGTATCCGAAGCAAGCTGCTTTGTATTTAAGTTCCCATAATTTGAACAATAACTGATAGCACTTTGTTCGTCTTTACCAATCAATCCGCCAATGTAATGTGACGTTCCCCTTAATGTAACATCTACAATCACCGTGCTTTCAACAGTGTCTATGTTCGAAGCACTTGAACTTCCAGCAAGAGCACCTAAATGGAATCCCTTTTGGATTGTTGCAGAGACATTAATATTTCCACCCAATGTCATATTTGAAATGGTTGCATTTTGAATGTGCTTTGCCAAAGCGCCTTGTTTCACAACAGAAGTCTCACTGGCTGAACCTAAAGTAGTCGTAAAATTAATATCCGTAAGTCTTAAGTTGCGGACATAGCAAGTTGAAGTCGTTGTTGCCGGAATAGCAGGAGTAGTGTCGGTCGCTTCAACACCTGCAGAACCCACTTGGCCAAACAATGAATCTGTAAGCCCTTTGATTGTATGACCTTGACCATCAAGTTGGCCTATAAATAGTTCGTTTTCAAGGTTAAACGTACATTTAGTTATTTTTCCTTTGCCATCACGAGAAACATAAGTAGATGTCTGTGTTAAATCAATGTCATATTTAAGCGCAAAACTACTACTCAAATTTTTAGCAATGTGCTCTGCAAAAACGCCTGCGTTTGGAACCATGAAAAATTGATCGGCTCCAGTAGGAATTGTACCATTTTTAGACCTTTTATAACTATAGTTTTCTACATAGCAGTCGTAGGTAGGATCATCACAAACTGATGTTGTATGTTCTGTTCCACAATCATTTTCCTTTTGTTCTTGTGTTGCCCAAGATGACATCTTTAAATATTGATATTTAAGAGTTGGATAGCCATAATTATATACCCCCTCGCTTATCCATGAGACGTTTGCATTTGCAATTGATGTACTACATGTCCTATAAGTGAATTTATGGGCAGCGTCTAATGATGATGTTATGCGTCCAATAGCATCAACGTCGTATTTAATGTCCATTGTAGTTGTACCGTAATATACGTTTAACGCGTCGCTCAATGTTAAATAGTCTCTCCAGTCAACTTTTGTTGCACTGTAACAGTTGCTAACTGTGCCTTCAGCGCCATTAAATGGTCTTAATCCACCTCCGCTATATGTAGTCACCGAACCAAGAGAGAAACAATTTTCAATGTGAGATTCCACCAATGGATCGGAACCAATATTCGATGCATAAACAAATCCATAAGAATAGCTACCATTTGTACCGCGTTCAATAATATCAACATCTGTAGATGAATCGAAAACTTTACCATTTGTATTGATTGAAAGTGCGCCAAGCATAAGGTTGTTTGTACTTCCAACATCAATTGTTCCATAAACATTAACCGCATAAATTTGTGCATTTGTAGACAATTCAACCATCAAACCTGCATAATTTGTCATGCTAGCATTTTCAAGTTTAATATCAACGTCTTCAACAAGTGAAGACACAAATGAATAGTTGTTTGCATTTGTAAATAAAGCTTGTTTGGTTTGGTCTGTGTTCTTGTATGTAACTTTAAAGCCATCCCCAATAAATGCTGCATCTTTCAATTCAAATGAACTATTAGCCACGGTAACATTCTTTGTAAGCGTATAGTATGTTAACCCTTTGAATTTCTCTGTTACATTTAATGCAGTAATACCTGTGTCATCAAATGCTTTTGGCTTTAATTTGTGCCCCAAAACAAGTTTTTTGTATGTCTCGTGGTTAACATAATCTCTACCATATAAACCAACACATATCTTTTCAACTACACTGTCCTCTGTTGGAGTTGTCATGTTATATCCAAGTCTGTCGGTATACGCAGTGTTATATCCGATATCAGTACCTAAATCATCTGTAAGCAAGCATACAGCATGGCTGTAGTAATTGCCTGTAACCACACTGCCGTCAGTCGTTGGCTCACCTTTACCAAACAATGCATGGGCAGTGTCGGTAGTAGATGTCATATATCGTGAGTTATGACTTGATGCCGCAACATAATTCTTTGTTATTGAATACTCGGCTGTAGCCGCCGAACCAATAAGTCCACCATAATTGTAAGCATAAAGTTTTGTAAACTCTGAATAATCAACATATGTATTGCCATAGTTATAACCATTTTTCAGAGAAATTTTACTTGCAGAACTTACTGCGTTTACTCCACCTACTGTACCGCCTACCGTAACGCTTGCATCTTCAGAGTCTTGAACTTTAAAACTTCCGCCAAAAGATGTGTTGCTTATTGTAAGGTCGATTATACTGCTACTGCCAGCACCATAAGCCAAGCCAACGATACCGCCGAGGTTTACCGTATCTCCTGATGCCTCTGTTGAAGAAAAAATTACATCACCATTAAATGCTAATATGCCTGTTGCCTGCAACTCAACTTTTTGACAAACATCAGAGTCTGTTGCTGAGTTGTATAAATTTCCTATTATTCCACCGAAGTTTATTTGCTTGCCCGAAAGAGTAAACTCTGCGGTTGAAGTAATATTACCTAAAATACTTGTGGTTGTATTTCCGGATGTTGTTTTTGCGGTAATGGCACCAACAAGCGAACCAACAGCAAGTTTATTATTGCTCGAAGTCAACGCAATATCACCCGTAATTTGAATGTCTGCATCCGGTATTTCAAGCTGCGCGTCAGAACACCCAACAAGTCCACCATAGTCAAAATCACCTACTAAGTTGACTTCATCGGTTGTATTAAGTTTTACAGTTTTAAAACCTTTAATTGTGAGAGGACTGCCTTCATGATAACCAACTGCGCCACCAATATAACCTGAATTGCTTTCATCTACTGTAATTGAGCCAGCCGAAATTTCTTGTGTTAAGTCTGCCGAGTTTGTATTGTTTTGACCCGCATCAAGAATAATTTCTGCGCCGTTATGAAGATATCCAAATACATTACCTAAATACAATTTTGAATTAGCGTTGCCCTTTGGCGCTATAAATTCAAGATTATAATTATTTGTCTTACCAACATCTTTTGTTAAGTAGCTTACTCCGCTTAAGTTTCCAACAAAGCCGCCAATAGCATAACTTATTGCCTTAAAAGTTGAAGATTGAGCCTGAATTATGCCTTTATTTTCAATTGAAGCTAATTGCAAGTTAAACTTCAATGTGTCTATCTTTTCAGTGCCCACGTAATTACTCGCATTTGTTACTTTACCAAAATATCCACCAACATTTGCTTCTGCCGCACCCTCAAAAGACAACTCAGAAGTAGAAATTAATTGTTGGCCGTTAATGTCAGTATTAAGTTCTAGCTTTTCAACAATCATATTTTTTTCAGCACTTTCTTGCGCTAACAACCCCGCAAACAGACCTATGTTCATTTCATCTTTAATAGCAGTTGTATGTTCTACCGATAATAATGCCTTACCAGTATCCACTCCTTGCGTTTCAATTTTAATGTTTGACATGGTTGTGCTTTTAATTTCGGGCGCTATAAGACCGTAGTTAAATGGGCTACTTGTTCCAGTTGCCTTTACATTGTCTTTAAGGATAATTCTAAGTCCAACAAGTTTGGCGCCTGTGATGGAACTGTTAACAAATAAACCTTTATCTATGACAATATCCTCTGGGTTGTTTATGGCAGATTCAGTGTTTCCATCAAGCCGTTTAAGGGAATCGTAAACAAAGGCTTGATTTGTAACTGAAAATCCTTCTTGTGTACTTCCAATAAAGTTGCCATAATGTGAAATTATTTTGGTAAACTCATCTTCATTTCTTGCATCTATTGGATATCTGCCGCCTATTATCTTACCAGCAAAGCTTTCAAGTTTTTCAAATGCTTCCCCTGAAGTGCAACCTTTAACAGTAAAACGCTCTGTAGTTCCTGCTTTATAAATTTCAATATCTGCATAACTGTTTGGATCGTCAACGTTTGCATCCGCAGCTATAAGCCCTCGCACAATAACCATAAGATTTGGCGTTGTAGCCATACGATTGAAAACTGAGTTTGCATTCCAAACATCAAGATAAACCACATCGTATGTCTCTTTAAGTTTAATTGTTGCGAAAAGGTCATCAACATAGTGGCTCCAGTTAGCATAGCTCCAAATGCCAGAATTTAAGAAACCAGCTTGTGTCATAGTGTGACCAACAGTAGAATCTGTATACTGAGCAGGGCTACCCACAGAGTATATTTGAAGCATAAATTGTTCTGAGTCTCCAACAGTCTCTACATTGAAGTCTACTAAATCTTCTGCCTCTTTAAAATATATTTCATTACCTTCGCCATCTTTGGTTGTAAGCATATCTTCACCAAATCGTGATAAATATACTGGCTGACCTTCAAAACTGTAGTAATTATATTTAGCCACTGACGCCAAAGGTTCATGTAAAGATCCGTTTGATTCGCCATCCTCGCCTGACTCTTGCGCTGTTAAAAACTCGATATATCCTTCAAGTTTACCAGTCATCAACTTGACTTTATACCCCTCTTTACCGTTATCCCAACCTTTTATACCATTATTGGTAACTATATCACCTTCACTGACACTTCTGTCCGCAAAAGTCGCGATGTCGCCATCTTCCTCAATCAGTTGTCCTACAAAATTATTAATTTTGAAGTTTGAAGAAAGGTTGTATTGATTTTTATTGAGTTTTTCATAAGCACCAGTTTCATAGTTGTATGTAGTAATATAGTTAAAAGCATTGACAGCAATTAAATCAATATTACTATTTTCGCCTTTAATTGCACCAAACAATCCGCCCGCCATAGTATTTGCACGAACATCGCCCGTTGCATAAACTTCTTTTATGTAATATTTCGTACTGATTTTTGTTGCTGTTGAACCAGATTCAAAATAAATTGTTTCGTCTGAAATATCATACGCGCGTTGATTGTTGGAAATATCAGAATAACCAATAATACCACCAGAATACTTGGCTGAAACTGCGGTTACGTTAAGCTTTGAGTATGAGATGTCAAGCATACCACTGCCAACATATCCAATCAATCCACCAATTGCAATTTGAGTATTTTCAATATCGGTTTTTGTTGTATCAAATAAGTCAAGAATGCCTCTTTCCACACCAGTATCACCAGCATAGAATTTTGCCATATTGTCTTCTATTTCTTCTTGAACAGCAATTTCGTGAACAGCAAACGCCCTTGAGATTCTACCAAACGATTGTCCTGCAATTCCGCCCGCAAAGTAACGAGTTGATATAAGTTTAGACGATACATTATTAGATGCATTTAGAGTAAGCCCAATGTCATTCACATCGGTGTTTGGCCCTACCAAACCAAATACCCCACCTACAACTTGCGCTTTCACTTTAACATTGCCGTTAACGCGAATATTATTAACTTCATAAACAGCCACTGCATCGCTGCTTGTAGTATACTCAGCCGATTTTGGATCATTATCATAACTATCAATAAAGCCTATTACAGAGCCAGCGTAAGAATAGTTGACTGACTCTCCTTGTGAAAACTCATCACGGATGCCACTTATTACATTGCTCCTAAAATCTTTAAATTTTGCAGCGTTAAGATAATTTTCATCCTCTTCTGTATATGCATCCGCAAGGACGTTAGGATTAGTAACTGTTATATTTTTAATTTTGTTACTATTATATGCAAAACCTACTAAGCCGCCTACAAAGCTGCGACCTTCAACGATAGCATCTTCATCAAAGTTCAGCTCTACATTTACAATTGTTGCGTTTTGAATAACGCCTGCAAGACCTCCAACCGCAGCAACATTTCCGGCTGTAACTTGTTTAATGTCAAGAGTAACGTTTGATATTAATGCAGCCCTGTTATTTACATCTTCAGTTGACGTGATTGAAGCAAACAATCCAAATTTATAGTCTGCAGCATTGCTTGAAATTGCAATACCTGAAATTTCGAAGCCATTTCCATAAAGAGCGCCTGTAAAGTTGTTAGTTGTAGAAAGAACTTCTTCGGTTACTGTACTTAAATCTACATCATCAACAAGTCTATATACACCGCTGATGTTTCCATTTAAATAGTACTCTTTAATATATGACGAATCACTTGCGCCATTAATTCCTTGCCAGTCATCCGCATTGGCAATAAGAATTGGGTTGTTGTTTCCACCAAGTTTTGTGTCTATCAAACGTCCACCAACTTGTAATGCACCATATTGAAGTTCATACTTAGTGCCGTCTTCTTGTGTTAAGAAATACTTAGAATCGCTGTTGTCTGCAAGTGTCTTTTTAAATCTATGTGAATAAGCAATATAGTCAGCGTCAATAAGTTTAATGCCATAAACGTCATCAACAACCCAAGTTCCATCTTTATGCACTTGAGTGATGTTTTCAGCGACAGCAAAGCCATAATAACTTGACGCAATCAATGGATTGTAAATTAGTACAGCGCCAGTATTAAACTGAGCCTCTGTTGTATCGTTTACCATCTCTTCCGCTTCAGTAACAAATTGGTCGACGCTGAAGTAATAACAGTTGATATATTCCCCGCTCTTAACAAGCAGTTCACCATCTTTATTAACACCAGAGAAGTTCATTTGTGAGTAATTTGCATTTTCAACTTGAGATGCTGAATAGCAGTTTTCAAGAACACCTTCATTGATATATACAAAACCAGATGCCAAATAAACTTGTGATGCATTTTCGTCATTGGATATCAAAATATTTGAATATGAGTCTTTAATGTTGCCTTTATTTTCAAAAATGAAACCTGCAATATGCCCCATATCAGACGAAATTGATGAGCCTAAGTTTGCAAATATTGCACCGCTATTTCGATTGTCTTGAGTGTCACTTGTACGCACGCCTTCAACATAACTTGTTAAAATTGACGCGCTTTCGCTGTTATATCCAACAAAACCAGCAGCAATAAACGATGTATCTGCGCTGAGGTTTGCTATTTCTGCCTTCTTAACAAACGAAGATGCAATCGAGCCTGTATTGTTCAATACAAATCCAGCAATATTTCCTTGTCCAATAATAGAAAATTTATCAACGACAGCGATTTCAGCAACTGCAACATTGTTATTTGTTGATGCCGAGGTGATAAGATAAATCTCATCGCCGCCCACTCTTGAGTTGGTAATATTCCCATTGTTATTTAAAACAAATCCGGCAATCTGGCTTGACCATGTGCTATTGTAGCCAAGGAACACATCTTCTGATGTATTTGCCCCATCTCTATAAGCAACATTGAAACCTTTTGCCTTTGTATGAAGAGTACATGGTTGACTTTCGCTGCCATCAAGAGACTCTCCAGCCAAACCTGTTTGATAGAATGAAACAACTTCGCAATTTGTAATTATACCTTCATTTGTAATTGCAAGACCTGCTATGTTGATTTCTTTATGTCTTGAAACATCAACCGTAATTTGTCCACCATTATAATAGTTGACGCGAACATTTTTAAGAGTAGTGTACTCTGCATTGTTTTTCTCTGTTTGACTAAGCTGAGTTACCTCATTAAACAGCGCTAAATTCAAAGTTGTTGGTGTTTCTAAATCAAATGACTTAATGTAAATGGTATAACCATTACCATCAAGAGATCTGATTGCATTTGTGCTGAAAGGAATATAGTTTTCAAGCACAATATCATTTTCAAGAATATAATCTTCAGGCTCAATCACCTCAGCATCAGACATTGTTGAAGGATCAAGTTTAAGAAAATCTTCTGCCGATTTGATAGGCAGCGCAAGGTCAGGATTTGAGAATGTTTCAACAGTAACTGTAAATTCTGTTTCAACAACCTTTTGAATTCCGCCTGCATAAATGTAAGTGTAAAGCACCATTGTTGTCGCACCAGAATTTGTCTTAGTGCCTACTATACTTAAAACTTCTTTTCCTGCAATTGTTTGTGCAGAAATTTCAAATGGCAAGTTAAGCGCTTTGTTATAAGGTTTATCGCCTTCTGTAGTCCTCAAATAAAGTCTGTCGAGAATTGAAAGTTTTTCCCTGCCACCTGTTTTTTCTACCCAGTTGATATAATATTCTGACTCTGTTGCTGCGCCTGAAATATTTTCTGGGTAATAATGATTTGTTGCAAAATCTTTTTTAGCCTTTTTAAGTGCATTAATAGCATCTTCATCTTCTGAAGTCATGATGTATTCACTATCATCAGGAATCAACGAATATTCAACATCAAATATTTTAGCCGCCCCCTGCCATACAGTTAAGTTGCCATCATTTGCGCCATAAATTGACACGGTATCAACTTTAAAGTCTACAATTACAGCTGTTGCATACGCTGTCTTTGATTCACGTACACCATTAAGTTCTCTTGAAACTGAAGCCATAATATAGAATCTATTTTTATCGTTTGTTTTTGCATCAACATAACTCTTAAGTCGTGCAGTATAAGTTTTAATTCCACGCACGTTATCTACAACAGGTTCGCTTACAGTTGAAAGATATACACCACTAATACCTTCGCCAGAAAGTGTCAAACCATCCAGCACTTGATCGGCACGCACTTGAATTGTAACATCGCTAGTTGTTCCTCTAGAAATATATGCAATTTCTTCACCATCAATTGTTACGGTTGGCTCTGCCAAATATTTTACGCTGATGTAATCATTTACAAAAGTCAATGGCTCTTCTTGATCTTGCTTATAGAATGATACAGTAAATTGCATTTCAGCATCTTTATCAACAGTAGTATTAATCCAAAGTTTAAAATATAGGTTGTGTTTATTTGTTGAATTCTCATTTGGAATATAACGAAGTTTAGTTCCAATTTTTTGAGTGCTTGCGGTTGCTGGCGTCAGAAGTTTAAACTCGCCCTTAGACAAATCTTTAGCCTCAACAGCCTCAATATTTACTGCATTGATTGTTCCTATATCATTATACGAAATCTCGGCGTAATCATAGTAAGCAAACTCTGGGTTTACATTAACTTTTAATATTGCCGCATTACCTGGTGCAAGGGTGGAAACTTGTTGTATTGCTTTGTAATTTTCAGTAGCACCAGCAATGTAAGTGCTTTCTATTTTGTAGATTGCAGTATCTACATTTGTGATGTTTTGTTTTGTAAGCTTAATTGTAAAACTGTCACTAGATGCACCACTTGCAGATACGAAATGAACTTTAAATGTAACATCGTCTGACACCTTTTGTTTGTAAGATTCATCAACAGCAAATGTCATACTGTATTCATAGGTATATGTTCCATCTGTATTGTTTTCTTTAATTAATTGTCTTGTTGCTGTAAGCACTTTATTCTTAAGTGCATCCATAAATGTATATGTGCCGCCATCATACACTCTTTCCATCGCAGAAGTTTGCTGTCCCATAAAAATTTCTGGATAAACAATATCATCTTTAGCGGTTGTGATTACCTTTGCTTTTACAACTGTTGATGTTGAAGGAGTAAGAGGTTTTTGTTCACTTGAAATTTCAAATGTAATTACCCCGTCGGTTGGATTAACTGTAAATTCTTTAATAAATCTAGTTGTAACTGCTGTTTGAAGTAGTGTACTCTCAAATAATTCTGGATATACAGAAACTATTGTTGCTGCTGAATTAGAATACGTTGAAACGTGAATATTCCCTGCACTTGCACTTACTTGTACAGCGTTTGGCACTGACTCCGAGCCCGGAATAAGTGTATATGCTGGCAATACAAACTCAAATGTATTTGCAAGATTACCAAGAATAAGTTGTGTTTTGCTTACTGACACAGAAACGTCAAGTTGCTTAGTCCTTTGTACGTTTACTTCCTTATCGTTTGTAATCTCAAAAACTCTACCATTTTCATCAGTGCGTGTAAGGACGAGGTCAGACATTGCATTTATAATTGAAATTGAAATTGTTTTACTAATGGATGCGTCTTGTTTTACACCAATCGTCAATTCAACTTCACCAGTTTTAAGCAACTCAATTGTAGAGCCTTTAACCTTTAAAATACGATTATTTGAAGATGTTGCTACAACGCTTCCACTTTCATCAATATTAAATAAATCTGTAATTTTTATAGTATTATATTCAGTTAAATCATTTAATTCTGTAACAGAAAGCCCTGACTTTTCTTCACCGATATCATAGAAGAATAAAATTCCTTTTTTATCGTCAACTTCAAGTGATTTATAATAACCATTTGCAGGTGGAATTGTTTGTACTTGCTTACCTGCAAGTGATGTGAGCGCTTTTGCTTGATGCATATCTTTAAAGTATGCCCATCCACCATTGATTGCAGAATCAAAGCCTTCATCGCCAGCATTAACAACACCAGTTGCGCCTATATTGTCAACATTACTTGTATACGTATAGTTGCCTTCAGCATCTGGTCCTGTATAATAACTTAAATAATGGTTAGAAATTTTATCTGCTGGCACTGATGTTGAATCTAATCCAACAACAGCGAACACGCTTGATATTGTTCCAGCCGTACATTCTGCAACAAAAGGATCTTCACTTGAAGTGCCATTTAAAACTCTATTAGTGTTGTTATCTGCAGAAAGCGTATAATCATAAGCATAAGTATTTGTAATACTGCCGCCATCATCCATGTACGCCGCAAAAGCCGCAACTGCACTGCCGCTAAAAGTATTTGCACCATATGTTGTTAAACCCGTAGTTACATCAACGCCAGTAACAAGATTATAAAATTCAACACGGCAATTTGAAATTGTCCCAACATTACCAGCGGCAATACCACCAACCTTACCACCAGCATTAATGTTAAGACCTAACACACTTGAATTTGAAATTACGCCTCCGTTATTTATAAGCACCAAACCGCCTGCATCTAAACCAGCATCAAGCACGCTTGCCGTATTTCCATTTGTGTCTACTGTTACATTATCAATTGTTCCATAATTTATATTAGCAACAAATCCGCCACCATCCACATATCCAATAAACGTAAGGTTACTAATGTACGCGCCTTCATCAACAATGAAAACGATATTGTCCCCATTAAGTTTTATTGTAACGTCAGAAGAAACGCCTTTAATTCCGCCTTTCAAATTATCAATAGATATCAAACTTCCATCACTAAAATCAAGGTCGTTCATAACAACATAGTGAAGTGATTTGCCTAAAGGATTAAGCGTTTCATCATTGATATATTTAAATTGAGTTTCATTATAAATTCTTAAAGGATGTTCTTCGCTGCCATCTGCAACTTCAATTTGTATTTTTTCAATGATGTCTGCAAAAGAAATGTTTTCTCTTCTCTCTTCACCCATTACGTTTGAAATAAAGAAACCATAATTAAGCAGTTCGTTATAACGTGATGCAATATGATTAACATTTACCATATCACTGGCAAGTGTTAAGTTTTCGGTAGATTCAATATTCTTAAATAAAACTTTATTTCCATTTTCATCTAAATAACAGTAATATTTAATATTATCATTAAATACAGCATCGTTTGGAAGGATATAGGCATATCCAGACTTTCCTTCAGAAACAGCATCTCCAAGCTTTAAAGCAATTGCAGAATCAGAGACAACAGTTGTATTTCTTTGTACAAAAGTTTGAGATTCAGCCTCGTCACCATCCATATCGGTGATAACAACCCTTAATGACGAATCTTTCACCTCGATTGGTGATGTTTGGAATACTAAATATTGAGACCTATCACTACCCGTTGTTCTAATGTCAAAATAAATCCCATATTCATCGTCATTCACACAAGCCAAGCTTGTAACTCTTTGTGCATTTTTAATAGTCAATGAAACCGACGCCATCAATTGATATACAATTTTACCGTCTTTTTCAATTGAATATACAACATTAAGCACATCACTGCGCTGATATTCTGCTTTTGTGCTGAGCGCTGTAATTGTAAATGAAATTCCTTCAGAAGTCACATTAAGATTGTCAATAGAATAATAATCTTTGTAATTTTCTCCTAAAATTTTATGAGAAATAGTTACGTTGTTTTCATAATATGTAGTATTTAAATTTTCAAATTGAATGTTAATATCTTTAGTAGTCAAATCAGCATAATCATCAGAAACGCTATCGAGAGAATAAAGCTCAACATATCCATCGGTTAAAGGTGTAATTCGTAAACCTTCCGGAGAGTTATAACTTTCAATTAAAATTACTTTATTAACCGTTTTTTCCTGTACAGCTCCAGCATCTATACCATTTCCAGTAAAACTTAAAATAAGGTATACATATCCTTCACCCTTTGTTGCAATAGAGCCCGACAGGAAGTCTTCTGAATGCGTAAATGAAATTACGCTAGACTCTACAGCAGGATCGTTTAAAATGTCTTCTTGTGCCGCCGCATCAAGCTTATCCCAAGTTTGAGAATCTTTATCTGCCGCATAATAGCTTACAGTCAAACCTGTAATTTTTGGGACCGAACCATTTACAGACGGCATCGCAAAGATAAGTGGTGTAGATTTATTGTTTTTAAGCATTAATGACACAACGTCACCATCAACAGCAACGGCATTTGAAATTGAATTTGATTGATTGTCTCCCGTATTTGGATAAACCTTAAGTTCTTCAAATGGAAGAATAACGTCTATTTTAAACTCATTACTTTCCGCACCGTTTGCATGAACTATTTTATAAGTTTCACTAAGCGTTTTGCCATACGCAGCCTCTTTTAATGTTGCAGTAAATTTAAATGTAACTTCATTATCTGCAGTGTTGCTGCTTACTAATTCAATCTTAGAAAAATCTAATGAAGAGCCTTCATACTCAATTGAAAGACCGTCGAGATTTGATTGACCAGCAAGAGTCAATATTCTTGTGATGACATGCTCACCTGCAAGGCCGCTGTCAATCACCATGTCACCATTAACAATGCCCTTCATGTTCTCATCAGATGCAGATTTAAACAAAGCAAGTTTAACCTTTGTTGTTGCCTCTGCATTATCTTTGCTTGTAACGGTAAGATAAAAGCCATCGGTTTTTTGATTCACTAATTCATCTGACGCGCAGATGTATAATTCACCTGCCGCAGCCACATCACTTAGCACCCATTTGCCATTACCCGCATCTGTCATTGGCAATTCTTCAACAATTCCATTTGCAGCTTTGTGATGAATAATAATTGGACATCCAGATGTAGTAATCCCACCAGCAACATTTTTAGGACTTTCCAAAGCAATAGAATACAACCCACTTCCATCTAAAACGTTTGGATAAGGCTCAACTTTAAATGTTTGACCGTGTCCCGCGCGAGAAATGCCCTCTACAGTCGCATAATTATCATAAATATTAATCTCAGTATCAACGCTGTGGTCTCCACTTAAGTCCACATAGCCCTTAGTGCTTACAAGCACTTCTTCAACCATTTGTTTCATATCAAGATAAACATATCTTGTTGAAATTGCATAGTTAAAATCTTGATATCCAATCTTAAAACTAATTCTGTAATCATTTGTATTGTCTTTATCTGCAGCATTAACAGCAAAATATGTATATCCTTTAGCTTGTGCAACATCTTGCGCAACGCCTTGTGGTGTAATGTTCAGCTCTTTTGACCAAACATCTTCAGCAACTGGTACATATTCAACACCTTTACCAACCACCATTTTCTTTTCTACAACCGGTGTAATAACGAGGTCATCCCCAGCGTATCCAACCCAAGCATATGCCATATAATTTTCAGCCGAAGCCACATTCGAAACAAGCGCCTCAACATGACTTTCATCTCCTCGAGTAAAGTCGCCTGCTGTAGGCATACCCAAATCACTGTTGTTCCAAGCCAGTCCAATTTCACTTGCAATTGCCTCTATTACAGGCAGCTTAAACTCAACCGTTTTGCCATTTCCCTTTTCATGAACATCGGTTGCTTTCAATTGAACATATTTATCATATTCGCCCCCTGTTTGTATGCATTTGCTGTCAACAGTAAAAGTATTTGCTGACCCATATTTCCCTTCAGACCAAATATACCATTCTAATTCTCTTCTTGAGTTTTGAGATGGAGAAAATCTAATCATTTCATTTTCGGTTAATGAAAGCTTAATCTTGTTACCAGCCCCGCCATCAATTTCTTCGCTTTCAAAACCATTGTTTGTTACATTATATGTTAATCCTTCAACAAGGAAGTTGTTTGCTTTTTCGTCGTTATTTTTTTCCATGTCATTTACTTGAGAGTAGACGTTGATGTAAACATTTTTAGTCAAACTATACGCATGAGAACTAAAAACCACCATTGCAGGTCCTTCAGCTGATTCTGACAAGCCCACAACTTTGAAGAAAGTTTTTCCGCCAATTGTGCTGTCTTTTTTTACAGACACCACATTTTCATATCCGCTTGCAGCAGAGGCTGTAATTTCTTTATCGCCCCCACCTAAAATAGCAGCAGACAACAAAATATATTCATCTTCCGCATTAGATGAATCAATTTCCAACTCAAGCGCCTTTTCAATTTCCTGCCCCTGAGCATCATAAATCTTAAGCTGTGGCGTGCTTGCACCGCAGGCCGCAAGCAGCCACCCTCCACAAATCATAAAGATGCTTAAAAGTCCGACGAAAAACTTTTTCATAAATCCTCCTTGTTTAATATCTGTATTTTTATCAAATATTAAACATAAATTTTTAATAAATTTATTTGATAAATTTATATATTTAAATTATACAAATATCAACAAAAAAAGTCAAATAAATTACCAACAAAACGAATGATTTAATGTTTAAATATTAATTATTTTTTGATTAAATTTTTTATGAAAAAATAATTTATTTTACAATTTTAATAATTTGTTAAAAATGAATATATTTTCAAAAAAATATTGCATTTTTCAATTATTTTTGGTAAAATTATCAAAAACAAAAGGAATTTTAATAAATGCAAAAAATATTAAGCGTTTTACGTAAGGCGTGCGAACAATTCGAATTGATTGAAAACGGAGACAAAATATGCGTCGGGATATCAGGCGGGAAGGACAGCCTTATTCTTTTAAAGGCGCTGGCAAGATTTAAAACTTTTTCACCAAAACAATTTTCACTTTGCGCAGTTGCGGTTGATTTGACTGGCGGAAAAAATGATTACAGCAACATCCAAAATTTTTGCGATAGTTTAGACGTCCCACTAACGATAATCCCATCTAATGTATTTGAGGTTGTTTTTGAAATTCGACAAGAAAAAAATCCTTGCTCGTTATGCGCAAATATGAGGCGCGGGTTATTAAACAGCACCGCAAAAGAACTTGGCTGCAACAAAGTAGCACTCGGACACCATAAAGACGATTTAATTGAAACTTTTTTAATAAGTCTATTTTTTGAAGGAAGGCTTTCAACATTTAAACCAAAATCATATTTATCAAAAACCGATTTACATGTAATTAGGCCTTTAATATTATGCGACGAAGAGGAAATAGTAAAAGCATCACAAAACCTTCCAATATTACACAACATTTGCCCAGCAGATAAGCGTACTGAAAGAGAGCGCGCAAAAAACATTTTACAAGATTTAAATAAATTATACCCTAACAGCAAAGAAAAAATATTTAATGCAATAATAAACAAAGACCGATACAATTTGTTTGATAAAATGTAAAAATAAATTAAAATTTAAACAAAAATCACTAAAATATCGATATTTTTTGAATTTTTAGTGATTTTTTATTGATTTTATTTCAATTACTAAACAATTTATATATATTAAAATTCTTATTCGCATATTTATTTGACTTTAAATAAATTTTAAATTAAAATAAAATGTATTATTAGGAGCAAATATGGTAACTTTAATTATTTTAGACGGATTCGGATTAAGCAAGAAAAAATTTGGAAACGCAGTTGCAGCAGCCGGCACTCCACACCTTGATAAATTAAAAGAAAAATATCCATTTACCACCTTGCAGGCAAGCGGCAAGTACGTCGGACTGCCTGATGGGCAAATGGGTAACAGCGAAGTTGGACACTTAACATTAGGCGCAGGCAGAGTTGTTTTGCAAGACCTTCAAAAAATTAATGCAGACATTAAAAATAAATCTTTTTTTAAAAATCAGCAATTAATAACGGCAATTAATCATGCAAAAAACAACAACTCCTCGCTTCATTTAATGGGGCTGCTTTCCGACGGCGGAGTTCATTCTCATATCAATCACCTTTTTGCAATTATTGACCTCGCAAAAGAAATGGGTTTGGAAAAGGTTTTTATTCATGCATTTCTAGACGGGCGAGACACCCCACCAAATAGCAGTAAAAAATATTTAAAACAGCTGCAAGACAAGCTTGTCGACACACAATACAAAATTGCATCACTTTCTGGGCGGGTTTACGCCATGGACAGAGAAAAACGCTACGACAGACTTGAAAAAGCATACAACACTTTAATATTTGGAGAAAATCACATTAACAAAAACTGCCTTGATGTGATAGATGAAAGCTACAATCAAAATATTTATGACGAATTTTTACTGCCTACACTTTTAGAAAAAGACGGAACAATTAAAGACAACGACAGCGTGATTTTCTTTAATTATCGTTCCGACCGAGCAATTGAACTTACCGACGCAATAATTAATAATAATTTTAATAAATTTAAGAGAAAAACATTAAAAAATTTATTATTTTCACCAATGGAGCAGTATAGCGAAGAGTTTAAAAATTTAAACGTGATTTACCCTCCAGAAAAAATCGAAGATAATTTATCTGCAATATTATCACAAAATAATTTAAAACAATTTCATATTGCAGAAACAACCAAATATGCACACGTCACATTTTTCTTTAATGGTGGAATAGAAAATGCATATAACGGCGAAGAACGTAAACTTATAGACAGCATTGACACGCAAGATTTTTCTTATCACCCTAAAATGAGGGCGATTGAAATAACAGAAGAGGCGCTTGACGCAATCGCATCAACTAAATACGATTTTATTCTTGTAAATTACTCAAATCCAGACATGATTGGACACACCGGCAACTTCGAATCGACAAAACAAGCGATTACATGTGTAGAAAAATGCGCATATTCACTGGCACTCGCATCGATTATGGCCGGCGGCGACTGCATAATTACAGCCGACCACGGCAACGCCGAAAACATGATTGATGATAATGGCAATAAAATCACATCTCACACAAACAATCCTGTGCCATTATATTTTATAAGCGAAAAAAATAAAAATAAAAAATTAAAGAAAAATATGTCAATTGCAAATGTCGCACCTACAGTATTAAAATTATTAAATATCGACATTCCATCAAATATGGAAAAACCATTATTCTTCTAAAAAATTAAACAAATAAAAATTATATCCCTTGCAAATAAAGGGATATAATTTTTCTAATTTAAATTAAAATTTGATAATTTTTAATATAAAATTAATTTTTTTAAAGATTTTTAATAAAAAAGATAATATTTTTTAAATATTATCTTCTTTTTTATTTATTCTGTAACACCGTTCATTTCGTTTACAAGATCTCTACAATCTTTTACTGCAGGCTGAATCCAATCAACATTATCATACGCAACACCAAACCTTTCTTCAAAACCATTTGCATTGATGTCTAAATCTTTAAGTATCATTTCGGCAAGTTCAACAGCCTCATCTTCAGTAACTGCACGTCCTCCCTTACCATTTTTAAAGCATGTAGATAAATCAAAGCCAAAACCTTCTTGCGCAGCAATCCATTGGTCAATGTTTTCGTCGGTCAACGCAACGTCCGAATGAACACTGGCACCATAAAACTCTTCCATAAGCCCGCCATCAACCTTTATATTATAATAAATAAAGTTTCTAATTATAAAAAAATTATACCCCTGAAAAACAAAGGTATATAAATGTTTTGATAGTATTATTTTATCAACAATAATTTTAATTAAAATGTTCTATTTTATAATAAAAAACAATATTTTTATAATACTTTTTAAAAAATTATTAAAAATGCGTGATTTATTTTTGTTTTCATGTTATTATAAAAGCGTGGAGGAATCATAAAATGGATGTTAAGTTTTGGAAAGATGAGGGCGCATTCAAACTTCGTGTTTGCGGAATTATTAAAAAAGACAATAAATATTTAATAAGCAATTGTGACAATTGTTCATTTTGGAGTTACCCCGGAGGACACGTAACATTAGGCGAAACAACTCAAAATGCGGTTTTAAGAGAGGTATATGAAGAAACACAAATTGAATGTAGTATAACAAAATTGCTGGCAACCGTAGAATTATTTTTCGAAAGGGATGACGGAAAACCTTTCCATGAAATAGGTTTTTACTATTTACTCTCACCGACAAACAACTTGCCCCTGTCCAATTTTTCAATTGAAGAAAACGATAACGGCAAAATTCGTCAGCATCAATTTAAATGGGTTGAAATGGAAGAACTTGAAACAATCGACGTAAGACCATCAGATTTGAAAAGCGCGTTAAAAAACAACCATGAAAGACAGCACATTATACATATAGAAAAGAAATAAAACAGTTTTACATAAAAACTGTTTTATTTTATTACAACAAAAAAACACCTTTCGGTGTTTTGGCGGCTTACTTAGGGACGCGTAATTGCACATTCAAGTTCTACTTGAATTTCCGTGCAATGGCCAAGCAGCGCGACGACCGGGGCCTTGGTATCGGGTTCTGTTTGCGAGCAGCAACGCAAAGTGAAACTTTGCAAGTCCCGGGAAACAAAAAAACACCTTTTCGGTGTTTTGGTGGCTTACCCGGGACTCGAACCCGGGACCCCTTGATTAAAAGTCAAGTGCTCTACCAACTGAGCTAGTAAACCAAAATTTTAAACAAAAACCCGAATTATAGAGGGAGGAAATTCTTGAGTTTTTGTTTGGCTGGGGTAGCTGGATTTGAACCAACGAATGCACGAATCAAAATCGTGTGCCTTACCGCTTGGCGATACCCCAATATTTCAACCTTAACAACCTTTAATGGCTGGGGTGGTAGGATTCGAACCTACGCAATGTTGGAGTCAGAATCCAATGCCTTACCACTTGGCGACACCCCAATGATAAAGGTAATATGGGGTGATCTAAGGGGGTCGAACCCTTGACCTCCAGAGCCACAATCTGGCGCTCTGCCAACTGAGCTAAGACCACCATATCTAAGGTTGTTGGTGCTCCCGGAAGGATTCGAACCTTCGACCTCTGCCTTAGAAGGGCATTGCTCTATCCAGCTGAGCTACGGAAGCGTATGGAGCGGGTGAAGGGAATCGGACCCTCGCAACCAGCTTGGAAGGCTAGTGTTCTACCACTGAACTACACCCGCACATTGTTGACTATTAGAGTTTATCACAATTGCGAGTGATTGTCAAGAAAATTTTATAAATAGTTTAATTTTTTTTGAATATTATTTGTAATGTAACAAAGCAAGTAGAATATCTACTTGCTTTATCACTACTATTTATTAATTAATTCCATTTTCCCAGTCTTCAGCAAATTGATTTCGAGCGGATTCAGAAACGTTTGCTTTGAGCTCAACTATATGTCCTTTTGCCCTTAAAATTGCCATTCTAGCTCTAGCAAAATCATCCTCGATCTTTTGTAATTCATCTTTCTGGGCATCAGACCAACACAACGAAGATCCAGCCTTACCCAAAAAGACACCATCAACCATATATTTTAATTGTTTATAAAGCGAATCTGATCCCGCCTCCATTGCTTGTATAAGGTCTGCCTTAGTAGCATTTTCACCTAATGCTTTTTCAAATAATTCATCTTTTACTTCCATAACATTCTCCTTCAATATTTTAAATTATACAACACAATATATCTCTTGTCAATAGCAAAAAACAGACCTTTGGACTGTTTTTTTTAATTTATTTCACAATGACATTTTCTTCACCTAGCAGACCAATAAGTTCATTTAAAAGATAATTATTTGGCTCAACTTTGGTATTGAAAGCAAACGCTTGATTTGATGATGTGCATTTTATTATAACAGGACACTCGCCTGCATAGCTTGATGCAATTTTCTTTACACGATTGTATGTATCAATATTTTTCGTGTCAAACCTTAAATACACTGTTTTTTCTTGTTTTACAACCTCTTCAGCTTTATCCCAAGGAATTATGCTGTCGGCAACAACGCTTGGCGATTTTCCATCACGAATGGAAATTTTACCGCGAACTGTCACCATTATATCTTCTACTGCAAGATCCTTAAATTTAGCATATTGACGATTAAACAGGCTGACATCAAAGTTTCCATAAATATCTTCAATGGTAAGGAATGCCATTGTGTTTGCGCCTTTTGTAATCTTTTTGACCGCTTTGATGATACCTCCACAGGTCACTTGCATGCCGTCTTTTATGGCGTTTTCATCTTCATGAACCTCAACCATTTCGTCTTCGTCATAAGAAGGTGTATAACTTGGCTGTTCTTCGCCGTCTTCACCAGCAAATTCATCGCCGCCCATTCCCTCAATCATATCTGAAGTAAAATTAAATTCGTCATACTTATCCAAATAGTCATCAAGTGGGTGGCCTGAAAGGTAAATTCCAACATAATCTTTTTCGTATTTTAACAGCGCCTCTTTGTTGTATTCCTTTATATTTGGATATTCAACTTTATTAAGCACCTCAGTTGCAGTTTCAAAAGCGTCAAACATTGAAAATTGTCCAGTTGCTTGTGCCTTGCGGTCGCTATGCACCATATCCATAAGCGCTGGATAAACTTCAATAAGTTGACTTCTTGCATGACCAAAACAATCAAATGCGCCGGCATAAATAAGACTTTCCATGGCCTTTTTATTCATTGCTCCTGCTGGAGCGCGCTTTACAAAATCTTCAAAACTTTTAAACTCGCCGTTTGTATTACGCTCTTCAACAATAAGGTCAATAAGTCCAGTGCCCACCCCTTTAATTGCACCAAGACCAAAACGCATATTGCCATTTTCCGTTTTGAACTCGGTGATTGACTTATTGATGTCTGGTGGGTAAACTTGAAAGCCTTCTTTTCTAACGTAATTTGTATATTTTTTGATTGTATCAATATTATTTATTCGGTTGTTTAAAACGGCTGTCAAATATTCAATTTCATAATGAGCTTTTAAATATCCTGTTTGATATGACACATATGCGTATGCTGCCGCGTGAGATTTGTTGAATGCGTAACCAGCAAATTTTGCCATGTATTCAAATACTCTTTCAGCAACTTGCGCATCATGCCCAAGCGCCACTGCACCAGGAATTGGACGGCCATCGCCACCCGTGCCGCCATAAATAAACTTTTGTTTTTCTGGTGGCAATTTTTCAGGTTTTTTCTTACTCATAATACGGCGCACGTTGTCCGCACCGCCAAGAGTAAAGCCAGCCATAACCTGAAAGATTTTCATAACCTGCTCTTGATAAACAATACATCCGTAAGAATTTTTAAGGATGTCTACAAGGCATGGGTCATCATATTCAACTGCCTCTGGATTGCGTTTACCTTTGATAAATTTAGGAATAAAGTCCATAGGGCCTGGACGATAAAGTGAAATTCCCGCAATAATATCTTCCAAGCAAGTTGGCTGCAAGTCCTTCATGAACTTCTTCATGCCGCCACCTTCAAGTTGGAAAACTGCCTCTGTGTTACCAGAAGAAATCAACTCAAAAACCTTAGGATCATCATAGGTCATTTTTGTAAAATCAATTTCAACGCCGTGGTTTTCTTTAACATACTTGATTGTTTTATGAATATCGGTAAGAGTTCTAAGTCCAAGGAAGTCGAATTTTAAAAGGCCTAAGTGTTCAAGCTCAATCATATCAAACTGAGTAACAACATCTTCGCCGCTTTTCGCCATAGGCACGTGGTCATAAACTGGATCAGGTGCAATCAGTACGCCAGCAGCATGCATAGACATATTTCTAGGCACGCCTTCCAGTTTGATTGCCATATCAGCAATACGTTTTACCTCATCATCTTCTTCATACATACGGCGAAGTTCTGGAATAATGTATTGCGCGTCTTCCTCTTTGCCAGTTGTGCCAAAATAATACTTAAGGCAAGGCGGTTTATGTGTTGGTTTTCCTGGTATTTCCTTTGTAATTTTATCCACTTCGCTGTAAGGATATCTCAAAACCCTTGCAACGTCTTTAATAGCATTCTTTGCCTGCATATTTCCAAAGGTGACAATGTTTGAAACATGGTCGGCGCCATATTTACGTTTTGAGTATTCAATAACTTCTCTGCGTCTATCCATACAAAAGTCGACGTCAAAGTCGGGCATGGACACACGCTCTGGGTTGATAAAGCGGTCAAAGAACAATTCATATCTCATAGGGTCTACTTGCGTAATACCCGTACAATAGGCAACTAAACTGCCCGCACCAGATCCACGCCCCGGACCAACAGGAATGTCGTTTTCTCGTGCAAAATTAATGTAATCCCATACAACAAGGAAGTATTCAACATAACCAAGTTTATGGATTGTTTCAAGTTCCATATTCATACGATCATAATACTCTTGTGGTGGATTTGTATAAATACGTTTAAAGCCTTCCCATGCAAGCCTAGTAAGATATTCATATGTTGTTTCGCCCGTACCTGGGTCATAAACAGGAATAAAGTTGTCTGTTGCGGCAAGTTTGCACTGGTCTGGCACTAGGTCACATCCGCCTTCTGCCGCCTCACGCAACGATTTTGTTTTAATAGGTAAAATTTCAATTTTATCAGCAATTTCAACCGTTCTGTCAAGTGCCTCTTGAAAACCTGGCAACGCTTGCAACATTTCATCATAATCTTTAAGATAAAACTCTTGCGTATCAAACTTCAACCTATCTGGATCGTCAATTGTTTTACCCATTTGCACGCACATCAAAACATCTTGAATTTCAGCATCTTCTTTATATAAATAATGCACGTCATTTGTTGCAACAAGTTTTATTCCAAGTTTTTCGCTCATTTCGGCAAGTTTTAATAGCACTATTTTTTGCTCTTCCATGCCATGGTCTTGAATTTCAAAATAGAAATCATCACCAAACATATTTTTAAGCCTTAAAGCAAGTTTCTCAGCCTGCTCATACTGGCCATTTAAAATGTATTGTGGTATGTGCCCTGCTAAACATGCAGAAAGGCAAATTAAACCTTCGCTATGTTTTTCCAAAAGGTCATAATCAATTCTCGCCTTATAATACATTCCATCCAAATATGAATAAGATGAAAGTTTTAAAAGGTTTTGATAACCTGTCATATTTTTAGCCAAAAGAATAAGGTGCGCACGATCGTCTTTTGTTTTTAAGTTCATATCATGACACACATAAAACTCTTCACCTATAATAGGCTTAATTCCAGTTGTAACGCATTCTTCAAAGAATTTCAGGGCACCAAACATATTGCCATGATCTGTAATCGCAATTGCACGCCATCCGCGTTCTTTTACCATTTTAACAAGTTTCTTAATTCTTGCAAGACCATCAAGCAAGCTATATTCTGTATGCACATGCAAGTGAACAAACTCTTTCATTATTTTCCCCTTTACTTTTCTCTTAAGAAATCAGCTATTTTTAAAATTCGTCTAAATCTATGATTTAGCCCGCTTTTCGTCAACTTAATTGTGGACAGCTTTAAAAGTTCATCCATACTTTCTTGTGGATTTGCAAGCCTAAGCACTGCAACCTCTTGCAAATCTTCTGGCAAACTTTCAAGTCCAATTTTTTTATTAATATATTTTATTGCATTAATTTGTTTTAACGACGCCTCAACTGTTTTATTAATATTTGCATTAATACAGTTTACCTGTCTGTTGACAGTGTTTCTAAGGCCTCTTTTGGCCATTTCATCAGCCAAATCAAGCACTGCACCCTCTGCCCCAACAAGCGCAAGAAGGTCTTTAATTGCCTCGCTATCCTTTAAATAAAGCACAAATATCCTTTTGCGACTTGCAATCCGGCTTGTTATGTTAAAGTGGTTTAAAAGCCCTCCTAGCGCCTCTAGAAAGCTTTTATGGTGGCTAGAGAACTCTACATGATATCCTGTTGTTGGAAGTTGTGAGCCAAGCTCGCTTAATTTGATGCTTGACGTCGCGCAGCCTACATACGCCCCCTTAATAAAGTGCCTTTTTGCATCATCATCTGCAACGATGTTTTGATCTACTTCGCCACTTAAGTTTAAGCCTTCTTCTTCCGAAAACATTCCGCAGTCTTTAAGTACTTGCATTGAGATTTCAACTGGAAATTTAATACGGTAATAGGTTGTTTTGTTGATAATGTAATCGTCTGAAATTTCAAGGGCTAACGCCTGACCATAAAGTTTTTGTGTGAGGGTGTTTAAAAGCGCAAACAATTCTTTAAAGTCTGTCACAACATCAACGCGCAATCCTTCGCTGTTTTTTGTTATGGTCCCCACACTGTGTAATATCCCCGACAAAAAGGCTTGGGCATTGCCAGCATCTTCAATGTCCTTTGTAATAATCTCTATTTTACTGTCTTTTGCAAAACTCACATTACCCTCTCTTGTTTGTAAACTTAGGCAATTTATCCACATTTACAATTTGTTCTAGCGGCAAATCAAGCCTAAAAATAGTGTTGATTGCATTATTGCACTCGCCCACACGCTCTGGACTATGCGCATCAGAATTTACAATAAATTTTACGCCCTCTTCTGCCATTATTAAAAGTTCTCTATCGGTAAAATTAATTCTTTTACCGTTCAGTTCAACAAATACATCCTTCTCCTTGGCAAGTCTTGCAACAGCCAAAGTGTCGGTAGGAAAACCATAATTTAAGTGCGTAATCACATCTATAGGATGCTTATCAAGCGCCCTTAGCATTGCTGTGGTATTTCGATTTAAGCGGTCTGCGCTGGCCTTGTATGGAGAAGAAAGGGCATTAACCATGTTTAGCGCAAAAAAGTCTTTAACTTTTTCCATTTTTACCATTCTGTGATGTCCCATAAGCAAAATATCTAAGTACTCATAATCACTTTCTAGAACATCAATGTCGCCATTGCGCGATGTCAAGTTTGCCTCCACACCGCATAAAACATCAACGCCAGTACTCATCTTTGCATTTAATATATCTTCTTTTAATTCGCCCAATTCTTTACGCTTAACGCCATAAAACATATGGTTAAAACCATGGTCGGAAATTGCAATTTGCTTAAGCCCTTTTTCTGCAGCTACAGTCGCATTTTCAAGAACAGTGCCTTTTCCGTGATGATGTGCAGAATATTTTGTATGAGTGTGATAATCACCAAATAAAATCATTTTTTCACCTCTATATTTTTCAATATTATTATAGCCAATATTCACTTTAATTGTCAAGATAAAAAAAGAAAAGGGGTGAATAATTCGCCTCTTTCTTTAAACTATAGCCATACTATATTTCCGCGCTATCCATGATTATTGTTACAGGTCCATCATTTAACACATCAATTTTCATATCAGCACCAAATACCCCCGTCTTGACAACAATTTCTTCTTGCTCAAGCAGTTCTTTCACTTTTAAATATAAAGCATTTGCCTTTTCTGGACGCTCTGCCAAAATAAAACTTGGACGATTGCAGCCTTTGCAATCTCCATACAGAGTAAATTGACTAACAAGTAATATTTCGCCTCCAGCCTGCTTTATTGATAAATTCATTTTTTCATTTTCATCTTCAAAAATACGCAACTTGGCAATTTTGTTTGCAATTTTAACCGCCTCTTGCTCGCCATCCCCAACCTTAACGCCAAGAAACACAACAAAGCCTTTTCCTATTTCTGAAATCAGCTTACCATCAACCTTCAAGTTTGCATTTAAAACTCTTTGCACTACCGCTTTCATTTTTTCCTCGCTTTGTGGATAAGTTTAACATAACTCAGGATAAAAGTAAATAAAAAAGAGCATTAATATGCCCTTTTTTATTTTCTTGTTTTACTTATGCTTGTGCAGCAGTTTTTACTCTTTTTCCTTCAAGAGCAACATCAACGATGAAAAGCACAGCAGTAGCAATCATAACAAGTGCAAGTATGATGTAGAATACATCAACTGTAATGAAAGCAAGAATTGCGCCAATCAAGTTGAATACTGCAGCAACGATAAGAATTGCTTTTTTCTTCTTGAAAGCTTCTGCATTTTTAGCCCAAGCAGTAATTGCAATAATGCTCATTACAAGAGCGATTACAAATACTGCAAGTTCAAGAATAGCAACAATCATAACTGTAGCAGCACCTGTAGCACCAGCGAACGCTTCAAGAAGCGCAACCACAGTAATTGCCATCAAAATTGATGTAACGGCATTAGCTACAGTTCCAAGAATTCCTGCAGTAAGAGTCATAGGTCTTTTCATTTACTTCTCCCCCTTTTATTAATTAGTAAAGATTTACTTTACTTTGCTACTTTCAGTCTAGCACTAAGCTCAACTTTAAGTCAAGCAATTTACAAACAATTATGCAAAACAATTTAAAAAAATGAATTATTTAACAAAAAATCACAGAAAACACTGTGATTTTTTGTTATTTTATTAATTCTTTTACATATTTCTCTTTTATTTCTGCATATTCAGCGTCATCAATAAGGCCATGATCGTGCATTTTCTTCAATTGCTCAAGCTTAAGTTCTACATCCGCTTGCGCGCTTTGTTGAACAGCCTCGTCGGCATCAGTTTCTTCCTCACCCTCCACAGTTTCAACCGCATTTTCAACCTTGCTGGCTTGTGTTGATTTTATTAGGTCAACAAGATAAACAAAAGCTGAAATTGCAAAAGCAAACAATGTAATAAAATTGATTACATATAAAACTACAGACCACGCTTGAGCCACGTTTATAAGTAAATGATAAGAGTAATTCTCAGTAAACAATACATACATAACCATCAAATTTAATATAGTTGATGTAATAACTAAACCTTTTCTTCTTTTATACTTTTCATTACCAACACCCGACAAGCCCATTGTCACCAAATTTAAAACAAACCCGGCAACTGCAAGTGCCAAAAAGATTCCACAATATACTCCAAAGTAAGTGTCTTTTTCCATAGAGCATCCAAGAATTGAAGCAATAAACATAATGATTGAAATTGCATGAGCAAAAACTCCAATAGTTGACGCATACAAATTTAATTTTTTAACCATATCTCCTCCTTGTTTTTATTCTATTATTTTATTATTCAAAAGTCAAATCTTTAATTAAAAAAAGCAGCCTAAGCTGCAATTTTTATTGTTTTTCTAAATATTCTTTAACGTAAGACTTTTTGATTTCGCTATATTCTTCTTCTGACAAAATTCCTTTTTCTTTAAGGGCATCAATCTTAGCAAGTTTTTGTGAGAATACATCAGCAGCTTGAAGTTTATCCTCAAGTTTTGGTGCAGCAGATGGTGCATTAGCAGTTGTAGTAGCAACTGTAACATCTTCACCCCATCTTTTGCCTTCTTTGGAAAGGTCAACAAGCATAAGAACATTACCTGCTACATTTAAGCCAATCAAAAGAAAATACAAAACAACAATTCCTACAGACACTCCGGCAGCAAACAAGTCAAGCAATTGATTTAAAACTACTACAAAGTTTAAAACTACTGCAGTAATAATAATTCCCTTCAACTTTTTATACCCATCCTTATCTTTATTCCATGCGCCAATAGAAACAATGTTCATTACAAGAGCAGTTAAAACTACTAAAGTAATAAGAAGAGCAACAATAATATATGTCAATACCCCAAATTCACAATATGTAATAAATGCCAACAATGCCAGAATTCCATATATGCCTTGGCCAACTGTTGCAAGTATAGCGCCAGTCAATGTAAGTGGTCTTTTCATCTTTTATTCCTCCTTAAAAATTTGTAAAGAAAATCTTTACATTGTTGTTTGAATTGTACCACCAAAGTTAACATAAGTCAAGCAATTTGAAATGCATTTAAAATAAAACGCTGTACAAATTACATTAAAACAAAAAAATCGCAGATATATTGCGATTTTTTATTTGTCTAAATATTTATTAATACAATCTTGTTTAATTTCATTATATTCCTCGTCAGTAAGCAAGCCCGTTTGTTTAAGATGTTCAATTTTGTGTAGCTTGTTTTCAATATGGCCATCATTCTGTTGCTTGTCTTGACGTTGCAATTCTTCTGCTCTTGAGACAACTACCTTTTGAATGTTTGTCTTGCCAACAAGTTCAATAAAATATAGAACCGTTGCAGCTATTTCCAACCCCATTGCAACTATTAAAATTATCATAAGCCATAATGGAAGACCAAGTATCAGCACAACAAATTGAAAAATCAGCAATGCAACATTAAAAATCGCAGCAAGTAATATGATGTACTTATCATTAAAATCTTTTCTTGTTTTACGCATAGCATAGACGAGATTATTAGCACCAATACCAATACAATGTCTAAAATTTACAATCATAGCAAGAAAATTAATAGCCATAAACAATATGCTGAGAACAAGCATAGAAATTATATCTCTTGACCAGATTAATAAATTTGTTGCAACAATAACCGATATTGTTGCGCCTATACTACCAAGTATTGCGGCTATTGATAATTTTTTACTTTTCATAATATATCTCTCATATCAGTGTATCATATATAATATATATAGTCAATTTACTCAAACAAAAAAATCGCAGCGTTTCTGCGATTTTTTATTAATTTATTTAATTAGATAAGTGAAACGATACACATTTCAGCGACATCACCTCTGCGAGTGCCGATTTTAACAAGTCTTGTGTATCCACCACCTTGTCCAAGTTCTTTTGCTCTCATAGCATATTTTGGAGCATAAACATTGAAAATCTTTTCAAGAAGTGGGTGTTTGATATCCTTTGTTCTTGCTTCAAATGCTTCTGGGCTTTCTTTTGGTTGTCTTTGTTCTTGTCTATCCATAAGGTATGACATGAGCGCACGACGAGCTTGTAATTTTTTAGCGCCATCATTTGTAACAACAGTTTTAACTTTTACGCCCTTAGCGTCTTTAACTTCTTTTTCAACTTTTACGATGTCTTCATAAGAGTTGATTGCAAGAGTGATAAGTTTTTCTGCCATTCTTTTTACAGACTTACCTCTAGCAACAGTTGTTTCAACTTTTCCAAACCAAAGAAGGTCAGATACAAGTCCACGGAGCATTGAGTTTTTTTCTTTGCTAGGTCTTCCGAGTTTTGCGTTAGCCATTATATTTCTCCTTTATAAAGTTTAGTCTTCGTCTCTACGAAGTGAAAGTCCATAACTTTCAAGTTTTGCAATAACCTCATCAATAGATTTGATTCCAAGGTTTTTAACCTTAAGCATATCCCCTCTAGTTTTCTTAGTGAGGTCTTCAACTGTATTGATACCTGCTCTCTTCAAGCAATTGTATGAACGAACAGAAAGATCCATTTCTTCAATAGGAAGTTCCATAAGTTTTACTTGTTCATCTTCTTCACGAGAAACAAGAATGTTTGAATTTGCGATTTGTGCGCAAAGTTCTACAAACAGGTTTGTGTGTTCCATAATAAGTTTTCCAGCAAGAGAAACAATATCTCTTCCTGTTGTAGTGCCGTTTGTTTCAACTTCTAAAACAAGTTTATCAAAGTTTACGCTTTGGCCTACACGAGTGCTTTCAACATTGAAGTTTACCTTTTTAACAGGTGAGAAAAGTGAGTCCATTGCAATATAGTCAATATCTTCAAATTTTTCTTTATTTTCAGTGTTTGGTACATATCCTCTTCCATTTCCAATCATAAGGTCAAGGTCAAGTACAGCGCCTTCATCCATTGTACAAATGTGAAGGTCTGGATTAAGAATTTCAACATCACTGTTTGCTTCGAAATCGGCAGCAGTAACTTCACCAGCAGTTGTTTTTCTGATGTGAAGGTATGTTATAAAATCTCTATCTGTGTTTTTGCACTTTACGTAAAGTCCTTTAAGGTTGAGAACGATGTCAACAACATCTTCAGTAACCCCTCTGATTGTTGAAAATTCGTGACTTACTCCAGCAATTCTAATTGCAATTGGAGCTGAGCCTGGAAGAGCCGAGAGAAGAGTTCTTCTCATTGCGTTTCCAAGAGTGATACCATACCCTTTTTCAAGTGGTTCAACAACAAATCTTGAAAAAGAACCATTATTTGTTTCTTCACAAGTAATTTTTGGTCTTTCCATTTCCATAATAGTAATCCTCCCCTATTATCTTGAATACAACTCGACAATAAGTTGTTCTTTGATATCTGCATCGATATCTTCTCTAACTGGAAGAGCCACAACTTTTCCTACGAAAGAGTTTGTATCAAATTCAACCCATTTTGGCATAACAACTTTGCTGCCTCTAAGTGGTTTGAATGCAACATTTTCTTGTTTGTTTTCTTTGATTGCGATTACATCTCCAGCTTTAACTCTGTAAGAAGGGATGTTTACTCTTCGTCCGTTAACTGTGATGTGACCATGGTTTACGATTTGACGTGCATTTTTTCTAGAAGTAGCAATACCCATTCTGTAAACTACGTTGTCAAGACGTCTTTCAATTAAAGAAAGCATGTTTTCGCCTGTAACGCCAGCCTTCTTGCTTGCTTCTTCATAGTATTTTCTAAATTGTTTTTCGAGAACACCATACATTCTCTTAACTTTTTGTTTTTCACGAAGTTGAGTGCCATATTCTGAGAAAGCCACTCTTCTTTTTGAGTTGCCGTGTTGTCCAGGGATAACTGGGCGTCTTTCCATTGCGCATTTCTTAGAAGTGCATCTTTCACCTTTAAGGAAAAGTTTGCATCCTTCTCTTCTGCATTGACGGCAATCAGGTTGTATAGTTCTTGCCATTTTCAGTTCTCCTTTTATACTCTTCTTGTTTTAGGAGGTCTGCAACCGTTATGAGCGATTGGAGATACATCCTTAATCATAGTAACATTAAGTTCGCAGTTTTGAAGTGAACGGATAGCGAGTTCTCTTCCGCTTCCTGGTCCTTTAACAAAAACTTCAACTGTTTTAATGCCGTGTTCTTTTGCGACTTTTGCAGCATCTTCAACACATGATTGTGCAGCGAATGGTGTGCTTTTCTTTGAACCTTTAAGTCCAAGTTTTCCTGATGAGCACCAAGAAAGCACGTTTCCATCGCAGTCAGTAAAGCATACGATTGTGTTGTTGAAAGAAGTTTTGATATGAACTTGTCCAGCAGAGATGTTTCTGCTTACTCTTTTCTTTGTTGTCTTTTTAACAGTTTTTGCCATATTTAATCTCCTTATTTACCTTTCTTAGAGCTTCCAGCAACAACTTTCTTAGGACCTTTTCTGGTTCTAGCGTTATTTTTTGTGCTTTGTCCTCTAACAGGAAGTCCCTTACGGTGACGAACGCCTCTATAGCATCCAATCTCGATAAGTTTTTTAATGTCCATGTCGACTTTTTTACGAAGTTCACCTTCAACGATGAGTTCGTGTTCAATATAGTTACGAAGTTTTGCAACTTGGTCATCAGTCAAGTCTTTAACTCTTGTATCAGGACTGATTCCTGTTGCTTCACAAATTTTGTTGGAAGTAACTCTACCAATTCCATAAATGTAGGTAAGTCCTAATTCCAATCTCTTTTCTCTAGGCAGGTCTACACCAGCAATTCTTGCCATTTAATTAATCCTCCAAATTTAAATTTTAGCCTTGAACTTGTTTGTGCTTTGCATCTTTAGAGCAGATGACCATAACTTTACCATCTCTCTTGATTACTCTACACTTATTACAAATTGGCTTAACAGATGCTCTAACTTTCATTTTGTCTCCTTTTAGCCCTTGTCTCTCCAAGTGATTCTGCCCTTCGAAAGATCATAAGGGCTCATTTCAACTTTTACTTTATCTCCTTCAAGAATTTTAATATAATTTTTTCTTAATTTTCCTGAAAGATAGGTGATGATTTCATGTCCATTAGACAAACGAACTCTAAAAGTTGTGTTTGGCAGAACTTCTTCTACCACACCTTCAAATTCAATTACATCTTCTTTAGACATAGTCTCTCCTTATATTTGATAAAATTTTTCTAATTTTAGCATTTATTCTCTCATTTGCGTCGAGAAGTTCTGCCTCGCTTAAGACTTGAGCACAAAACATTTTAACATGTTTAAAGCTCTTTCTCTTAGGCTTAGATGCTTTAAGCCTTTTCCCGTCTGATAAATAAGCGTATTTATCATCAAGATTGATTACGACAAATATTTGTCCTTTTTCTTTACCCGCCAATGCAGTAACAACACATCCTTTTTCCATGTTTCACCTACAAAGTCCAGATTTCAACACCATCTTTTGTAACATGAACAGTGTTTTCATAATGTGCCGATGCCAGCCCATCGCGAGTAATAACTCCCCAACCATCTTCCAGCAGCCATACTTCCTTTCGTCCCATGTTTATCATAGGTTCAATAGCAAGTACTGCATTATCTGTTACAATTGGTCCGCTTGTCACACTTCCAAAATTTGGAACGTTTGGCGGCTCATGCATACTTTTTCCAATTCCATGCCCTACAAGTTCTCGTACAACCGAGTACCCGTTTTTTTCAGCATGTGCTTGAATTGCATGTGAGAGTTCTCCCAGTCTATGTCCTACTTTTAAGTTTTTAATTCCTTCAAAAAAACACTCTCTAGTAACATCAATTAGCCTTTGTTTCTCTGCTGAAATTTTACCTACTGGGAACGTCCTAGTAGCATCTCCGTGATATCCTTTATAGTTTACCACAAGATCTACACTGACGATATCTCCCTCTTTCAAGATTACGCTTTCGCTTGGTATGCCATGCACAATAACCTCGTTAACCGAAGTACATAATGTGGCAGGATAACCTTCATAACCTTTGCAAGCAGGAAGAGCACCACTATCTATTATATACTTTTCTATCAATTTGTCAAGTTCTTTTGTTGAAATACCCGGTTTGATGAGTGTTTCACAATAGTTTAAAGCGTCACGAGTAATCTCGCATGCCTTCTTGACAAGCACAAGCTCGGCCGGTGATAAATTATTCATTTATCGCCTCCAAACTATCAAGATAAGTTTTTACAAGCCTATATGTTTCTTCTGGCGAGCCGCCAGCGAAAACTTTAAACAGCTTTTCACCGTAGAAGTTTATGAGTGGTGATGTCATATTTTCATAAACTTCCAGACGATTCTTAATTGATTCAGGTTTATCGTCATCACGCTGAATTAATTTAGCACCGCACTTTTCGCAGCAGCTGCCGGCATAAGAATTTGTATTGTAAATTCCGCCACAACTAGGGCAAGTGCGTCTTGTTGAAAGTCTGCTGATAACAGTTTGCTCATCAACATCTAGAAAGATGATAGCGTCAATTTTAGTTATATCTTCTAAAGCTTTAGCTTGCGCAATGTTTCTTGGAAAACCATCTAAAATGAATCCATTTTTACAATCGGTTTCCTTCAACCTTTCTTGCAGCACGGCAATTGTAATCTCGTCTGGTACAAGCGATCCGCTTGCCATAGTAGATTCAATTTTAATGCCAAGTTCGGTTCTATCTTTTATAGCGTTTCTAAAAAGTTGTCCGGTTGAAATTTGTGGAATATCAAAATCTTTAATGATTTGATTTGCAAGAGTGCCTTTCCCACTGCCAGGTGCCCCTAAAAGAATAATTTTCATTTAAACTCCTTTTTCTATAAGTTGAAGTTAAATTATATCAGCACTTTCACTATTCTTTTAAGCGGAGCGGATGCTCCGCTTGAATAGTTTTTATTTTAATTTAAGAAACCTTTATGATTTCTCATAAACATTTGAGCAGACAATTGTTTTTCAAGCTCTAATGCAACAGATACGGCAATCATAAGCCCTGTTACACTAAATGCGTTGATAAGCATTGATGATACTGCCACAGCGTCTGTTCCGGTACCTGCAACAAGTCCGATGCCTTTAAATGCAAGTGATGGAATAAGTGCGATGATGGCAAGTAAAATTGCACCAAATATTGTAATTCTATTGGAAATTTTCCCTAGATGTTCTGCAGTTTGTTTTCCAGGTCTAATACCTTGTAAGAAACCACCTTGTTGTTGAATTCTCTTTGCAACATCATCTGGATCAAAAGTAATTTTTGAATAGAAGAATGCAAACAGAAGGATAAACACTGCAGTTAATACAATGTACAGCCAAGAGTTTGTTCCAAGGTATGTGCTATACCAAGTTGAAGTTGGCCAGAAGATTGAAATAATAAGTTGAGGGAATGTAAGTAATGTAGATGCTAAGATGATTGGCATAACGCCTGTAGCGTTTACCTTAATTGGAATATGATTGCTTTGGCCACCATAAATTTTTCTTCCCCTAATTTGTTTCGCGTATTGAATGTGCACCTTTCTTTCTCCGCCGTCCATCCAAACGATGAAACTGAAGATGAGAACAAGTACCGCAATAAATATAACTATATACCAAATATAAACAGGGTTTTTGAATGCTGCTCTAATAATCTCAAAGATGCTTTTACTTGCTGTTGAAAGAATACCTACAAAGATAAGTAAACTTGAACCGTTTCCAATTCCAAGGTCAGTAATTCTTTCGCCAAGCCAAACTGTAAACATTGAGCCTGCAACCATAGTAATTACAACGCCAGCGCCTACAATCCAGTCAGGCATAAAAGATGTCAAGTTTGCATCTAATACGCCTTGAGAAGCATAACCAACAACAATACCAATAGATTGAGCAACTGCTAAAACAAGAGCAACAATACGAGTATATAAGTTGATTTTTCTTCTTCCTTCTTCGCCGCTTTTTGTAAGTCTTTGAAGTGAAGGAATTGCAACCGCCAAAAGCTGAATTACGATTGATGAAGTAATGTAAGGTGAAACACCAAGAGCAAGGATTGAGCCTTGAGATAACGCTCCACCACTCATCATATTCATAAGTTCAAAGAATCCTAAAGATTCAGCAGTTTTCAAATCTCCAAGCATAAAGCTTTTATCAAGCCCAATACAAGGAATCCAGCAGCCAACTCTATAGATAAAAAGGAATAAAAGAGTAAGAAGAATTTTCTTTCTTATCTCTTTAACCTTAAATGCGTCAATAATCGTTCTAAACATCTATTAAATCTCCTCTACTTTGCCACCAACTTTTTCAATTTTTTCTCTAGCTTGTTTAGTTACTTTAGCAGCTTTAATTGTTAAAGGTTTTGTAATTTCTCCATTACCTAAAACTTTGAGACCATACTCAGAACGTTTTCCGATAAATCTTGTTTGATAAAGAAGTTCTTGGTCGATTACTGCGTTAGCTTCAAAAGCTTCTAAGTCGCCAACATTAACACAAGCATATCTTTTTGTAAAGTTCTTGTTGTTAAATCCGCGCATAGGAAGTTTTCTGATCATTGGGATGTTTCCACCTTCAAATCCTGGTCTAACACCACCGCCACTACGTGCATTTTGACCTTTATGTCCCTTACCACTTGTTTTTCCGATTCCGCTTCCAGTGCCACGACCAACTCTAACTTTTTTAGTTGTAGCGCCAACAGCAGGTTTTAAATTTTCAAGTTTCATGTTTCCTCCTATTTAACCTCTTCTACCTTAACGAGGTGAGCCACATGTTTAAGTGTACCTCTGATAGAATCGTTGTCTGGGAGAACTCTTGTTTGATTAAGTTTCTTAAATCCAAGAGCCTCAATCATTTTTGCTTGGTTTTTGTTGTATCCAATGCAACTTTTTACCCAAGTAACTTTAAGTTGTTTATTTGCCATATCGTCCCCCTTAGATTTCCTCTACGCTCTTGCCACGACGTCTAGCGATTTCTTCCTTAGTTTTAAGAGAAAGAAGTCCTTCCATTGTCGCTTTAACAACGTTGATTTTATTTGAAGAACCATGTTTCTTAGTAACAATGTTTCTAATTCCAGCAAGTTCGATTACTGAACGGGCAGAACCGCCAGCGATAACTCCTGTACCTTCTGGAGCAGGAAGAAGAAGAATGTTTGTTGCTGAGAACTTACCAACTGTTTCATGAGGGATTGTTCCATCAATGATTGGGATAAGTCTCATATTTCTTCTTGCGATTGTTGTTGCCTTGTCAATAGCAGATGTAACATCTTTACTCTTACCAATTCCAAGTCCAACCTTGCCTTTCTTGTCACCTACAACTACAAGAGCAGAAAAACGAAGTGTACGTCCACCTTTAACAACTTTAGTTACACGTCTTACACATACAACTTTTTTGTCAAGGTCGCTAGCTTCTCTTCTTGGAGCTCTGTCTTTGCGGTCATTTTTACCTTTAAAGTTTCTTTTTGCTTTTGGAGCAACAGTTTCTTCAGCAATGTTTTCAGCAGTTACATTGATTTGTTCGTTTTCAGCCATGATTTCCTCCTAAAATTTGAGTCCAGCTTCTCTGGCACCATCAGCCAAAGCCTGAACGCGTCCGATGTAAATGTATCCGCCTCTGTCAAAAACAACTTCTGTGATGTTTTTCTCGAGTGCGCGTTTAGCAACTGTTTCTCCAACAATTTTTGCTTGTTCAGATTTGCTCTTACCTTCAAGGAGTGCTTTAACTTCTTTATCAAGAGTTGAAGCAGAAACAAGAGTTACTCCGTTTTCATCATCAATGATTTGAGCATAGATTGCTGAAAGTGATCTGTAAACGCAAAGACGTGGTCTAGCTGCAGTTCCAGAAACTTTTCTTCTAACTCTCTTATGACGAACTAATCTTTCTTGATTTTTATCAGTTTTGTTAATCATTTAAGTTTCTCCTATTTCTTGCCTTTACCGGCAGTTTTTCCGACTTTTCTAATTACTACTTGATCAGCATATCTGATTCCATATCCGTGATATGGTTCAACTGGTCTAGTAAATTTAATTTTTGATGCAAATTGTCCAACAGCTTGTTTGTCAATACCTGTAACTGTAATTTCTGTAGTGTTTGGACATGCTACTGTAAGACCTTGTGGAATTTCCAACTCAACTGGGTGAGAAAGACCAAGGTTCATTACAAGTTTATTTCCTTGAACGGCTACTTTGTAACCTACACCAGAAACAAGAAGTGTTTTCTTAAATCCTTCAGAAACACCTTTAACCATGTTGTTTGCAAGCGCTCTGTAAAGACCATGTTTTGCGTTTGAATCAGCAGTTTCTTTTGCGATTACAAAAGAAAGAGTTTGACCTTCGATGTTAACACCGATTACGCTGTTTACTTCTTGAGTTAATGTTCCTTTTGGACCATTTACAGTAAGAAGACCGTTTTCAAATTTAGCAGTTACGCCAGCAGGCATAACGATAGGATTTTTACCAATTCTTGACATAACCCCTCCTTACCATACGTAAGCGAGAACTTCCCCGCCTACTCCAAGTTTTCTAGCTTCTTTGTCTGTTACAATTCCCTTGTTTGTAGAGATGATTGCAATTCCAAGTCCACTGATAACTCTTGGAAGTTTATCTTTTTGAGCATAGATACGAAGACCAGGTTTAGATATTCTTTTAAGTCCTTGAATTACACTGTCACCAGTTTCATCATATTTAAGAGTTACAAGAATGTTTTTGTGTGTTCCTTCAGTCTTCTCTTCATAGCCACGAATATAGCCTTCTTCAAGAAGGATTTTAGCAATTGCAACTTTTTCGTTTGAAGCAGGAACGCTTACGTCTTCATGTTTTGCATTGATTGCATTTCTAATTCTTGTAAGCATATCTGCAATTGGATCTGTTAATCTCATGTTTTTCCTCCTTACCAGCTTGACTTTCTAACACCAGGAATTTCACCTTTGTTAGCAAGTTCACGGAAGCAAACTCTGCAAATTCCATACTTTCTTAAAACTGCATGTGGTCTTCCACAGAGTGAGCATCTTGTATATTCGCGTGTTTTGTACTTTTGTGTTCTTTGTTGTTTTTCAACTAATGCTTTCTTTGCCATAAATTAACTCCTATCTTGCAAAAGGCAATCCAAGTGCCTTAAGTAATGATTTTGCTTCTTCATTGGTCTTAGCTGTAGTTACAAAAGTAATGTCAAAACCTCTGATTTTTTCGACTTTTTCGTATACGATTTCAGGGAAAATAAGTTGTTCTTTAATTCCCATAGAATAATTTCCTTTTCCGTCAAATGACTTGTCAGAAATTCCTCTAAAGTCTCTTACTTTTGGAAGAGCGATTGCTGTAAGTCTATCAAAGAATTCATACATTCTGTCTCCTCTAAGAGTAACTTTAGCGCCAATTTTTTGTCCTTCTCTTAAACCGAAGTTTGAGATTGACTTTTTAGCAACTGTAACAACTGGTTTTTGTCCAGCAATTGCTTGAAGTTCATCAACAGCAATGTTGAAACTTTTTGAGTTTCCTTTAACTTCACCAAGTCCCATGTTAAGAACAATCTTAACAAGTTTTGGAACTTCGTTTACGTTTTTGTAGCCATATTCGTTAATGAGCGTAGGAACAACTTCCTCTTTGTATTTTACTGCGATTCTATTAAGTTCTTTTGCCATTTTTCACTCCTATTCGCTTACCTTTTTTGCTGTCGACTTTTTAGTAGTTTTCTTTGGTGCTTCTTCTGCAGTTTCAGCAGTAGCAGCCTTTAATTTTGCACCTTTAAGTTCAGATGCTTTAACTGTTGATTTTTTTGCTTCTTTCTTGCTTGCTTTAACGTATTCTTTATCTAAAGATGCGTTGCATTTTTTGCAAGTTCTTACTTTTTTGCCATCAACTTCGCCGTGAGCAACTCTTGTTGCCTTTCCGCAAACTGGGCAAACAACTTGAACATTTGAAGCCTCAATTGGAGCAGATTTTTTAACAATTCCACCCTTATCTTGTTGAGAACGTGGTTTTTGGTGTTTAGTAACAACATTTACGTTTTCAACAAGAACTTTGTTTGCTGCAGCGTTTACTGCAACAACTTTTCCAGTTTTACCTTTATCTTTTCCTGCGATTACAAGTACATTATCGCCTGTTTTAATTGTCATCTTCATTATGCGCTCCTTTTATATAACGTCCGGTGCAAGAGATATAATTTTCATATACCCTTTATCACGAAGTTCTCTGGCGATAGGTCCAAATACACGAGTTCCCTTAGGTTGTTTTTGGTTGTCGATAATAACTGCTGCATTATCATCAAATCTAATGTGAGAACCGTCTGTTCTGCGAAGACCTTTAGAAGAACGAACGATAACGGCTTTAACAACGTCACCTTTCTTAACAGTTCCACCAGGAATTGCTTTCTTTACAGAAGCAACGATGATGTCACCAATATTTCCACTTCTTCTGTAAGAGCCACCAAGAACTCTAATACACATAATTTCTTTAGCACCTGTGTTATCAGCTACCTTTAATCTTGTTTGTGGTTGAATCATAGCGTTCCTCCTTACTTCGCTTTCTCTACGATTTCAATAACGCGGAAGTATTTGTCCTTTGAAAGTGGACGAGTTTCCATAATGCGAACGATATCACCGATTCCGCATTCGTTGTTTTCATCGTGAGCTTTGAACGTATTTGATTTTTGTACGACTTTTTTATAAATTTTATCTTTAACTCTGGAAACGACTTTAACTACAACAGTTTTGTCCATTTTACCAGCGCTAACTACTTCGCCCTGACGAACGATTCTTGAATTTCTAGTTGTTTCCATCGTTGCCTCCTTCCAATTCTTTTTCTCTAAGAACTGTTTTTACTCTTGCGATGTCCTTTTTAACATTGTGGATTGCCATAGGATTTGCAAGTGATCTTGTAGCGTGAGAGAATCTAAGATTAAATAACTCACTATTAAGTTCTTTAAGTTTTGCGTTAAGTTCTGCAACAGATAGATATTTAATATCATTAATTTTCATCTTCCACACCACCTTTTGCTTCTTCTTTCTTTATAAATTTTGTTTTACAAGGAAGTTTGTGTCCAGCAAGTCTGAGTGCTTCTCTAGCAACTTCTTCTGAAACTCCTTCGATTTCAAAAAGAACTCTGCCTGGTTTTACAACTGCTACCCAGTATTCTGGAGAACCTTTACCAGAACCCATACGAGTATCTGCTGGTTTCTTTGTTACTGGCTTGTCTGGGAAAATTTTAATCCAAACTTTACCATCTCTTCTTGTATATCTTGTAAGAGCGATTCTGGCAGCTTCAATTTGGTTTGACTTAATCCAGCATGGCTCTGTTGCAATCATTCCGTATGAACCGAATGCAAGAGTGTTGCCTTTTGTTGCTTTACCAGTCATTCTGCCTCTGTGAACTCTTCTTCTTTTAACTCTTTTAGGCATTAACATTTTTGTTGTCCTCCTTTGTTGTCAGACGAGCTTTTCCAAGGATTTCTCCTTTGTAAATCCAGCACTTAACACCAAGTTTTCCAATGATTGTATAAGCTGCTGCTTCACCATAGTCAATGTCCGCTCTAAGAGTATGAAGTGGAACAGAGCCTCTGAATTGCTTTTCAACTTGTGCTTTTTCGTTTGCTTTCGCAAGAACGCCACTAACTTGAAGTTTGCAACCCTTAGCGCCCGCTTTCATAACTCTTTCAATTGCTTGTTTAAGAGCTCTCTTTGCAGCAACACGTTTTTCAAGTTGAGCAACAATGCTTTCTGCAACAAGTTGTGCGTCAAGGTCAGGTCTCTTAACTTCTTTAACATTAACAAGTAAAAGTTTTACAGGTCTGATGAGTTTTGAAATTTCTTTCTTAATTACTTCAATTCCTGCACCCTTAGTTCCAATAATCATACCAGGTTTTGCAGTGAAGATATTTACAATAAGTTTTCCTTCTGTTCTTTCAATAGTTACTTTTGAAATTCCACAAGCTTTATATTGTTTGTTGATGAAATTTTTAACATCTTGGTCTTCCTTAAGGTTTGCTGCAAATGTTTTCTTATCAGCATACCAAGTAGCATTCCAATCTTTGTTAATTCCAATTCTAAGTCCAACTGGACTAACTTTTTGTCCCATCTTAGCCTCCTACCACTTCATCAAGCACAATTGTAATGTGTGAAGTTTTCTTGAGAATAACGTTTCCAGAACCTTTAGCTCTTGCAGACATTCTTTTGAATTGTGGTCCGCTTGTTGCATAAGCTTCTTTAACGTATAATGTTTCAGCATTTTTACCCATATTGTTTTCAGCGTTTGCAATTGCACTCTTTAAAACGTTAAGGCTTTCCTCAGCACCTTTGTCAGGCATATTTTCTAAAATAGCAACTGCTTCTTGTGCTTTTTTGCCGCGAACGAGATCAAGGATGTAAGTGATTTTTGATGGACTCATTCTTACGTATTTTGCAATAGCGTGAGGATATTTAGTTGCTGCAGCGCGTTTCTCTGCTTTTTGTCTAATTCTTGTAGCCATTTCCTACTCCTTATTATCTCTTACCAACTGTGTTGGCCGACTTTTTAGTGTGTCCCTTGTAAGTTCTTGTTGGAGCGAATTCTCCAAGTTTGTGTCCTACCATATCTGCAGTACAGTAAACAGGGACATGTTTTTTACCATTGTGTACTGCGAATGTATATCCTACAAAATCAGGATAGATTGTTGATGATCTTGACCAAGTTTTGATAGGTTTTTTAGCGCCTGATTCTTGCATTTCGGCAACTTTCTTAACCAAACTTGGATGAACGTAAGGCTTTTTCTTTAATGATTTGCTCATATTACTCTCTCCTAATTAATTCTCTTAACCATCAAGCGGTTAGAGCGATTTTTACTCTTTCTAGTCTTGTATCCAAGAGCAGGTTTATTCCAAGGTGTAACTGGAGATGCCATACCGATTGGGCTCTTACCTTCACCACCACCGTGTTTGTGATCGTTAGGGTTCATTGCCACACCACGAACAGCAGGTCTTACGCCCATATGTCTCTTTCTTCCGGCTTTACCGAGAGATACAAGTTCATGATCAATGTTGCCAACAGTTCCGATAGTTGCACGGCAAGTAAGAAGTACTTTTCTCATTTCTCCTGATGGAAGTCTGAGAGTTGCATACTTTCCTTCCTTAGCCATAAGTTGAACTTCACTTCCGGCAGAACGTGCAAGTTGTCCGCCTTTGTTTGGTTCAAGTTCAATATTGTGGATGATTGAACCAACTGGAATTGATGCAAGAGGAAGGTTGTTGCCGACTTTAATTTCAACATCACTTCCGCTCATTACGATGTCGCCATCTTTAAGTCCGACAGGAGCGATGATATATCTCTTTTCTCCGTCAGCGTATGAAAGAAGTGCAATATATGCAGTTCTGTTTGGATCGTATTCAATACCAACAACTTTTGCTGGGATATTGTCTTTATTTCTCTTAAAGTCAATGATACGATATTTTTGTCTGTTTCCACCACCTTGGTGTCTTACAGTAACTTTGCCTTGTGCGTTTCTTCCTGCATGTTTATCTTTCTTAGCAAGAAGAGATTTTTCAGGCTCGAATTTTGTAATTTCTTCATAGGAAGATGTAGTATAAAATCTTCTTCCAGCAGAAGTAGGTCTATGTGTTTTGATTGCCATTTTATACCCTCCTATTAAGATAAGCTATCGAAGAATGCAATTGTCTTAGACTCTGCAGTGAGAGTTACGATTGCTTTTTTGTAATCGCTTGTCTTTCCAACTGTTCTTCCAGCTTTAGTATTTTGAACTTTCTTGTGTCCTTTCATGATAACAGTGTTTACTTTTTCAACTTTAACGTCGAAAAGTTGTTCAACTGCTTTTTTAATTTCAATTTTTCCAGCATTCTTAGCAACAACGAAAGTATAAACTTTGTTTGCAATGCCAGCATAACTTTTCTCAGTGAGAAGTGGTCTTATAATGATTTTATTAGCTTCCATTATTCTGCGTATGCCTCCTCAATAGATTTAATTGCAGACTGAGTAAGAACTACGTTTTTGTTTGAAAGAATGTCGTAGATGTTTACATCAGATGCTTCTTGAACGCTAAGGCATGGAAGGTTTGCAGTTGCAAGTTTGATGTTCTTGTCGTTTTCAGCATTGATCACAACAGTTTTGCCTGTGAATTTGAAAGCGTCAACGAAAGCCTTAGCTTGTTTTGTTTTTGGTGCCTCGAATGCGAAGTTGTCAATTACAGTAACTTCGTTTTGAGCAAGTTTAGTGCTGAGTGCACTAAGAAGAGCATATCTTCTCTTTTGTTTGTTAACTTTCTTAGAGAAGTCTCTTGGCTTTGGAGCAAATACAACTCCACCGCCTGTCCATTGTGGGCCTTTTGTTGAGCCATGTCTTGCTCTACCAGTTCCCTTTTGACGCCAAGGTTTCTTAGCGTGTCCTCTTACTTCACTTCTTGTAAGAGCTGATTTAGTTCCTTGTCTTTGATTTGCATTGTATGCAACCAAAACTTCGTGAATAAGAGCTTCGTTATATTCTACTGCGAAAAGGTCATCAGAGAGTTCGATTTGACCAACTTCGTTTGCAGACATATTATAAACTTTAACTTTTGCCATTTCTTATCTCCTTTTAGTTTCCTTTCTTCGCTTCTCTAACTGTTACGATTGAGCCTTTTGGTCCAGGAATGCATCCTTTAACAAGAAGAACATTTCTGTCAGTGTCAACTTTAACAATCTCAAGATTTTGAATAGTAACTCTTTCAACACCATAGTGTCCAGGCATGTTTTTGTTTTTGAACACTCTTGATGGAGTTGAGTTTGCACCCATAGAGCCGACTTCTCTATGAACAGGGCCAACACCGTGAGTCATCTTAAGTCTGTGTTGGTTCCATCTTTGAATAACGCCTGTGAAACCGCGACCTCTTGTAGTTCCTACAACGTCAACCTTATCTCCTTCAGCGAAGATGTCAGCTTTGATTTCTTGACCAAGTGTATAGTCACTTGCGTTTTCAAATCTTAATTCTTTAACAAATCTGTAAGTGTCGATTCCGGCTTTCTTGAATGCACCTGTCATAGGTTTGTTAACTCTTTGTGCTTTTTGTTTGTCAAATGCAACAACAACTGCACTATATCCGTCTGTTTCGTTGTTTTTAACCTGAACAACTGGGCATGGACCTGCCTCTACAACAGTAACTGGAATAACTACACCTTCTGGAGTGAAGACTTGAGTCATGCCAAGTTTCTTTCCAACTATTGCTTTTTTCATTTACATCTTCCTCCAATTATAGTTTGATTTTGATATCAACGCCAGCTGGAAGATCAATCTTCATAAGTGCGTCTACCGCCTTAGCAGATGGTGAGTAGATATCAATAAGTCTTTTGTGAGTTCTTGACTCGAATTGTTCACGACTATCTTTGTATTTGTGTGGTGAACGAATTACTGTAACCACTTCTTTGTCTGTTGGAAGTGGGATTGGCCCAGCGACTTTAGCGCCAAACTTTTCAGCTGTATCAATTATTCTTTTGCAAGCTTCGTCGATAAGACTGTGTTCAAAGGCCTTAAGTTTAATTCTGATAACTTGTGTTGCCATTAATAAATTTACCTCCTGTAATAGCAATGCTAACCATCACACCCCGCCCTAACGTACTTACGGAAAACTTGTCCGCGTGTATCGTGCTGTTGGACTTTAAAAAATGTGACTTTTCGGTTAGTCGCCCGCGGTCGTTGCCACGAACTTGTCCATATGAATTCTCTTTGATTGCCGGTAACCAAAGTAACCTCATATTTCAACCCGTATTTCACAGCGTATGTATTGTAACAAATCAAAAGGCATAAGTCAAGGGTTTTTTCTAAAAAAATTTAACATTTTTTGTATTTATTTTTCACCCAACTTGCAAGCCGCCTTTTTAATAAGTTTTATTACTCTTATAGTATATAATATAAATATAAAAAAGTCAAGCCCATTTTATAAAAAAAGAGCATATAATATGCTCCTACTTTATTTCCAATATCTTGTTACCCGTGCGCCACTCATAGTCTTTTGAAAGCAAGCCGCAAGCAGCAAGGTGACCATTGTTTGAAACTTTTACAGACGCTAAATCGGCATAATCTTTCTCATCAAACGCCCTCAATACAGCATAGCACGCATCTGATATTTGAACAGATAATGCATTCTTACATGCAGGGCAAACCTGTTCTCCAACCTCTAAATTTAAATATCTATGACCAAGTGTAGCCTTACACGAAGAACATCTGTCCGTAAAAAAATCATACCCCATAATTTTAAGATAATTTAATAAAAACTTGTCAAAAACATAGTATTTTTCTAAATTTTCATAACAAAGCGCCTTTAATGCTTTAATTATGTCAATAAAAAGTTGCGGATTACTTTCGCCACTATGCTTAGAAACTATATCTAAAATCGCACACGCTTCATAATATTTATCAATATCTTGACTTAAACCATAAAAGTTGTCAATGATGTCCGCACCGGTCACTACAGGAATATTTTTCCCTTCTTCAATTATAAAATCTGCAAAGCAAAAGATTTCTTTTGCAAATTTCATTTTTGCTTTATCCCCACGCACTCCTTTCATTGAAACCGAAATTTTCCCCTGTTCCAATGTATATAAAGACACAATACGGTCTTTCTCTTTCACATTAGTGCCACCAAGCACAATTGCTTTAACTTTTGTTGTTGCCATTTTTACAGTTCAGCCTCTAAATCTTGCTGCAAAAGTAAATCGTACTGCGCAATTGAATCTACAAGCATTCTTCCATCTTCCAATTCGCCAGTCACGCTAAAAATCTCCCAACACTCATCCATCACAACGCCCGCTCGTTCAAGTTCGTTCATACGTTTACCCTCCTTCTAAAATTAGTATATACTAAAATTTTTGTTTTCTACAAGCAAATTTTAAATATTTTTTATAAGAATGTCGAGAAAATAAAAAAGCCCAACCCTTCGATTGAACTTTTTGCATCTGGTGGGAGTTATAGGGCTCGAACCTATGACCCTCTGCTTGTAAGGCAGATGCTCTCCCAGCTGAGCTAAACTCCCATTACCAATGCTCTTTTATAATATCACAAGTAATTTTATTAGTCAAGCATTTTTATAAACTTTTTTCAAAAAAAATAAAAAAGTTGAAATTAATCAACTTTTTTCTTTCTTGACGTCTTTGGTTTTGCCTCTACTTCGGCTTTAAGCCTTTGATTTTCTAAGAGCAAATCACGTATTTCTTTAAGCAAATATTCGGTTGAATTTTTCTTTGCCTCTTCTTCAGCAAGTTTTGCTTTTTCAGCCTCTTCTGCCTTCTTTGCCTCTTCTGCAGCTTTCTTGTCATCAAAATATTGCGCAACAGCCATTTTATCTTTGATGTTCACGCCAGCTGCTTTAAGTTCTTTTCTCTCTGCTTTTGAAAGAGTTGCTTTCTTGGCCTTTTCAGCTGCCTCTTTAACAAGTTCTTGACTTTTCATAACCGCTTTAAGAATAAGGAAAATTGTAAATGCAATAATAAGGAAGTCAATAATTGCAGTTATAAAAGCACCCCAATCAATATATATACTGCTGTTCCAATCAATATCTTTTGTGCCCTCAAGATATTTTGGCGCACCTAAAAATGTTACAACACCTTGCAACCCACTTCCACCAGTGATGGCTGCCAAAATCCAGTTGATAAGCGGCCTTATAATTTTGTTTGTAAGCGATGTAACGATTGCTGAGAACGCACCGCCGACAATAACGCCGACAGCAAGGTCAAGAATATTGCCACGGCTGATAAATTTTTTAAAATCACCCCAAAACTTTTTCATGTTTTTCTCCTTTGATGTTTTTATTATAGCGCTTTATCCATTTAAAACAAAATGATTTAACAATTTTATTCAACAAACTTTATCCTTTTAAATACAATGTATTGAGGGCTGAAATATGAATTGTAATTTAAACTTTAATCAATGTAATGGCACTGGCAATTATCCAACACCAATTTGTAGATTGTTTAACCTGTCAGAAATTTTAAACACATCGCAAAACATAATTATACAATAAAAAAACACATTAGGCATTTTTACTTAATGTGTTTTATTTAAGTCAAACTTATTTTCCACTACCCGTTGAAGAACTGCCCGTTGAAGTAAATTTTTCTCCCAGTTTCTCAATCGCTTTGGCAACGCCTGAAAGACCTGTATTAAACGCCTTAAGAAGCGAATCATTAGAATCAAGTTGTTTCTTGAGACGTTGATCAGCAGCTGTTTGAGCAGCAGCATGATTTGCTTCAGCAAGTTTATCACCTTCTGGCTTCTTGCCTTTGTCATCAAATACGCCACCTTTAAATGTGAGTCCCCCAGAGAAGATGTCTGTCATGCCTTTCATCATCTTATCAAGTCCAGCCGCACTACCCAAGTTAGCCACACCTTTTAAGAACCCATCGGCAAGGTGTTTGCCCGCGTTCGCCATAGTCTGAGAATCAAACCAATCTTTCACGCCTTGTTTGCCATGTTCCCATAAGTTTATCGCCCCTCCAACAAATGTTTTAGGGTCAAGGGCTTCAGCCCTACTTACTTGTTTACCATCCTTGTCGTAGTATACACGTTTTGTTTTTTTGCCTGAAGGATCCGAAGGATCAGTAATCTCTTCTGTCGTATATCCCGCTCTCAATAGTTTTTCGTCGCCTTCCTTAAATTTATAAACGGGTACTTCCCCATCTTTATTTTTTTCTGTTCCTGAGGATACTACGTCGCCATCATCATTTTGCTTAAACCCAAATCTCCTAGCAACCTTATCGCGTTCAGCCTGGGCCTGTTCAAGTTCGTATTCAGCGTTGCCTAACCACTTTTCTGCACTTATTACCTTCTTGACATTTTCATCTTCTTGATGCGTTTCAAGATACCCCTTCCAAATAGCATCTTCATCAGTTACGCCTTTATCTTCTTGCTCTCCCTTATACGCTTTAAAAGCATCAGTATCTTTTACTCCGTCTACCAGGCTAGACTTTGTTCCACCAGCCTCATCAACCTTCCTTTTCGCTGCATCAACAGAGCCTTGTGCACGACGCATTGCACCTTGTTTTCCGCCAGTTAGCGCTGTTTTTGTTTTAGAGATAAGTGCAGCACCACCACCTATCACACCCGCCGTTGCACCCAAGCCTATAAGACCAGCCGTTGTAGCGCCTTTTGCGATTGTCTTGCCGACATCGCCTTTTAGACCGTCACCAACACTTAACGCATTGGCACCACCAACAAAGTTGGAAACAATTGAAATGAAGTCTTTAGTAAGCATAAGCGCTGTAACCGTCAGAACAAGATTGACTATAGAATCTACCACTGCAATGCCAAAGAATCTAATATTTTGTACATATGGCAAGACTAATAGCGCAAGGTTTAATCCTATAATAGAGCCGAATGCC
>JAFTTP010000006.1 GCA_017466725.1 Clostridia bacterium
AAAGCCTGCGAAAAACGCCCAGTAAGTATGGGACAAATTGACAACATTGTACAAAACATTGAAAAACAAATTCAAAACAAACTTACTCAAGAAATCAAATCGTCACAACTTGGCGAAATGGTTATGGACGCTCTTAAAGAATTAGACGAAGTGGCATATGTACGTTTCGCCTCTGTTTATCGTCAATTTAAAGATTTAGAGTCTTTCAAAAAACTCCTCGAAAACATGTAGGCAAACTTAGTTTGCATCATCTTTTGCAAACAACAAAATATATGTTTATATGCAAAACAACACATCAAAAAAACTCAAACTTTTCGTTTGAGTTTTTTTGTTTATGCAACTACTTCCCAAATTACAGGGGTTTCGCCATCATCGGCATAATGCCAATAGTTGCCACCGTCATTTGGTACATTCGCTTCATTCTCGACATAGAAATATATTTTAGAATCTGTTAACCCATGATCACCATTATGTTCAACATTAATATTGTTCCAATCATTTATATTGCCAAGATAATATAAAGATTCTAATTTGCTGCATGCTGAAAATACAGCATACCCCATGTTTGTTACACTATTTGGGAATATTACACTTATCAACCCCATGCAATTATTAAACGCCTGTGTTCCAATGTTGTTTACCTTGTTTGGAATTGTTATGCTAGTAAGCCTATTACATCCTTGAAATGCCAATAGACCAATACTTGTTACGCTATTTGGAATTGTTATTGTAGTAAATGTGCACCCATAGAATGCAGAATTTCCAATACTTGTTACGCTATTTGGGATGATTGTTGACTTGCAGCCCGCGATTAATGTATTTGTTGATGTGTCAATTATTGCGTTACAATTATTCCTACTATCATATACCGTATTTCCTTCATCAACAATAATGCTCACCAAATCATCACAACGTCCAAATGCACGACTTCCAATACTAATTACACTGCTTGGTATCGTGATACTAATAAGATCTCGACCATCAAATGCTCCACTTTCAATGCTCGTTACACTATTTGGAATTACAGTTAACTTCCCACCTGTAATTAGTTTGTTTGTTGATGTTTCAATTATTGCATTACAATTATCCCTACTATCATAAACCCCGTTTCCAATTTCAACTGTGATGTTTGATAACATTGTACACCCAGAAAATACATCCCGCCCAATTTGTGTTACCTCATCTGGAATTGTTATGCTAGTAAGCCTATAACATCCTTGAAATGCCCCGTCTTTAATCGTTGTGACCTCTGCATCTAGCACCAATTCACCGAGCAAGTTACTAAAATAAGAGTTTACAGGCTTATTTTTTATTTCACCATCAACTATTGCATCAGGATAGGCTTGTTTAATTTCGTCCCAAGTCATCATATATTTTCCATTTTGATAAAGCCCAGAAATCCATACTTTATCAACATTAAATCTAGCCTCTAAAGTTACGTCACCTCCAACAAAATCATAATTTTTAATTTGTTTATCTGAACCTGCAATAAACCATCCTTTAAAAGCATCCTCATATTCCGATCTTATAGCCGGCATATCAGTCAACCATTCATTGCTTTGTATTGTTTGACTTTCTTGTGTAACTTTGAAAAACTTCAACGCCTTTCCATAATCATATGTGATAGTATAGGTTGCATCATTATCCACTTTATGTCCGCATCCAATCATAACAATGCCCGGAACAACCAAACCTACTGCTAATATACCCGTTAAAAGCATTTTCTTCCATTTTTTCATTTTTTCCTCCTCCCAGCCTTACGTTGGACGACTTGGCTGTCGCCTGCAACATTAGGCATGTTTTTGTAAAAGCAGCAAAAAGATAAAAATACTTTTTCACTTTTCACTCTATCACTAGTTTATCATGCGGGGGGGGGAAGTCAAGCGTTTTCAAAATATTTTGCAAACACTTGAGTTTTTTAAACAAAAAATAGGCTTTTTAAGCCTATCATTTAAGCATATATGGGTTTGTTGGCACGCCTTGAGCGGTAAGTTCCACTAAAATTGTATCTTCACCAATTCGCTTAATACAGCCATAAGGCACAAAAAGTTGCTCGGACGGTTTGAAAAAATTCCAACCAGTTTTCTCGCCAGGTAATATAAAACCAAGCACCCTTGCACTGCCAAGGTCAAACACCAAATCGGTGATATGCCCTAAGCGGCGGCCGTCTAAAACATTAACAACTTCTTTACAACGCAATTCTAAAAATGTAGTTTCCACATTGTAAGATATTGTCGAATTAATATAAATATTACAACTAAACCAAAAATTCTTTAATCACTTTAAGTGCATTTTTTTCTAGTCTTGACACTTGCGCTTGGCTTATGCCTATTTCGCTTGAAACTTCCGTCTGGGTTTTGCCAACATAATATCTCATTAAAAGGATTTCGCGCTCTCTTCCTGAAAGCGACTTGATTGCATCTTTAATTGAAAGATTTTCAAATATATTTTCATCAGTATGCTTTGTATCAGCAATTTGATCCATTACATGAATGGCGTCACTTCCATCAGTATAAACAGGGTCATTCAGCGAAACGGTATCGCTTATCGCATCAAGTGCAAACGTAACGTTGTTTAATGGGATGTCAATCATCTTGGCAATGTCTTCAACGGAAGGCTCGGCAAATGAGTTTTTAGAAAGTTCTTCTTTTGCCTGCAACGCCTTATATGCAATATCTCGCAAACTGCGACTTACGCGCATCGAGTTGTTGTCGCGAAGATATCTTCGTATTTCACCTATAATCATAGGCACCGCATATGTGGAAAACTTAACATTGAGGTTGCAATCAAAGTTATCAATCGCCTTCATAAGCCCAACACACCCTACTTGAAACATGTCATCTGCCTTGTCTCCCCGTCCGCCAAACCTATGAACAACAGACAACACCAGTCGAAGATTTGCCACAACAAAATGTTCCCGCGCCCTTTCGTCGCCAGACTTAACCCTTTTCATAAGTTCATCCATATCTTTGCCTGTCAGTTTTGGAAGTTTAGCCGTATCAACCCCAGCAATACACACTTTAGACGCCATAATCCCCCCTCGATGAAAATATCTTTCGCATAGAGGGTTAAAAATATTCAGAGCTGACAAAATGCGACAAAGAAAGTTTTAAATCAACAAAAACAAAAGAATAATCAAATTGAAAATTCTTTCATAAGCTTTTCTTTCATGTCGCCAAGTATTCTCTTTTCAAGGCGGGAAATATAACTTTGGCTTATGCCAAGTTTTATTGCCACCTCACGCTGAGTAAGTTCATCTTGCCCTTCAAGCCCATAACGGAGCACCATAATTTCGCGTTCACGTTTGCCTAATCGTGCAATAAGTGTATCAAGCACCTGCTTTTCAGAAGGTTTATCAACCGTCTCTTCAACAAAATCATCATCGGCTGGGATGATGTCACTAAGCACCAGTTGATTTCCGTCATAATCTTCGCAAAGCGGATTATCTAAGCTGATGTCATTTTTTAGTTTTGTTGTTTTTCTTATTTGCATCAAAATTTCATTTTCAATGCACCTAGATGCATAAGTGGCAAGTCGAATGTTTTTATCGCTTTTAAATGTTTTAACTGCCTTTATAAGCCCAATTGCACCAATGGCAATGAGGTCTTCGTATTCAATATTTGTATTGTCAAATTTACGGGCAATATAGGCAACAAGCCGCAGATTATGCTCAACAAGTTTTTCAACTGCGTGACTGTCACCATTTTCTTTCTGCAGTAAAAGCTCTCGTTCCTCTTCCACTTCAAGCGGCGGCAAAAATTCCTCGTTGCCACACACATAGCACACAATTCCCTTTACCGACAACAATCCTTTTTTATCAAATAGTCCCCTTAACCAAAGCCTAAACTTAAACCACAACTTTTTCATAATGCCCCCCCTTTTAAATAGTTTAAAATAAAGCACCAAAACCGCAAAAGCAATAATTTATATAAATTAAGCGAATAAAAACGAAAAAAATCGATATTTTTATATCATTTCACTGTTTAATAAAATACGTTTACCAAAACTTTTTTCAAACCCAGAAAATGACAATCCTAGCATAACATCTTTAAAGTACTTATCATCACCAACCTGCACCTCATCCACACTAAACACCAGCATTTTGCCCTGCCCACCAACGCTATTTATTGGCACAAA
>JAFTTP010000007.1 GCA_017466725.1 Clostridia bacterium
GTAGCGGTATCAGAAGGTGCCGCTGGATCACCTCCTTTTAAAGAGAATAACTTAAGTCGACAGTAAAAAACTGAGTGCGGTTGGAGAAATCCAACTGAAAAAATGTATAACGTGCTACGGCACGACCGCTCAAGCTTTAAGAACATATTTACTATTGGATTGAATAAAGAAGCCTAGACATTCGTCTAGGCTTTTTTAGTGCTTTTAATAAAAAATGTGAGGCCTGTTCCCATAGCGCTATTAATATGAATACAGACGAGATTAAATTTAAAAGCAATCAAATTGTCTTATCTTTTTTATTGCTTTTATAATGATTTTATACGAGGAGCGCTCGTATATAAAGTTATTAACGAACTTTTTTCGTATAATATGGGTATGAAAATAGGTAGTATAATAAGAGAACTTAGAAAAGAGAGTTCTATGACGCAAAGTCAGTTGGCAGAAAAACTGTTTGTAAGCCAAGATACAATATCCCTCTGGGAATTAGACAAAAGTTTGCCTGATGTGATTGCTGTAATAAAAATGGCAAAGCTTTTTGACGTCAGTACCGACTATATTTTAGGTGTTGAAAAATAGAATTTAAAGTTTAAATAAATTAAACACAGGAGAAAGTATTATGGATAAAAAAATAAATGTAGGCCTTTTTATTGACACTTTTTACCCTATGGTTGATGGTGTTATTCAAGTGGTTGACCAGTACGCAACAAGATTAAATAAATTTTGTAATGTAACCGTTTTTACAACTATGCCAAGAAAGGGGAAGGTTGATAATATACCTCATCCATATAAGGTGGTAAAATGTAAAGTTATGGCTGTGCCTGGCCAGGACTATGACCTTGCCTTGCCAAAAACTGATAAGGCATATAAGAAGGCGCTTGAAGAGGCTAATCTTGACATTGTGCACATTCATTCGCCATTTTCAATAGGTAAAAGTGGCGTAAGGTACGCAAAAAAACATAATATTCCGGTGATTGCAACTATGCACTCGCAGTATAAACAAGATTTTATCAAGGCGACAAAAATGAAATGGCTAGCAAATATTTTGACAGCCAACCTTATGAAAAAATTTAATGCATGCGATAGGTGTTTTGCGGTAAATCAACGAATTGCGGAAATCTATTTACAAGAGTATAAGGCAAAAGAATTGCCGGGCGTGCTTTTAAATGGTACAGATTTTACTCCGATTGAAAATGAGGCAGAGGCAATTAAAATTGTAAATAAAAAGTTTGGGCTTAGCGAAGATGTGCCAGTGTTTCTTTTTGTAGGGCGCATTACTGTGCTGAAAAACATTCTTTTTATTGCTGAGGCCTTAAAAATACTGAAGGATAAAGGGCATAAATTTAAAATGCTGTATGTTGGTGCCGGAAAGGATGAAGATAAACTGCAAGAAAAAGTTAAACAACTTGGGCTGCAAGAAGACGTTATCTTGACTGGTAAAATAATGGACAGGCAACTGCTTAAAGCGATTTATTTAAGGGCAAAATTATTTTTGTTTCCATCTCATTATGATGCAAATTCTCTTGTGCAGATTGAAGCAGCATCGCAAAAAACACCAACAGTATTTTTGAAGGGTAGTGCAACAAGCGCCAGTGTGACAAACGATGTCAATGGCTTTATAGCTGAAAATACTTTAGAGGAATTTGCAGAAAAAATTAGTCAAGTGTTAAATGACGATGCTCTGTATGCAACTGTACAAGAAAATGCTGTTAAAGATTTGTATCGCTCTTGGGATCAATGTGTGGAAGAGGCGTATAAATTGTATCTACAATTTATTGAAGAGAAAAAAAATAACAACAAACAAAAATAAAGGAAAAAATATGCAAAAATCAAACGCAAACAAACAAGCTGTATTTACCGATTGCTTTAATACTTTGCTTTGTAGGACGAAACACCCAGATGATGTACTTTTTGATTGGGCGAAACGCTTGCATAGCATATATTCAAACATCAAAAGTGAAAATTTTTTTAAGATGTTTAAAAGTGCGTGGGCAGAGATTGAGCGTAGAGATGTAATTGAATGTGAAAATAGTGAATTTTTGACTGAAATTCATGAAATATATAAGCTGATGGCCGGCCAAATTGCCAAGTATAAAATGCTTGATAATTTTGATGAGAATAAATTTATTAATGATGCATTCGAGGCATATTTTAATGCAGAAAGTAGCAGCCATTATTTGAAAAAGTCAATTGTGAAGTATTTGCGAAAGCAAAAGAGTTTGGGCAAAAAGATTTATTTGGTTTCTGATTTTTATTGCACCAAGGAAGTCATGCAAAAATGGCTTGCTATTGCAGGCATTGAAGAAAGTTTTTTTGACGACATTTTTGTATCGTGCGATTACAAAAAATCCAAAAAGACAGGCTCTTTATACGCTGAAATTTTGGATAGATTAAAACTGAGCCCAAAATCAGTCACCATGATTGGCGACAATCTTATTTCTGACAGGAAAATGGCACGCAAAAACAAATTAAAAACAAAATTTGCAATGCTATACTTTGGACGCAAATCAAGGCAACTTAAAAAGATTAAACAAAAACTTTACATACCAGAAGAATATTTTGATGTTTTTAATGAAAATACAAAATATAATATTTATATTAACCATGCTTTTCCGCTATATCTGTTTACAAAAAGGTTGTTTGACCATTGTGAAAGGCATGAAATTAAAGATGTTTTCTTCTTGGCAAGAGAGGGTAAACTTTTAAAAGTGTTATTTGATGAATATTTAAAAGCGCATAGCGCGGATATTAGTACGCATTATTTTGTGGCGTCAAGGAGCAGTCTTATCAATGCGACATTGTTGCCATATGAGAAAAAATTGAAAAAGCTTGCAAACTGGAGCTTTATTTCGCCACGAAACTTTATGCTAAGTTTAAATTTCCCTCGCCAGAAGATTACAGAGATTTGCGATAAAATCAACATAAATGAAAAGGCAATTTCTTTTAACTTTGCCAAATCGAAGGCGTATAATAAACTAATCAATTCGGCTGAATTTAATGATTATTATATACCTTATTGTGAGGGGCAAAATTATGCACTGTGGCAGTATTTAAAACAATTTGGTGTAACGCCAGAAACAGAAAAGATGTTTATTGTTGATAGCGGCTGGCATGGAACAATGCAGCGCTTTCTCGGGTGGTTTTTAAACGATAAGGTTGATGTGTCAGGTGGTTATGTTGGCACAGACTTTAAAGATGCACCTAGCAATAAAAATTACAGTTTGCTGTTTGCCACTAAACTGAAAATGGGTTTTACAAACAAAGTATTATCTTACAGATGGCTAAACTATGAAGAAGTTTTGCGCACAGAAGATGGTTCTTGTAAAGGATATGACGTAACAACCTATAAACCTATTTTTCAAGATAAAAGCAAAGAAACGCAGTGCTATGACAAATATTTGAAAGACTTTCAAGAAAAAATTATTCAATCATTTTTAAAAATCATGAAAATAGATGATGAAAAGTATTCGAATTTGGAATCGGTAACTGCATACATGTTTTATAAAATGCTTACTGGCGCAAAGTCTCGAGATAGAAAATGGTATGATGCGGTACAGGCAACTTATTCAGATTCTTTTGGCTTTGTAGGTTATTCATACAGATATTTTAGCGGTTTTATTCGAAGGCTGAATTTTAGAATAAGAGATTTGAATTTTAAATTAAAATATAAAAGAGCATTTTCTAAGAAAAGGCTGTATTGGAGATAGTATTTTGGCGAGACTACCTAGTTAAGAAAAAGGCACTCTGAGAAAGGGTGTCTTTTTTGTCGAATTTGGGTATTGACGAAGGTGGGAAAGTATGTTAGAATATGCTTGAAGGTTGAAAATGAAAAATGTTTATATAGTTCAAGGGAAGGAAGTTGACGGCTGGACACCGGTGCAGATGTGCGACGGCTCTGGTTATACTTATGTGCGCTCTGATGGATACATTATGCCGCACCGATTTGCGCATGCTTCAGAGTTTTTAAATCAGATGGCAATGGTAGAGCTTAAAGACGGGCCATCGGACAGAAGGTCTACATATATCACTGCCGACGAGAAAGTGTTTGGTATGAGGTTTAGCGGGGTTGCGCCTTTTGACGGTGAAGTTGGTGTTGCCTACATTGATGATGAAGAATATTTTGTGGATAAAGATGAACATTGCTTTCAATTTAAAAACACAATTATAGATAAACTTGTGCCGGCAAAGCCTGACAGTAAAGGCTTGATTTTAGAAGTCAAAAGAAATGGTAAAACTTATAAAAGATTTGCAACGATTTTTGATGTTGTTGGCAAGGCAAGCGAAGGTATGTTGCCTATTCAAATGAAAGACGGTAGTGGCCAAACATTTATGGATAAAAACTTTAACATTATGGGCCATAGATTTTTAGAGGTTGGACGCTTTTCAAGTGGATTTGCACCAGTACTTACATTTGGCGGAAGTATAGTTTATATAAACAAGAAAGGTGATGTATTTACTGAAACTCAACTTACTGATGCAATTGATGGTTTCTTTGAAGAAATGGACAATCAAGTTGACGAGTTTAAACATTATACGCATAAACCAAAATATGACGAAGACGGATATGGCGATGACTATGATGAAGATTACGAGATATAGATATTTTAAAAATAGGGGAGAAATTTAATATGAATAGATTTTTAGAAACGGACGAATTTAACAACCTAGATGAAGAAAACAAGAAAAATTTACGCGAAATGTACTTTGGTGAAGGCTTATCCTTTTCTCCATTTCAGGTGAGAGATGCTTATAGTACAGGCGGATGGGTGCTTAAAGATGACAAACTTATTGGTATGTGTGACTTGTCTCCGGTTGCAAGCTGTGAAGATTCTGGATATTTCTTAATCATAACAAATCGCGAGAAAGGTACATACAATATTTGTGACGCCCAAGGGCACGTGTTTAAAAGAGAATTTGGTAAACATTCTGGGCCGTTTTATGGCGGCATGGCTAGACTTGAAATTATTGACGAGCCTATTGATAAGTCTCAATTAAATGCAAAAGGAAATTATGCGCTGTTTACATTTGCAAAGGTTGGCAAAGATGGCAAACTCAGGTTGATGAGGGAAAGATTTTCTCATGCCACATTCATGGATGAATGCGGACTCGCCCGTGTAATGATGCCAGGCGAAAAGACATACGCGTATGTTACCAAGAAAGGCAAGGTGCTTCCATATAGATTTAAAAACGCAGAAAACTTTTTTAGAGATGGGCTTGCGCCTGTGTTGACGGTTGATGGCGTGCATGCATATATTCGCGAAAACTTTGACTTGGTTCAAATTAGACGCAATGGATCAATCAGGGTTTTAATCACATTGGAAGAATACAACAAACAAATGGCAGAAAAAGGCACAGTTGAGTTTAAATCTGGTGAGAATATGCCACTTGAAGTTTTAACTGGCGATATTTCTTTAACAATATAAAAATGCTTTAATTTATAAAGCATTTTTTTATTTGCTTTCAACGCTTGTCATATTTGCTTTTTCCTCCTCGTATACTTATTTTACAGGAGAAATTATGGCATTTGGCGTGTTGGTTGTGCTTGGTTTGGTGCAAGGATTATGTGAATTTTTGCCAGTTTCATCAAGTGGACACTTGGTGCTTTTATCCTCTCTTTTCGGCATTTCAGACAGCCTTTTGGTAAGCGTAATATTACATGTTGCAACTTTGTTAGCAGTGTTGATTGCTTTTAGAAAAGATTTGTGGCGAATGATTAAAAATCCTCTTTCAAATGAGGTTATTCGACTTGCAATTTCGACTATATGTACATGCCTTATTGCTATGCTTCTGATGCCGGCGCTGAAAAACTCATTTGCGGGAAGTGTTTTGCCTGTTACGTTTGCGCTGAGCGGGGTTATTTTGTTTGTTACCGAGAAAATGGCAAAAGGAAAGACGGGCAAACCTATTTCATATAAACAGTCAATCGTAATAGGCATTGCTCAAGGCATTGCGCTGTTGCCCGGTGTGTCGCGATCTGGCACAACAATTGCTGCAGGCATTATTTCTGGCGGCGATAAAAAAGAGTGTGCAAAATTCTCATTTCTTTTATCTATACCAACTATATTAGGCTCGCTTTTACTTGAAATAATTGATTTGTGTAAAGAGGGAGCAAACGTGCAGATGAATGTTGGAGGGCTGGTTTGTGGATGTGTGATTGCCTTTGCGGTAGCCCTTGCAAGTATAAAATTTATGATTAATCTGACAGAAAAAACAAACTTTAAATGGTTTGCGTTGTACTTAGGTATAATGGCGGTTGTGTCGCTTTTTATTTTCTGGTAAAGGGGAACAGGTGAAGTTGTATCATAATAAATCCATCAATCAAACATTGCTTGAGCTTTCAGCGCGGCCGTCCGGATTAAGCGAGGGGGAAGTTTTGTCTCGCGCAAACACTAAGCGTAAGGAAAAGCCGCCAAAGCGTAAATCATTGGGCTTTAAACTGATTGAACAGTTTACAGATTTTATGATAATCATTTTGCTTGCGGCATCGTTTATTTCAATTTTTATTGGTATATTCGAAAACCACGTGGATGAAATTGTTGATGGCTGCATCATTCTTGCAATTGTGCTTATGAATGCAATCTTTGGTGTCGTGCAAGAGCGCAAAGCAGAAAAGTCGATGGAGGCGCTTGGCAAACTCTCTCAGCCAGAGTGTGTTGTTTTGAGGGGGAGCGAGAAGAAAAAAATCAAAACAGCAGACCTTGTTATTGGTGATGTTGTGCTTTTAGAGGCAGGAAGTATCGTTCCGGCTGATTTAAGGCTTATTGAAAGTGTTCGGCTTAAAATTGACGAATCATCGCTTACTGGCGAGAGTAAAGAAGTCAACAAAAACTGTGAAATGTTGTGTGATGCAAGCGCGCCCCTTGGCGAGCGTAAAAACATGGCATACAAAGGGACTGTAGTCTGCTTTGGGCGCGGCAATGGGGTAGTTTGTGCACTTGGCGAGGATAGCGAATTTGGCAAAATTGCCTCTGCCATAAGTGAGAGTAAAAAAGAACTTTCGCCTCTGCAAAAAAGCATAAAAGACTTAGGTAAAATTCTTACCTACTTAATTTTGGCAATTGCTGTTGTCACATTTGTCATTGAAGTTTGCATTACGCCAAACAGCATACTGGACGCCTTTTTGACGGCGGTTGCAATTTCGGTTGCGGCCATTCCTGAAAGTATGCCGGCGGTAATCACTATAATTATGAGTATGGGGGTGGCGCGCCTTGCAAAGAAAAAGGCCATTGTCAAGCATCTTCCATCGGTGGAAACATTAGGTGCTTGCAGCGTAATTTGCTCTGATAAAACAGGCACAATCACACAAAATAAAATGACGGTAATGGCAGCATATGACAACTATAAACTTCAAGAAAAAAGGATAAAGCTTTTACAAGATAATCCGCTTTTGCTTGCAAGCCAGCTGTGTAATGATGCGTCCTTTCAAAGCCGAGGATTTGTTGGTGACCCTACAGAAGTTGCTTTGGCGGAACTAGGCAAAAATTTAGGGTGTAATAAAGAAACGCTTGAAAAAGCATATAAAAGAATAAATGAAATCCCTTTTGATAGTGGAAGAAAAATGATGAGCGTTTTGGTTGAAAATGCCGGCAAGAAAACAATGTTTGTTAAAGGTGGTTGCGACAATATAATTGCCAAGTGCTCACATATTTTAATTTTTGGCCAAGTTAAATTGCTGGATGAAAATGATAAGATTGAAATTAAACATCAAATTGAAAATATGGCCGAAAAAGCGTTGCGCGTGATTGGTTTTGCCTGCAAAGATGTAAAAACAATGGGCGACTTTGAAGAAGATGGACTTGTTTTTTTAGGCATTATGGGGCTTATTGACCCGCCAAGAAAAGAAATTAAAGATGCGGTTAAAAAATGTAAACGCTCTGGCATGAAACCGGTGATGATTACTGGCGATTATTCAAAAACAGCACTTGCAATCGCCAGACAAATTGGCATAGCAAAAGATGAAAGCGAAGTTATGACAGGGCAGCAACTTGAAAACTATACCGACCAGCAATTGTCAAGCATTATACAAAATTATTCAGTTTTTGCACGTGTAAGTCCAAGCGACAAGGTGCGCATTGTGCAGGCGTTTAAAAATAAAGGCAATGTTGTTGCAATGACTGGTGACGGTGTAAACGATGCACCAAGTTTAAAACGGGCAAACATTGGCATTGGCATGGGCAAAAGCGGCACCGACGTGGCAAAAGAAGTGGCAGATATAATTGTGACTGACGACAATTTTGCAACAATTGTTATTGCGGTTGAAGAGGGGCGTAAAATATATCAAAACATTCAAAAGACTGTAAAATTTCTTTTCTCCGCAAATTTTGCCGAACTGATGTCGCTGTTTGTAGTGACGCTTATTTATCCACAGTTTGTGTTTTTGTATCCAGTGCAAATTTTATTTACAAATTTAATCACAGACAGCCTGCCGGCAATCGCGCTTGGTGTAGAGCAGCCAGAAGAAGACCTTATGATGCGGCCGCCGCGTAATGTAAAAAAGGGATTGTTTTCAGATGGCAATGGAATTGCAATTGTTATTTTAGGCACGTTGCAAACAATTTTGGTTGTGATGTCGTATATTATAGGCCTTTCTTTTTCCGCTGAAATTGCCACAACAATGGCTTTCTATACTCTCAATATAAATCAAATGTTTTATCTTGCATCAATGCGCACCAAGTTGCCATTTTACAAGTCAAAACCATATAAAAATAAGTGGTTTTTAATTGCCGTTGCTTTTTGCTTTGGGCTTGTGGCGTTGTTTGCGCTTACTCCATTGCAGTCAATACTAAAACTCGTTTCGCTTTCAGCGGGACAATGGCTTGTTGTTTTAGGGCTTTCAGCATCAATGCTTGTTTTAGGTGAGATGTATAAATTAATTGAAAAATTATTCACAAAAAAGCGTAGCAAATAAGCTATGCTTTTTATTATTGTTCAGTATGCCAATCTGCTTGACTTTTTTGCGCACATTTTGATACATTAATAGTACAAAAGGGGAGAACATATGAAAAAATTTTTAATACTTACTGTTACAGCGGGCAATGGACACAACTCATGCGCAAAAAGCATGAAAAACAAACTGGAATCACTGGATCCCACGGCGGAGGTTAAAATTGTTGACCTTCTTAAAACATACTCAACTAAAACTAGAACGTGGATTGCTGACAAAGGGTACAACATTGCCGTAAGCAAACTTTGTGCTGTTTATGATTATTTTTACGAGCAATGTAAAAGAAAGTCGCCATTTAAGCGATATTCTTGCAGTGCTATGGCGGTTGCAAAAACAACAGTTGATAAACTTTTGAAAGAGATTGTTGAATATCAACCAGATGTAATTTTCTGTACACACTTTTATGCGGGGGCTGCAGTCACAGCAATCAAGCAGGTAATTGACCTTCCTTGCAAGAGCGTAATTACAAGCCTTGACTATGTAAATTCACCTTTCTGGGAAGCGTGCGTAGGGGTTGACTATTTCAATGTACCAAACGAAGATTTTGTGCAAGAAAATTTGGACGAGGGCTTTAAGCCACAACAAATGCTTGCTTTTGGATTGCCTGTAGATGAGCGCACAATGGTTGAAACTGAAAAGTCTAAGGCTCGTGCAGAACTTGGCATTGACCAAAACCTTTTCACCATTACAGTTATGTTTGGTGGCGGGTTCTGGAGCGGCGGGCTTAAAATATTTAAAAACCTTGTAAAAGTGCTTGGTGACCGTAAAGCGCAAATTATTATGATTAACGGCAGAAGCAAAAAGGGCTATGATAAAATTGCTAAAATGACCTTTAAGGACAATCTTAAAGTTGTTAATGTTGGCTTTACAGATAAAGTTCCTCTTTACATGTCTGCGTCTGATGTTATGTTAAACAAATGTGGGGGACTTTGCGCAACAGAAGTTATCAATCAAGGCCTACCAATGCTTGTAACCGAAAAAATTCCAGCACAAGAAAAGTACAATTTAAAATACCTTCAAGAAAAGGGCGGGGCATACTCATTTAAAAACAAAAAGCAACTTGCAGAAAACCTGTTTAAAGTTATGGATGATGAACAACATCGTCAAAATATGTCTAAAAACTTAAAAGCGCTTCGCGCCAATGGAATTTCAAAACTTGCTGCCTTTATGCTTGATTTACCAAATGCAGACTACAGCAAACTTAATGTAAAAGAAATTGACTTTGACAATTTTAAAAAATCAGTAAATAAAGCCCTTAAAAAAGCAGATAAAGCGGAACGAAAAAAGGCTAAACAGGCTTAGACTGGTTTAATGTTTGGTGACACAGCATGAGTGAGGGCGCTTTATACTGGTGGCCAACTTTGCGATGAGTTTAGTGGTGGCACTTCAAACATTAATTTTTAAAATAAAGAAGGGTAACTGAACACCCTTACCACCAAAAAGCATAGCAATAGGTTATGCTTTTTTTTGCTTTAATTTTCTTTGATAAAAAATATTGTGTAAATTTTATATTTATGATATAATCATCATGTAAGGGGAAATATGTTTGCAAAAGTCATAATCGACCAAGATGCAAAGGCTCTGGATAGGGTTTTTGAGTATAAAATTCCAGAAGATTTAGATTTAAACGTAGGCGCAAGAGTTTACGTTCCTTTTGGCAGCCGAGTGCTGCAGGGGTATGTGATTGATTTAAACGAAAACTGCGAATATGATGAGGGCAAACTTAAAAGTATTATTTCAACGTTAGATGAGCAGCCGGTAATCAAACGAGAACTGCTTGACCTAATGCATTTTATGGTAAAAAAAAATCATTTAAAGTATTCTTCAACCTTAAGATTATTTTTGCCAAGCGAGATGCGAGAAGGGCGGGTTAAAGAACTTTTTGAAAACTTTTACAGTCTCAACCTTGACAAAATTGACCAAGTGTCTACTAGGGCGAAAAAGCAAATTGAGGCGGTTGCCTACTTAAAAGAAAACGGCAAAACAAGTTCAGCCATTTTAAAAGAAATGTTTGGGCAAAGTGCGATTAAAGCATTGTTTGATAAGGGGGTTTTGAATAAAGAAAAAGAGCAGGTTTTGCGCGTGCCAAGTTTTACCAAAATGACGCAAAAACGTGTAACGCTTAATGAATATCAACAAAATGCTATTGACAGTATTTGTGAAGATAAAACTTACCTTTTGCATGGTGTGACGGGCAGCGGAAAGACTGAAGTGTATATGAACTTGATTGAAAGAGAACTTGCGGATGGTAAAAATGCCATAATGCTTGTGCCTGAAATTTCGCTTACACCACAAATTATGTCAAACTTTAAATCTCGCTTTGGTGATTTGGTCGCGCTTTTGCATAGTGGGCTTTCGGCTGGCGAGAGATATGACGAATGGAAACGACTATTTTCTGGACAAGCGCGCATTGCGATAGGCGCAAGAAGTGCTATATTTGCGCCGCTTGACAATCTTGGAATAATCATTATTGATGAAGAACACGAGCAGAGTTATATTTCAGAGTCAAATCCTCGTTATGATACGCATGATGTTGCTGAATTTCGCGCAAGGGCAAATAAGTGTCCGCTTGTGCTTGGCAGTGCCACACCATCAATTGACAGTTATCAAAAAGCAAAGGAAGAGGCCTATCAATTGATTGAACTGCCAGTGCGCGCAAACGGCAAAGAAATGCCTATTGTTGAGACGATTGATATGATGAACGAGCTTCGTGCAGGCAACAGCGGAATGTTTTCAAATAAATTATTGGCAGAGCTTGTTAATGTTGTAAACAACAAAAAACAGGCCATGATTTTCATTAATCGAAGAGGTTATTCATCCTTTATGAGATGCCGCGAGTGTGGATATATTGCAAAGTGTAGTGATTGTGATGTCAGTTTGGTTTATCATCGCGAAGATAACAGGCTTAAGTGCCACTACTGCGGCAAACAATATAGGGTGCTGTCTCGTTGCCCAAAATGTAAAAGCGAAAACATAAAACAAGGTGCAGTTGGCACCGAGCAGGTGGCGGACAAATTAAAAGAGATGTTTCCACAAGTGAAAGTTTTGCGTATGGACAACGACACCACATCAACAAAAAATTCCCACCAAAAAATTTTGGAAGAATTTAAAAATTCAAAACCGGGCATTTTAGTTGGCACGCAAATGATTGCAAAGGGGCATGATTTTGAAGATGTAATTTTGGTAGGCATTGTTGACGGGGACCAAACATTATATCACACTGATTATCGCAGCAGTGAACGTACATTTCAACTTATCACTCAAGTTGCAGGGCGCGCGGGGCGAAGTCAGGCAGAAGGCAAAGTTATTTTGCAAACATACAGCCCAAAACATTATGTGTATAAGTTTGCGTCCAATTATGACTATAAAGGCTTTTACAGAAAAGAGATAAATGTGCGCGCTACAGCTCAATTCCCACCATATACAAGGATAATTCGCATACTTTTTAGTGATATAAACGAAAATAATGTGCGCGAATTATTAAAAATATGTTATACTGAAATTGAAAAGTTGAAAGCGAAGTATGGCGCAGATATAATTTATATGGATGCTATGAAATCGCCTATTCAACGAGTGCAAGGCAAATATCGTTATCAAATTATGATGCGATTGAATCTGCCAAACGCAGACGCAATTGAAAACGATGCTTTTGAAATTGTGGACAAGGCATCTAAAACTAGTGTGTTTTTTGAAATTAATCCACAAAACCTTTCTTAAAAAAGGAGCAAAATATGGCAATAAGAAAAGTAGTAAAAATAGGAGAGGCAAATTTGCGTAAAAAATCAAAGCCGGTGAAAGACTTTGATGAAGATTTATGGCAGCTTCTTGATGATATGAAAGAAACTATGCAGGCTAATGATGGTATGGGGCTTGCTGCGCCACAAGTTGGAGTATTAAGACGAATTGTTGTAATGGAAGTCAACAATGCATTTTTTGAACTTATTAATCCAGAAATCATCAAAACTAAGGGTGAGGATGTCGAAGAAGAGGGCTGCCTTTCAGTTGGCCCATTTAGAGGTAGGGTTAAACGTCCTTACGAAGTGACTGTTACTGCCCTTGATAGATATGGCTATCCCTTTACTTTGAAAGGCGAAAAATGGCTTGCAAGATGCATCTGTCACGAGCTTGATCACCTTGATGGCGTTTTGTTTGTTGATAAAAGTATGGATAAGGACAAATATTTAAAACAAGGCGGTAAAATTTAATGAAAGTTTTGTTTTTAGGAAGTTCACAATTTTCAGCGGTGGTGCTGAAAAAGATGCTTGATGAAGGCGTCAATGTTGTTGGTGTAATCACTCAGCCAGACCGTCCATGCGGAAGAGGGCATAAACTTACGCCAAACAATGCAAAAGTTTTGGCGATGGCAAATGATATACCTTGTTATTGTTATGACCGCATGAGAAATCATCAAGAAGAAATTGAAAACATCGACTATGATGTGTCAGTCGTTGCATCATTTGGGCAAATTTTACCACAATGGTTTTTGGATTATAAACTTTGTATAAATGTGCACCCATCACTTTTGCCTAAATATCGAGGTGCATCGCCAATTCAAAATGCAATTTTAAATGGTGACGAAAAAACTGGTGTCACTATTATGAAAGTTGCAATGGAAGTTGACAGCGGCGATATTATATTGCAAAGAGAATTTGTGTTAAATGGTGAGTATTATTTAGAGCTTGAAAATAAACTTGCGTTTATTGGTGGCGGCATGGTTAAAGAAGTGCTTGACAGCATTGAAAATGGCACAGTTACCTTTACCCCTCAGGCGCATGACAAGGCTGTGCATGTACAAAAATTTGTCAAAGAAGATGGGCTTTTAAATTTTAATCAAAATGCAAAAAGTTTAGAATGCCGAGTGCGTGCTTTAAGTGAAACGATAGGGTGCTACTTTATAATTGGCGGCGATGCGCTTAAGGTGGTAAAAGCAAAGGCGATTGATGAGGCTGGGCAAATAGGCGTTGTATCAAGCAATAAAAAGCGTTTTATTATTGGGTGTAATGGCGGCAGCCTTGAAATTGAAATGTGCAAAGCACCAAGCGGTAAAACGATACGCGGCCAAGATTATTTAAATGGTCACAATGAAATTTTAGGAGAAAAAGTAAACTGATGTTAAGTGATTTATCTTTCCAGCAACTTGTTGAATATGCAGCACAAAATAACATGCCAAAATTTAGGGCAAGTCAAATTTTTGATGCAATTCAAGGCGGCAAGCAACTTGAAGAGGTAAGCAACTTGCCTAAAGATGTTAAAAATAAAATCGCAGTTGATTATCCTAAATATAAAATAGTAAAAGTGTTCACATCTCAAGACGGCACTCAAAAATTTATTATAGAGTTTGCCGATGGCAACATTGTAGAATGCGTGCTGATGAAATATAAGTATGGCAACACAATTTGTGTTTCAACGCAGGTAGGCTGTCGCATGGGATGCAAATTTTGCGCCTCAACATTAAACGGGCTTATTCGCAATCTTTCTGCCGGAGAAATTTTAGGGCAGGTACTTTTGGTAAATAAGCATCTTGGTGGAAATGGTAAAGAACGTAAAATTACAAATATTGTTATGATGGGCAGCGGTGAACCGCTTGATAACTTTGACCAAGTGTGCAAGTTTATTGAACTTGTGTCTGCAGAAAAGGGCATAAACATCAGTCAAAGAAACATTTCACTTTCAACATGTGGTTTGGTTGATAAAATTAAACTTTTGCAAGAAAAACAATACAATATTACGCTTACAATTTCACTTCATGCAAGTTTAGATGAAAAGCGCAAAGAAGTTATGCCAATTGCAAATCGCTGGACAATCAAAGAAATTGTTGATGCTTGCAGAGATTATTTTGACGCGACTGGCAGGCGAATATATTTTGAATATACTTTAATTAAAGGCGTAAACAACAGCGAAGAAGATGCCAAACGATTGGCTACGCTTTTAAAAGGGCTTATGTGCCATGTAAACGTAATTCCGCTTAACAGTGTGAAGGAGAGAAATCTTATTGGTGTGGCACGTGGCGACGCATATAAATTTGTGGAAAACTTGGAAAAATTAGGGCTGTCTGCAACCGTACGGCGTACTATGGGCGAAGACATTGAAGGCGCATGCGGACAACTGCGAAATAAAATATTAAATGAAAAGAAGGGGTAAGATGACAGGGCTTGTAATCAAAAAGAACGCAAACCTTTTCACTGTAGAAAGTGATGGCAAAATTTACAATCTTTCGCCAAGCGGGAAAACCAAGGCGAAAGGCATTTTTGTTGGCGATTGGGTTGAATTTGATGAGAATATTACCGCAGTTAAACATAGAAAAAACATTTTAATCCGTCCACCAATGGCAAACCTTGATAAACTTTTTATTGTAATTGCCCCAAGCCCAAAACCAGATTTTGTACTGGTGGATAAAATTTTAATTTATTGTCACCTTAATGACATCACGCCAATTATTGTGGTGAATAAAAATGATATTACAGAAGAACAATTTATTAATCAAGTGCAAGAAGATTATTGTTATTATAAAATAATTTTACTTTCGGCAAAATGTGGAAATGTGGATAACTTGTTTGATGAAATTGAAGGCATATGCGCACTTGCCGGACAAAGTGCAGTGGGCAAAAGTTCAATCATAAATGCAATTTTCAAAGAAGAAAAACTTACCGAAGTTGGTGACTTGTCTGCCAAAATTGAAAGAGGAAAACAAACAACAAGGCTTGTAAGTTTATATAAGGTTGGCAGTGGATATCTTGCTGACACGGCGGGATTTTCACTTTTAGACCTATCGTTTGTAAGTACTATTCAAAAAGAAGAACTTGCCTCATATTACCCAGAGTTTTTGGAGGGGCGAGGCCTATGCAAATACCGCTCTTGCTTGCACGAAAATGGCGAGTGCGGCGTAATTAAGCAGATGCAAGAAGGGAAAATTTCAAAGAGAAGATATCAAAACTATTTAAAAATTTTGCAAGAGTTAAAACTGGCAAAGAAGTATTAAGGAGAAGATATGAATAAGAAAACATATATTTCAGTTTCAACAGATCCAATTAAAGATGAAAGCAAAGTTATTGACTATGCGCGTTTTATGCAAGGCAAGGCAGATATGCTGCACTGTGACATTATGGATGGAAAATTTGTCACAGCGGAAACTTATAATTCTTCTTTAGTACAAGCCATCAACGAAAACAGTCTTATCATGCTTGATGTGCACCTAATGTGTGCTGAGCCGCTTGACAGCATTGATGATTATCTTGATGCGGGTGCTAACATTATAACCGTGCACTACGAGGCTTTTCAGGATAAAAACGACATCGTGAAAGCAATTGAAAAGATTAAAAAAGCGGATGCGTTGGCTGGATTATCAATTCGTCCCGAAACTCCAATTAAAGAAATAAAAATGTTTTTGCATGCGCTTGACCTTGTGCTTGTGATGAGCGTGGTGCCAGGCGCGAGTGGACAAAGTTTTATGCCTGAAAGTCTTGAGAAAATTAAAGAGCTTGACGCTTTAAGAATTGGCAATAACTACTCATACAAAATTGAAGTGGATGGCGGCATCAATGAAAATAATTCTGATTCAATTATTGAGGCGGGTGCTGATATTTTGGTAAGTGGCAGTTATGTGTATGGCGCAAAAGACAGGATGATTGCAATGAATAAATTGCGCGGAGTAATAAAGAAGTAAACAACAGACTAAGTTTAAGGAGCTTTTTATGGAAATTACAACAAAAGGACGCTATGCCGTAAGAATTATGGTGGATATTGCCCGTCACGGCGACGGGTATGTTTCTATTGCAGATATGGCAGACAGACAAAAACTCTCGCAAAAATATCTCGAAAAAATCATATCAAATCTTGTAAAAGCAAACCTTGTTGAAAGTAAACGCGGGGCAGATGGCGGCTACAAACTTGCTAAATCAGCACACGAGTGTAATGTTAAAGAAATTTTGGATGCAACTGGCGAATCAACAAAAGTTGCGGTTTGTGCGGGCGAAGAGAAATGCCCAATGGCAGAAAAGTGTGATACAATGGGCGTTTGGCATACACTTAATCATTTAATCAGTGACTATCTTGAAGGCGTAACACTGCAAAGTTTAGTTGATAAAACTTTCTCTAAAAAAGATTGCTGAAAAGTTGTTATAGACTATAAAAATATTAAAAGGTGCACTTTGCACCTTTTTTGTTTTATTCTCTTGACAGATGGCTAAAATAGTTATATAATAAATTCATACCAATGAGGTAGGAATTAAAAAGGAGCAAAATGATATATTTAGACAATGCTGGGACAACCAGACTGGATGATCAAGTTTTAGATAAAATGATGCCATATTTGAAAGAGGAATATGGCAATGCCTCTTCTTTGCATACAATGGGGCAAAGGGCAAAAGAAGTTTTGGACGATGCGCGCGAAAGGGTTGCAAGATGTATTAATGCAAAGGCGAAGGAAATTTATTTTACCTCTGGCGGCAGCGAAAGCGATAATCAAGCAATAATTTCAGCTTGCAGACTTGGCGAAAGAAAGGGCAAAAAACACATCATCACTTCAAAAATTGAGCATCATGCAGTTTTGCATACGCTTGAAAAGTTGGAAAAGCAAGGCTTTGCAGTGACATATCTTGATGTATATGAAGATGGTATTGTTAAAGTTGAAGATTTAAAAAAGGCAATACGTGAAGATACCTGCCTTGTTACAATTATGTTTGCAAACAACGAGATTGGCACTATTCAACCTATTACTGAAATTGGCAAAGTGTGCAGAGAAAAAGGTGTGCTTTTTCATACGGACGCCGTTCAAGCGGTTGGGCATATACTGGTTGATGTTGAAAAAATGAATATTGACCTTTTATCGATGGCTGCACATAAATTTCACGGGCCAAAAGGAGTGGGGGCATTGTATGCGAAAAGCAATGTTTTACTTTCAAATTTAATTGAAGGCGGCGCGCAGGAGCGAGGAAAGCGCGGTGGGACAGAAAATGTTGCGGGTGCTGTTGGCCTTGCAGTTGCGCTTGAAAACGCAGTTGCTGACATCGACAAAGTGGCACAGCATGAGATTGCGCTTAGAGATAAATTAATTAAAGCGCTTTTACAAATTCCACATAGTGCATTAAATGGCGATAAAGAAAATCGTCTTCCAAACAATGTCAATATTTGTTTTGAGGGGATTGAAGGCGAAAGTTTGCTGTTGCTTTTAGATGATGCAGGCATTTGCGCGTCAAGTGGAAGCGCATGTACATCTGGCAGTTTAGACCCAAGTCATGTACTGCTTGCAATAGGCAGGCCTCACGAAGTGGCGCATGGCTCGTTGAGATTGACGCTTAGTAAACATACAACAGAAGAAGAAATAAATAAAACAATTGAAATTATCCCAGGGGTGGTGGAACTTTTACGAAAGATGTCACCAGTTTGGGATCAATTGCAAAAAGGAGCAAGAAAACATGTTATATAGTAAAGAAGTTATGGATCATTTTAGAAATCCACGTAATGTTGGTGAAATTGAAAACGCTGATGGCATTGGCGAAGTTGGCAATGCAAAGTGCGGGGATATTATGAGAATGTATATTAAAGTTGAAAACAACATAATTACAGACTGTAAGTTTATGACGTTTGGCTGTGGCAGCGCAATTGCAACAAGCTCTATGGCGACAGAACTTATCAAAGGCAAACCGGTTGAAGAGGCAGTAAAAATTACAAATAAAGCTGTTGTTGACGCGCTTGGTGGACTTCCTGCACACAAACTTCACTGCTCAGTGTTGGCGGAAGAGGCAGTTAAAGCGGCAGTCAAAGATTATTATGATAAAAATGGAATTGCGTATGACCAAGAAAAATATAAACAAGGCACTTGGGGGCATGACCATAATTAAAACAAAAAGGACTTGAAAGAGTCCTTTTTTATGTGCAAAATTTTACAAAAGTTTTACAATTGATATATGTCTTTTTAACTTATGATATGTTATAATTATATCAGGAGATTAAGATGGCAAAAATTTTAATAGTTGAAGATGATTTTGATATGCGCACAGTTGTTGCGGATTTTTTAGAGGCAAGTGATTATAACGTAAAAAGTGCAGGCAATGGCGAAGAGGGGCTGTTGCTGATTGAAAATGACAATTTTGACCTTATCATCAGCGATATTATGATGCCTAAAATGGACGGTTTTACCTTTTTAGAAAGGGTGCGAAAAGCCCGCAATCAAACGCCTGTTATTTTTATGACAGCAAGGGATGACAAGTTTTCAAAGCAGCTTGGGTATAAACTTGGCGTAGATGATTATATTGTCAAACCATTCGACCTTGATGAGCTCGTTTTAAAAGTTGGAGCAATTTTGAGGCGCACTAAAATTGCAGAGCGCAAGGACTTAACTGTTGGCAATCTTAAATTAGATAAAGAAGAGCATACTGCTTACCTTGACGGCGAAGAACTTGCGCTTACGGTAAGAGAGTTTGATTTATTATATAAACTTCTATCATATCCTAAAAAGACATTTACAAGGTCATCGCTTATGGAGGAGTTTTGGGATTACGATTCGTCAGCAACATCGCGTACGGTTGATGTGTATATGGCAAAACTTCGTGACAAAACAAGTGGGTGTGACGGATTTGAAATTGTTACAGTTCATGGATTAGGGTATAAGGTGGTGCTCAAATGAAAAAAATAGGTATAACGGTAATTGGCTTTTTCCTGTTTTTTATTACACTTGCGGTCACCTCAACAGCGTCAATATTTGTCTATTATTTTATCCACAAATCCACAAACAGCACTACCGCAGTTGTGTTTGGCGTGCTGGGAACAATAATTGCGGGCGCAATACTTTGTTCGTTATGTGATTTACTTCGCAGAAAAAAAATGGTAGAAAAACCGGTAGATGAAATATTAGCAGCAACACATCGCATTGCAAAGGGAGATTTTTCTGTTAAATTAAAACCTAAACATGAATTTACTAAATTTGATGAATACGACTATATTTTTGAAAATATCAATATTATGACAAGCGAGCTTGCAAAAAACGAAATGCTTAAAAACGACTTTGTTTCAAACGTTTCACACGAAATTAAAACGCCGCTTGCTGTAATTCAAAATTATGCAAAACTGCTGCAAAGTAAAAATTTGAAAGAAGAAAAACGAGAAGAATATTTAAAAGGGTTGTCAAACCAAAGTCAAAAGCTGACGACACTTGTCCACAATATTTTAAAACTCAATAAACTGGAAAATCAATCTTTGAGGCCAGAACTTGAAAAAATTAATCTATCGCAACTTTTAGAAGATAGTTTGTTGACTCATGAAGGTGCAATAGAGGCAAAGGGGTTGAAACTTGTTTGCGACGTTGATGAAATTGTAATAAATGCAAATGAAAGTTATATTGAAACGATTATCAACAATCTAATTTCAAATGCTATAAAATTTACCGATAAGGGCACAATTGAAGTTAAGCTTAAAGATGAAAAAGACTTTATTGTATATACAGTTAAAGATGAAGGCTGTGGAATTTCTAAAGAAACAGGAGAAAGAATTTTTGATAAATTTTATCAAGGGGATACTTCTCACTCTGGCGAGGGTAATGGCTTAGGCCTGGCATTGGTCAAAAAAATAATCGATTTAATTGGCGGCGAGATTGCCATTGAAAGCAAGGTTGGCGTAGGAAGTACTTTTACCGTAAGGCTTAAAAAGGAGAAAAATGTTTAATAAAATATGGGAAAAACTAAAAAATCCTAAAGGAGTATGGCTTGCCATATTTTATGTTTTTTCTCTTGCGCTGATTGGTGGCACTATTGCGCTTGTGGTGCTGGTGCCTCAGCATACTATTGGGCATTTTGCGCTTTATATTTTAAGTGCGCTTGCCTTGACCTATTTCGCTTATACAATTGTGGTGCTTGCGCCTAAAATTAAGCAAGGAACAATCAACGTTTTAAATAAAAATAAATTTACTGCAAAATTACTAATAAGTTATGGCTATAGGACAATTGCGTTTGGCATTGCGTCCTTTTGCTTTAATCTTGCTTATGTGGTGACGGTTGGCGTCTTTTCGCTGCTGTCAAACTCGTACTGGTATTTTGCAATGTCAATGTATTATTTGGTGTTAAGTGTTTTAAAGGGAATAGTGTTTTACTACAAATGGAAAAAAGATGACGCCGACGGCCAAAGAAAAACATATAAATTTTGTGGTATTATATTTATGCTGCTTGTTGTGGCGTTTAGCGGACTTTTAGTGTTGCTTTATAAAACGGACGCGCAACTTGAGTATGCAGGGCTTTTAATTTATGTGGTTGCTACTTATACGTTTGCTAAAGTTGCACTTGCGGTTTACAATTTAATTAAGGCAAAAAAACAGGATGACTTATATGTGCAAAGCATACGAAACATTAATCTAGCAAGTGCAATGGTTTCGGTTGTGATGCTGCAAGTGGCATTAGTTCAGGCATTTTCGCCAACGCACAATACTACGTTTGCACACGCGCTGACTGGTGCGGCAGCTGCTGCCGGCATTCTTGCAATAGGCATAATTATGCTGGTAAAATCAAATAAGATAAATAAACAAAAGGAGGAAAAAAATGGAAAATAAAAACGATTTTGAATTTAAATATAAAGCGCCAACAGCAAACGAGCGTAAAGAAATTGAAAGCATAAGAAATTCTTATTTGCCAAAAACAAAAGAAGAACAAGATTTAGAAACTTTACGTAAACTTGACTGGAAGGTGCAAAACATCCCTATGCTTTTAGGGCTTACTGTGGGCATTGTTGGAATTTTAATTTTTGGCCTTGGACTTGCAATGATTTTAGAGTGGAAGTTGCTTGTTTGGGGGATTGTAATTGATGTCATTTCTCTTCCACCAATTGCTGCTGCATATCCACTATATAAAGTTTATTCAAAGAAAATGAAGGATAAATATGGCAAGCAAATAATTGAACTTAGTGACAAACTTTTAAATGATCAAGAATAAAAAAGGGCTAAATAAATTAGCCCTTTTTACATTTTATTTACAATCTTCTTACAAACCCTTTTCGCTATGGCAAAAAAATATAAATATTCATCGAATATAATACACTTGTAAACTAAAAGGAGGAAAAATGAAACAAATAGAACTTGTACAGAAAATCAAATCTAACTATGAGCCAAAACAAACAAAAGAAGATAAGTTTTTACAGCTTAAAAAACTAAACAACAAAGCAAAATTACCATCAAGAATTTTTGCTTATATATTTGGAACTGTTGGCTCACTTGTTATGGGAACAGGGATGTGTCTTGCAATGAAAGTTATTGGCGGCGAAGTTGCTGCACTTATGCCAGTAGGCATTGTGATTGGATTAATTGGCATTGTTATGATGAGCATTACTTACCCAATTTACAAAACAATTTTGACAAAAGGCAAGCAAAAGTATGCACAAGACATTATTGTGAGAAGCAACGAAATTTTAAATGGAGAAGAATAAAATTATGGCAGAAAAGAAAGAAAATTTTTTTAAAAAGGCATTTAAGGATATGGCAGAAAGCGCAAAGGCGCAAGCAAAAGTTGACAAGGCTAATTTAGAGGCTGTTAAGGCTGAAAGCAAAGCAACTTGGGAAGAAAATCAATTTAAAAACACATATAAAAAAGCAAAAGAAATGGGCAAACAATCTTGGGAAGATGCCAAAATGAGCCCTGAAGAGCGCCAAGCAAAAATGAGAGAAGAACAAGAAAAACAAATTGCTGAGGCTAATAAAAGAACAGAAGAAGCCAACGCAAGAATTGCAAAAGCAAGAGAATATCGCAAGTAATTAAAAAACACCAGTTCGGTGTTTTTTTTGTTTTTAGAAGAAGATATGTAATAGCAGAAAATATTCTGCTAGTTTTGGTTAAAAACATCTAAACAAATTGCAAATGCAGCAATTGCATCTTCTGTTGTTGTTTTGGCAAGGACGGATGTTTTCTTTGCGGTCTTCGCATTTTCTATTGTCGTTACACCTATCCTCTTTTTTACAGTTGCAATTGTTGTCTCTGCCTGCGTTATTGTGGTTTGTATTGATTTCAGTGCCTACAAAATAGCCGTAAAAATATTTTTTGTCCGTTTTGTTGGCATGCTCGTTGTTGCCATAATTGTAATCGCAGTTCCAGTCGTCTGGGAAGTTGCATTGATTTTCCCAATTTGAATAGTTGTTGTATCTTTCTTCGTAATTCATTTGTTTTCTCCTAAGTTTAGAACGCTTGGTGGCGCAAAGGAGTAAAACGCCACATAATCTGCGTTCCATTACATATTATGGATAGACCTAGTGAATGGTGACAAAAAAGACTTATCTGCAGCGATAAGTCTTTTTATTTACAACCTTTTAGTTTTTGCGCATTGTAAAAACTGGTGACAATGCAAGTAAGATTTCTGCAGGGTAATATGTTGCAAGGCAAAGTACACCAAACGTTGCTCTTATTCCAGCTGCAAAAGAAGTAAAGTTGCACAGCAGCAACATTAAGTCTGAGAAGAAGAACAAGAAACTGCCGATGAGAATAATTAAGTTGACGAGATTGCGTTGTCTAATTAAGTTTGTAACTGCCTTACCCAGCATAAATGAAATTACAACGGCGTAGCAAATTACCAAAACTTTCATAATTGGTGCAAGGGTAAAAACAGGAACAAGCAGAATTACTAATATGCTTGCAAGTGAAATTACGCCGCCAGCAATAAGGTCGACCCATTTAAATTTGCACAGCATGCAGTATGCAATGAAGTATCCCACATGCCCAAGTGCGAAGAAAATTGCCCCTACAATAAAATCTACTTCTAATAAAATGTCGCCAAGCATTGCAAGGGTAAGGCCAACAACCATTGTGATTGCAAAGTTTAAGTTATTTGCTTTGTGTTTAATGCAGTATATTAAACTTACAATGCCAATTCCTAGAAAACAAGCACTTGTAAGCGATTTTACCCACAGCTGTCCACCGAGGATATAGAAAACGTCGCCAACCAAAACGGCGATGATTAATGCGAGCGATATAACACTAAATACATTAAAATATTTTTTCATTTGTATCTCCTACTTTAAAAATTTTCTAATAAGCCAAAATTTAATTTTGCCTATTGGCTGATATCGCATTGGCAGGTCAAGCCAAGTGCGTTTATTTACAATGCTTTTATAATGTGAGAATGTATCAAAACCTATTTTGCCATGATATGCGCCCATGCCGCTGTGTTTAATGCCGCCAAAGCCAAGTTTTGACGTTGCCAAGTGAATAATGCAGTCGTTTACGCAGCCTCCACCAAAGTCACATTTTAACAGTATTTTGTTTTGATTTGCTTTTGAGGATGAAAACATGTAAAGCGCAAGAGGTTTATTTCTTGCCTGAACTTCGCGCACAACTTCGTCAAGACTATCAAATGTTACTATTGGCAAAATAGGGCCAAACACTTCATTTTGCATAATTTGACTGTTAAATGTTGCCTCTACAAGCGTTGGCTCAATTTTAAGACCGGTCTCATCTTTTTTGCCGCCAAAGATTATGTTCTCATTTTCCAACAATTGTGCTAGTCCGTCAAATTGTCGTTTATTTATAATTTTAGGGTAGTTGACATTACGCAGTGGGTGTGTTGTATATTGTAATACAATTTGCTTTTTAATTTCTTCTACAAGCTGAGCGTAAATTGAATGATGACAGTAAACGTAGTCTGGTGCAACACATGTTTGCCCACAGTTTAAAAATTTTCCAAACACAAGCCTTTTTGCCGTAAGAGGAATATTTGCTGTTTCATCTACAATGCAAGGGCTTTTCCCGCCAAGTTCAAGCGTGACAGGTGTAAGATGTTGCGCCGCTTTTTGATGTACCATTTGCCCAACGCGTCCGCTGCCAGTAAAGAAAATATGGTCAAAATCTTGGTCAAGCAAAAAGTCGCATTGCGCTCTACCTCCCATAACCACCAAAACCTGCTCATCAGGGAAGGTCATTTTAAGAAGTTTCTCAATTATAAGTTGCACATTTTTAGATGTTTCGCTTGGCTTAACCACAACACAGTTGCCAGCGGCAATTGCGTCTACCAATGGTTCAAGCGTCAGCATAAATGGATAGTTCCAAGGGCTGAGAATAAGCACTTGCCCCTTAGGCACTGGCATGCGATAACTTTTAGATGGAAACTGTGCAATGGGTGAACAAACACGCTTTGGCTTTGCAAAACGTCGACAATGTCTAATCATGTAATTGATTTCGCTTAGAACAATGCCAACTTCACTCATGTACGATTCTTCTTTAGATTTATTTAAATCTTTTTTGAGTGCGTCAAATATTTCATTTTCTAAAAGTAAAATGTTTTTCTTTAATTTTTTAAGTACTGCAATTCGGTTTTTATAATTTAAAAGTTGATTGTTGGCTAGGCATTCCCTTTGCAGTTGAATTTTTTTTATGATTTCTTTACTATCCATTTTTTACCTCACTGTAAATCACTTCAAGCTGCTTTGCTGTCCATAAAACAGGCACAGGGTAAAGCGGATTTGCCTCATGCTCGGCAGTTTGTGCAAGCGATGGTATGTCGGCCTCGTCAATTTCTGGTATAGATGAGGCTATATTCATCTGCGTATTTAAATTTTCAATATGTTCAATAAAAATTTTTGCGCCAACTTCTTTTGAAGTCTCTTCGTTAAATAGGCCTGAATATACACCCATTTCCCAAAGTTTTTTATAAATTTTTCTACCATATTTCCTAAGTACATAAGGCAATATAATGGCATTTGCAAGCCCGTGCGCTATATTATATTTTCCTCCAAGCGAATGCGCAATTGCATGTACATAGCCTACATAAGATTTTGTAAAGGCAAGGCCGGCTTTATAGGATGCAAGCAACATATTCTCTCTTGCTTCAAGATTGCCCCCATTGTTGTAAGCCTCTAAAATATTTGCAAAAATCAAGTTGATGGCATCTAAAGCGTTTTGCCTTGTAGACTTCGTGGTACTTCTGCCGATGTATGCCTCAATGGCGTGGGTGAGTGCATCCATGCCGGTTGTAGAGGTTATATGCTTTGGCAGTCCAAGCGTGAGTGATGCGTCAAGCAATGCATATTTTGGAATAAGAGGAAAGTCGTTGATTGCATACTTATGTCTTGTTTCGCTGTCAGTAATCACTGCTGCAAGGGTAGTTTCACTTCCTGTGCCGGCTGTTGTTGGCACAGCAATCAAAAGTGGCAACTTTCTGCCGACCTTTAAAACCCCTTTCATTTTGCTTAATGGCTTTTTAGGGCGTGCAATTCTTGCCCCTGTCGCTTTTGCGCAGTCCATCGCGCTGCCACCACCAAAAGCAATAATGCCTTGGCATGAGTTTGCTTTATACATGTCAAGTGCATCTGCAACATTTTCTGTTGTTGGGTTTGGCACTGTTTTATCAAAAACAAAAACTTTAATATTGTTGTCTTTCAAAGTCTCCTCTAAAGCATTTGGCAACCCTAAATTTTTAATGCCTGCATCGGTTACCAGCAATACTTTTGTAATTCCGTTTTCTTTTAAAACGTCAGCAACCTCGTCATTTGTTTTTAAAAGTTTTGGCTCTCTATATGGCAAAAGTGGAATCATAATTTTAAACACTGTTTGGTATGTGCGGCAATACGCCTTTTTAAATATATTCATAAATACTCCTATAAATTAAATTATGATTTTTTTTTGCATTTTTGTCAAATGTATATTGGCTTTTAGGTTAAATAATGATATAATAAATTTATGGAACTGATAAAATATAACAATAAATATAGGCCACAGTTAAACACTTGGCAAGAAAAAGAGAAGCAACAAGGCAGCAGCGGCCTTGAAGATTTTGTTGTGCTTAAAGGTACACTTTTGGGCGACTATCTTGAAATGATTGATGCTGAAATGAAAACAGTTTGTTTGCTTGCGCTTGACAATCAAGAACTTGTAGGGTTTAGTTGCTATGAGAAAAAAGAAGGTGGAAGGTATCATGTTGAGATTATGGGGGTTAGCCCTGATAAACGAGGAATGGGATATTCTCAAAAAATATTGAGCGCTTTAAAAAATAGACTTTCAAAAGAAGAAGATTTTACTTCGCTGACGCTTTCAGTAAGCGTTAAAAACATTGCAGGTCAGCATGCGTTTGACAAGGTTGGCGAAAGGGTTGGCTTAAGCGAAAACGAAAATTACTTTGAATATGAAATTTAATTTTATAAGGGGCTTGAAGTCAAACAATGTATATGTTAAAATACATTTACTAATAAAGGGGAAATTATGCAAAACAACTTATATCGAAAAATCAAACAACTGGTGGACAGAAAGTATGAATTGAAAAGACTTGGCGGAATTATAAAATTTGACAAGACAAAACGCGCTGAGTATGAACAATATTGTATACAATATCAACAAATTGAAAATACGCTTGATTATATTATAAAAAACTGTGTTATATCTGCACA
>JAFTTP010000002.1 GCA_017466725.1 Clostridia bacterium
GTAGCGGTATCAGAAGGTGCCGCTGGATCACCTCCTTTTAAAGAGAATAACTTAAGTCGACAGTAAAAAACTGAGTGCGGTTGGAGAAATCCAACTGAAAAAATGTATAACGTGCTACGGCACGACCGCTCAAGCTTTAAGGACATATTTACTATTGGATTGAATAAAGAAGCCTAGACTTTCGTCTAGGCTTTTTTGTTGACATGAAGTTAACTTTTTGTTATACTTTAAGCATGAAAAGCGTGTTAGATGAGTTATTACGACGAGAACAACAGCCGACAGTGCTTAAACTTAGAAGATTGCTTTCGCTGGGGTATTTACCGGCTAGAGGAAATCAGTCTTATAGAATGGTTCACACAAGTACTGCACGAGAAATGACATTTTTGGTAAATTGTGTTGCACATACTTTTTTCAACTTAACCAATCAGCAACTTGAAAACTTTGATAGTCTCGATGGTATGAATTTTAGAGGCTTTTTATTTGAAGATGAGGACTGTTCGGTTAGTTATAAAAGGGTGATTGATTTTGTTAAGAGAACCGGGTTGAATGTAACTAACACTTCCTTTAAAGCTCCAGTGGAAGATAATAGTTGGCGCGTTGCGGTTTACTTTCAAATTGATGATAATGGCAAGTATGGGGCTGACTTTCATTTTTTGCTGGAAGAGAATGATGGGATGTGGTCAAGTAAAGAGGGAAGTTTTCCTGACTTGATTTACTACTCAAAACCGCCAAAAATTTTAGCATCACACCATGATAAAACAAAACAATACAAATTGCATGGTTATTTAAGGGTATCAAATCCGAATATTGAGTTGCAGAATGCGCAAAATGTAGATTAACTGCAAAAAAAGCTATTATGTTATATAAAAATAACAACTCCATAATAGCTTTTTTATTGTCATAATACCTCAAAGAGTGGCATATGTTACAATATGAGAAAAGTGCATTTTGGAGTTTTAAAAATTAGAAAGCAGGTTGTGAATGCTTGTATTGCTGTAATGCTTGGCGTGGTGGCAGTTTTTGCATGTGTTGCTGGAGGGAGCGCAATTTCAACCTCTGCCGTCGCTGGTGTATATTATCATGGTAATAAAGAAAACAACAACATTTCGTTGATGATAAATGTATACTGGGGTACAGAATATCTTGACAGCATGCTAGCAACGCTTAAAGAACATGATGTAAAAACAACCTTCTTTATTGGCGGTGTGTGGGCTGTAAAAAATGAAGATTATCTTATAAAGATAAAAAATGAAGGTCACGAGATTGCAAATCATGGTTACCATCATAAAGATCATGCCAAAATCAGTGAAGAAGAAAATATAAATCAGATTAAAAATACCCATACTATTGTTAAAAAGTTGATTGGATTGGATATGACTTTGTTTGCTCCACCAAGTGGAGCATACAACAAAACAACCGTTGAGGTTGCAACTTCGCTTGGTTACAAGACAATTATGTGGACCAGAGATACTATTGATTGGCGTGATAAAGATGAAAATCTTATATATAACAGAGCAATCAAAGGGGCGAGCGGCGGTGATTTAATTTTGATGCATCCAACAGAAATGACTGCTAAGGCGCTATCAAGAATAATATTAAAATTGCAAGAGCTTGGCTTTAATTTGACAACTGTAAGTGAAAATATTGGGTTGCATAAAGCATAAGGTCGCCAAAAAACGTCAAAAGAATTAAAAAATTTAATGAATATTCTCAAAAAAAGTTGCTTATTTAGTTTGGGAATATTTTTTGTTTGTGCTATATTTAATATATATTATCAATAAAAAGGACGTTTCATGGCAACATTTCAAGTTTCTCATAAAGAAAAAAAGAAGGCTAATAAAAATGTTAAAGTCATCGCCGGTTGGACCTTGCTTGCAACGAGTACATTTATCTTTTTATTTTCAGTAACAAACATTTTACCATTTTTAAAAGTATTCTTTTTAGGATTATTTGGTGTTTTTGTATATCCATTGGCTTTGGTGGGTATGATTGTTTCTTTGGCGCTTTTAAACAACAAGAAATATGTTATGCCAAAGAGCTATGCCATTTGTTTGATTTTGTCATTGTACTTCCTACTTTCAATTATACAACTGATCATCATAGGTAAGCCAAGTGAGATGAGTTATGGAGAATATGTCGGTCAAAATTATGCAAGAGCGTATCAAAACCAAATGACTGCAGGGGGCATGTTGATTGGATTTATTCCTTCAACGCTGATGTATTTGATGGGCGCGGCTGCAACATACATTGTGTTGTCGCTTGCCCTAATTACAAGCAGTGCATTCTTTGTTCAGGCTTATTTGTCAATAAGAAAAACAAAACAAGTGGAAAGACCTATAAAACTTCAAATTAAAGAAAAAGAGAATTTAGATACAATTGAAGAGCGTCGTGAGGCCAAAGTTTATGAAAAAGAGGCAGAGCCTATAAAAGAAGAGCCAAAACAAGAAATCAATGTGATGTTTGATGGATATAGACAGCAGGAAGAACAAAAGCAAAAATCTGCAAGAGAGTTGCTTGGGCTGGTAGGTGGGAATAAGGCGGTTGTGACAACTGAAACATATCAGCCACATCAAATGGAACTTCCTCAAGAAGAAAGCGAGAAAGAGACAATACCAAAGGGTATGAGTATGAGAGAATATTTGCTTTCTCCGCCAAAAGTTGACCTGCAAAAGTTTAGAGAGCAGCAATCTAAAATGAGGTCTTATGCAAACTACTTCAACAATCAAAATGGTGTGCAAACAGCCTCAGCACAAAGTGTAAATGCAAATCAAACGGTAATTGCGCAAAATATTAACGAGCTTAAACAAAGTGATGAAATTCAGCCAAAGGCGGAAGTCCAACTTGCTGTGAACAACGCGCCTCAAGGCAATTTGACAGAGGTTAAACCTGAAGAAATTACAAGCGAAGCAGAGGATATCATTAGGCTTGTTGTTGAACAGGAAAAAATGGAGCGCGGTGAAAGCCTTTTGGATAATGAAAGTGACGAAGTTGTACAGTTGTCTGACACGCAAGAAACATCGACCGATGACTATAATCAATTTATAGATTTTGATGATATTGAAGAAGATAAGGCGCCAGAGCAAAAACCTCAAGAAAATGATTTTTCTCGAGACCTTGGTCAGCGTAGAGATAATTTTTCAAGAGACCTCTCTCGTAGAGATGACCTTGCTAGGCGTAATGATATGCCAAGTAGAGACGAGGGGCTGACGCGTCGAGATAATGTGCTTGAAAATCGAGACCGACCATTTAAACAACCTCACAATGACGAGATGGAAAGAAGACGCGGTTTTGTTCAGGTTGAGCCAGAGAAAAAAGAAGAAATTTATAAGCCATATAAGTATACTCGTCCATCACTTGACCTTATTACGACTATGTCAGAAGATCCTTCAACGTTCAATGCAGATATGATGCAAAAAAGCGTAGCGCTTGAAAACGCACTTGAAAGTTTTGGTATTCCAGCAAAAGTACAAAGTGTTGTTATTGGGCCAACAGTTACTAGATATGAAATAGAAATGCCAGAAGGTATTTCTGTAAAAAGAATACTTTCCCTTGATGCTGACATCGCATATGCGCTTTCAGCCAATGGGCAGATTAGAATTGAAGCACCAATTCCGGGGCGAAGCATTGTGGGAATTGAAGTGCCAAATAAGAAAGTTGCTATGGTAAGCATTAAAGATGTGCTTAATTCAAAAGAATTTAATTTAAGTCCATCACCACTTACCTTTGCGCTTGGTAAGGATATTACTGGTAATGTAAAAATTTGTAACCTTCAAAAAATGCCGCATCTTCTTGTTGCCGGAACAACTGGTTCGGGTAAAAGTGTGTGCTTAAATACAATCATTACTTCACTTGTGTATAAATCTTCTCCAGATGAAGTTAAGTTTATTATGATTGACCCTAAACAAGTAGAGCTTTCAATGTATGATGGCTTGCCACACATGATTGTGCCAAGAGTAATTACAGACCCAACAAAAGCTGTCAATGCACTTGGATGGGCTGTTGATGAAATGGAACGCAGATTTAAACTTATCTCTGAGGCACGCGTACGCAATCTGGATGAGTATAATAAACTTGAAAAAGTTGTACAAGGTAAGGTTAAAAAGATGCCTTACATTGTAATTATATTTGACGAGTTTGCTGATTTCATGACAGTTGCAAAAAATGAAATTGAAGATAAAATCAGACGACTTGCCGGCAAGGCGAGGGCAGCAGGCATTCACCTTATTCTTGCAACTCAGCGTCCTTCAACAGATGTTGTTACGGGTACGCTTAAAGCCAATTTGCCAGCAAGAATTGCTTTCAAGGTTGCCGGAAGGGTAGACAGCGAAGTGATTATGGGTGCAACGGGCGCCGAAAAACTTCTTGGCTATGGTGATATGCTTTATAAACCAGCCGACACATCACCTCAAAGAATTCAAGGATGCTTTATTGCAACAGAGGAGACAAAAAACATTGTCAACTTTATTGTTCAAAACAACGAAGAGACATTTGATCCTGAAGCGCAAGAAGCAATCAACAATCCAAACAAAAACAAAAATAGTGGAGATGGTGCCGGCGGTAATAACGGCACAGACGAACTTCTGCCACACGCGCTTAAAATTTGTATTGATAATGGCGTGGCATCCACAACAATGGTGCAAAGAAAACTTTCCATTGGCTATCCAAGGGCGGCAAGACTTATAGACCAAATGGAAGAGAGGGGATACATTTCCTCAGCGGACGGTGCAAAACAACGTTCGGTTTATATTACAATAGAAGAATTTTATTCAATCTTTGGAGATATTTATGACTAAAGAAGAACTTCAAACTAAGGTTGTTTCAGCTATTAGTTTAGGGTGCGATAAAAACAAGGTGGATTTGGAGCATATGCTTGGAAGACTTCAAGCATATGGCTTTCAAATTACTGATGACGTTTACAATTGTGATATTGTGATTGTCAATACATGCGCATTTATTCAACCTGCGCAGGAAGAGGCAATTGCAAACATAATTGAAATGGAAGATTTAAAAAGTAAGGGACGCATTGAAAAAATTATTGTAACTGGTTGTTTTCCAGAGCGAAACTATAATTCAATGAAAGAAAATTTCCCTGAAATTGATGCATTTTTAAAGATAAGAGAAAACGAAAATATTTGCAAAACTATTGAAAATTTATATGGTATCGAAAAAGGCAAAGCGGTAAAAAAACATCAAAGAGTGCTTACATCCGCAGGCAGTTATGCATATTTAAAAATTGCAGACGGTTGCAATAATGTTTGTTCTTATTGTACAATTCCTAGAATAAGAGGAAGATATACCTCACAGCCAATGGAAGAGCTTGTTGAAGAGGCAAAAAACTTGGTGTCAAGAGGGATTTGCGAAATAATTTTAGTCGCGCAAGACACAACTCGTTACGGCGAAGATTTATATGGTGAAAACAAACTGATTGACCTTTGCCAAAAGTTGTCAAAAATCAAGGGGCTTAAGTGGATTAGAATTCATTATGCATATCCAGAGAAGGTCAGTGATGAACTTTTGCAGTACATAGCGACAAATGATAAAATGTGTAAATACCTTGATATGCCGCTTCAACATATTGATGACCAGCTGCTTTCTTCAATGAGAAGACGCTTAAATGAGGATGAAACTAGGGCGCTTATCAGCAAAATTAAAACATCATATCCTCAAATAGAACTTCGCTCAACGTTTATTGTTGGTTATCCTGGTGAAACGTGGTCAAAATTTAAGAAACTTTGCAAGTTTATTGAAGAAAGTCAGTTTGATTACGCAGGCTTTTTCCCATATTCTAAAGAGCCTAATACAGCAGCGTTTTATATGCCAAAACAACTTCTATCGTGGACAAAGAAGAGGCGATATAAAAAGATTAATAAAATTCAAAATTCAATTGTAAGCACAAAGGCTGCGCAGAAAATCGGTCAAGAAATTGAAGTTTTGGTTGACTTTTTTGACCAAGAAAAGGGTGAATATGTTTGTCACAGCCAAAATCTTTCGCCTTTAGTTGACTTTGGCGTAAGAATTGTGGATAATAATAATGTCAAGGTTGGCGACTTTGTTAAAGTGCGCATTTATGACTTTGATGGTAATGATTATAAAGGAGAGATTTTATGAATACACCAAATAAAATAACACTTTCTAGATTGCTTTTAATACCATTGATTGTGTTTTTTTACCTTGCAGACTTTATTCCATATGGAAAACTTGTCAGCACAATTATTTTTGTAATTGCATGCCTTACAGATTTTCTTGACGGATATCTTGCAAGAAAAAACAATCAAGTTACGCTTTTAGGAAAGTTTTTTGACTCGATTGCAGATAAGGTTTTAATTACTACAGGGCTGCTTTTAATTGTATGCCCAACACCACAATCAGTGTTCCCAGTGGTTTATCCATCTTGGCTTGGGGTTGTATGTATTGTAATTATTCTTGCCAGAGAGTTTATTGTAAGCGCACTTCGTCAAGTTGCGGCTGCAAAAGGCACTATTTTAGCGGCTGACAAGGGTGGCAAAATTAAAGCAACAGTGCAGTATATTGCTGTTACACTTTACATGGTATTTGCTTTTATTCAACAACAATTTTTACCAAATATGGATTATTCAAACGCACCTCAATGGGTGTCAATTGTAAGGTTTGTTCTTATGGCGGCGCTTGTTGCAGCAACACTTCTTACAATTTATTCTGGCGCAAGCTATCTTATTAGAAACAGACATGTTTTTAAAGAGGCTGCAGCGGTAAAAGATACTGTAAAGGTTGAAACATTTGCGCAAGTTGAAACGGCTGAAAAAGTTGAACCAGTAAAAGAAGATACAAAAACCACAAAGGCAAAAAAGGAATAAAAAATTATGGCAAAAGAAACATCTAAATTAGTTAAAGACAGCAAACGTGAGGCACTTGACCAAGCGCTTTTACAAATTGAAAAGCAATATGGTAAGGGTGCTATTATGAAACTTGGAGATAAGGTAAACGAGCCTATTGATGTAATTTCAACAGGTTGTTTGACACTTGATATCGCCCTTGGAATTGGCGGCGTACCAAGAGGTAGGGTAATTGAAATTTATGGGCCAGAATCTTCTGGTAAAACAACAGTTTCTCTTCACATTGTTGCTGAGGCACAAAAAGTTGGCGGAACAGCTGCTTTTATTGATGCAGAGCATGCGCTTGACCCTATTTATGCAGAGAAGTTGGGGGTTAAACTTGATGACCTTTTAGTTTCTCAACCTGATAATGGTGAGCAAGCTTTAAATATCTGTGAATCTCTTGTAAAATCAGGCGCAGTTGATATTGTGGTTGTTGACTCTGTTGCTGCGCTTACACCAAAAGCGGAAATTGATGGTGAAATGGGCGACTCTCACGTCGGACTTCAAGCAAGAATGATGAGCCAAGCGCTTAGAAAACTTACAGGCGTCATCAATAAAAGCAAAACAACAGTTATTTTCATCAATCAATTACGTGAAAAGGTTGGCGTAATGTTTGGCAACCCAGAAACAACAACTGGCGGAAAGGCACTTAAATTCTATTCAAGTATCCGTCTTGATGTAAGAAAGAAAGATGCAATTAAAGATGGAACTGAAATTGTTGGAAACAGAACAGTTGTTAAAGTTGTTAAAAACAAACTTGCCCCTCCATTTAGAACTGCTGAATTTGACATCGTGTATGGACAAGGCATCAGCCAAGTAGGTTGTGTAGTAGACCTTGCACTTAATCATGATATAATTCAAAAATCAGGTTCTTGGTTCTCATTAAACGACGAAAAAATTGCTCAAGGTAAAGAAAACGTTAAAACATATCTTGAAAAAAATCAAGACCTTTACAACGAAGTACTTAATAAAATCAAGGCAATTTATAGCGGTGCAAAAAACGAGGAAGAAGAAACTGAAGAGGAAGAAGAATAAAATAAAAGCTCTTATGATAAACATAAGGGCTTTTTATATATACCATTTTTCTTTTGCCTGAGTTTTTTTCTTTACAAACGTTATATCTTTAGTTGCCAAGATGTCTGGCGAAAGCGTGTAGAACGAATTAATTGTCAAAGTATCTTGCGAAGACGCCAGCGGTATGACAATTTTTTGTTGCCCACTTAAACCTGAAACCTCTTTTACTACTTTATTGTTGTTTTTAATTTGATAGGTGATGTAATCTTTGGCGGTAAATTCTAAGACGGCATTGCCGTTTGATACATAACTGTTGATGTTTGGACTTTCAATTTGGGTGAATTTGTTTGATACATCATTAGGCAAATTGAAAACAGAGAAAATTTCATTTTGAGTGTAGCGCTCTGGCATATACGCGCTGGCCAGCATAATGCGATGATTTTCGGCAAGCTCGGTGCTGTCAATTGACTTTTCTACTATTGTGCTTGGCTTTGTGAAGTGAGATTCATCACCAACTTGAGTAAAATATTCTTTAACTACCATTGTTGGCTGATTGCCGCCAGCGTACGAAATAGGGGTGTTGTCAAGATTGCCAAGCCAAATGCCGCAAGTTTGGTCTTTTGTGTATGATATATTCCACGCGTCTAAGTTTTCTTTGCTGCCACTTTTGCCTACAGTACCAGTTTTAGATGCAATTTCAACTGACAGGTCGTTAAGCTTTCGTGCTGTTCCGCTTTGTGCGCAAGTTTTAAGCATGTCGGTCAGCAAATAAGCTGAATCTTCACGATAAACTTTTGTGCTCTTTGTTTTGTGCACATATATAAGTTTATTGTTGCTGTCAGTGATGTAAGACACAAATGAAGGCTGAATATAATTTCCGTCATTTGCAAAGGTAGAATAAGCGCCTGAAAGCGCCAAAATGTTTGTGCCATAGGTCATGCCACCAAGCGCCAAAGTGTAACTATCATCTTTTTCATCAAATTCTATGCCCATACTTTCAGCGTAGGCTTTTGCTTTGTCAATTCCTACATATGACATCACTTTGATTGATGGAATATTGATTGATTTTGATAAACTTTCTCTAGCGCTTACATATCCATGATAAACATTGCCTACATTTTTAGGTGTATAGTCACCAACGCTGACCTTTTCATCTAGAATTTGACTGCAAGGATAAATTAAATCTTCGTTTAAGGCAGGGCCGTAAACTATAATTGGTTTTATGCAAGAGCCTGGTTGTCGCTTTGCCTCTAAAATTTTAAAATTGCTTTTACCTATATATGCGCTCACTTTGCCATCGGCGTTGTCAATTACTATTCCGGCATAGTCACTTTCTGGTGATAGCGCTGAAAATGCATTTTCTAAGGCAAGCTGTTTTCCTTCGTTTTGATGTGTATAAATTTTATATCCATTTATGGCAATCTGTCGCGCGGGCATACTCAAAATTTCTTCCGCCTCATCAAGCGCTGCTTGAGAGTAAGAGTTAAGCTTATTTGTGCTTTCTTTGCTTAACATCAATGAAAGCGGCTTATTTAAAGCCAGTTGATAGTCTTCTGTTGAGATTTTAGCATCTTTTGCCATTTCTGATAAAACTAAATTGCGCCTTTTAAGTGCGTTTTCTTTGTTTTTTATAGGGGAATACTTGGCTGGCGATTTAATCATGCCAGCAAGCAGTGCAGATTCTTCTAGCGACAAATCCTTTGCCTCTTTTGAAAAATAATAGTTGGCGGCGCTTTCAATGCCATAGCAATTGTTTCCAAAATATATCACATTTAGGTAAAGCTCTAAAATTTCATCTTTCTCATATCGATTTTCAATCTTTTTAGCAAGTGCAACTTCCTTTATTTTGCGAGTAAGCGTTTTCTCGCTAGATAGTTGCGTGTTTTTGACAAGTTGTTGAGTTATTGTAGATGCGCCTTCTTTAAAAGAGCCAGATTTAAGGTTGTTTATCGTTGCTTTTAGTATACGTTTGTAGTTTACACCGTTATGATTATAAAACGTCTTGTCTTCTATGGACGTAAATGCATCGCGGGTGTAGTCATGCAGAGTGTCAATTTTGGCGTATGCATGCGATATTTCATTGTCTTCCTTAATGGGCTTATTCTGCGCATCATACATTTCGATTGACAGTGAAGTTGATGAAAGCACTTCTTCGTTAAGGGGGATTGATTGTGCGTTTATATAAACAGATGCTACATAAATGCCCAGCACAGATAATGCTAGGGCAGATACCAAGAAAATTGTCACAAACGTCCACTTAAAAAACTTTTTCACGTAGTTATTATGTTGAATATCAAAAAAAATATTTACCAGAATAATATTTTTTATTTGAAAAATGATTTGATATGTAGTATAATCTATTATATATCGATTTTTATATATACAAGGGGATAAAATGAAATACTGTATAGTTACATATGGATGCCAAATGAATGTGCATGAATCAGAAAAAATTGCTGGCATTTTAGAGAATTTGGGTTATACCGAAACAGATATAAGAGAAAACGCTGATATTATTGTGTTCAACACCTGTGCAATTAGAGAAGGCGCTGAAGACAGAGTTTTTGGCAATGTTGGTAACCTTAAGAAAATGAAAAAGAAAAATAAAAATCTCATCATTGCAGTTTGTGGCTGTATGACTCAAAAAGAACAAACCGCGCAAAAGCTTATGAACACCTTTCCATTTGTAGACATTGTGCTTGGTACATTCAATCTTTCTAGACTGGGATATTTTATCGAGGCGGTAAAACAAGGGCGCAAAATGGAAATTTTGCAGGAAGGTGACGTTGAAGAAAACTTGCCATATAAACGTACTAGCGGTGACAATGCCTGGGTAAATATTATGCAAGGCTGCAATAACTTTTGTACATACTGCATTGTGCCTTATGTAAGGGGTAGAGAGAAGTCAAGAAAACAAGAAAACATTTTAAACGAAATCAAAAACATTGTTGCTGAGAAAAAATATAAAAAGATTACTCTTTTAGGGCAAAATGTAAACTCTTATGGCAACGATCTTTCAGACGGAAGCACTTTTGCAGGACTATTAAAAGAAATATGCAAAATTGAAGGCGATTTTAAAGTTTCTTTTATGACTTCGCATCCAAAAGACCTTACTGATGATGTGATTGATGTTATTGCAAATGAAGATAAAATTGAAAAATACATCCATCTTCCAGCGCAAAGCGGAAACAACCGAGTTTTAAAACTAATGAATAGAAAGTACACAAGAGAGAAGTATCTTTCTATCATTGAGAAAATTCGCGAAAAAATACCAAATTGTCGTATTACTTCAGACTTTATTGTAGGTTTTCCTACCGAAACGGAAGAGGAATTTGAAGATACATATTCGCTGGTCAAGCAGGTACGCTATGACAGTATTTTTGCATTTATGTATTCACCACGTGAAGGCACAGTTGCAAGCAAGATGGAAGGACAGATTGAAGACAAAGTAAAACATGCCAGAGTAAACAAATTGCTTGCCCTTGAGAAGAAAATTCAAAAGGAGGACAACAAAAGATGATTGTGCAAAGCATTGAAAAATATTCAAAAGGTATGCAGCAATATCTTAGAATAAAAGAAAAGTATCAAGACTGTATAATGCTTAATCGCATGGGCGATTTTTACGAGATGTTTTTTGAAGATGCCGAGGTTGCATCAAAAGAACTTGATCTTGTGTTAACGGGCAAAAATTGCGGGCCAGAAGTGCCAAGGGCGCCTATGTGCGGCGTGCCTTATCATGCGGCTGAAACATATATTGCAAAGCTTGTTGCCAACGGCCACAAAGTTGCCATTTGTGAGCAACTTACCGAGCCTGTAGCTGGCAAAATGGTAGAGCGCGATGTAATTAGGGTGATTACACCGGGTACTGTTGTTGAACAAGAAATGCTTGAAAACAACAAAAACAACTATCTACTTTCTGTTTATAAGAAAGCAGACAAAATTGCAGTTGCATATGTTGATGTGTCTACTGGTGAGTTGTGCGCATGCGCGCTTGAAAACTTAGAAGGTGAAATGAGCGATTTGATTGCCAGAATTTCACCGGCCGAAGTTATTGGAAACGAAGAGGCAAAAGAGTTTTACAACAATTTGCCAATTATGCGCTTAGGGGGCTTGGTAAAACTTGCACCATACTATGAATGGGCGTTTACTAAATCGGCAAGTTATGAAGTACTTACACAGCATTTTGGTGAAAACTTTGACAATGTTTATGACATTAAAAATAAGCAAACAATTGTTTCTTGTTTGGGTGGTATGTTTGCCTACATTAAAGAGACACAAAAAAGAGACTTAAAACACATTCAGCGTATTAGACTGATTAAAAATGAAAACTATATGACGATTGACCTTAATACAAGGCGCAATCTTGAAATTGTTGAAACAAACAGAGAGCGCAAGAAGTATGGCTCAATTTTATGGGTGCTGGACAAAACTAAAACAAGTATGGGTGCAAGATATTTGCGCAACATGCTTGACCAGCCTCTTCAAAATGCAAAATTAATTAATGCCAGATTAGATGGCGTTGAAGAACTTACTAAAAAGATTATTTTGCGTGACAGATTAAGCCAAATTCTTTCTGATGTATACGACATTGAAAGACTTTCAAGCAAAGTTGCCTATGGTAATGTAACGCCAAAAGATTTGGTCAGCTTAAAAAAGTCGCTTTCGCATATGCCACAACTTAAAGAAGAACTTAAGGTTGTTCAATCATCCATTTTGCAAGAAATTGATGGTGACATTTTAGATGTTTCGCCAATCACTCAGCTTATCGAAAAGTCAATCGATGAAAATGCTGGTGCACTTTTAAAAGACGGGCATTTTATTAAAGATGGCTTTAACCAACAATTAGATGACTACCGCAACGCTAAAAACATTGGCAAACAGTGGCTGGACGAGCTTGAACAAAAAGAGCAAGAGGCGACGGGGATAAAGGGGCTTAAAATCTCGTATAACAAGGTTTTTGGCTATTATATTGAGGTTAACAGAAAAGACCTTGACAAAGTGCCATTTCGCTATCAACGAAAACAAACAGTGGCAAACAATGAAAGATATATTACTGAAGATTTAAAGGAAATCGAAGATAAAATTCTGGGCTCAGAAGAAAACGCGTTTAAACTCGAAATAGAACTGCTGCAGCAAATTAAACAAATTTTAAGCAGATATGTGTCTTCAATTCAACAGGTCGCAAATGCAGTTGCAAGGCTTGATGCACTTTTGTCGCTTGCTGTTGTTGCAGTAAAAAATGGTTATTGCAAACCAAACGTATCATCTTCTTCAAAACAACTGAAAATTATTGACGGCAGACATCCTGTTGTAGAGCAGTTTATGCAAAATGGGCAGTTTGTGCCAAACGATGCATTGTTTGACGATAAAGACAACCGCGTAATGATTATTACGGGTCCAAATATGGCGGGAAAAAGTACTTATATGAGGCAGGTTGCCGTTATTGCATTTCTTGCCCATATTGGCAGTTTTGTGCCAGCAAGAGAGGCATATATTCCTATAATAGACCGCATCTTTACTCGTGTCGGTGCAAGCGATGACCTTGCATTTGGCCAAAGTACATTTATGGTTGAGATGAGCGAGGTGGCACATATTCTGGCCAACGCAACAGATAAAAGTCTTGTTGTGCTTGACGAAATCGGGCGAGGCACATCAACATTTGACGGGTTAAGCATTGCATGGTCGGTGGTTGAGCACCTTTCAAATCATTATAAATCAAAAACTCTTTTTGCAACACACTATCACGAACTTACCGAACTTGAAGGTGTGCTTGACGGCGTAAAGAATTATAAAATTGCTGTTAAAGACCTTGATGATAACATTGTATTTTTGCGTAAAATTGTAAGAGGTGGGGCAAACAAGAGCTTTGGTATTGAAGTGGCGCGCCTTGCAGGCCTTCCACAAATTGTACTTGATAGGGCAAAAGAAATTTCCCTTAATTTAGAGGCTGTCAATCAGAAACTTGATTTAAACATTTTTAAAGAGAAAAAGCAGCAGGCGGAAGACAATACAAAATTGGCTTTAATGCTGTTAAACGAGCTTAAAGACGTTGATATAAACAGAGTGTCGCCAATGACGGCGTTTGAGCTTTTAAATGACCTTGTACAACGCGCAAAGGAGGATAAATGAAAATAAACGTACTTGCGCCAAGCGTATATAACAAAATTTCTGCTGGTGAAGTAGTTGAAAGGCCGGCCTCAATTGTAAAAGAACTTGTTGAAAACAGCATTGATGCTGGTGCAAGTGAAATTAGAATTGAAATTACAGGCGGTGGAATAGACAACATTACAATTTCAGACAATGGTTGTGGAATTGATAGGGAAGACCTTGTCACAGCCTTTTTGCCGCACGCTACAAGCAAAATTAAAACAGATAAAGACCTTGAAAGTATTTCAAGTTTAGGGTTTAGAGGTGAGGCACTTGCAAGTATTTCAGCTGTTTCAAGGGTAAGACTTTCTTCGAAAACAAAAGATGCTCAATCTGGATATATGATTAGGGTTGACGGGGGTGAGTTTAGCCCAATAAGTGAGATTGCAAGGGCAAACGGCACGACAATCTCATGCAGCAACTTGTTTTTCAACACTCCAGTACGTGCAAAGTTTTTAAGAAAACCAAAAACGGAAGAAAGTGAAATTACTGCCGTTGTAGAGCGTTTTATGCTTGCAAACAGCCATATTTCATTTCAGTATTATGTAGATGGTAAACAGGTGTACAACACAACATCTTGTAGCATGTCTGACATAATATATTCAATATACGGAAAAGAAGTCTATGATAATCTTATTTCGGTTGACTTTGAAAGAGACGGTTTTAAAGTAAGTGGATATATTACAAAACCAACCATTTCAAAAAGCAATCGCACTTATCAAACACTCTTTGTAAATGGAAGAAACGTTGAAAACTATCTCATTTCGTCTTGTATAACAAATGTTTATTCAACCTTTCTTATGAAGGGGCGTTTCCCGGTGTATGTGCTTTCAATTGAAGTGCCTGCAACTTGCGTAGATGTAAATGTGCACCCATCGAAAAGAGAAGTTAAGTTTGACAGGCCAAATGCAATTTATTCGCTTGTAAGCAGTGCAATTGACAGTGCGCTTATGGGAATAAACGAAATTCAAAGTTTTGCTTTTCCAGCGGAAGAAGAAAAGGAAATTGTTATTGAAGAAAAAGTTGTTTTAACTAAGCCAGAGCAACCTTTTGTTGGCGGCAAAAGCTTTTGTATAGACCGATTTGAAAGTAAACCAATTGACAAGGTTGAAGAAGTTGATTTAGACTATTCAAATAAGCAAATGCAAGATGATATTTCACAAGAAATGGAACGCCTTACAGTTGAAAAACTGCAACAACAATATAATGATGGCAGCATTGCTGAGGGCAAGCCGATGACCTTTACATTTGACCAGTCAAAAACTAAATTTATGCAAGATATTCGTCACAGCGTAAGTGAAAAATTTTTAAGTGCAAGCGTAATTGATGAGATGAAGGTGCTTGGTACAATTTTCAACACCTATATAGCCATTGAATATGACAATGCAGTTTTCTTTATTGATCAACATGCCGCACATGAAAGATTGTTGTTTGATAAACTTATCCAAAATGTCAATTCAAACAATGTGGCATCTCAACCATTACTTGCGCCATATACGTTTGCTCTTGGCACAAAAGAGGCTCAATCGGTTGACCTTATCTTAGACAACTTGAAAGCGCTTGGCTTTGAAATTGATAAAAACAACTATCAATATACAATCAATGCAGTGCCTTATGTGCTTTCAAATATTGATATCGTTAAATTTGTTGATGAAATTACACAAGAAAGCATTAATTTAGATAAGAAAACAAGCGACTTTATCCATAATAAACTTTGTCAAAGCGCTTGTAAACACGCTATAAAGGGCGGTGACAGCATAAGCAAAGAAGAATGTGCTTATATTGTTGAAGAGGTTAAAAAAGGTGTTATGCTTTGTCCTCACGGCAGACCAATTACACTTATAATTACCAAAACAGAGTTTGAAAAATTGTTTAAAAGGATTGTTTAATGAAAAAACATAAAGTTATTTTTCTTTTAGGTGCAACAGGTTGCGGCAAAAGCGACCTTGCCATAAAACTTGCAAAAGATTTCAATGGTGAGATTATTTCTGCCGACAGCGTGCAAGTGTTTAAGGGGTTTGATATAGGTTCGGCAAAGGTAACTAAAGACGAGATGCAAGGTGTTAAACATTATGGCATTGACATCAAAATGCCAAACGAAACCTTTTCAGCTGGCGAGTACGTACAGTACACGCATAAATGCATTGAAACAATTGTTGCAAAAGGAAAATTGCCTATTATTGCCGGTGGAACTGGACTTTATGTAAAATCACTTGTAAATGGTTATAACTTTGGCGGGACAGAAAAAAACGATGCCTTTCGTAAAGAAATTGACTCTTTAATTGAAAAGGAAGGCCTTGAAAAAGCAGTTGAAAGGTTAAAAGCAATCAATCCTAAATTTTTGGAAGGGCTTGACACTAAAAACAGGGTGCGAGTTGTTCGTGCACTTGAAATTGCCACCTTTGGCGGTCAGCGTACGCAAGATGAATGCAAGTATGATTTTAAATTGCTTGCAACCTCAAGACCACGCGAAGAGATGTACGCACGCATCAATAAACGCCTTGACATTATGGTTGAAAGCGGGCTTATTGAAGAGGTTAAGGCGCTTTATGAAAAGTATGGCGACTGTCAGCCTATGACAGCAATAGGATATAAAGAAGTATTGCCATATCTTCGAGGAGAAATCTCAAAAGAAGAGATGACTGAAAAAATAAAACAAAATACACGCCATTATGCAAAAAGACAACTTACATTTTTGCGTGGTATGGTTGGCGTTGAATCGATTGATCTTACTGATGAAAATTATTATACTAAACTGAAGGAGGATTTAACTATATGGCTGAACAATTGACTTTAAAAATTGAAGAGCAAAAACTTGCCGCTCAATTTGAAAGAATTGATGATATTTCTTTTTATAATCAAAAGAAAGTATTAAACGCATTTAAAAACAACCGCGTTACAACTCAATGTTTCAGCGGAACTACTGGATATGGCTATGATGATATTGGAAGAGACAATCTTGCAAGAATTTATGCCGAAGTATTTGGCGGTGAAATGGCAATTGTGTCGCCAATCCTTACGTGTGGTACGCATGCCATCACAACGGTATTATTTGGGCTTCTTCGCAAGGACGATGTTATGCTTTCAATAAGTGGCATTCCTTACGACACAATCCAGTCAAGCTTGTTTGGAAAAGGCAACAGTTCACTTGAAGATTATGGTGTGAAGTATAAACAGATAGAGCTTAAAAGTGATGGAAGTTTTGATGGTGACGCCATTTTTAAAGCGGTAAAAAAACTTAAGCCTAAAATGGTGCATGTTCAACGCTCTAGGGGTTATTCATCACGCAAGGCCATTTCACCATATGATATGGAACCAATATTTAAAGAAGTTAAACGCTTAAGCCCAGACACATTTATTGTAGTAGACAACTGTTATGGTGAATTTGTTGACCGAATTGAACCTACAAATGTTGGTGCAGACGTAATTGTCGGCTCACTTATCAAAAATGCAGGTGGCGGCTTTGCACCAACGGGCGGCTACATAGTCGGAAGTGAAAAGGCACTTGACCTTATTGCTACACGTTATACAAACCCATCATTAAAGTTGGAACTTGGCAGTTATGAAATGGGTTATCGCAACTTCTATCAAGGCATCTTTATGGCACCACACATTGTTGCGCAAAGTCTGAAAGGAAGTATGCTTGTAGGGCAGATCATGGAAGATAAGGGGTATAAAGTAATCCCAGACAACCAAACAATCCCACAAGACATTGTAAAGTCAGTTGTTTTCAATAATGAAGAAGATTTAATCAAATTCGTTCAGACGGTGCAAACTGTTTCGCCTGTTGACGGCCATGTATTGCCAATGCCTTGGGATATGCCGGGATATAAAGACAAAGTCATAATGGCGGCAGGCACGTTTGTAGGGGGCAGTTCAATTGAACTTTCTTGCGATGGTCCAATCCGCCCACCATATATTGCTTACATTCAAGGCGGACTTACATACGAACACGTTAAAATGTTTGCAGAGAAACTTTTAGAATTGTATTAAAATAGGGTATTGCATTGTTAAAACCTTTATGATATAATACTTGCAAGGAGTAGTTATGAAAAAAAGAAATCCAAATAATATTGAAGAAAGTTGGCTTGCACCAGTCTCTCCAGAAATATTTTACAAATTTTTGAAGGAAAATGCAGATTTAGTTAAATCAATGCAAAAAGAGATTTCACTCAATAAGAGAGAAGAATATGGTTATTATTATTCTTTAATGGGAATTTATCGTGTAAAAGGAGAAGAAGATTGGGAAACTATTTCTCTTGGTGAATTTGGACCTATTCGTTTTACACGAGAAGGGGTAAAAAATGACTTTCATTTACTATTACATTTAAATGAAATTTGGGAAGCAAGAGCGACTTTATACTTGAATTGGTTAAGACTTGTTGCAAAGGTAAATAAAGGTAGAAAGATTAATGGAAAAAGTTATTTGCAATCTTTACAAGACGAAATAAATAATTTTATTGCTTCTGTAAGAGATAGTGTTATAAGTAAAGCAAATGATGAAGCAAATTTAGCATTTTCTACGAGCTCAAGATTGTGTCATCATCTGATAAATTCTTCAGAAATTGACCAAGAAGACGGCACAGAACTCCCATTTTAATTACCAGAAGTCCAGCATAATGCTCCTTCTTTGTTCTCAAAAGGAAAGATGCGCATTATTAAATGTAGTATTGACAATATTAATGGTATGTGTTATAATTCATGCAGTTAGTGGTGAAATAAAAGCAATAATAGAAAGAAAAATCGAGGTGATTTATGGAAATAAAAAAAGAATTTAAACAATTAATGGCAAAAGAATTAGAATGTGATATTAGCAAACTTGATGATAATGCGAGAATTTTAGAAGATTTAGGAATAAACTCACTTGAATTTGCTGAATTGATTAGTGAGGTTGAAGAAAAGTTTAATATCACTGTATTGGATGAAGATATTTGCAAGATAAGAACTATTCAAGATTGTGTTGAAATTTTAGAAAGAACCATTGATGCAGAAGAAAATGGAATCTAAAAACAACAAATAAAATTTTATTAGGGCATATATAATGCCCTTTTTTGTTCTCAAAAAAAATTGCCAGCATACATTTACAGTATGACAACAAAAAACAAAAATCGACATTTTAAAAATCAGTTTGGATTTATCTTTGATGTAATTAAATTAAGCAAAGTAAAACTTATAATTCTTGGCGTATTGGCGGTGATTGCGCTTTTGACGGGGATTATTGTTGCAATAAAAACATCTTCTTGTTATGACGGTAAATATAATTTCCTTGAATTTGGTTTTACATTCTGGGGACGACTGCTGTCTATGCTTTTAATCGCACTAATCTGCTTTGGTTGTGGTTTTACCAAATGGCTATTGCCAATTGCAATGCTTATGCTGGCGTATAGGGCGTACCTCTTAGGGCTGTATCTCACGCTTATCATCATTGCAAACGGGTTTGCCGGTGTAATAATTGGTATAATAGTTGTTTTGCCATGTCAACTGATGGCGCTGGCTGCTTTGACGATTATGTATGTGCTTTTATGCCGGCTTAACAAAGATGAAAGTTGTTGTGGCGGGGGCAGTGTTATTAAGCAAAGATTAAAAGTGCTTGCAATTGCAGTTGTTGTTTTGCTTATTGTTTGCCTACTTGAAACGCTGCTTTTAAGCATTTTCAGCCCTACAATCATTCTTATAGTTTAAACTTTGTATAAAATCTTTTCTTTTAAGCAAACTACTTGTGAAAAAAGGAGAGATTTTTTATGTTTAAGAAAATTTTGATATTTTGTATGTTGTTTCTTGTAATTGCTACAACATGTAGTGGTGGTATGCATACTGTGGCTTTTGCTGAAGGCGAAGTTGACATTTCAAGCAAAAGCGCTTGCCTTGTTGATTATGCCTCTGGCACAGTGCTTTATGAAAAGGATGCAAATAAACATTTGCCAATTGCAAGCATGGTGAAAATGATGACAATTTTGCTTACACTTGACGAGATTGATGCTGGAAATTTGACCGAAACAGATATGATTACAACAAGTGAAAATGCGTCTGGAATGGGTGGAAGTCAGGTGTTTATAGACCCATATGTTGAATACAGCGCAGGAGACTTATTGAAAAGTGTGATTATTGCATCTGCAAATGACGCATCTGTTGCACTTGCAGAGCATATTTCTGGCAGTGAAAAGGCATTCGTAAGCAAAATGAATGAAAGGGCGCAAGAACTTGACATGAAAGACACTCATTATGTAAACTGTACCGGACTTCCAGCCCCAGAGCAATATTCTTGTGCAAAAGATTGTGCCATTGTGCTTAAAGAGGTGACTAATCACGAAATTTATCATAAATATAGCACCATTTGGATGGATGAAATTACGCATCCGTCTGGACGCAAAACTGAAGTAGTCAATACAAATAGGCTTGTCCGCTATTATGATGGTTGCGATGGCGGCAAAACTGGCTCAACAAATGAGGCAGGTTGTTGCCTTTCAGCCTCAGCAAAACGCAACAATATGCGTCTTATATCAGTAATTATTGGGGCAGAAAACAGCCAAACTCGTTTTAACGAATGCAGCAAACTTTTCAATTATGGTTTTGCAAACTTTGAAAGCAAAGAAATTGTAGGAATAAACAATCCACTGCTTTCGATTGCGGTAAATAAAGGCAAATGTGACGCAGTTGACCTTTATGCAAATGAGGGCTACAGCGTAGTTGCAAAGAAGGGCGAAAAGCCAAACATTGATGTTGATTTCAGTGCACCAGAAAAAGTAAATGCACCAACAAAACAAGGGGACGTAGTTGGCAAGGCAATCATTTCACAAGACGGCAATCTTATAAAAGAAATTGACCTTATAATTAAAGCAGACATTGACGCACTTTCTCTGAAAGATTGCTTTGATAAAGTTGTTTATAGTTGGTAGAAATAGTAGTAATTTTAAAAAAATTATAATAAAAAAAGGATGTCATATGAGACGTCCTTTTTAATTAAACGTAATAATCGTAGTCATCATCCATATCTTTCATTTTTTCATTGCGAGCTTGTGTAACTGCTTCCTCAGATTTAGAATGAAAATAAAGAGGGGAACCATATTGAGGACAAGCGCTTACAACCGTGTCTGATACAGAAGTGACTTTTTCCCAAGTGCTATCATCCTTTAAACTTTTAACCATTATTTCTTTATCTTTAATTTTGGATGTTTTTTGATGAATTCACCTAAAAAATCATATAATTCTTGAATAGTCATAATCTCTCCTTTAATTTTAATGTCTTAATTATAGCACTTGTGGGCTAAAATTTCAAGCCCCTTTTGATTTTTTTTGTTTTTAGTGCAAATTGTTTGCCTTTTGATTGTCAAATATTGTATAATTTCAGTGTAAATCAAGCAAAAGGTGGTTGTGATGGCAGACGAAATGGATGTAAAGCAAGAGGAAACCCTAGATGTTGCAAGCGAGCAGCTGTCTTTTGTTGACGAACAAGTAAGGTTTAAGTTGGATGTTTTTGAAGGGCCACTTGACCTTTTATTACACCTAATTAAAGACGCAAAACTTGATATTATGACGGTAAAACTTTCTGAAGTGACTGAACAATATCTGGAATATATGAAAGACCTTGACAGCATTGATATGGACAGGGCAAGCGAGTTTATCATAGTTGCTGCAACGCTTATTGAAATTAAGTCAAAGCATCTTCTTCCTGTTGAAAGTGATGATGAACTTGACGAAGAAGACAGCGAAGCATTGCTGTTGCAACGTTTGAAGGAATATGAATTATTTAAAGAAACCGGCAAACGTCTGCGTGAAATTGAAGATATTAATAAAATGTATCGTGCGCCGGGTAAAGAGACAGAAAAGGTTAAAGTTATCATTAAAGATATGGTGCTTGAAAAACTGCTTGATGCTTTTGCGGGACTTCTTGCAAGGCAGGAAGCGAGGGGCAAAGAAAAGGAGGAGCCTAAAAAGATTGTTAAAGACCGCTTTACTGTTGCAGAAAAGATTGTGTCAATCAGAGGCTATGCAAGAGAACACAAACGTTTTCCGTTTGACGAACTTTTTGCGCCAGACATGACAAAGAGTGAAATGATAAATGTATTTTTAGCGCTCTTAGAACTGCTTAAACTGCAAAATGTTAGGGTGGAGCAAACGGGCGCATTCCAACAAATAAACGTAATTTCAAATGAGGACTAATTATGGCAAATATTGAAACGATTTTAAATTTAAAAGAAGTTGTTTTTTCAGTTTTATTCGTTGCTGGCGACGGGATTGAAAAAGACTTTTTAGCTGAAAAACTTGAAGTGAGCAAGAAAGATATTGAAAAAGTAGTTGAAGAACTTAAAAAAGAGTATTGTGGTGATAAGGGCATCCATATCATTGAATACAAGAATAAAGTTCAGCTTTCAACAAATCCAAACTATGCAAACTATATTGGCAATGTGCTTAATCCAATCAGAGAAAAATCTTTGACTAGGGCTGCACTTGAAACACTTGCCATTATTGCATACAAACAACCAATTACAAAACTTGAAATTGAAGATATTAGAAGGGTAAATTCTGACTATGCCGTACAAATTTTAATCGACCAAAACATGATTGAAGTGGTAGGGCGTAAAGATGCAGTTGGCAAGCCACTTATGTTTGGAACAACTGAAAACTTCCTTAAGCGATTCAACGTGAAAGAACTGTCTGATTTGCCAGATTATGAAGAACTTTTGGAACGTATTAAAACAATCCGCGCTGAAGAGGATGAACAACAAAGGGATACATTGTTTAGGGATGTGTCAAATCTTGAATTCAACGAAGAATTGCCAGAATTTTTACAAGGTGAAGAATTTATAAAAATTGAAGGTGACGATGAGGCGGTTTAAGAAGAATAGAAGAGCGCAAAGGCGCTCTTTTTTTCATATTACAAAAAAATAAAACATACTTATAAGTATGCTTTTAAACAAACAGAAAAGTTATGGACAAGCCTACAATAATGTAAAAGTTAAAGTTAAACTCAATAAAAGGAAATTGCTTGGAATAATCATTGTTTTTCTTACCATTGCCGAAGTCATTTTAGGGGTGCTATGGGCAAGCGGAAAATAAAAAATAAAGTCCACTTTTCTTTTTTATTGCTTTTTGTATGGTTTGTTTTAACTAAAAATATTTATAGTTTTATACTGTTTTGTTCAACGGTGCTCACACACGAGTTTGGGCACTACATTGTGGCAAAAAAATTGGGATATAAGCTTAATAATTTTTATATTGCACCATACGGGGTGTGTTTGAATTATAAAGACAAAGTTTTTCAGCAAAAAGATGAAGTTTTGATTGCGCTTGCAGGGCCATGTGTAAATTTTATTTTAAGTATATTTTGTGTGTGCTTATGGTGGGTTTTTCCTTCGTGGTACAATTTTTCTGTTGACTTTGTTTTTCAGTCGTTAATGTTGGGGCTTTTTAATTTGCTGCCTTGCTATCCTTTGGACGGCGGTCGGGTTTTTGTTGGAATGCTTTCAAATTTGATGCCTAGAAAAAAGGCGGTCAAGCTTACCGTTTGCCTTAACTTTACAATTGCAGCGGGGTTATTGGTGTTGTTTATAATTTCCTGCTTTATAAATTTTAACCCATCATTATGCATTTGTGGTGTGTTTATGATTTTAAGCGGCATTGAGAACAAAAATGAATGTAGGTACGAGGTGAGAGATGTATTTGATAAACGCGTTAAAAATTACTCTAAGCCGCTGCTGCTTACTGTAAATGCCAGCGAAACGCTGGCAAGTTTAGTCAAGCACATTGAGGCAAATAAATTTACCATTTTTATAATTGTTTTCCAAAACAACAAAACAAAACTGCTTGATGAGCAAGCAGTTAAATTGTTGTCCATTAAATATCCCTTAAACACCATTATACATGATATTTTTAGGCAAGATAAGGGATGAGATTGTCAAGATTGTCTTCTTCAAGTTGACGAAGTTTCCTTAAAATTTCATCAATTTCGGTTGATATATTTTTGTGGTCATGCCTGTCTTTTTCGCAGGTGATGATGCCCATAAAGGTGCCCATAAGCATAAGTTCGGCAATGTGTCGATTTGTTTTGTTGGTCATGGTTGACATATTTATGGAACTCCAAAGTTTAGCTTTTTCAAACCAAGTATTATCTTTAATTCCATCAATTTTTTCTGCTTTGGCAAAAAGTTCACATTCCTTTTGAAGTACGGCATACTTATCTTGCTGCGTTGAAAGCTCTTTTTTGAAAGTTTTATCTTGCACCTTTGGCAAAATGTCCTCAATCGATTGAACTGCTGTTTTTATGTTCTGGTAAACAGCATTTAAATATTCTGTAATCATTTCTTTTTTATCCATAATTTTCCTCCATACTTAGATTGCTCAGAAAAAGTGAAGTTATGCAATGCATATGTTTTTTTCTTTTGCAAAAAATAAGGGTATGAAAAAGTCCACTAAAATTTTATTGATTATTTATATAATTTTTCTCATCCCAAGCCTCATATTTGGGAAATATCTTTTTTCTGCCTTAAAGCCAACAGATGCTGGCTTTTCATATGATTTTAACGTTAATTCAATAATTGCACTTGTGCTTAATGCAATTGCAACTATATTGGGCACCATTTTATATTTTAGATTTATAAACTCTCTTGCAGTTGATAAGGCGATTTTCTTTTCGTCATTACCATTAATAATTGTTTATGGTGTGGCAATTTTTCTTCTTGCTCAACTTCCTTCGTATAAAGGCGAGGTGGCGCAATCTGCTGTTTCGCTGTTAAATGTTTCAGCCGAAAACAACTACAACACAATTCTATGGGCGATACTGATAACCTTGATTTTTATGCTAATGTTGTTTTTTAACTTTTTTGTGCTGTGTAAGCCAGTTGGAAGGGTAGAAAAAATCGTTGACAGGCTTGGCGATGGCAAGGTAAAAGAAGAAAAAATTAAGGTGGGAGGCGGAAAGCAGTTTCACAGTATAGAACATGGGCTTAATAAGATTAACAACAATTATCGCGAAAAAGACAAAACGCTTAAAGCATTTAAAATTGAAAGCGAAAAATATATTCCAAAGCAGTTTTTTAGATTTTTGGGCAAAAACAACATCTCGCAATTAGAATTAGGGCATCAAGTAAAGAAACAAGCTACAACAATGCTGATTAAATTAATTGGTATAAGTAATGGCACTCATATGTCACTTGAAGAAAACTTTCAGTTTGTAAATTCATATGTTAACGTCGTGTCACCATTAATCCGAAAGTTTGGTGGATTTATTGATAAATATCTTGGGGAAGGAATTTTGGCAGTGTTTTCATCCTCTCAAGACGCGCTAGATTGTATTCATGCAGTGTCGCGCGCAATATTTATTAAAAACAGACAAGCAAAGTCGCTGCCTAACGTTGAGCTAAGGGCGTCAATATCAAGCGGAGAGGTTTCTTTTGGAGTGATTGGTGATGACCAGCGTAAAATTCCAACCATTGTGTCAGAAACTGCAAGCAATTTAGAGCGAATTGACGATATTGCCAAACTTATTGGTGCGCGCGTATTATTCAGTAAAACGGTGCTTGACTCACTTCCGCTGCACTATAAGTTTGCCTATCGAAATGTGGGCTATATTTCTATAGAACAAAACCAAATAATTATATTTGAAGATTTAGATGTTTATCACAAAGACCAAGCCCGAAGTTTGATTAAAAGCCGCTCAATTCTGGAAAAAGGAGTTATGCTTTATTCAAATGGGGATTATGAAAACGCGCTAACTTATTTTGAAGAGGCATTAAAAATAAATTCTTCGGATAAATGCGCATATGTTTATTTTAACAAGTGTAAAGATAAGTTGAGTTAGTTGCTTGACAAAAAATTGTGATAGTGATAAACTGCAAGTATGAAACTTAGAAGAAGGGAAAAACAATTTAAGGAATGTCCAAGATGTGGGCTTAAATGTTTGTTTAATGCAGACTCTTGTCCAGAATGTGGATTGGTTTTTTCTCGCCTTGAAATTGCAACAAATGCAGATGCGAAGGCAAAAATCAAACGTAGAGAAAAAGAATATATTTTGCGTACCAGCACTTTGCCTACAGATGTTAGTTTTATGAAATTACTTTTGCTTTGCATTTTCGGCGGCCTTTTTGGTGCACACAGTTTTTATGTGGGGCGATATTGGCGCGGGATTATTCCTTTAATTTCTACCACGATATTAATATTCTTCGTTGTTTTTAACAATGAAATGATTGCTATTGATGGTACGGGGCAGACACTGGGGATGATTTCAACTTTACTTGGATTTACTATGATGTTATGGCCAATTGATATTGTTTTAATTTTAATGAAAAAGTTTAAAGTGCCGGTGGCAATTGACCTTGATAAAAACGTGCAGGCGGATAAGGAAAAACGCACAGGTGCGAAAACGACTGACAATCAAGACAATATCAGGCAAGAAGTGCTAGATGATGTAAATGTGCTAAAAAATGAAAACAAAAACGATACACACAAGGAAGAAAAGAAAGAATGAGGATAGTAGTAGGAGTAAGCGGTGGTGTTGACTCGTCTGTGGCAGCATACCTTCTCAAACAACAAGGCCATGAAGTGATTGGCTTGTTTATGGTAAATTGGGAAGAGCAAGACGGACAGTGCACTGCAGAGGAAGACTTTGAAGATGTTAAAAGGGTATGTGCGAAAATAGGCATACCTTACTTTTCTGTTAACTATGCAAAAGAGTATTATGAAAGGGTGTTTACTTACTTTTTAGAAGAGTATAAAAAGGGCAGAACGCCAAACCCAGATGTTCTATGCAACCGTGAAGTTAAGTTTGGCCCCTTTTTAGAACAAGCTATAAAACTTGGTGCAGATAAAATTGCAACTGGGCATTATGCAAAGAAAATTGAAAAGGATGGAAAGTACTATCTTGCCAAAGCAGATGACTTAAACAAAGATCAATCATACTTTTTAAATCAACTTAATCAAAAGCAACTTGCATCCGTAATTTTCCCACTAGAGAATATAGATAAACCGCAGGTAAGAGATATTGCAAGAGAGCTTGAACTTTCTACGGCAGAGAAAAAAGATAGCACGGGGATTTGTTTTATAGGCGAGCGTAACTTTAAAAAGTTTCTTCAAACATTTTTACCAGCTCAAAAAGGAAAGATACTTGACCTAGAAGGCAATGAAGTAGGCACTCATGATGGGCTGATGTACTATACGCTTGGTCAGAGAAGAGGGCTAAACATTGGCGGTAGAAAGGGTGGCAATGGACAAAGATGGTTTGTTGTAAAAAAAGACCTTGATAGCAATATACTTTATGTTACACAGGGCGAAGATGACGTTTTGTATAGTGACGGTCTGTACGCAAGTGGAATGAACTGGATACCAGAAATCCCAACCCAGAAAGAGTTTGAATGCTTTGCTAAGTTTAGATATCGTCAACCTGACCAAAAAGTTAGGGTTACTATTTTAAATGATAACGAAATTAAAGTTGATTTTGTTGAAAGGCAAAGGGCAATTACACCAGGACAATTTGTTGTGCTTTATAATGAAGAAGGATTGTGTTTGGGTGGCGGAACTATTGATAAAAGCTTTAATAATTAGCGTTGAATAAAAAACTCCTTTATGGTTACACTAATGATAAAGGAGGGGATATGATAGTAGCAAACTATATAGCATATATTTTAGTGCTTATTGGTGGTATTAATTGGGGACTTGTAGGTCTTTTCAATTTCAACCTTGTTGCTGCCATTTCAATGGGAAGTAAAACAGTTGAAAGAATAATTTATATTCTTGTTTTAATTGCAACAATTTGGCTTATTATTTCACCAATCATATATGGCAATTTGCTGTTTAATGCTGCTGGCGGCGCCGCTGGTGCAGGTGCAAATAACGCGCCAACAGTATAAACAAAAAAGACCTTGCTTTTGCAAAGTCTTTTTTTAAATGTTTAAGTCAATACATTCTTTATCCATAATCTCGTTGTGTTGCTGTATCGATTGTTTTTTGCCTAAATCCAGTCCTCTAAAATAAGGGATGAAAACACTGTTGCCATTTATATTGTAATCAAGTTCAAGTTTTTTTGGATAATCCTGATACATAATCTTTCGGCAAGTAGGGTCAACTAAAATCCATTTGCCATTATAAAAACATTCGCAAAAAGAATGGCCATAGTGCAGTTTACTGTCTTCGCCAGCCTTTAATCGTTCAATCCAGTTGAACTCTGCAGTATGCAAAAGGGTGGTTGGTATGCCCAATTGCCTTGCGCAAGTTGCAAAAAGAAGGGCATAATCTGTGCACCCAGTTGCAACTTTACTTGCCCAAATTTCTTGTGCGGACCGTTGAAATTGATTTTCTTTTATAAAATCTCTATCGTTTGTGTGTTTCACCATATGATGCAGCCAGTCGATTAAACCTTCAATTTCTGTTACGAAATGGCCAGTTTTAAGTTGATTAATAAAATTGATTTCAATTTTTTCTTGAATTATCTCATCGGCAAGGAAAGGCTGGGAAAGAGAGCCATTTTTTAGATATGTCTTGCAGTCTGTTAGGTCTAGACTTGTCATCTTTTTCTCCTAGTACAAAAAATCGCCCCACGCTTGGGTGGGTGGCGCAAAGGACAGGATTTGAACCTGCGTAGGCTTTCACCTAACACGCATTCCAGGCGTGCTCCTTAAACCGCTCGGACACCTTTGCATGTGTTTTAATTTAGCACATCACAATTTAAAAGTCAAATAAAATAAGCACTTAAACTTTAAGTGCCTATTTTAGAGATTATTAAGTTATTCGTTTTCTAATTCTTCTTCATAATGGCTGCCACTATGTTGTGTTGCAGGGAATCTTTGACCTTTTTCAAGGTAGCAACTTCCGCCGCATTTGCCATTAGAGTCATAACAAGAATAACTGCCTGATTTTGGCGCTTGTTCGCCAGGTTTATATTGTTTACTCATTTCTAACCTCCATCATTATTGTGTGAATATATGCTAAATTTATACAAAACATTTTTAAAAAATCAATCAAAAAGTTTGGTAAGAAGGGGGAGTTTGATTATAATTAAAGTAAGCACTATAGGAGGGCTTTCATGATAAAAATATGTTCAGATAGTTGCTGCGACTTAACAGCGCAGCAAATAAAAGATAATGATATATGCATCATCCCTTTGATTGTTACGCTTGGAGATGAAGAATATTTTGATGGAGAGACAATCAAACCGGATGATATTTATGAGTATGTAAAAAAGACTAAACAACTTCCAAAAACAGCAGCAAGAAGTACTGAAGATTTTAAAGAGTTTTTTGGCAAACTTCTTGAGGATGGAAGTGAAGTAATTTATACAGGCATTGGCAGCCAACTTTCTTCGACATTTGACAATGCACGACGCGCAAAAGAAGAACTTGGCTGTGATAAACTTTATGTGGTTGACAGTAAGTCGCTTTCAACGGGTATTGGACTTTTAGTGTTAAATGCGTGTAAGCTTCGTGCGCAAGGGCTTTCGGCAAAGCAAATTGCCGCTCAAATGGAAGTGCAGACGCAGTATGACCAAGCATCGTTTGTAGTTGATAAACTTGACTACCTTTATAAAGGTGGCAGATGTTCGGCTATGGCAAGATTTGGCGCGAATTTATTAAAAATCAAGCCAAGGCTTGAACTTGTAAAGGGAAAAATTGAGAATACAGGCAAATATATGGGACAGTTTAAAGTTGTCCTTAAAAAGTATGTTGATGATATGTTAAATAAATATTCAAACATCAAAAAGGATATTTGTTTTGTTACGCATACCAAAACTGATGATGAAATTGTACAATCGGTTATTGATTATGTAAAAAGCAAAAACATCTTTGAACAAGTTGTAGAGACTACTGCAGGGGCAACAATTACATGTCACTGCGGCGAAAACACACTTGGCATACTTTATTTGCTGAAGGAGTAAAAATGGATTGTTTATTTTGCAAAATTATTGCAGGCGAAATCCCATCGTTTAAAATATATGAAGATAAGTACACTTACGCATTTTTAGACATTGCTAATGATAGCGATGGTCATATTTTAGTGTTGCCTAAAAAACACTGCGAAAATATGCTTGATGCTGACAGCCAAACACTTGCACATGTTATGGAAAGTGTACAAAAAATAGGGAGACATCTTGTAGAAAACTGTGGCTTTGGTGGCTTTAATGTTATAAACAACTGTGGTAAAGATGCTGAGCAGTCTGTGATGCACCTACATTTTCATATTCTTCCTAGAAAGATTGGCAATACAAATCAGATTTTTCCTGTACTAGAAAAGAACGATGAAAGCTTGGAAGAAATTTGCAATAAATTAAAATTTGAAGAAGTTACATCATCCACTAAAAATGTGGTGTTATATACCGATGGCGCTTGCTCAGGCAACCCAGGCATGGGAGGCTGGGGCGCAATACTCATGTGTGGCGGCAGAGAAAAGGTAATCTCTGGTGGGGAGAAAGAGACAACAAACAACCGTATGGAACTTACAGCGGTAATAAAAGGTCTTGAAAAAATTAAAGGCAGTCAACACGTTGATGTTTACAGTGACTCTGCGTATGTCGTGAATGCATTTTTGCAGGACTGGATTTCTTCTTGGCGCGCTAAGGGATGGAAAACAACTAAAGGTGACGTGCAAAACCTTGATTTGTGGCAACAGCTTATTGCGCTATGTGACAAACATAATGTTGTGTGGCATAAAGTAAAGGGGCACGCAGATAATGAATATAACAATCGTTGTGACGCACTTGCTGTTGGCGAAATTGAAAAGATGAGAAAAGAACAATAAAAAAAGACCGATTCTTAGGCCTTTTTTTAATCTGTATTTATAAGCTTTTCATAAATAGTTTCATAAATGGTTGGTGCGGTAGTTTTCCATTTGTGAATAGCCTCATTTGCACTTTGTCTGGTTGGTGCTTTAATTATAAGTGTAAACATAGGAGAAGTTGCCTGAGGCTCGTAAATTTTTAATTCTAAGTTGTATGAGCCGTCTTGATTTTTACTGTAAGTAGAACTGTATTCTTGAGAAGATTTAACATTAAGCTTGTTTGCTTGAAGGTATGCAGAAATTTGTTCTCTTTTCTCAAGAGGTATGCGTCTATAAAGGTGTGACAAACACTCTCTGCCTTCATAGGTGAGGGCAAACAACTCTTTACTATCGCTGCTTTCGTCGCTTATTTTGTATAGAAGTTTGCTGTCAACTAGGTCGTGAATGATTGTTTTACAATCCATATAGTTTTCAATCCAAACATTTTTAACAGAGCAGATGTCAAGAATAGAGTCTTCCGTCAAAGGAATCTCCATTTTGTCAACCACAAACAACATTGTAAGTTTATCAGACACAATTCTTTCTTTTTCTGAAGAGTTTTTTTCCATCATAATTTGCATTATATCACATTTTTATAAAAAATCAAACCCTTTTTGTTTGCTTTTTTTATTTTCTATATGCTATACTTAATTCTACCAAGGGGAAAATATATGAAAGAAAATGTAAAAGATTTTTTAGATGCTTGTGATGAACTTTTAAATTGCAAATATCTTGTTGCTGAATATAAAATTCAAAGAACGCTTAAAGCACTTGCAAATTCAGATGAAATTTGCTCATTACTGACTGAGTGTTTAGAACAGTTTAATAGAGATAGAGAATTTGCAAAGGCCTATATTCAAGATGGGCATGGTGATTTTGTTTACATCAGTCCAAGCGAAGAATATAAGGTTATTGCTCTTGTTTTCTGTACGCTTGTAGATATTGATAACAAGAAAATTGACCTTGTTGACTTCATTAAGAGATTTTTTGGAAGAGAAGAAAATCCTTTCCAAGCCTTTTTGACAGAGATGATTTTACCATTTAGAAATTTGATTGCTGAAGTATTTGGTGGAAAGCAGTATGCCGCTGGGGTGCCTGAGGCTGCAGATGCTCAAGAGGGTGCACCTGAAGAGGAAGAAACAGAGGAAGAGGTGCCTAATTACGAAGGGGATGAAAACGTGCAAGACGATGAAGAAGGCGAAGAAGACGACTTTAAACTTGCACAAAAAATTGCAGTTCAAATTCTTTCTCAGCTTGAATTTTCTAAACAAGATGAAACCACTGAAAATGTTATGCAAATTTGCAGGGCCATAGTAAAAACTGCGGTTTTGCAAGACGAGGATGTTATGTTTGGCCTTGTATATGCCCTCAAGCACTGCAAAGAAAAACAAGTAAAATATCTTATTAAAGAACTTGTTGAACTGTTTTATTGATTTATAGCAAAATCAAACAAGTAAGCAATGATATGCCCACCGCGATAAGCGCGTGGGTTGTTTTTTGAAGTACAAATGTTTTAATGGGCATTTGTAACTTATTTAGTAGTGTTATTGATTGCAAAATGGTAGAAATTCCACCAAAACTTATAACAAATGTTGCAGTTGCAACTGCCCAAATTCCTCCAAGGCTTTCAGCAATGTCACTGCATCCTTTAGTGATTTCAACTATACCTTTTAATATGCATGCAATTTGTGGAGGGAAAAGGTTAAAAATCGGAGAAAGCGATGTGATTATAACAAAAAATATGGCGATTATAGCCCCAACTGAAAGTATGTTTAATACCGAGTTTTGTATAACCGTTGATAAATCGTTTTGACTTTGAATGTGCTGGCGTATATCCGATTTTACGTCCACAACTTTAAGTTTTTTATAAATAAGTCCATTTAAAAGCGCGCCTAAAACATGAGAAAATAAAATGATGTATCCATAAAGTGCACTGCCAAGCATTGATACGCCCACCGCGCCCACAATAAACATTGGCCCAGAAGTAGAGCAAAAACTGCACATACGAAAGGCCTCGCTTTTGCTGATTTTGCCAGTTTGATACATATCGGCAGTCATTGCGGCACCTACAGGATATCCCGAAATGACACTGGTTAAAAATACGACTGCAGATGAACTTGGGCAATTGAACAGTTTTTTGCAGGGGGATGCAAGAAAACGCGCGCATTTATCAACCATCCCTAGATTTGACAGAAGTTTAGTAAAAATCATAAATGGCAGCACACTTGGCAACACGTTTAGCGCCCATGCTTTTATTCCGCTGTAAGTTGCATTAATATATACTTTTGGCATTAAAACCATATTAATCAGCAAATATCCAATGAAAAGAGAAAGAAAAATGTTATATTTTTTCATTTTTGCCCCTAAAAATTTGACATGGAAGTCTCTTTTAATTATAATAAAATAGACGACTTATGAAAGGTTGTCCATCTATAAATAAATATTCAAATAAATACTTTTTTAGAAGAGGTAGTAATGAAAAATAAAGATTTACTTAAAAAGGCTAAGCGCCTTGGCAAAACCATCGTTTTCCCAGAGGCTGGATTTAGTGATAGAACAATCGAAGCGGTAAAATATATTCAAAAGAAGGGAATTGCAAAGCCCATATTAATTGGCGATGAAAGCGCACTTGCACTTCAAGATAAAAAACTTATAGATTTTCAAATTATAAACCCTCAAACTTTCCCTCAACGTGAAGAGCTTGCAAAAAGACTTTACGAAAAGAGAAAAGAAAAGGGTATGACAATGGAACAAGCGCAAGAACTTGTACTTGACCCATATTACTTTGCGACGCTCCTTGTTGATATGGAACTTGCTGATGGTATGGTTGCTGGCGCAGAGGCCTCAACAGCCAACACTGTAAGGCCAGCACTTCAAGTGGTAAAGGCAAAGAAGAAGGGCGGCATTGTTTCATCATGCTTTATTATGTATGGCGAAAATAATAAGTTTATAGGTGACAAATGTTTGATATTGTCTGATTGTGGCGTGATTAAACACCCAACAGAAGACGAACTTTATCAAATTGCATGTCACAGTGTTGAAACATATAAAAGCTTAGGCTTTAATGACCCTAAAGTTGCCTTTCTTTCATTCTCGACAAAAGGCTCTGCAGAAGATGATACAGTTAATGTTGTCCGCGGCGCATATGAGAAGTTTAAGAAAACTGGCATCCCTTGTGATGGTGAATTGCAATTTGACTCTGCTATGGTTGAAAGGGTAGGAAATCATAAAAATCCTAATGGGCAAATTAAAGGTGATGCAAACATCCTCATCTTCCCAGATTTAAACAGTGGAAACATATGCTATAAAGCTATGCAATACGTTGGCGGACTTACAGCGGTAGGTCCAATCTTACAAGGGTTAAACAAACCTGTAAACGATCTTTCAAGAGGTTGCAGCGTAGAAGATATTATAATTGCAACTGCAGTAACAGCACTGCAAGCAAATAAGGAGGAAAAATAATGAAAGTTTTAGTAGTAAACGCAGGAAGCAGCAGCTTAAAAGCGCAATTGATGGAGACAAAAACTGGAGATGTTTTTGCCAATGCATATTGTGAAAGAGTTGGAATTAATGGTTCTTTTATGACTTATAAATGGAACGATAAAAAAGTTGTTATAACTGAAGACATGCCAAGTCATAAAGATGCATTCCAGTTGTTTTTAAACACATTAATGAATGGAGAGACAGCGGTTATATCATCTCTCGATGAAATCAAGGCAATTGGTCACAGGGTGGTAAACCTTGGTGAAAAATATAACAAATCAATTATTGTAACAAAAGAAGTATTTGCGGACATGCAAAACTATTTACATTTTGCGCCTCTTCACAACCCAGGTGCAATGTCTGGTATGAAGGCATGTATGGAATTGATGCCAAACAAAACTAATGTAGCTGTTTTTGACACGGCGTTCCACTCAACAATGCCAAAGAAAGCGTATATGTATGCTTTACCTTACGAACTTTATGAAGAAAACAAAATTCGTAGATATGGCGCTCACGGAACAAGTCATCGTTATATTGCAAGAAAATGCGAAGAGTTGTTTGGTGATTTAACAGGCAAGAAAATCATTTCTTGTCACGTTGGAAGCGGAAGTAGTATTTGTGCAATTAAAGATGGACAATGCGTTGATACATCTATGGGCTATACACCTCTTGCTGGGGTGGTTATGGGTACTCGTACCGGAGATATTGACCCAGCGGTTATTCCTGATATTATGAAAATTAAAAACATTTCTGCAGACGAGGCAATTACTCTTATGAATAAGAAGAGCGGCTTGATTGGTGTGTGTGGATTCAGCGATATGCGTGATATTGAATCTGCTAAAGTTACAGATGAAAAAGCGCAACTTGCATTTGATATGATGGTTTATTCAATCAAAAAATACATTGGTGCTTATGCCGCTGCAATGAATGGCGTTGATTACATTGTGTTTACCGCAGGAATTGGCGAAAAAGACGAAGAAGTACGTGCAGCAGTGTGTGCGGATATGGAATATCTTGGAGTTGAGTTCGACTTTGAGAAAAACATCAAAATGCATAAACCTTTTGGTGAAATTCAAGAGTTTACAAAACCTAACAGCAAAGTTAAAGTTTTGCGCATACCAACAGATGAAGAACTTATGATTGCGCTTGATACAGAAGAAACAATCAAAAAATCTAATTAAATTTAATAATTTCATACAAAACGCTTGACAAAATTGACAAAATTGTCTATACTTGTACAGCAAAGATAAAATCAATAGGAGGAAGAAATGGCAGTTCCAAAACATAAAACATCAAAAGCTAGAAGAAATTCAAGACATTCTGCAAATTCAGTTGCAGTTGCACCAACACTCGTTGAATGCCCACAATGTCACGAAATGAAGAAACCACACACTGTATGCAAGAAGTGTGGTACTTATAAAGGCGAAACTGTTATCGCTAAAAAAGAAGAAACAAAATAATAATTTAAGTTTTCGTTAAAATCTCTCGGCAAACCGAGAGATTTTTTATATATTGTGTGTATTATGCCATACAACATACAATATGTTGACATAATCGCCTTGCGAAAAATTTCTTTAAATCCTTTAAATTGTTTGCATTATTATTTATTTTTTGTTATTATATATTTGATAATTGCTGTTATAGAGGAGAACTTATGAAAATTGTAGTTGACGCATTTGGTGGAGACAACGCGCCACTTGAGATAGTTGAAGGGGCTTTGATGGCCCTGGATAAGAATAAAGAACTGGAACTTGTTCTTTGTGGGAAGGAAACAGAAATCAAAAAGATTTTAAACGGCAGGGGCAAGGGCAGAATTGAGATTGTTGATGCTCAGGAGGTTGTTGAGAATACAGATCATCCAACGGATGCAATAAGAAAGAAACGAGATTCTTCGCTTGTCCGCGCCTATGACGTGCTTAAAGAGAGAGAGGATGTAGTTGGGCTGGTAAGCGCGGGTAGTACTGGCGCAATTTTGGCTGGTGCAATTATGAAAATTGGAAGAATTAAAGGCATTTCTAGGCCTGCACTTGCGCCTATTTTACCAACTAAAAAGGATAGTGATGTGCTGCTAGTTGATAGTGGGGCAAATGTAGACTGTAAGCCTATCAATTTAGTGCATTTTGCATTAATGGGCACTGCATACTATTCAATCATTTACAACAAAGAAAATCCACGTGTTGCACTTTTAAGTAATGGAGCAGAAGAAGGCAAGGGGAATGAACTTGTAAAAGAAACATATCCGCTTTTAAAACAAGCGCCTATAAACTTTATTGGCAACAGAGAAGGTGGCGATTATATGGCCGGCGAAGTGGATGTTATGGTTGCGGATGGCTTTGCTGGCAATGCATTACTTAAAGGCTCGGAAGGGGCTGTTGCAGCGGTGATGTCTGTGCTGAAAAACAGCATTAAATCGCACATTTCAAGCAAAATCGGTTATATGTTTATGAAGAAGACGTTTAATGAACTTCGCGACCGCATTGATATTATTGGAAAGCATGCCGGTTCGCCACTTCTTGGATGCAAGAAATTGGTTGTAAAAAATCATGGTTCTTGCAAGAGAAACAATATTAAGGCGTCAATTGAACAAACAATCAAACTGCATGAAAATCATTTGATTGAAGAAATTGAAAAAAATCTTGCAAAATTAAATATTGCTGAAGGGGAATAATGAAATTTTTAGGATATAAATTTAAAGATGTGGGGCTTATAGAGCGTGCGCTGACGCACAGCTCTAAGTCTGAAATCAACTACGAAAGACTGGAATTTTTAGGTGACAGCATTTTAGATTTCTTGGTTGGCGAATACTTCTACAAACATTGTAAAGAAAATGAAGGTAGATTGACGGTGCTGCGTAGTCAATATGTTTCAGAAAGTCACCTTGTCACCATTTTTGACAATCTAAAACTTACAAAATATGTAAAACTTGGGAAAAGCTATCAAGGTGAAATTTCCAAAGCAATTAAAGGTGACATTGTTGAGGCAATTTTAGGTGCAATTTATTTGGATGGCGGGCTGGATGAAGCGAGAGCGTTTATAGAGAGATATTTTGACCTTGACAATTATCGTAACATGGTTGATGAAAATTATAAATCAAAATTGCAAGAACTGGTTCAAGGCAATTTTAAATGTAAAATGGCATATCACACTCAGCCTTGCGAAAATGGTTTTACCTCTTCCTTTTACATGGATGAAGATAAAATTGCATCAGGCGAGGGTAAGTCTAAAGCTGAAGCCGAACAAATGGCGGCAAAACTGGCAATTGAAAAGTTGTTTTTATTATAAAACTTAAGAGGATAAATTATGATTTTTAAGAAAATTGAAATGGTTGGTTTTAAATCGTTTGCAGACAGAACTGTCATTGAATTTGGTGACAATTTTACTGCAATTGTAGGGCCAAACGGATGCGGAAAAAGCAATGTATCTGATGCAATCAGATGGGTGCTTGGTGAACAAAGTCCAAAAACCTTGCGTGGCGATAGCATGCAAGATGTTATTTTCAACGGAACTGAAAAAAGAAAAAGTCTTTCATATTGTGAAGTAACCCTTACATTTGACAACAGTGAGAGATTTTTCAATTTCGATTATGATGAACTTGCAATTACAAGAAAGCTTTATCGTTCGGGTGAGAGTGAATATCTTATCAACCGCAACACTTGCAGGCTTAGGGATATTACCAACTTGTTATACAACAGTGGACTTGGCAAAAATGGATATTCTGTAATCAGCCAAGGTAAAGTTACTGAACTTGTTGATGCAAAGCCAGAGGCGAGAAGGGCAATGTTTGAAGATGCTGCCGGCATTTCTAAATATAAGAGTGACAAAAAAGAGGCAGAAAACAAACTTGAGCGTACAAATGACAACTTGACACGTGTAAGAGATATTTTATCTGAAATTGAAAGGCAGATGGGGCCGCTCAAGAAACAAGCTGAAAACGCTAAAAAATATCTTGAATATAAAGGTCAACTTAAAGATCTTGAAGTCAATGCGTACATTTATCAATATGAACACGCAAACGACGAAAAAGAGAAAATCAACCTTAAACTTGATGCAATCAATCGTCAGATTGACCAAAGAGAAGGTGATTTAGCACAAGCAAATGCAAACTATGACAAGGCTATGAACGAGCTTGCCAACTTTGACAAACTTCTTTCATCGCTCAACGAGAAAATTCTTGAACTTACAATTGGTCTTGAAAAGCAGGAAAGCGAAACTAAACTTGCAAGGGAAAGAGTAAACTTCACCCTTAAAGAAAATGATAGATTAAATCTTGAAATTACCAACAGCAAAACAGCACTTGAAATTGCTGAAGAAGAAAGGGCAAAGCGTTTAGATGAATTAAATGCTTTACAAGATGGGTTGGAGGCACTTGAGAAGTCTTTTGACGAGCTTTCAAACACATATCTTGCAATTGCAAATCAACTCACTTTAAGTGAAGATGAGGCTGGCGCAGGTCAACAAAAGGTGATTGAAACACTTGGCTCACTTAGCGATATTAAGAGCTCTGTTTCAAGACTTATGGCAGAAAAAGAATTACTTTCATCAAACCTTGAAAACCTTAAGGGCGACATACAATCACTTACCGCAAAGAAGGCTGAAAGTGACAAGAATTATAAACAAACTGAAGAGGCACTTTTAAATAAGGAAAGTAAACTTAAGTTTGTTAAAACTCAAATTGACGATCTTACAAGCAAAAACTATTTGGCTGAAGGAAAAATTAAAGACCTTGAAACTGAGCGAGCAAATACGACAACTCAAATTAAGGTTTATGAAAATAGAAAGAAACTGTTAACCGACCTTCAAAATGAATATGAAGGATATTCATATGCAGTTAAAAAACTTTTAAAGGAAAGTGACCGCAATCCTCAAATTAAACGCAATATTATTGGCGTTGTCGCATCACTTATTAAAGTTCCTCAAAAGTTTGAAACCGCAATTGAAGTTGCGCTTGGTGGCGCACTTCAAAACATTGTTACGCATGATGAAGAGGGGGCAAAACAACTTATTGCTTTCTTAAAACAAAACTCTTTTGGTAGGGCAACATTCTTACCGGTATCATCAATGAAGAGAAGAGACCTTGACGAGAGGCTTGTTGCAGGCAAAAATGGGTGCTATGGCGTGGCAAGCAAACTTGTTGATTATGATAAGTCTATTGACAATGTTGTAAGCAACTTGCTAGGCTCTACAGTAATTGCAGAAAACATTAATATAGCAATTTCTATTGCCAAAGAGACAAGATATGCATTTAGAATTGTTACACTTGAAGGCGATGTTGTCAACCCTCAAGGCTCGCTTACAGGTGGAAGTAAGAAGGCAGAATCTTCAAACCTTATGGGAAGAGAAAGAGAGATTGAAACGCTTGGAATTGATATTGCAAAATTAGAACAAAGATTGCTTGAAATTGAGAAACAAATTGCAGCAGAGCAGAAAGCGAACGAAGAGAACAAGAAAAATCTTAATGTTTTAAATAATGGCAAAAATTCAATTGAAGTTGAAATTGCATCAGAAAAAGAAAAGTTGAATACATATTCTGCAGTTTTAGTTGAAGCGACTGACAACTTGAAAGTTGCTGAAATGGAATTTAATACAGTTACAAATAAAATCCGCTTGATTGATGATGAACTTAATCGTTCAGAAAAAATACAATCTGCACTTTCTGGCAACAAGAGCGACGCAGACGAACTTATCAAAGAACATAAAGAAAAGTTTGAAAAACTTCGTATTGAAAGAGACCAAATAAACAATAATATCCTTGCTGTTAAGGTTGAAATTGCTGAAGCGAAAACCAAGATATCTTCACTTAACGAAGATTTAACGCGTATTGAAAATGAAATTGGAAGACATAAAACAAACATTTTCAACGCAGAAGATATGCTTGCTAAAAACCAAGAGTTTATTGACAGCTGCGAACAGATGATTAAAAATAAACTTGCCTCAGCGCCATCATCTGCAAAGAAACAAGAACTTGAAACAATGCTTGCAAAACGTGCAAAAGCAGAGCATGATAAGATGTCTATTTCAGAAAGAATTAAAGAATATGACACCGACAAATCAAACCTTATGAATGAACTTTCTTCAATCAAAGACAAGAAGTTTAGAGAAGAAATGAATCTTTCAAAGGTTGATACCGAGCTTGAACAAATGCAAGAGCGCATTTACGAAGAATATTCGCTTTCATATACAACATGCCTTGAATTTAGAAAAGCAGAGTTTGACATCAATGTGGCTATGCCAGAAATTGGCAAACTGAAGAAGGATATCAATGCACTTGGCTATGTAAACGTCAATGCAATTGAAGATTGCAAGGTGTTGCTTGAAAGATATGACGACCTCAACGGACAGGCTGAAGACCTTGAAAAAGCGAAAGAAGATTTACTTAAAATTATTAAAGACCTTTCAGGAATTATGATTGAGAAGTTTAATAACGAGCTTGCCAAAATTAATGAAAGCTTTAAACTTACATTTAGAGAACTATTTGGCGGTGGATTTGCAAAACTTGCCCTGTCTGATGAAAACGATCCTTTAGAAAGTGGGGTTGAAATTTTTGCTCAACCTCCAGGAAAGAAAATCCAAAATATGACTCTTCTTTCAGGTGGTGAAAAATCCCTTACCGCTATGGCTGTGATTTTCGCAATTTTGAGAATTAAACCATTGCCATTCTGCTTATTCGACGAAGTTGAGGCTGCACTTGACGATTCAAACGTTGAAATAGTTGACAAATATCTTAAGAAGTTGTCTGGCGAAACTCAATTTATTCTTATCACTCACAAAAAACCAACAATGGAATATGCAAACGCGTTATTTGGTGTTACAATGGAAGAAAAAGGGGTATCTAAAATTGTTTCAGTACTTCTTTCAGACGCTATTAAACATGCTCAGGAGGCATAAATGGGATTATTTAAAAAAATTGGCAACGCACTAAGAAAAACAAGAGAGGCTATTGCAAGAAAGATAGACTCTCTGCTTAGTCATGGTGAACTTGATGATGATTTTTATGATGAACTGACTGATATTTTAATTTCTTGTGACATTGGCGCGCGTCTAAGCATGGAAATTGTTGAAAATTTGCGTCAACGCGCTAGAAAGGGTAAAATAAGAAAGGCAGAGGATGTAAAAACCGAGCTTAAAAATCTTTTGAAAGAAGATTTTGCCGCAGTCGAACCTATAGATATTCAATATCCTGCAATTATCACCATTGTAGGCGTAAACGGCGTTGGCAAAACAACGACTATTGGCAAATTGTCACAGTATTTTAAGAACAATAAAAAAGAGTGTACTTTAGTTGCGGCTGATACATTCCGTGCTGCAGCATCAAACCAGCTTAACGAATGGGCAAACCGCACAAAAACAAGAATTATCAAGCACGCAGAGGGGGCTGATGCTGCCGCTGTTGTGTTTGATGGTATTACAAGCGCAAAAGCAAAAGGCACGGATGTTTTGTTGGTTGATACAGCAGGCAGACTTCATACTAAAACAAACCTTATGGAAGAACTTAAAAAGATTGATAAGGTGATAAATCGTGAGTATCCAGATGCAAATCGATATACATTTATAGTGCTTGATGCTACAACTGGTCAAAACGCACTCAACCAAATCAACGCATTCAACGATTTTGTTGAAATTGATGGAATCGTGCTTACAAAACTTGACGGAACTGCCAAAGGCGGTGTTATAATTGGCATTCAAAAGGATTATGGTTTGCCGGTTGCATTTGTTGGTGTGGGTGAAGGTGCCGATGATCTTGAAGAATTTGACTATAACGAATTTGTAGATAATTTATTTTAATCTTTGTAACTAAAAAACAGCATTTCAAATGCTGTTTTTTATATGTTGTTACAGTTGCAATTCATTTTCTGCACGTTCTATTTCTTCTAGTTTGTTTTCAATAAAAATTGTATAGTATAATCCTTCCTCACTTCTGTCTGGTTTTATTAATCCGCGATCAAGTAATTCGTTAAGAGTGTTAATTAAAATATCGCGTGCTACAAATAAACGGATTTCTTTTCCGCATTTTGCTTGGTAAGGTAATAGCAGACTTTCAAGTGTAAAAGGTCGATTTTGAGTAAGAATTAATTGTTGAGCTATTTGATAAAACGTTTCAATATCATTGATTGATGTATTTTTCATAATTTTCTCCTTATATTCCTATTATACAACTTTTATTTTATTTGTCAATAAAAATCTTCGGACTAGCAAATTTCGACAACTTTCAACATATATAATACCATTGAGTTTTTTAGGGTGGTGAGTGTATGGTTTATGAAAGTTTTGCAAAGTTTATGGGCAGCATCTGTTGTTTTACATCTTATGTAAGCAGCATACAAGGCTTTCCAAAACCATTAAGCAAAGAAGAAGAGCAACTTTGGATTGATAAACTTGCTGAAGGTGACGAAAAGGCAAGGGAAGTGCTTATCAATCACAATTTAAGGCTTGTTTCTCACATTGTAAAAAAATACTCGAATTCGTTGGAGGCAGACGACCTTATTTCTGTTGGAACAATAGGCCTTATCAAAGCGGTGGATTCATTTAAGGGGAATAAAGGTGTTCTTCTTTCGACATATGCATCTCGTTGCATTGAAAATGAAATTTTGATGCTTATTCGGGCAAATAAAAAGCATAAAGATACGCTTTCTTTAAACAGCATATTATCACCAAAAAGTGATAGTGATGACATGGAACTTGCAAATCTTATTCCCGCAGAAAGTGAGGATGAGGTGTTTGCTCAGGTAGAGAGGCAGGTGCTTATGGAGGACGTTGAAAAATGCATGGAACAACATCTTTCGCCCATGGAACAAGAGATATTAAAATATCGTTATGGAATTATGGGATACCCTCAAAAAACACAGAAAGAAGTGGCTGTAATTTTTAATATATCTCGTTCATATATTTCAAGGATTGAAAGCAAAGTTTTGAAAATAATGCAAAAAAATCTTGCAAAAAGTGACTAAAAAGCCAGTGAATTAGGCAAAAAACTAATAAAAAGATAATTTTTTTCAAAAAGTGCTTAAATTTTGTTGGGTTTTTAAAAAAAATAATTATATAATAATTATGACAAAATTTTTTCTTTGGGGTGCGATATGGAAAAAATTGAATTTTATCGAGTAGTAAACAAATTGATTTTGCCCTTATTTACAGGCTCGTTTATTGAAGGGGAAGAAGAGTCTACTTCGCGTGACAGTGAAGTCGCTTACGGCAAGAAAAACTCCCTTTTGATTAAACCATCAAAGTCTGATGAATATAGGCTTATTTTAAAGCGTGGACAACCTTTTCAAATGTTTGAGGTTAATTTGCTTAAGTCCATCATTAAAGAACTTGATTTTATATCTGAAAATGGCTATGATGACGATAGTTATATGACAGTGTTGCAAGAAAACGCAATCGAAAAGTCTATTTGTCAATCTATTTGCGACTCAAGTGAAACAGCAAGCAGCATGTTTGGCATAATAAATGACCTTGAAAAATGGGCGCTAAGGACGTATGAAGGCAATAAGGTTGCAATTGGTATTATTCTAAATACATTTCTTGATTTAAGTGAACAAGAAGAGATTATTGGTTATTCTGATGTAATCAATAAGGATTTCTTTGCGCTTTTGTCTGATGGCGAAAATTCATACATAGAATTTGATAAGATGGGCAATTTAGTTGGCTATGTGCAAATGGACAAGGTTAAGAAGGCGCCTTGCATTGCCCCTTATGAATTTGAAAATATTGCAAGATATTGTAACGACAGAAAAATCGGTATAGTACTTACTAAAGCGGGTGATTTTCTCATCTTTAAAAATAGAAATTTGCTGTTTTCAAAGCGTCAAGGCGTATGGAACATTTATTCTCACGAAGAGGTTATTCAGTTGCTTTCAAATCGTGGCAGCTATTCGCTTAAAGATATTCGACGTTCAATTTACTATACAGCGCTTGACTCTGCATTCTCATATGATGGGGGCTGCCTTGTATACTTAAATAAAGATATGGCAGAAAATGCACTAACTCATATAAATGTCCATGACATTTTAGATGAGCGCTACTTTGAAATTAAGAAAGCACAAGAATTTGAAAAAGCACCTAAAAAATCTTGGCCAACACTTGAAAAAATGTATAATGTACCTTATGTTACCTTTCTTAAAGAAGAGAATTGCATTAAGGCGCAAGCATTACGAAAAATTATTAATGGTAAACCATTTCATGAACTTAGCCGCCGCTTAAGACAAGAGCTTGTAAGTATGGATGGTGCGACAATTATTGATAGTGATGGTACAATTATTGCGGTTGGTGCAATCATTAAAATTGAGGCTGGAAGTGAGGGCGGCGGTCGTTTGGCTGCAGCTGCAACCTTGTCAAAATATGGTATTGCAATTAAAATTTCTCAAGATGGCAACTTGAAAGTGTTGTCTCAAGAAAAAAAGAGCGGAAAATCTAGACTATTATTTAGTGTGGGTTAAAAATTTGCCTGCGTTTATTGACACGCAGGCTTTTTTGTTGTATAATTGTAGTAGTTATGCAGACAATCGCGTCAATTTTTGATGAGGAAAGTCCGAGCATCAAGAGAACTGGGTGCTGGCTAACGGCCAGCGGAGGCGACTCTAGGGATAGTGCAACAGAAATAAACCGCCTAAACACGTTTAGGTAAGGATGGAAAGGTGGTGTAAGAGACCACCGCTTGAGAGGAGATTCTCAAGGCTCTGTAAACCCCACCTGATGCAAGGTAAAGGTCAATGTGCTTGTTCTCTCACGACCGAGATGCCGCTTGAACTTGCTGGCAACAGCAAGGCTAGATAGATGATTGTCTAATACAGAACTCGGCTTACAGCATAACTAGTCGGCTATACGCCGATTTTTTTTATTGTATAACATTTAATATTTGGTCAATAAATCTTATATGAAAAAGAAAGAGTATATTGAAAAACTTGAAAATTTAATAGTAAATAGGGTAAAATTTCATGCGCCAAAAGTGAACGAAAGCAGTGTCGATTTTTCATTGCTGCGCGCCATAAACGTTGACGAGAAATATCCTATATTTATTTTTGAAAAGCCGCTAAATAAGGTGTTATTTCATGCATTTTTAAAGGCAAAAAATAGATGTAAATTTAATTTAATCTTAATGGGCGCACCCGATATTTCATCTAAAAAAATCATGCGACTAGAAAAGACTTATTTGCTTGATAAAAACCTGCTGGGCAGTGGCCTTCTAGACGTGTTATATTCTTTAAATATAAACTATACAAGTACGCCAGTTTTTGAACGAACTAGAAAAGATGAATATTTAAAGATTAACAATCAAAATGTAAAGCTTGATTTTGTGCCATTTTACAACCATAAAAAATGGATGTTTAATGGTATTATAGGACAAGTTAGGCAGTTTTTATTAAATGGTAAAAATTATAGTCTTGAATTTGTAAATACACGCAACTGTGTAAATGAAGTTGAGTTTGAAATAAACCTTCCTCTTCCGCAAGGATATTACAGCTTTAAAAGGTCTTTTGACCATATTGAAATTAACAATTTAACCAGCAAAGATAGGGCGTTTTTTAACTATTTTGTAAAAGATGCTAAGGTGGAGTTTTCGTGCGTTGAAGGGATTGAAAACTGTACATTTGCTTGTGTGAATATGAAGGGTAAAATTGCGCTTAAGCCTAAACAAAAAAAATATGTGTTTTTTAATTTTGGAAATGAACGATTTAACCTCATTTCAGCCCGAGATATACAAACCTTTTTTGATGACTCGCAAAGTGAAATGTTTAAAATATTTGATGCTAGAATAATAAGTAAAAATGCAAGGTTTGACGAGATGTTTAATTTGCAGTTGCCAAAATCCATTTGGGACGCTTGGGGACGCTTTTCATGCAACCGAACTGCAGAAGAAAAATGGCTTGCGATAAGGAGTTCAATAATAAAGTCTTCAGAGAAAGGAATTGAAATTTGTGAAGAGCAACTTCCTCTAAAAGAAATACAGTTGTATAAAAACAATCTTTGGAAAAGAATCTTTATTATGTATGGCGAAAGTAAATATTTGTTTGCAGGCAAAGTCAAATATTATAATTTCACAACTTTGACAAAAGAAATTTTTGATAAAAACAATGAAATTTACTTGTCTTTTGCGTCCTAATTGTTGTATGATAAAAAAGAATGGAAAATAAAGCGAGAGTTCCACTTGCAGAAAAGATGCGCCCTAAATCGTTTAATGATTTTGTGGGGCAAGGGCATATTGTGGGTAAAAATTCACTTTTGTATAGGGCTATCACTTACGGTACACTGGGTAGCTGCATTTTTTATGGCCCACCAGGTACTGGCAAGACAACGCTTGCAAATATAATTGCCTCTTCTCTTAAAGCTAATTACGTTAAACTTAATGCTGTTACTAGTGGTGTGGGCGATGCAAAAGCAATTATTGAGAGGGCAAAAGCAGACAAGGCAATGCTTGGCACTGATACATTTTTAATTTTAGATGAATGCCATAGATGGAACAAAGCACAATCTGATTGTGTGTTGGAGGCAATTGAAGACGGTTCCATTTTCTTTATAGGTACAACTACTGAAAACCCATATACTTCAATGACTAGGGCGATAGTTTCAAGGTGTAGAATTTTTGAATTTAAACCTTTGACTTCTGCAGACATTAAAAGTGCACTGATTAGGGCGATAAATGATAAAGAACGCGGACTTGGCAATCTTCCTATTGAGTATGACGATGAGGCGCTTGACTATATTGCATACGCAAGTGGCGGCGACTTAAGAAATTCGCTTAATGCGCTTGAACTGGCAGTAATGACATCACCGGTTGAAAAAGATAAAAAAATCCATTTGAATTTGCAAACCGCGCAAGAATCAACAGATAAAAAATCATTGTCGCTTGATGAAAATATGTTTTATGATTTCCTGTCTGCATTTTGTAAAAGTTTAAGGGGAAGTGATGTTGAGGCTGCGCTGTATTACAGCCAAAGGCTAATCAATGCAGGCTGCGACGCGATGGTGATTGCCAGAAGACTTGTTGCACATGCATCAGAAGATGTTGGCATGGCAGATTCAAATGCGCTTTTACTTGCAACTAGCGCAATGTATGCAGTTGAAAAAATGGGGGTGCCAGAGGGATTGATTCCTCTTACTCATGCAATTATTTATGTTTGCGAGGCTGAAAAGTCTAACTCTGTTGTTAAAGCGATGCATATGGCTCAAGATGATGCGTTAAATCATACTGACAACAAAGTGCCAAATCACTTAAAAAACCATCCAAGCACAAATGCGGATGGACATGGTAAATATAAATATCCTCATGAATATGGTGGGTATGTAAAACAACAATATATGCCAGATTCGCTGAAAGATAGGGTTTACTATCAACCAAGTCAAAATGGCAGAGAAAAAAATATCATAAGAAAAAAGTTTAAAGGGGACAAATAAAATGTTTGGACATAGAAGCGACGGAAAAAAAGTAAAGGGGCTTGATATCATTGAAAAAGCAGGCCCATACTTTATGAATCAAAGAATTGACGCCGTAAACTATATCACTGTAAAAATACCTTGCTCACCTATGGATGAGTTTATTGCAAGAGAGCGCAAAAATGGAAATAGTTATTCGTATATGCACATCCTTTTTGCAACCATTGTAAGAGTGCTTTATACAAAGAAAAAACTTAACAGATTTATCATGCGCGGGGCAATTTACCAAAGAAATACAATAAGTATTACTATGGACGTTAAGAAAAAGCTTACTGAAGAGGGCGAAGACATGACGCTTAAGTTTATGTTTACCGGGAGAGAATCGCTTGCTCAAATTAAGGAAATAATTGACAACGAAATTGCTAAAAACGTAGCGCCAGAAGAGGCATCAGACCAAACCACAAAAACTGCAGGTAAATTCTGTAAGTTACCTGATTTCTTATTTAGATGGGCGCTTGCACTTGCAAGATGGCTTGATAAACGCGGGATGTTGCCAAAAAGTTTAATTAAGGCAAGCCCATTCCATACAAGCTGTTTTGTAACAAATTTAAAGTCAATCAAACTTGGTCACATCTATCACCATCTTTATAACTTTGGTACTACCTCAATGTTCTTCTCGATGGGTAAGGAACAAATGGAACCAGTAGTTGAAAATAACAAAGAAATTAAGGTTGCAAAAATACTTAATATAGGCATGAGTCTTGACGAGCGCGTTGCAGACGGTTTTTATATGGGCAAATGCTTAAAACTTTTTAAAGATTTAATGACAAACCCAGATTCTTTGTTGGAATCTATGCCAGATGATGGCTCAATACCAAAACAAATCATTAAAAAGAAGAAGGCAAAAGTAAAAAAGGTTGACAAACTTAAGAAAGAGAAAAAAGAAAAGAAACCAAAAAAGATTAAACCTCTGAAAAACAAAGAAAAACTTGATAAAAAAATGAAAAAACGCAAAAAAGAAGATGAAGAATAGGAGGGATAATGAAAAGGTACTTTACTTTATTCTAGCAATTATTACAATCGCTTACATAGGCGTGCTTTGTTACGCAAACATTGCACTTAGCGTGCCAGAATGGCTTGGATATATTCAAACTTATGGCGGCATTGTTATTGCGCTTGCCTATGCTGCCATCAATTTCTTTGGCAGCCCACTTAAAACTGTATTCTTTATACTATTAGTGCTTGCAACAGTTTTATTAATTCTATCAATTGTAATTCCAGATGTATTTAGGGGAATATTTGGTATTAAAGCGTAAAGGGGAGACATGGATAAACTTTTATTAGTTGATGGCAACAGTATAGCAAACAGAGCATTCTATGCTCTGCCTTTTTTAAGCAATCATGAGGGTAAACCTTCAGGTGCAGTGTTTGGATTTGCAAATATTCTTATAAAGTTGTTTCAAAACGAAAAGCCTTCGCATATTGTTGTAGCTTTTGACCATGCGCGTAAGACTTTTAGAAATGACATTTATGCCGACTATAAAATGCAAAGAAAACCCACCCCAGTAGAACTTAAAGAGCAAATGCCTTTGATAAAGGAAATGCTGGACAAATTAAAAATTCAGCATATTGAAATTGCGGGCATAGAGGCAGACGATATTATCGGTACAGTTTCAAAACAATTTGATGGCAACAGAATAATCCTTTCTGGAGATAAAGACCTGTTGCAACTTATTGACGATAAAACAACAGTTTGGCTTACCAAAAAGGGTGTAAGTGAAGTTGATAAGGTGGACGAGGCGCGGTTAAACGAAATGTTTGGCATAAAACCATATCAAATAATCGAGCTTAAAGCGCTTATGGGGGATACGTCTGATAATATTCCAGGTGTTAAAGGTGTTGGCGAAAAAACTGCACTAGATTTACTTGCAAAACATCAAAACGTATCAAATATTTATGCAAATATAGATCAAATTACTGGTAAACTTAAAGAAAAACTTATTATAGACAAAAAAATGGCTTTTATGTCAAAACAACTTGCAACTATAAACAGAAATTGTGAAGTTGAAGTTGACTTTGACAAATGTAAATTAAATATGCCATTTGATGAAGAGGCTTTTGCATTTTTTAAGGCAATGGACTTTTCTTCCCTTCTTAAAAACGAAAATCTATATGATCTTGATAAAGTAAAAAAAGTTGCCAGCAAGGTTGAAAGCAAAGTATTAAGTAGGGCAATAATGGAAGACATGGCTAAATCGATACAAGATGTTTTTTGTTATGACCTTGCCAACATGAAATTTTTTTTCAAAAATACTATTTATTACCTTGAACAAAACTTTTCTATGTTTCAAGATGAATTAAGCATGGAAGAGGTGTGCCAATGTTTAAAAAGGGTGTTTGAAGATGACAAAATATTAAAAATTACACCTGCAGCCAAAAACGATATGCATATTTTGAATAAAATGGGTATATCCTTTGCAAACTTTTTCGATTTAAATGTTGCTGAGTATACGCTTAGCGCCGGCAATAAGGCTGCAAATTTTAACATTGAACCGCACGAATATCTTGAGCGAAAAGTCTTTTTAGAAAAAGCCATTCAAGAAAATAATTTAACATTTATTTACAATAGTATTGAAATGCCGCTTGTAAAAGTGCTGTTTGAAATGGAAAGAGATGGCTTTAAGATTAATGAAACTCGTTTAAATGAAATTGGTGAAGAGTTCAATGCCAAGATTAAACTACTTGAAGAGGATATTTATCAAGCAGCAGGTGAGGTTTTTAATATAAACTCACCTAAGCAAGTTGCCCATATATTATTTGATAAGTTGGGCATTGAAGCATATAACAACAAAAAGCAATCGACAAGCGCGGCAGTGCTTGAAGAGTTAAGATATATTCCAATTGTTGATGATATTTTGGTGTATAGAAAATACTCAAAGTTGATCAACACATACATCGAAGTATATAAAAATATTTGCTTGAACAGCGGAAATGTTATTCATACAACGTTTAATCAAACATTGACCAGCACTGGCAGACTTTCTAGCAGCGAGCCAAACCTTCAAAATATTCCAACAAGGGATGATGAAGGTAAAAACTTAAGAAAAATTTTCATTTCAAAATTTGAGGGCGGACAAATTTTGTCGGCAGATTATAATCAAATTGAATTGCGTTTACTTGCAGATATGTCTGGCGAAGAAGAACTGATTGGTGCGTATAGAAGAGGTGACGATATACACTCTATTACTGCATCTCAAATTTTCAACATTCCATTAACTGAAGTTACACCAGCACATAGGCGTGACGCCAAAGCGGTGAATTTTGGTATTATTTACGGTATAAGCGATTACGGCCTTTCGCAAAACATTAAAAGTACGCGTGCAAAAGCAAAAGAATATATTGATTCATACTTTGCAAGATACCCAAAAGTAAAGGAATTTATGAATTCAAATGTTGCAATTGCAACAGAAAAGGGATATGCAGAAACAAAATTTGGCAGAATAAGACGTATACCAGAACTCTCTTCGGCCAAATACCTTACACGCGCCTTTGGGCAAAGGGTTGCCATGAATATGCCTCTACAAGGTACGGCATCAGATATTATAAAATTGGCAATGCTGAAAGTGGCGCGCTCGCTTAAAGAAAACAAACTTAAAAGTCAGCTTATACTTCAGATTCATGACGAATTGATAATAGACGTATATCCTGGTGAACTGGCTAAGGTTAAAGAGATTATTGTAAAAGATATGGAAAATATTGCGCAATTGCAAGTTACGCTTAAAGTTTCTGTTGGCGAAGGTGAAAATTTGTACGATTGCAAGTAATTTTTAAAAAAGATTGATAATTATTTGACTTGAAATAGAAAAATAGTCTATAATTATGGTGGAGATGTAGTGTAATGCAAAGAAAAATGGGTATAGATTATGGAGATCGTCGTATAGGTATTGCAATGACTGACGCACTTTGTATTATATCCAGCCCTTATGAAGTGTATCAAAATAAGGGCGTTGAAGATGCAATTCAACATATTGCTATGCTTGTCAAAGAGTATAACGTGTGCGAAATTGCAATGGGGCTTCCTATAAATATGGATGGCACTGAGGGCGAAAGGGCCCTTCTTCACAGAGAAATTGGTCAAAAGATTTCTCAACAAACAGGGGTAGAAGTATTTTATATTGATGAGCGCTTAACCTCGGCAGAGGCAGAAGAAATTTTGATTTCAAGCGGTGTCCGAAGGGAAAAGCGAAAGGAACTTATCGATAAAATATCCGCTCAAATAATTTTGCAAACACACATTGAAAATAAAAGGGGAAAATAATGGAAAATAAAGAACAAGACGTAAAGCCAGTTGACCTTCTTGATGTATTACTCGATCAAGACAATAAAGAACCAATTGTGCTTATGGATGAAAAAGGCAAACAACTTACTTTTGAACAAGTTGCAGTTATTCCTTACGAAGTTAGAAAGGAAAAGAGATTATATGTCGTTTTAAAACCAATGGATAAAATTGAAGGCATTGGCGAAGACGAAGCTGTCGTATTCTATGTTGATGAAGATGATGAAGGCAACACAATCATCAAGGTTGAAGAAGACGAAGAAGTAGCAATTGCAGTATTTGATAAATACTACGATCTTCTTGAAGAAGCGCAAAAAGAAGAAAAGGCTGCAAAAAAGAAAACTGCTGCGAAACCAAAAACAACTGGTAAAACAGCTGGCGCAAAGAAAACAACTAAAAAGTAAAAAAAATCTCACCCGTTATGGGTGAGTTTTTTGTCGAAAAATGGTATATTTAAAATCCTTTTACCCATACTATTCGTACAAGGTATAAGCCTTGAATATATGGGGAGGTAAAACTATGTTAGGTAAAAATTCTAGAATGTCTCAACATGCAAAAAAGTCTAGAGCAACAAAACAAAGTGCATCTAATGTAGAAGCCGGAAACGAGATGAGGGGATGCGCAAGAAATTGCAAGTCATCATCAACATCAAGCAAAACGTCTAATAAAACATCGAATAAGACGTCTGCTAAGTCTTCTACAAATGCTAAAAATTGCAAATAGTTTAACTAATCAAAAAAGCCGCAGATTAACTGTGGCTTTTTGTTTTATATTTGTGTTGCAGCATCAAAATTTTCTACTGAAAATTTTTCAAGACTGATTGTGAATTTTCCGGTTCCTGGTGTATTTATACTGTCAACAAAGTCAAAATCAAATTCAAGCATTTTGCAAGATTCAAAGTTGCTCATAGAAATCCATGTGCCGCACGTAAGATTTGTAAATGCAATTTTTTCTTCGCTTTCAGCACCAACCATATTAAACGAACCATCTACTTTAAATTTGAATTCGTAATTTGAGTTTGTTGCATCAAAGTATAGTATATTTGTTTTATATTCGTTGCCAATTTTGTCTTCATAAGGAAGATAATTGTTGCTGCCACTGCTTAAAATGGCATAAGAAAGGTTATATTCAAATTCTTCCTTTTCCTCTCCATTAATACTTAATGAAATGTCAGAAACAAAAGCGTACATCATAGAACTTGCGTTGTTTTCTTGGAAAACGGCAGTGTATTCACCAGCAGTGTCTGCATTAACTGCAAATGAGTAAGACGTATCCCTTGCATCTTCGGTATGTTTTGCAATTTTAACAAGATATTCGTTGTCTTTTACCCATGCGACTAAAGGATTTGAGGCTGGATTATTTTCAGCTGCGTTGATTGTAATGGTTGAGTCTTCTTTAAACTTATCGGCGCCAAGACTGATAGGATGTCCAAAAGAACTTTCATTAGTTTTTAATGAAATAGGATGATATGTAACGCTGCTGCAAGCAGATAATATAACAGGGCATAAACAAAGCAAGGATAATACAATTTTAGATGATTTTTTCATAATACTTCCTTTTATCTTTATATATCCTATTATCTTCATTTTTTCAATATTTGTCAAATTATTTGCTTTAAATTTTAATTTATAAGTGTATTTTTTATTAGTCTGCATAGAATATTCTTTGTAAAGAGGTGTTTATGTGGGAATTTTCTCTTAATTTTAAGAGTGAAAATTTTGAAATTGCAAAATATGTCCATAATACATTAAAAGAATTGGCAAAATGGATGTTTGTAACTTCAAGTGAAAATAACGGTACAATAAGCGTGTTGGTGGCTGTTGAAGATGACCATCAAGACAAAACAAAATCAATGCTGTGCGGAATAGTTACTGAAATTGTTTGTACTAAATTTAAAGCAGATTATTTAAATAGGCATTTGGCACTTCCAATGCAAGACGAGGTTGGGCTTCATGCTTTTAAAAAGGCGCTATTGAATTTTGACAGAGAAACAGACAAATATCTTGTAAAACGTGCACTTACCTTTTCTGGATCTCTTTATATTGAGTCTTTTTACGCCTTTAAATTGCGACCGTTGCAAGAAAAGTGGGAAGAACTTGTTAGGCTGTCAAATGAAAATAGAGACTATTTGATTTCGCGAGAAAGTTTTATAGATTTGCTTAAATTTTTAGTTGATAATTTGGATATATGCGAAGATGAAATAGGTATTTTAAAAGAAGAAGAGGGCTATCGAATAATCAACTGTGATAATTCATTTTACACAAATAAAATTATAAGCGAAGAAAAAGTACTGTCTTCGGTGATTGACCTTTCACCACAAAAAATCAAGCTGTATTTTCAAGATGGTAGTTATGCAATTAATCTGTTGCAACGGGTATTTGAAGAAAGAGTTGTGGTTAACAACGAAAAAAACAATATAAAAACATTTAAAATGCAATAAAATACTTGACAAGGTTGTGACAAGGTGCTATTATTAATGCATAACTTGGAGTGAAAGACAAGTAGGGGCATTTGATGTGCACAGAGAAGGGTTGGCTGGTGAAAAACCTTGACTAAAATGTTGCTGAAACCACTATTCGCGAAGATGAGTTGCAAATAAGAGGCTTGTTTTTTGCAAGCAATTAAGGTGGAACCGCGGTTAACAATCGTCCTTAAGTTATAGGGCGATTTTTTATTTGCCCAAATAGGAGGAAAATTATGGAAATTAAACAACAACACGATGTAGAACTTGAAAAAGCAAGACACTCAATGGCGCACATTTTGGCCAAAGCGATTATGAGTTTATACCCACAAACTAAACTTACAATTGGGCCAGCAATTGAAGATGGGTTTTATTACGACATAGACCTTGATCATTCAATTACGCCAGAAGAATACAGCGCAATTGAAAAGAAGATGAAAGAAATTTTAAACAAAGGTGAAAACTTTGAAAGAAAGGTTGTTTCTAAAGAAGAGGCACTTAAACTTTTTGCAGGAAATCCTTTTAAAACTGAAATTATAAACGAACTTCCAGCCGGTGAAGAAGTGTCGCTTTATTACACGGGTGATGACTTCTTTGACCTTTGCCGAGGTCCTCACGTAGAAAGCGCAAGACAACTTCAAAATATGGGGTTTAAAATTCACAGTGTAAACGGTGCATATTGGAGAGGAAGTGAAAAGAATAAAATGCTCCAAAGAGTGTACTGCTATGCATTTAAAACAAAGAAAGACCTTGCGGATTATGTAACAATGATTGAAGAAGCAAAGAAACGTGATAACAGAAAACTTGGCAGAGAATTAAAGCTGTTTATGATTTCTCCAGAGGGGCCAGGATTCCCATTTTATCTTCCAAACGGAATGACTGTAAGAAATCTTTTGATTGATTATTGGAGAGAGATTCACAGAGAAGCTGGTTATAAAGAAGTTATGACACCAATTATGCTTAACCGTCATCTTTGGGAAACTTCTGGTCACTGGGACCATTATCAAAAGAATATGTACACATCTACAATTGATGATGAAACTTATGCAATTAAACCAATGAATTGTCCAGGCGGGGTGCTTGTTTATAAGAATGAACCACATTCATATAGAGATTTGCCTTTAAGGGTTGGTGAACTTGGACTTGTTCATAGATATGAAAAATCAGGTGAACTTGGCGGGCTTTTAAGAGTTAGATGCTTTACGCAAGATGATGCACACATTTTTATGATGCCATCTCAAATTAAAGACGAAATCAAAGGCGTAGTTGATTTAATTGATAAAGTATATAAAATTTTCAATTTTGATTATCACATTGAACTTTCAACGCGCCCAGAAAATAGTATGGGTAGTGACGAAGATTGGGAATTGGCAACAACTGGCTTGAGAGATGCACTTGATGAACTTGGAAGAGATTATGTTGTAAACGAAGGTGATGGTGCCTTCTACGGACCAAAAATTGACTTCCATTTAACAGATACTCTTGGAAGAACATGGCAATGTGGAACAATACAATTAGACTTTCAATTACCACAAAGATTTGAGCTTGAATATATTGGTGAAGATGGAAGTAAACATAGACCAATTATGATTCATAGAGTAGTATATGGCTCTCTAGACAGATTTATGGGGTTATTAATTGAAAATTTTGCCGGTGCATTCCCACTCTGGCTTGCACCAGAACAAATCAGGGTACTTTCACTTACTGAAAGAAACAATGATTATGCTCATTCAATTAAGGAAAAATTATTTGACCTTGGCTTTAGGGTTGAAGAAGACCTTAGAAATGAAAAAATTGGTTATAAGATTAGAGAAGCAATGAGCATGAAACTTCCGTACCTTATTATTGTAGGTGACGAGGAAGAGGCAAATGGTACAATCTCTATTAGGGGACGTGGTTTTGAAAACAAGAGCGGTCTAAACTTGTCAGATTTTATCGAACGCCTTAAAAATGAGGTAAAAACAAAGAAAATTTAATAGTTTTCACTTTGAAAATGTATTTAGTTGTGTTAAAATGATGCATAGGAGGTAAACTAAACATGATGGATCCAACAACTATTGTACTGTTAGTGCTTATCGTTGTGCTTGTGATTGCATATCCTATTTTAGTTTCTACAAGAAACAAGAAGGAAAGACAAAGATATCAAGAAATGAGCAACTCGCTTAAACGTGGGGATAAGGTGCTTACATCCAGCGGCGTTTATGGAACGATTGTTGATCTTCATATGGAAGAAGACAAAAAAATTGTTACTATTGAAACTGGTATGGGTAAGAATAAAGGCTATATGGCTGTAGACGCATATGCAATTTATACTGTTTTCCCAGACGAGAAAGAACAAGCTGAGCAACAAAAGACAGAAGAAAAAACTAATGCTGAAACTGAAGTGCAAAAGTCTAAGAAAGATGAAAAGAAAGAGGAAGATAAATAATATCTTCTTTTTTTTGTTCTTTTTATTTTGTGCAAAGCATACCTTTTAATGAGAAAATGTATATTTCGCTTAAAAGGAGGCAAATATGAAAATGAAAGCAAAGGTAAGAGAAGGTGGCGGTAAATACAGCGTTCTGCTAAAAAGCGTAATAAAAGGCAGTGTGTTTGCTTTGTGCTGCTCATTGCTGTGCGTTTTAGTGTTTGCCTTTCTTTTGAAATTTACAACAATTCCAGATTCAGCAATTTCGCCAGTAAATCAGGTTATTAAAGGCATAAGTGTTTTTATAGGCGTCTTTATGGGATTGAAAAAATCTAAAGAATTTGGGCTTATAAGCGGTCTACTTATCGGTGTTGTATACACATTGCTAGCATTTTTTGTGTTTTCAATTTTGGCAGGTAGCTTATCTTTTGATTCTACCTTATTAATAGACGTGGCATTTGGCGCTGTTATTGGTGCTGTTTGCGGCATAATTTGTATAAACCTTAAAAAAAGTAGCAATTAAACAAAAAATTGATTGACAAATCGCCCTCAATTCTTTATAATAGAGAAAGTAATGTTTTATCTTCGAAATATTTTCGAAAAATATCAAGAATAAAGGGTACTTAAATGTTAAAGAAACACTCAAAAATCAAATTTTTTATATTAACTATTATTGCAATATTGGGCGTACTATTAAGCGTATGCTCTTTTTCAGTTCCAAACTCACAAACTAATTTCCCAGGTTTCTTAAGTTTGATTAATAAAGGTATTGAGCTCAATGGTGGAGTAGAGGCTGTTTACACATGCACACTTAAAGAGGGTGTAAAAACCGACTTAGACGATGCAGTTGAAGATGCGGCTGGCAAGGTTGAAGAACTTTATACTAAACTTAGTGCAAATATTGGATATAACGAACTTCATGTAAACAAACTTGGTAACAACAAAATACAAGTTTTATTTTCTGATGATGCCAGTGTGGCTGATCCTATTTATGAGTATACAAAAACATCAAAAGAACTTTACATGACTTTAACTGAATCTGCAGACGCAAACAGATATGTATTCCCAAATGACGTTGCATCTGTTGTGATTGGACGAGATGCAACTGACTCTTCACTTGGAATTAATGTCAACTTTACATCTTTAGGGCAGTCACATATTCAAGACTTGAAATCTCATGCGGATGATGATGCAACTGTTTACATCTATATGGGCAGCGAACTTTTTACATCTGTATCAGTTGACGAAGTTAAAAATGGCATGTTTATTACAAGCGACAGTGTAACAGAAGATACAATTATTGAAACTTGCCATAATATTATTGCGGGAAGTATGGAAGTTAGTTTTACAGACGTTTCTGTTCACGAACTTTCACCAGCTCTTGGTATAAATGTAAAACTTTACATCTTAATTGCGCTGGCTGTTATAATTTGCATGGCTTTCGCATTTATGTATGTTAGATACGGTCACTTGGGGCTTATTGCAATGCTTTCAATGACATTCTATTTAGTTTTGTTTGTATTCTTCATGCAAGCTATTCCATTTATTGTAATGAATTTAGTTGGGGTAATTGCGGGGGTAGCAGCATTCCTTATTGCAACAGCTGCAAATTGTTATATCTTTGAAAAAATCAGGGACGAGTATGCCATCGGAAAGAAGATTCATATCTCTTGTAAGAGTGCATTTAAGTCTGCTTTGTGGCCTATTATCGACAGTCACGTCGCATTGGCACTTGCATCAATCTGCATTTGGATTTTCGCACCAGCCAGCGTAAAACTTGTTGGTGTAGCACTATTAGTCGGTGCAGTTCTCTCTGTATTTACATCACTTGCAATGACAAGATATTTTGTGAATTTATACCTTCCACTTAACAGTACAAAACCACAAAAACTTCGTTTGTATAGAGATAAAAATGTAAAAGAAATTAAACAAGATGAGGTTGAAATTATCTCTCCAGATCAAACAATCGCTCAAAATGGGGAGGGTGAAAATGAATAAGAAATTACTATCTTTAGACAATAAAATTAAAAATTCTAAATGTCAAATTGCTAAAAATATTTGGTATTATGCAATTGCGCCAGTTGTTATACTTGTTGTAGGAATAATCCTCTTATGTACAGTAGGCTTTAATGGCGGAATTCAAATGAATGGCGGAAGTACATTCACTTTGTATGTAAATAATGGTGGCGAAATCAGTGCGCCAGCAGTTCAATATGATATTGATAAAGATTACGATGAGATTTGCAATAAAATCACTTCTATATTGGCTGACGGAAATTTAAAGGTTGCAAGATTTCAAAAAACTGAAATTGACATTGAAGGTGTTATTGCTGGCGGAGACGCAGTAAAAGTTGTATTTTTAAATACAAGCAGTGATAACAAACAAATTGCTTTAGAAAATGAGGCAATCACAAGCAGAATACTTGCTGGTTTTGGATATAATTCTCATCCAGAGGCAATCACAAGCATTGATCGCTTTGAGGGTACTTTGTCTCTTACTTGGGCAATTGCTTTGGGGGCAAGCATAATTTTTGCTGTAACGCTCGCATTTGTCTATATGGCGTTTAGAACCCGCACTGCATCTTGGATTTTAGGTCTTTTGCATGTGGCATTCGACATCGCTTTAGTGGCAAGTTTATTACTTATTTGTCGCGTACCAGTAAGTACAGCAATTTCTGCTGCAGCCATTGTTACAGCACTTTTATCTATGATCAACGTATTTGCTTTCTATTCTAAGGCAAAATTAAACATTGATAACGGAATTTTTGAAAACTTAAAAACAACAAAAATGGCAGATATTGTAACAAAAGAAATGGCATTGAAAAAATGTATAGTTTACATTATGCTGTTTGTTATTGCACTATTTTTAGTTGTTTGGCCTGTTGGGGCGTTAAGAGAAATTGCTTTGGGGGTAATGTTTGCGCTTATTGCAACATTCTATACTTCAAACTGTGTATTACCAGCAATTTGGGCAGGTTCATACATTCCAGCAAAAAAGAAAAAGAAAGTTCAAAAAGAGGCATAAATCAAAAATGCTTCTTTTTTATTTATATTTTTTAGATTATTAAGTAAAAACACTTGACAAAATATTGCGGCTGTGTTATCATTTCATCGTCATTGAGACAAATATGCACTTATAGTATATTCATTTGCAGTTGCCTAACACTAATCATAATGCAAAACTATATTATTTATGATTAAAAAGAGATTTCTGAGGTCGCAATTTGGAGATAGAAAACTATAAGGAAGGACAAAAACAAAAGGAGGAAAAAAGTATGTCAGTTATTTCAATGAAACAACTTCTTGAAGCGGGCGTTCACTTTGGTCACCAAACTAGAAAGTGGAACCCTAAGATGAAAAAATATATCTTTACTGCACGTAACGATATTCACATCATCAATCTCGAACAAACATCAGAACAAGTTGATAAAGCATATGCTTTCATCAGAGATGTTGTTGCTTCAGGAAAGAAAGTTCTTTTCGTAGGAACTAAAAAACAGGCTCAAGAAGCCGTAAAGGAAGAAGCTGAGAGAAGTGGAATGTATTACATCAACTCTCGTTGGCTTGGAGGTTGCCTCACAAACTTCAAAACTATTAAGTCAAGAATTGAAAGACTTAATAAACTCAACCAAATGGAAAAGGTAGGCGAGTTTGATCTTTTACCTAAGAAGGAAGTTACTATCCTTAAAACAGAAAGAGAAAAACTTGAGAAAAACCTTGGCGGAATCAAAGAAATGAGAGAACTTCCTGGGGTTGTAGTTGTAGTTGACCCAAGCTGTGAACACATTTGCGTAAACGAATGTAAAGTTCTTGGAATCCCAATGGTTGGCCTTGTTGATACAAACGGCAATCCAGATGGAATTCAATATGTAATTCCTGGCAACGATGACGCTATCAGATCTGTTAAACTTATCATTGCTGCACTTGCTGATGCTGTAATTGAAGCTAGAGAAGGCGTTTCTATGCAGAAAGAAGAAAGCGAAGACGAAGATATTGATCTTGAAAAAGCACTTGCTGAAACAAAACCAAATCTTGAAATTGCTGAAGCCGGCGAAGAAAAAGCAAAAAAAGCTAGAAAAAAGCCAGCTGCAAAGAAAAAAGTTGAAGTAAAACCTCAACAAACTGAAGAAGTTAAAGTAGAAGAAACAAAATCTGAAAATGAAGGAGAATAATTATGAACTTTACCGCTAAAGATGTTGCTGATCTTAGAGCAAAAACAAATGCAGGAATGATGGACTGCAAAAAAGCACTTTCAGAATGCAATGGAGATTTTGAAAAGGCAATGGTATGGCTTAGAGAAAAGGGTATTGCAGCTGCCGCTAAAAAACAATCTAGAATTGCGTCAGAAGGTATTGTTACATCTTACATCCACATGGGTGGGAAAATCGGTGTTCTCGTAGAAATCAACTGCGAAACAGACTTCGTTGCTAAAACAGACGAATTTCTTGAAATTGGTCACGACGTAGCACTTCAAATTGCTGCTGCAGCGCCAAAATATGTAAGAATTGAAGACGTTCCAGCAAATGAAGTTGAAGCAGAAAAAGAAATTCTTAAAAACCAAGCACTCAACGAAGGCAAACCAGCCGCAATCGTTGACAAAATGGTTGAAGGAAGAGTTAAAAAATTCTATCAAGATGTTTGTCTTCTTGAACAAGCGTTTGTTAAAGATCCTTCAATGACAATTCAACAATATATCAACGAAAAAACACTCAAAATCGGAGAAAAAATCTCAATTAGAAGATTTGTTAGATTTGAAATGGGTGAAGGTCTCGAAAAGAGAAACGAAAACCTCGCTGAAGAAGTTGAAAAGCAAATGAGAGGAAACAAATAATTAAAAATAAGAGTTGTCGCAAGATAACTCTTTTTTTAATCAAATTTTGCTATATTTCTTGGGTTTTAGGCTTAAATCATTTGCAAAAAAAGTTTGTTTATTGTAGAATATTCACAAGGAGATTATTATGAACGAAATGGTAGAAGAAATTTTAAATTCTTGTAAAACAGATTGTACAAAGGCGGTTGATCACCAAATTCAAGAATATCTTGTAACAAGGGCGGGCAGAGCAAACCCTCATATTTTAGATAAAGTTTCAATAGATTATTATGGGGTGCCAACACCAATCAAGAACATGGCAAGCATCAGTGTGCCAGAAGCACGCATTCTTGCAATCAACGTTTGGGATCAAAGTCAACACAAAAACGTGGTTAAGGCCATCACAGAAGCAAACTTGGGCGTAAACCCAAACGAAGACGGAAAAACAATCCGACTTATTTTCCCTGCGCTTACAGAAGAACGTAGAAAAGAACTTGTAAAACAGATTAAAAAGGTGGCAGAAGATACTAAGGTTGTAATTAGAAACGCTAGACGTGACGCTATGGATATGCTTAAAGATCTTCAAAAAGAAGGGGAAATTTCAGAAGACGAGCAAAAGCGTTATGAAGACGAAGTTCAAAAGATTATCAACGGATATACTTCAGAGGTTGATAATAACTTTGCTGCCAAAGAAAAAGAGATTATGGAGATATAATCTTTGAGAAATTAAAAGGATTATATATGAAAATTAATAAATCTTGTATGCCAACTCACATTGCAATTATTATGGATGGCAATGGAAGATGGGCAACTAGGCGCGGACTTCCTAGAAAATTAGGGCACAAGGCGGGCGTTGATGCCGTAAAAAGAACAATAAATGCCTGCTTAAAGCATAACATCAAGTATTGTACTTTTTTTGCATTTTCAACTGAGAACTGGAAGCGTAGTAAAGAAGAGGTTGATGCCATTTTTGACCTTGTGCGCGACCACATAAAAGAAAATATTGAAAAAATGATTGAAAAAGGCATTAAAATTAATTCTATTGGAGTGCTTGAACGTTTTCCAAAAGACTTAGTTGATACATTAAATGATGCAAAAGAAAAAACGAAAGATTTTGACAAATTGACCGTAACATTTGCCCTGAATTATGGGGGAAGAGACGACCTTGTGCGGGCGTTTAATAAACTTATAAAACAGGGGATACAGGAGATTACGACGCAAGATATATCAAACAATTTGGACAGCGCAAATCTGCCAGATCCAGATTTTGTGATTAGAACGAGTGGAGAACAGCGAATTTCCAATTTCATGCTTTATCAAATGGCTTATAGCGAATTATATTTCCCAAAAACATATTGGCCAGACTTTAACGAAAAACATCTTTTGAAGGCTGTTGCAGCCTATCAAAAACGAGACAGACGATACGGAGGAATAAAGTGAAAAAAAGATTATACTCGGGGGCAATTTTTGTAGCAATACTAGCAGTTGCATTTGTTCTAAAAGCAACAGTAAGCAATTACTTTTTTGACGCACTAATTTTAGCAATTGCATGTATTTCAAGTTTAGAATTTTCTAAAATGCTTACAAAAATGGGGAAGTTTAACAACAAAATTCTTGCAACTGTGCAGCCTTGCGCGCTAATGTTGGCACTGCTGCTTTGTATAGCATATCAATCAAGCATTAGTTTAATATTTACAATCTTGATTGCAATTGCTGTAGTGGTTGTATTTACAATTGCTGCATTTCTTTGGTCTGTTTTTACTGCAAAAAAGACAAAAAGGGAGATGGAAACAAGAAAAATTTCATATGGTTTGAGCAAATTTGCTCTTATCAAAGCGGTTAACACTTTGATTGTATACCTTTATCCTGCATTTTTAATGATGTTTTTAACTTTAATTAATCATATGGGTGACTTAACTGCAACATTTACTGCATTAGGTGAAACCGGCGGATTAGTATCAGTTATTGTACTTATTTTCGCCTTCCTCATTCCTATCTTTTCTGATACATTTGCTTACCTTGTTGGCGGACTGGTTGGTGGCAGAAAGCTTGCTCCTAAAATCAGCCCAAACAAAACAGTTTCTGGCGCAGTTGGTGGGGGTGTATTCTGCGTTTTACTTTCAATTGTATTGCTTGTAATCTTAAACGCAATTCCTGCAACTGCAGTTGCCGTTGAAACTGCTGGTATTTCAATTTGGAAAGTGGCAATAATTTCTTTACTTGGTTCATGCCTTGGACAGGCAGGAGACCTATTTGAAAGTTATTTAAAGCGTTTGGCTGGTGTAAAAGACGCTGGCAAAATTATGCCCGGACACGGCGGTTTGCTTGATAGATTTGATTCGCATTTATTTGTAGCACCTTTTGTTTTTGTTGCTTTTAGTATTTTATTTGTGTTGATTTAGTGAGGTAAAATGACCACAATATTATATGTTGTAATTGCCATAGCAGTGCTTTTACTTATGGTTTTAATCCATGAGTTTGGGCATTACGTTGTTGGCAGAATGTTAAAGTTTAAAATCACCGAATTCTCAATTGGTTTCGGTAAGGCGCTTTTTTCGCGCAAAAACAAGCGTGGCGAGGTGATATCTCTGCGTTTATTCCCGCTGGGCGGCTTTTGTGCATTTGAAGGGGAAGATGAGGATAAGCCAAATAACCCTGATGCATTCAACAATCAAGCGCCATGGAAACGCATCTTAGTATTTTTAGCTGGGGTAACATTTAACTTCGCTACTGCGGTGATTTTTTCGATTATTTTACTTTGCAGCATTGGGTACGATATACAACAGGTTAAAGGTCTAACCGAAGTTGATACAACTAAAATTGAACAATATGTAGAAGGCTCATTTTCTGACCTTTACGAAGTTGTTCCTGAAGCAGAAAGATTGCACGAAGGCGATATAATAGTTGCAATTGATGGCAAAAAAATTGATTTTGCGTTTGGTACGACATACAAAGAACAACTTGACAAAGCAGCTGAAAAAGTTGAAGATTTTATTTCTAAGCAAACTGACGGCTTAGAGGGGGCAGAATTGCAGAAAGCCAGCAGAGAAGCTTTCCCATATAGTAATGTTTATACAACGGCAACCGTAAAACGTGGAGGTGAATACCAAGAAGTAACTTTCGCACTATATCGCTATGAAACTTATGCTATGAAAGATGGCAAAAAAGTGCCTATGATTGATGAAGACACCAAGCAAATAATCAAAGACGAAAATGGCGACACTGTCTTCCAAATTTACACGCATTATGGATGGAACAGTAAAATTAAAATAGGCAGTTATGTTCATACCTTTGGTGAGGCGGTTGAGCGCGCAGTACCATTTTCATTTGGACTTGGTTGGGTTGTTTTGGAAAGCCTATGGCAAATGGTAACATTCCAACTTCCTATATCAGAAATTGGTGGGCCGGTAACAACAATTTCATTTATTGCATCAAACACACGGGCAAACCCATTGACACTGCTTATTCTTATACCATTAATTTCGGCAAACCTTGCAATTTTCAATGCATTGCCAATTCCTGCGTTAGATGGCTCTCATGTAATATTTACACTGATAGAGTGGATTAGAAAGAAACCTGTCAAACGAGAAACTGAAAATTTAATCCATACTATAGGCCTGTTTATCTTGTTTGGTGCGGTAATTTTGATTGACATTTTACACTTTCTGTTATAAAATAGCAGTATGATTAATACAATAGAAAAACTTAACGAAAAATTTAATAATAAATATGATTACTTAAAACTCTTGAACGTTGTGTATGACAAGGACAGCTTGCTGTGCACGATAACTTTGTTGTATCCTTACCAAATTGAAGAAATTACAATTGAAGATAAGGAAGAAATTACAAAGTTTTATCAAGAGTTTTTGTCATTAAATGGAGAGGTTAAGGTAAAGTTTAAAAAGAGCTTTCTTGATGAGTGTTTAATTGTTGATGAAGTAGTGGAATTTTTTAAAGAGAATAAAAAGGGCATTTTCCCATACATCAGCATTGATAACATTACATCATCTCATCAAGGGCAAGATGTTGAAATAAACATTGCTTTAAATCAAGATGTTTTGTCTTTAATTGATGATTTAGACTTAGAAATGCAACTTAAAAAGCATATAGAGCAGTTGTTTATTGCAAATGTTAAGGTCAATTTAATTGAAAATGAAGACACATTACCCGATGAAATAGACGCTGAGGATTTAATTCCAACAAGCAGTGTAAATAGGGTACGTAGATATAACATTAAAATTGAAAAGAAGGTTATTGGCGGAGAAATTGCACCAAAGCCTGAATACATAAGTGATATTAAAAAACCAAAGCCTTCGGTAATTTTGGCGGGTTTTATATCTAATAAATCTCAAAAGAAATATATACAAAAAAAGGGCAAAAATGCCGGCAAAGAAAAGCTTTTATACTCGTTTACATTAAGAGATAGCGAAGGGGCAATTGATTGTGTTTATTTTTGTGCAAAAGCACATGAAAAAGATATGGAGGCACTTGATGATTTGTTTATGGTGGCATGTGTAGGTAATGTACAATTAGGCTTAAACGGTAAACTGACATATTACATCAAAAAACTGTCGCTTGCAAGCCCATATGAAGAACCTGTGCATGAAGAAACGGTTGATACTGGCACTTTTAAGCATAAAAAAGTTGTTTTCCCTGACATGATGCCTTATGAAAAACAAAGCAATTTATTTGAAGAAAAAGTGCTGTATAACGACTATATTATGCAAAACAACTTTGTTGTGTTTGATATTGAAACAACTGGTCTTGACCCGGATTATTGCGAAATTACCGAACTGGGCGCAGTAAAAATTGAACATGGAGAAATCACTGAAAGGTTCCAAAGTTTTGCAAAACCATCGCATCCAATTCCTGAAGAGGTTGTTAAGGTGACAAATATTACCGATGAAATGGTTGCACACGCACCAAGCGCAGAAGATGTTGTTTACGATTTCTGGGAGTGGAGCAGAGGTTGCATTTTAAGCGGACACAATGTTGTTGGGTTTGACATTAAGTTTATACGAAAAGTGGCAGAAAAGATTGGCGTGAGGTTTGACAACGAGATGATTGACACCTTAATTGTTGCCCGCCAGTCAGGTTTAAGGCTTGGAAACTATAAACTTGGGACAATTGTTAAGGCTCTTGGAATAACCCTTGTAGACGCACACAGAGCCTATAATGATGCTTATGCGACTGCAAAAGTACTTATGGAGCTAAATAAATTGAAAAAATAACAACTTTTTTCATTTTAATACTTGCAATTTATTATAAATAGTGGTATACTATTGATGACTAGATAGTTAGGGAGCGTGCAGAACTTGCAACGCTCCCTAATTCGTAAATAGGGAGGTATAAAAATTGGCTGGAAAAGTAAAGGCAATTTGTGAAGAAAAAATTGTTCCAATTATTGAAGAAGAAGGCTATGAAGTTGTTGAAGTTGAATATGCAAAAAAATCAGACGGCATGAATCTTACATTTTATATTGATTCAGAACAAGGCATTCAAATTGAAGATTGCGAAAAGGTGTCTAAACTGATTGATGGTGCATTAGACGAAGTTGATCCAACAGATGGGCAAACATACATTTTAAGTGTAAGTTCACCTGGAATTGACAGACCAATTAAAACAGACCGGGACTTTAAACGAAATTTAAATAAAGAAATTAAAGTTACGTTATTTGCTAAAATTGATGGCAAAAAAGAGTTTGAAGGCGAACTTACATCGTTTAACGAAACAGAGTTTGTAATTAAAGTAAAAGACAAAGAAATTACATTTAACAGACAACAAGTTGCACATATAGTGCCTGTAATTAAATTTTAAGGAGATAAAACATGATTAGTAAAGATTTTTTCCAAGCATTAGACGATTTGGAAGTAGAGAAAAAAATTAAAAAGGAAGACTTGATTAAAACTATTGAAAACGCACTTACTGCAGCATACAAAAAGATGTATGGCGAGGCAAAATCTTCAAGAGTTAAATTAAACCCAGAAAAAGCAACAATCAAAACATATTCTTATAAAACTGTTGTAAGCGAAGTGCTTGACCCAGATAAAGAAATTTCTCTTGCAGATGCAAAACTCATCAAAAAATCTTATAAACTTGGCGACGAGGTAATGAGCGAAGAATCTACAAAAGATTTTGGAAGAATTGCAGCACAAACAGCAAAACAAGTTGTAATTCAAAAACTTAAAGAGATGGAAAGAGAGATGGCATTGTCAGAGCTTTCTGAGAAGGAAGACGAACTTATGACAACCATTGTAAAAAGAATTGATAATGGCACTGTTTACGTTCAACTTTCAAACACTAATACTGAAGGTGTTATGCTGCCATCAGACCAAATCCCAGGCGAAAAGTTTAACGTGGGCGACCGCATAAAAGTTTATGTAAAAAGAATTAAAGATTCTTTCAAAGGCACTCAAATTCAAGTTACAAGAAGCAACATCGGATTTGTAAGAAAACTTTTCGAACTTGAAATTCCAGAAATCGCAAACGGCGAAGTAACAATTAAAAACATCTCTCGTGACGCTGGAAACAGAACAAAAGTTGCCCTTGCAACAGACAAACAAAATATTGATGTAATTGGTACATGCGTAGGTTTCCATGGCCAAAGAATTGACACAATCACATCAGAACTTAATGGCGAAAAGATTGACTTGATTGAATATAGTGAAGACCCACTTGAATACATTGCAAAATCCCTTAGTCCTGCAAAAGTAATCAGTGTTGAAATCAACGAAAGTTTACATTCTTCAAGAGTAATTGTCCCAGACGACAAACTTTCGCTTGCAATTGGTAAGAGTGGTCAAAATGTTCGTCTTGCTGCTAGACTTACTGGTTGGAAAATCGAGGTTAAACCTGAAAGCTCTGTGTCAGCACCAGAAGTTAAAGAACCTGAATATGAACTTACAGACCTTAACTATGATGACGCTTTCAGTGGTCTTACTGTACTTGAAGAAATTACACCTATTGATGACGAAGAATAAAATCGAGGCGTATTATGGAAAAACTCCGTATGTGCATTGCTTGCAGAGAAATGCAAGATAAAAGAACTCTACTTAGAGTAGTCAAAGATAAAGAAAACAATATATCAATTGATGATACAGGCAAGAAAAATGGCCGTGGAGCATATATATGCAAAAATGAGGTATGTTTGAAAAAATGTATCAAACAAAAATCATTTAATAAGGCCTTTAAAACAAACGTAAGCGATGACGTTTATAAATCAATTGAGGAGGCTATTGTTGGACAAAGAAAAAATTAAAGGATATTTAAATATATCTCGAAAAGCTGGATATCTTATAGTGGGCGGCGAAACGCTTGATGACTATAAAAAAAAATTGTTTCTTGTTTTATATGATGAAACGGCAGGAAACAACACTATGAAAATTGCAACAAAGCTTAAAGACAGAGGGCTGAAAACAATTGCAGTAAGCAATCTTGGAGAGTTATGTTTAATTTCTACTTGCAAAATTGTTGGAATTAAAAACAAAAATATCAGTGAAATTATTGAATCGTTAATCAACGAATAAAGGAGTCTATATTGGCAAATCAATCATTACAAAATTTAAAAAGAATTCACGAACTTCAACGAGAAGGGGAGATTTCTAGACTTTTGCAAAACCTTAAAAACTCTAAGGTGAGCGTTGAGGATCTTGGCAAAAACATTTCAAAGAGATTGAAAGAAATTGACTTTGAGATTGCTCAAAAGGAGGCTGCTAAGAAATTGCAAGAGGAGCAAGCAGCACAAGAGGCTGCCAAAAACGAAATAGTGGAAGAGAAAAAACCTACCACTAATTTTGTTGCATCACAAAACAACAATACGTTTAGAAAGTTTAATAACGAGCAAAGACCTATGCGTAATGATGGCCAAAACAGAGGACCAAGATTTGACGGTAACCGCAATTTTGATAATCGTAACGGCGACCGAAATAATAGACCAAATAATAATTTCAACAGAGATAGATTACCAAACAATAATAGACCAAACTTTAACACTCGTCCAAACGATCCACGAGCACCACACAAGTTTGGAAACAACAATTTTGTACAATCAAAAGCAAACAAATTTAAATCGTTTGCAAGCAACGATGTAATTGAAATTGATGTTAAAAATGACAGAAATTATGAGACAAAGGCTCGTAATACTCAAAAGCATAATACATCATATGACGAAAAGAAGTCTCAGAACAAACGTAGAGACGATCAAAGACGCAACAATGTGTTTATTGAGGATGAAAACGGGTTTGAAGAAATTTCTTTTGGTTCTAAAAAGAGCGTAAAGAAAAAGAAAGAACTTTCAGAAAAGCAAATTACAAGCATAACACATGCAGTTATCACAGCAAAAGAAATTACGGTAAAAGATTTCAGCGAAAAGATTGGCAAACCTGTTACTGAAATTGTTAAAAAGTTGATGCTTTTAGGTATCATGGCAACAATCAACTCAAACATTGACTATGATACTGCAGAACTTGTTGCAAGCGATTTTGGTATTACTTTAGAATTAAAACAAGATAAGTCTTATGAAGAAAAAATGATTGAATCTGCTGAACAAGTGGATGATGAAAGTGCTTTGGTTAAGAGGGCGCCAATCGTTGCTGTTATGGGACACGTTGACCATGGCAAGACATCACTTCTTGATGCATTTAGAAAAACAAATGTTGTTTTGGGTGAAGCCGGCGGTATTACTCAAAGCATTGGTGCATATCAAATTGAATTCAATGGCGAGAAAATTACTTTCATTGATACACCTGGACACGCAGCATTTACTCAAATGCGTGCTAGAGGCGCAAAGGCAACAGATATTGCAATTTTAGTTGTTGCTGCAGACGATGGTGTTATGCCTCAAACAATTGAAGCAATCAACCATATTAAAGCTGCTCAGGTGCCTATTATTGTGGCAATTAATAAAATGGATAAGCCAGAGGCAAATCCAGATAGAATTAAGCAGCAACTTGCTGAACACAACATTCTCCCTGAAGAGTGGGGTGGTGACGCTATTTGCGTTCCAATTTCAGCAAAGACAGGCATGGGACTTGACGACCTCAAACAAACCATTTTACTTGTCAGTGAAATGAGCGAGCTTAAAGCAAATCCAAATAAAATGGCAACAGCAGTTGTTATTGAGGCAGAACTTGACAAAAATAGAGGTCCCGTTGCATCAGTTATTGTTCAAAATGGTACTCTTCATGTTGGCGATTCCATCATGTCAGGTATTACCTATGGTAAGGTTAGGGCAATGTTCAATGATCAAGGCAAGCCTATCAAATCTGCACCTCCTTCAACGCCAGTTGAAATTTTAGGATTCAACGAAGTTCCAGTTTCTGGTGATGAGGTTTATGCTGTTGAAGAAACGCTTTCTAAGCAGGTAATTCAAGAAAGAATTGATCGCATAAAGAAAGAACGTGCAGCACAATCTTCTGGAGTAACCTTAGACAACTTTATGAACAGAGTACAAGAAGGCACACTTAAAAACCTTAATGTAATTGTTAAGACAGATACAATGGGCTCTGTAGAGGCGCTTAAATCAACACTGCTTGCAATTAGAAATGAGGAGGCAAAAGTAAATATTGTTCACTCGGGCGCTGGCGCTGTTACTGAGAGTGATGTAATCCTTGCACAAACTACTGGCTCAGTAATTATTTGCTTTAATCAAAAACCAGTTGCCAAGGCAAAGACATTGGCAGAAAACCTTAAAATTGAAATCAAAGAATATAAAATCATCTATGAAATCGTTGACGATATTACGGCAGTTATCAATGGCATGCTCAGTATTAAATATGAAGAAGTATATATTGGAAGTGCTGAAATTAGAGTTGTATTTAAACTTTCAACTGCAGGAAAAATTGCAGGAAGTTATGTAAAAGACGGTAAAGTTACAAGAAATGCTATTGCCGTAGTAAAACGTGGCAACGAGGAGATTGGCAGAACAACAGTTGAATCTCTTAAAATCGTTAAGGATGAAAAAGCCGAAGTTGCAAAAGGTTATGAATGCGGCGTAAAACTTAAAGATAATATAGACTTTAAAGAAGAGGATATTATCGAATTCTATTCAAAGGTTGCAATTAAACGATAAAAACAATTAAATATATTTTGAAAAATTGATTTAATCGGTTATAATATAATTGGACTTAAGCAGTCTAATAAAATTATAGGAGAAACGATTATGTCAGTTAGATTCGAGAGGGCAAACAGCGAGATACAAAGATGTATTTCAGACATCATTCTAAACAAAATGAATGATCCGCGTATAAGCCCTCTTTTATATATCAGCGAAGTTAATGTAACACCAGATTTTCGCTATTGCAAAGTCAAGGTAGCACTTGATAATGAGGATGAAACTCAACTTGAAACAATCATTAAAGTACTTGAAAAGTCAGAGGGTTTTATAAAAAGAGAACTGGCAAATATGGTAAGAATGCCATACATGCCAAAGTTGCAGTTTGTTGTTGATAAAGGTACAATGGCAACTGTACGCATCAACGAAATTCTTAAAAATTTAAATATTCCAAAAGAAGACGGTGAGGATGATGAATAGTTTAAAAGATCTTTCAAAAGTACTAAAGAAATCTAAAAAGGTTGCTTTATTTACACATATAAATCCAGATTCAGACGCGCTTGGATCTGTTTTTGCCTTATATTATGCGCTGAAAACAATGGGCAAAGATGCTGAAATTTTTGTTAAGGGTGACATATCTGACGTGCAAAAGCGCTTAATAGATGCCAAAGTCATCAATAGCGGTGAATGTAATATAAACTTGTTTGATACATACATGTGTTGTGACGTGTCTGACCTTAAAAGATTGGGTGACTATGCAGATGTGTTCAATTTAAAAAATAATACAATTGTGCTTGATCACCACATTGCAACACAACTAATTGGAAAATACAATCATATAGACGCAAGCATAAGTTCTTGCACGGAACTTGTATATGACCTATTAAAATTGATGAAAACACATTTTAATAGTAAAATTTTAACGTGTATTTATATGGGCTTAACTTCTGATACAAACTCGTTTATAAACTCAAACACAAACGAGCATTCGTTTAAGGTTGCATATGAAATTGCCAAATTTGGCCTCGATTTGACCGCTATTAATGAAATTATGTATAAATCAGTAAGCAAGAAGGAAGTAGCCTTTAAACAATATTTATGGACAAATTATAAGCTTGATAAAGACATTGCCTATGTGCTTATGGATTATAAAACATTACAAAGCCTCAGCGGTAATTCAACCGATTGCTCTGGTTTTAGCTCTAAGCTGTTGACACTGGATAACGTAAACTATTCGTTTAGCATAATAGAGAAAGAACCTGGTGTACTGTCTATTTCAATGCGCTCTAGGGCGGGTTACAACGTACGTAGCGCGGCTGAAAAACTTGGCGGTGGTGGACACTCATGCGCTGCCGGTGCAAAGGCACAAGGCACAACGCTTAGCAAACTCAAGAAAGTAGTAATTGATGCTATCCGTAACAAATAAGGAGCGTTTATGGCGTTAAATGGGGTAATTCTTGTAAATAAAGAGAGAAATATTTCTTCAAATAAACTAGTAAATAAAGTAAAGTATATTTTACACGCAGATAAAGCAGGCCATTTAGGCACATTAGACGTTTTAGGCGAGGGGTTATTGCCAATTACGCTTGGAAAAGGTACACGTTTATTTGATTACTACTTAAACAAAGATAAAGTTTATAAAACAGTTTTTAAATTTGGCGAAACAACGGATACACTTGATCTTGAAGGCGAAATTACAAAACAAAATGATGTTATCGTCACAATGCAACAGCTTGTTAAAGTTGCTGAAAAAATGCAAGGGAAACAGTCACAAATGCCACCGTTATACTCAGCAAAGAAGGTGAATGGACAAAAAGCTTACGATCTAGCAAGGGCAGGACAAACAATTGAACTTAAGCCTAAAGAGATTGAGATATATTCAATTAAGGTATTGCAAGAAATTGCTGAAAACACTTTTGAACTTGAAGTACACTGTTCAAGCGGCACATATATACGCTCGCTATGTAGAGACTTGGCTGAAAATATGTCAACATATGGTGTTATGCTAAGCATACAACGCACTAAATGTGGCGATTTTTATTTAAAAGACGCATATTCATTAGAAGATGTAACAAATGGTAAATACAGCATTATAAAGTTAGAGACTTTATTTGATTATGCTTGCATAAAATTAGACGAAAAACAAGAGGCAAAACTTCTAAATGGAGTAGAATTACCTGTGCAATCGCTAAGTTTGCCTAGCAACTTAAAAGATGATAAGGTAAAAGTATTTGGCAAAGACGACTTTTTAGGCGTGGGACACATTGAGAAGGACAGGCTAAAACTGTCATTAAGACTTATATAAGGAGAAAACATGGTATTATTTGGGCCGTCGGGATGCGGGGACGAATTCATAGAAGAAGGTCATAAAGGGATTTTGGAAGTACCACAATGGATAAAATCTAAAGGACTTGATGCTTACGAGTACTCATTTGGGCATGGATATCAAATGAGCAGCGAAAAAGCGCAAGAGGCTGGCATTAAATTTAAAGAATTTGATGTAAAGTTATCGCTGCATGCACCTTTTTATATTAATTTTGCAAACCCTGATGATGAAATGTATCAAAAAACACAAGGATACATCTACACGGGCATTAAGTTTTTACGTGCTTTCAACGCAGATAGACTTGTTTTCCATCCAGCCTCTTGCGGTAAATTAACAAGGGAAGAGGCTTTAGCCCTGACAGCAAACAGATTTAGTGAAACTTTTGATAAAATGGAAGAGGAAGGATTGCTTGATGGGTTGCTGCTTTGCCCAGAAACTATGGGAAAAACCATGCAAATTGGCACATATCAAGAGGTTGTTGACCTTTGCAAATTAAACAAACATCTTGTGCCAACTTTTGACTTCGGGCATATTAATTCTTTAGAAGGTGGCACGCTTAAATCTAAAGATGATTATAAACGCATATTAGATTATTCGCTTGAAAACATTGGTTTTGAAAAAACAAACAACTGCCATATACATTTTTCAAAAATTCAGTATGGTGCAAAAGGCGAAATTAAGCACCTTAATTATGATGATACAATGTATGGTCCAGAATTTGAGGGTTTGGCTGAAGCGCTAATAGAATATAAGCTTTCACCTAGGGTTATATGCGAATCTATGTCTATGATGCCACATGACGCACAGATTATGAAAAAAATTTATATGAAAATACTAGACAAATAAAACAAATTATGTTATTATAGTAGGGCAAATAATATAGATAAAAAAGGAGATTATTATGATTTTTGCAGGAGATTTTAGAAAAGGCACAACTTTTGAATGGGATGGCGTAGTTTACTCTGTAGTAGATTTCCTCCACGTAAAACCAGGAAAAGGTTCACCATTTGTTAGAGCAAAACTTAAAAATGTTATGACAGGTCAAGTAAAAGAAACAACTTTCAACCCATCAGATAAATTCCAAGTTGCTGTAATTGAAAAGAAAGAAATGACTTATCTTTACAACGACGGTGAAATTTATTACTTTATGGATGCAGAAACTTACGACCAAATCCCTCTTAACAAAGAAAGCGTTGAAGATTGCTTAAACTTTGTTAAAGAAAACGAAAACTGCACAATGTATTTCTATAAAGGAAATCCTTTCTCAGTTTATGCACCAAACTTTGTAGAACTTGAAGTTGTAGATTGTGAACCTGGAATTCAAGGTGACACATCAAAATCTACCAACAAGCCAGCAAAGGTTGAAACTGGATATGTACTTCCTGTACCACTTTTTATCAATATCGGTGACAAAATCAGAATTGATACTCGTGACGGAAGTTATATGGAAAGAATTAAATAAGTTATATTTAAAAATCAGCACCCTTTTGGGTGCTTTTTTTACGCATTTTATTATCTTTTGACTATATTTGTCGCTTTATCATTTTGCATTACATCGCATCATAGGCTAAGACAGGAGATGGAAATGTTAAAAAAAATTCTGCCCAGCAATTTATACAACATAATTCAAAATAAGGTCAACTTTAATTATATAAATGAAATCCGTTTGCGAGAGGACAAGCCTATTGTTGTATCAATTGGCGGGCAACGTATATTTCTTGGCGAAAACGGTGTAACAGGAAAACTTAAAGATGCAATTATTGCCTCCAAAATCACTATTGAAGATATCATATTTCGTGCAAGCGAGTGCTCGCTTTATTCAGTAAACGAACAAATTAAAAAAGGATTTATAATCACCAGTGGCGGCATTCGTATTGGGATTGGAGGCGATATAGTTGAAGAAAAAGGCGTCATAAAAACCATGACAAATTTTAGCAGTATAAATATAAGGCTGCCCCATGAAATTAAAAATTGCAGCTTACCGGCATTTAAATTTTTAATAAACGAACAAATGATATATAACACTCTTGTCATTAGTCCGCCCGGGGCGGGTAAAACAACATTTTTGCGTGATTTTATTTGGCAACTATCTGAACGCAATTATGCTTATAATGTTCTGGTGCTTGATGAGCGAGGTGAACTTGATTTAGGCACGAAAGGAGTGCTTGGCAATTTTGCCGATAAAATTTCGTTTGCCAGCAAAAAAGTGGGGTTTGAAAATGGTATTCGCTCACTTTCACCAAACCTTATTGTTACTGACGAACTTGGCACAAAAGAAGACGTAGACGCAATTATGTATGCTGTAAATTCTGGCGTCTCGTTGCTTGCATCAGTGCATAGCGACAGCATAGAAAACTTTTGCATGAAACCTCAATTTGAACGTGTTGTAGAAAATAGGGTGTTTCAACGATTTGTACTTCTGTCTATGAGAAACGGTCCTGGTACAATTGAAGGGGTTTACAATGAAAATTTTTCACGGTTAAGGGGGATGTAAAATGAAAATTTTTCTTATTGCAATTTTGTGCGGAATTTCAATTTTTATAGGCTTTCGCTTTTCAAAAAAATATCGACAAAGGCAGCAATTTTTTCAAGCCATTGTCATGTTGTGCCAAAAATTTGATGTTGAAATGAATTATTCCAAAGAGCGCATTAAAAACATCATCACCAATCTCGATGAAAAACACAAAGGCAGACTTTTTGGACTTGATAGCAACTTCATTTCCTTTTTAAATCAAGAGGAAGAATTAAGCAAAGAACTTTTATTTAAAAACATACAATTTTTGAAGGCCGAAGAAAAAGACCTCTTATTTATGTTTTTTAAATCTCTCGGCCGTAGCGATTTGGACAGCCAGTCTAAAGAAATTAAAAACTTTCTTTCTCGATTTGATGACATTTTACACACATGTGAAGGTGAGAACAAAAAGTATGGCTCGTTGTCTGTTAAACTCGGCTTTATTGCAAGTCTATTTGTTATAATACTGTTCTTGTAGGTGGATGATGGGCATTGAAATTATATTTAAAATAACCGCAATTGGACTTTTGACTGCAATTTTAGGGCAAATTTTAAAGCAGATGGGCAAAGATGAAATATCTACTATTACAACAGTTGCAGGCTTTGTTGTGGTAATCATTATGGTGTTAAATTTAATAAGTGACCTGTATAGCACCTTTCAAACAATTTTTAATTTATAGAGGGTTATGGAAATAATTTTAAAAATAGTAGCTATTGGCATCATAACGTGCGTTGCAACAATTTTAATAAAGCCAATTAGAAATGATTTTTCAATTTTTATTGCAATTGCCGGCGGCCTGATTATCATTTTTATGATAATCAACTATTTAACCGGAATTTTTGCCACTTTCAGTACCCTTGTTAACGCCACTGGATTAAACGGCGGAATTTATACATTTCTAATAAAGATTATTGGAATAGGGTATTTAATTGAATTCACCGCAGGAATATGCTCAGATACTGGTAATGCATCACTTGGCGACAAGGTTTTATTAGGCGGCAAAATTGTTGTTATGGTTATGTCTCTGCCAATTGTTATTAACATTTTAAAAATTATTATGGACATTTTACCAACATGAAAAGAACCTTAAGCATACTACTGCTGCCAATATTGTTCATCGCCATACTCTCAACCGCAAATCAAACAAACTTTTTTGCCTATGCTGCAGAAGATGTTGTTGAAGATGAACTTGAAGATGAAGTATTTTCTCAGCTTGACGACTTAGATTTTTCTGACTTAGATAAAATTTTAGAAGATTTTACGTGTAATCAGTCATCTATATTCGGGGGAAGTAGTTTTCTTGACAAGTTGAAACAACTTCTTCACGGCGAATTTGAGGGTGGACAAGGCGTAATAGAGAGTATAATCAAAATAGTTTTTGATAGTTTTCTAAATCTTTTACCGACGCTTTCAATCATAATCGCAATTTCATTGGTGGGAAACTTAATTCAAGGTATAAAACCAACGAGCAACGGCAAATCTCTGTCAAATATCATCCATTTTGTTATATATGGCGTTGTCGTGGTGCTTGTACTATCAATTATAGTCAAAATGATAGCACTTGCTACAGCCACTTTAACATCTCTTCAGGGACAAATGAACGCCATCTTCCCAGTTTTACTTACATTGCTTACTGCAGTAGGTGGAACAAGTTCGGTAAGCGTATATCAACCCGCAATGGCTCTGCTTTCAAATGGTATACTCAACCTTTTCACATATGTTCTGCTTCCAGTTTTCATATTCTCTGTAGTATTTTCTGTCATTTCAAACCTATCAAACACTGTAAAGTTGGATAAATTTTCAAGTTTTTGCAATAGCACTTTTAAATGGGTTATAGGCTTTGTATTTACAGTGTTTACTGCATTTCTATCGCTGCAAGGCATAACTGCAGGCTCGTTTGATGGAATTTCAATTCGCACAGCAAAATATGCAATCCGTTCTTACGTGCCAATGCTAGGCGGATATTTAAGTGATGGCATGGGGCTGATTTTAGCCTCATCAAATTTGATAAAAAACGCTGTTGGTGCGGCAGGATTATTCATGATGCTCGCCTCAATTTTATCACCACTTATTGAAATGATACTCTTTATGTTGGCGCTTAAAATGATTGCAGGCATCATAGAGCCTTTAGGTAACAAACAAATTGCCAATTTTATTTCATCTTTATCAAAATGTATGGTGCTTTTAATTGTAATTTTAATTGGTGTCGCCTTTGTTTATTTCATTTTAATGGGGCTTGTTATATGCAGCGCAAATGTTGTTTAAAGGAGGGGGCGTGTCGGCTGTTTCATCATGGATACTATCAATTGCTGGTGTAGTGTGCCTATCTGTACTGATTGAACTTGTTTTACCAGATGGTCAAATGAATAGGTATATAAAAGGGACTTTTTCCTTTGTAATCGTATTAGTCATCATCTCGCCAATACCAAAACTTTTAAACAGTAATTATGATGTTTCAAAACTATTCAACTACGACGAAACCTATATGCTTGATGAAAATTATTTATATCAATTAAACCTTAATAAACTAAATAAATTGCAAGAAGACGTTACCGCTGAGGCATATTCAAACGGATATAAAAATGTAAAAGTATACATTGATGCAGACATCTTTGACAGCCACTTAAACATTTCGTCTGTTTATGTCGATTTATCTGAATTAGTCATAAGCCAAAATGCTGAGCATAGAGATATAACGAAGATAAAACAACATATTACAAATTTGGTACAACAATTTATCGAAATTGATGAGGAGAAGATTTCATATGGCAATTAATTTCAAAGAAAAATTTAAAATTTTATATGAAAAAATTAAAAAGATAAAGTATTTCTATCTGTATTTGGCAATAGGGATTGGCATAATTTTAGTCGGAATTTATTTGACTTGCATCCCAAAAGCAAAGGGCGATGGTTTAAACAAAAACATCGACAAAAATCTCACAGAAATTTCTTCTTCAGCGGAATACGTAGAATATTTAGAGAATAAACTTGAAAGTGTAATAGGTGCTTTAAACGGTGTAAACAGCGTTGAAGTTGCCATCACTCTGGAAAAAGGGTTTGAATATGTCTATCAAACTGAAACCGAAACGCGTACATCTTCTGGTGGGACAAGCATAACAACCACAACAGTTGTATATGTTGATGGACAACCAGTAATTGTTGAAGAAATCTTTCCTACAGTTAAAGGCGTTGCGGTTGTAGCGCAAGGGCTAAACGATGTCTCTGTGCGGCTCAACATCATCAGCCTTATTCAAACTATGGTAGATGTAGATACTTCGCAGATAAAAGTTATGGAATAAATAAAAGGGGTGTAAAATGAAAAAAAGAACAAAAATGATTATTATCACAGCTATGGTGTTGCTGTTGGGGGTTACTGGCTATCTTAACATCATGCTTAACAACTCTGTATCAGATGGCAACATCAATGCAACCACAACAACTGCCAGCTATTTCTCTACGTATCGCTCAACTAGAGAATCTACTCGCGACCAAGAGCTGCTTTACTATGATGCAATCATCTCAAACGAGGCTTCAACCGCTGACGCCATTGCCAACGCAGAAAGTTTAAAATTGTCACTTATTGCGCAAATGGAACACGAACTAGTTATTGAAGGGCTTATTAAAGCAAAGGGTTTTGAAGACTGTATTGTTTCAATTCTTGATGAAAATGTAAACGCAGTTGTTAAGGCAAAAGAGCTTACTTCAAGTGAAGTTGCACAAATTTTGTCAGTAATTCAATCACAATTAAACACAAGTTTAGAAAATGTTACAATTATTCCGGTAGAATAATTGCAAAATTAAAATGTTTTATGCTATAATACTAAAGAATAGGAGAAAAAGATGACAAAAACAACCTTACAGAAAAAAGGAAAAGTTGAAATTGACAGAGATATTCTCTTGTCAATCATCAATCTTGCAGCAAAAGAAATTAACGGGGTGGAATCACTTACGAATGAAGAACTTCCTTTGCTTAGAAGAATGTCTAAGAAAAAGAGTGAAGGAGTGGTAATTAAATTTGATGTAAACGGCACACTTAATGTAGATGTTTACATCAGGGTTTACATTGGTTACAGCGTACCTGATATTGCTTACAGAGTTCAAGAGAATATTAAAAATTCACTCAACTCTATGGTGGGCATTAAACCTGGAAAAATAAACGTTCACGTCTGTGGAGTTGCGGTTGACGAGGAAATCAAATGAGAACTGCTGCACGTGAACTTGCTTTTAAACTGATTTTTGAAAGACTTTTCGTTAAAGAAAACTATACCTTTGACGAAGAGTTTTTTGCAGTTTTAGAAAAAGAAGAAGACAAAACCTTTGCCAAAGACCTTGTAGTAAATTTTGAACAAAACAGGGCAAGCATAGAAGAAACTGTCAAGGAAAAACTTATTGGCTATTCACTTGATCGAGTATATAAGGTTGACCTTGCACTTATTTATTTGGCAGTAACTGAAATCAAACACCTTAACACTCCACATCAAATTGTCATCAATGAAGTGGTAGAGCTTTCAAAACAATTCTCAACCGAAAAAAGCAGTCGTTTTGTAAACGGCGTGTTATCTGCCATTGTAAAAGGTTAAAATGACTGAAGCGATTACAGTTTCAAAACTAAATACATACATTAAACAAATATTTGACGCTGAAGAGCTCCTGCACAATATACCCGTTGTAGGAGAGGTTTTTGGTGTAAGCTTTTCTAGAAATGTAATATATTTTTCTTTAAAAGATGAAGACGCTACATTGCCTTGCGTCTGTTTTTATCCTGCGCTGGCAGCCGAAATAAAAGAAGGCGACAAAATTGTTGTTGTGGGCAGCCCAAACTTTTATGTTAAGGGCGGAAAACTAAACTTCAACGTTGTAAGAGTAGAAAAAGTGGGGCAAGGCAGACTATATGAAGAATTTATTAAACTTAAGCAAAAACTTGAAAGTGAAGGGCTTTTTGATGCTGCACATAAAAAGACTATACCAAACAATATTAAACGGATTGGTGTAATAACTTCAAGAGAGGGGGCTGTTATACAAGATATTAAAAACGTTGCTTGGCGTAGAAATCCTACAGTTGACATCGTTTTATTTAATACTAAGGTGCAAGGCAATTTAGCTGAAAATGAAATCGCGCACGCAATTGAAGTAATGGGCTCTTATGATGGTATTGATGTAATAGTTGTTGCAAGAGGGGGAGGCTCGCTAGAAGATTTGTGGGCGTACAACACTGAAATAGTCGCACGTGCAACATATAACTGTCCAAAACCAATTGTGTCGGCAGTAGGTCACGAAACAGACTTTACCATCATTGACTTTGTCAGTGACATGCGCGCACCAACTCCATCTGCAGCAGCAGAATTATTAACTTTCAACTCTGAAGATAAACGTTCAGACTTGCGCACACAAATTAATAGACTTTTAACCGCAGGCGGAAGTTATCTTGCAGATAAATACAACAAAATTGACAACTGCTCAATTGTTTTAAACGGCCTTATTGACAAAGCTGTTTCAACACAGTCGCATATCGTTAACAATCATAAAAATGCATTAATCAATGCGTTTGAAGGCTTTATCAATCAAAAATCGTATGAAATTGGTTTGTTTGAAAATACACTTTTAAAAACAAATCCTTTAAATATACTAGATAAAGGCTATGCGAAGATTGAACAGGCTGGCAAATCAATAGGTTTTAAGAAAGACTTAAATCACTCGCAACCAATTAATATAATCTTCAAAGATGGGCAAGTTAAAGCCGAACTAAAAGGAGAATAAATGGAAAATAGATTATCATATGAAGATGCAAGCAAACAATTACAAGAAATTATAACAAAAATCGAAAACGCATCACTGCCTCTGGACGAGGCTATTAAATTGTTCGAACGCGGGCAAGAACTTATCAAAACGTGTTACTCTCATTTGGATGGGGCAAAAGGCAAGCTTACTGAGATAAAAGCTGGTTTAGATAAAATCGAAGAAGTTTAATCATAATAGTCAAAAACAATAACATATATTATATATGTGAAACGATATAGCAAAACGACTATAGCAAATTATAAGGGCGGAAAGAAATATAAATGGGCATTTAATATGCTCTTTATTTCAATAACATTGTCGCTCTGTTTTGGCTTTATCAGCCAAGCAATTCTCTCAAAGATGGGAATTATTATAGCGACTATTTTAATTTGTTTGTTCATTTTTCTGTCTGTCTTGTTTGATATGCTTGGCGTTGCCGCTGTATCAGCTGAAATCGAATACTTTGAGAAAATGACTGCATTACATTTAAAAGGCGCAACTGTGGGGCATCAACTATGCTTACACTGTGAAAAGGTCTGCTCCTTTTGTGGTGATGTTGTAGGGGATATATGCAGCACTCTTTGTGGCGCAAGTGGAGCATGTATTGTTGTAGCTATTTCAAAACAACTGGCATCAAGCGGAGCAGTTTTACTTATTTCAATCACAGTTTCTGCCATCATTGCTGGCTTAACAATTTTTTTTAAAGCATTAATGAAAGAATACGCATTAAAAAACTCTAACAAAATCATATTGCGACTTGGGTTACTGCTTGAAAAAACAATATTTCGAGAAAAAAGTAAAAAAAATAGTAAAAATAGTTGACAAACTAATTAGATTGTGATATTATATCAACGTATGAAAGCAGAAGTTCCACTTCTCACCAGTCAACAAATGGGTTAGACTTGGTTTAAAAACTTAATTATTTTATTGATAATGGTTTTTTTGGTGGAGTTTTATGCTTCCACCAAATTTTTATTTAAAAGGGGATTATAATTATTTTTAAGGAACTTTTAATAAACGAAGAAATTACTGCATCGCAGGTTCGTTTAATCGGTGAAAATGGGGAACAACTTGGAATTGTTTCTAGAAATGAAGCGCTTGCAAAGGCTGAAGAAGCAGGGTTAGACCTTGTTTTAATGTCAGGTGGGGCTGTGCCTCCAGTTTGCAAAATTTTGGACTATGGCAAATTCAAATATGACGCACTTAAGAAAGATAAGGAAATCAAAAAGTCTCAAAAGGTGATTGAAACTAAAGAAATTCAACTTTCAATGACAATTGAAGAGTACGACATTGCTTATCGTGTTGCCAACGCATCAAAATTCCTTCAAGAAGGAAACAAAGTCAAAGTTACTTTAAAAATGAGAGGTCGTGAACAAGCTTATGTTAAAAAGGCAATTGAAATTGTCAATGATTTCTGTGCCAGACTTAGCGAGGTTGGAATGACCGAAAAACAACCAGAACACATGGGAAGAAACATTTTTGTAATTATAAGCCCAAAGAAAACAAAATAAAGGAGAAACATTATGCCAAAACAAAAAACACACAGCGGATGCAAAAAACGTTTCCGCATTACAGGAAGTGGTCAAGTTAAGTTTGCAAGACCAGGAAAAGGACACTTCCTTACAAAGAAATCAAAAGCAAACAAAAGAAAACTTAGAAAGGGTTCATACATTGCAGGAAAGAATGCACAAAATATTAAGACCCTTTTGGCTAAATAGGAGGACAACTTATGAGAATTAAGAGAGCAGTTAATGCAGTTAAAAAGCGTCGTTCAATCCTTAAGAGTGCGAAGGGTTACAGAGGTGCTAAATCTAAGCTTTACAGAACAGCTAGAGAACAAGTAATGAAAAGTGGACAATATGCTTATATTGGACGTAAACAAAAGAAGAGAGACTTCAGAGCTCTTTGGATTACAAGAATCAATGCTGCTTGCAGACAAAACGGAATTTCTTACTCTAAATTCATCGCTGGACTTAAAGCTAAGGGAATTGACCTTAACAGAAAAGTACTTGCAGATATGGCTGTAAGAGAACCAGAAGCATTTGCTTCACTTGTTGGACAAGTTAAATAATGCTACGCGCAGACAACAATCTTATTAAAACCTTAAAAAAGCAAAAACGTGAAAACGATTCTTTGCTTTTTTTAGATAATTTTAAGATTATAAAAGACGCACTAAACGCAGGGTTAAAAGCAAAGTATATCTTCCTCACAAGAGAAGAAGATAATATTTTTGGTGAAATAGATTGCCTAATTTATAAGGTAGACCATTCTATAATCGAGCAGCTATCTGAAAGTAAAACACCACAGGGGGTAGTTTGTATTGCAGAATACACACCACATATTGTAGAAAAGCCAAACACAAACTTTCTAGTTCTTGATCGACTGCAAGACCCAGGCAATGTCGGCACGCTTATTCGTACGGCTTGCGCATGTGGGTTTAAATATGTTTTCTTACTTGACAGTGTTAAGCCTACAAATGCTAAACTTGTTAGAAGCACAGTCGGCACAATTTTTCAGCAAAAAGTTATACCTATTTCAAGCAAAAACTTTATTCAAAAGGCTAAAGAGTGGGATTTAAACCTCTTAGTCGCTGATATGGACGGGGAAAACATCTTCAACTTTGAAACAAACCAGCAAATAGGGCTGATTGTTGGCAATGAGGGACAAGGTGTAAGTGATGAACTTGTGTCAATTTGCACTAAAAAAGTGCGTATTCCTATGCAAGAAGGCGTAGAAAGCTTAAACGCTGGGGTTTCAGGCGCAATCATAATGTACCAAATTTCAAAAAACAAGCTTTTATAACGCAATTGTTTGACAGCGCGTAAACTACAATGATATAATACAAATAGAAATCAAAAAAAAGGGGAAAAAGAGATGTCAGGACATTCAAAATGGCATAATATTCAAGCCAGAAAAGGCAAAAGTGATGCCGCAAGAGGAAAAATCTTCACTAAAATTGGAAGAGAAATTGCTGTTATTGTAAAACAAGGCGGTTCTGATCCAAATTCAAACCCAAAACTTAAAGATGTTATTGCAAAAGCAAAACAAAACAACATGCCAAACGACACCATTGAAAGAAGTATTAAAAAAGCCGCTGGTGAAATGGGTGGCGTAAATTACGAAAGTTGCACTTATGAAGGCTATGGTATGGGCGGAAGCGCTGTTATTGTTGAATGCTTAACAGACAATAAAAACAGAACAGCAGGTGACGTAAGACATGCATTTGATAAGTTTGGAGGCGCACTTGGTGCAAACGGCTGCGTAAGTTACCTTTTCAATCTTAAAGGTATTGTAGAAGTAGAAAAAGGCGGAAACTTTGACAGTGACGAACTTATGATGACAGCACTTGACCTTGGCGCAGTTGATATTGTTGAATATGACGACTACTGCGAAGTAATCACTGAGGCCAATGGCCATACACCAGTTGCAGAAGGGTTAGAAAAAGCAGGTTATACAGTGCTTAACAGTGAAACAACAATGGTTCCAGATAACTACGTTGAACTAGACGCAGAAAAGGTTGTTAAATTTAACAGAATGATTGAAACACTTGAAGACCTTGATGACGTTCAACAAGTTTATCACAACGTAGAACTTCCAGATGAAGAATAGAAATAAAAAATATAGTTTTCATGCTATATTTTTTTAATTATATAGCTTTTGTTTGACTAAAATGTTATTATGTTGTAAAATATACACATGGTAATTTTAGGAATAGACCCTGGTTATGGGATTGTAGGATTTGGAATAATTGATACAAGCAAAAGAGATATTTTAGTTGATTATGGCGTGATTACAACGCCAAAAGAGGACAGCATGCCTGTCCGCCTTGAAACAATTGACGGCAGTTTGAAATATTTGTTTGAAAAGTATAAGCCAGATGTTGTTGCTGTTGAAGAGCTGTTCTATTTTAAAAATCAAAAAACTGTCATTCAAGTGGCTCAAGCAAGAGGCGTAATCATCCTCGCATGTCAAAAATACTGCGGCAATATATACGAATATACGCCACTTCAAATAAAGCAAGCATTAACGGGCAATGGTAGGGCAGAAAAGGCGCAAGTTCAATACATGGTCAAAGCAATTTTAGGGCTTAGTTCAATACCAAAGCCAGACGATGCAGCAGACGCATTAGCGGTTGCAATCTGCCACAGCCAAACCAGCCCAATGTTAAATATAAATAAAGCATAAGGAGACAACATGATTTCATTTTTAGTAGGTATTGTAGATGAAAAAAGAGACAACATACTATATCTTGACGTAAATGGTGTAGGCTTTCAATTAAACGTATCAAACAACACACTTGCATCTTTACCACTTCAAGGCAGTACATGCAAGGTGCTTACATATATGGCTGTAAGAGAAGACGACATAAGTTTGTACGGCTTTTCAAGCGAAGAAGAACGCAATTTATTCTATCAACTTATCAACGTAAGTGGAATTGGGCCTAAAATGGCAATACAAATACTTTCAGGGCTTAATTTATCCGATTTAATTGTTGCTATAATCAATGCTGATTATAAACTTCTTTCCAAAGTTAAAGGATTAGGCAAAAAGACAGCAGAAAGACTGTGTTTAGAGCTGAAAGACAAGTTATCACCAATTCCAGGCAGCATGATGCAGACAAGTTTTGACAACAATTTTGATGAAGATGCCGTTCAAATGGCGACAGATACACTTATCAGTCTTGGTATCAATAAAAACGAAGCTTATATGCTTGCAAGGTCAAACGCAGTAAACGACGCATCTGCAGAAGAAATTATATCTAAAGCATTAAGGGGGTATAAGGGATGATTGAAGAACACGAAAGATTTATAACCAGCACTAAAAATCTTACAGACGCAGAAATAGAAAACTCACTTCGTCCAACCTCTATGGACAGCTATATTGGACAAACTAGGGTTAAAGATGCATTATCTGTCTATATTCAAGCTGCAAAGGCCAGAAAAGAAAGTCTTGACCACGTGCTTTTGTATGGCCCACCAGGACTGGGAAAAACCACGCTTTCTCATATTATTGCTAACGAGATGGGCAGTCAAATTAAAATCACATCAGGTCCAGCAATTGAGCACGCCGCTGATTTAGCTGCAATTTTAACTAACCTCAACCAAAATGATGTACTTTTCATTGACGAAATCCACAGACTTAACAAAACAGTCGAAGAAATCTTATATCCAGCAATGGAAGATTTTGCGCTTGACTTTATTGTGGGGAAAGGCCCATCCGCCCGCAATATGCGTCTTAAAATCAAGCCTTTTACACTTATTGGGGCAACTACTCGGGCAGGTATGCTTACCAATCCACTGCGTGACAGATTTGGAGTAATTTGCCGCCTTGAGCTTTATTCTCCAGAAGAATTGCAGGTTATCATAAACCGTTCGGCTGATATATTAGGCGTAAAAATTGATGATGAGGCCAGTATTGAGATTGCCAAGCGCTCTCGTGGAACTCCACGTCTGGCAAACAGACTTCTTAAACGCGTGCGTGACTATGCTCAAGTAATAGGACAGGGGCATGTTACAAAAGAAATTGCCGAAAAAACCTTACAAATTATGGAAATTGACAACCTTGGTCTTGACACAATAGATAGAAAAATCATGTTGTCAATTATACAAAAATTCGCTGGCGGCCCTGTAGGGCTTGACACGCTTGCCGCCACAATCAGTGAAGATGCAACAACAATTGAAGACGTATACGAACCTTATCTTCTTCAGCTTGGTTTCATTTCAAGGACGCCACGCGGAAGAGTTGCATTAGAGCCAGCATATAAGCATTTTGGAATTGAAATGCCAAATCAAAATTAGAAGAGAATTATGGAAAATAATAAGAATAACAAAAATTTACTGCTTAGAAGTAGTTATTACTACGATTTACCAGAAAGTATGATTGCACAGACACCAATAGAACCTAGGGACCACTCTAGGCTTTTGGTGTTTAACAAAAATACTGCTACAATCCAGCATAAACACTTTTATGATATAGCCGATTACCTACAAAAAGGGGATGTTTTAGTTGTAAACAACACTCGTGTTTTACCCGCAAGGCTATTTGGCTATAAAGATACCGGTGCTAAAATTGAGATTTTACTTCAAAAACGCTTAAATTTAACCGATTGGGAAGTTATTGCAAAACCGTTTAAACGTTTAAAAGAGGGCACTATAGTCACATTTAGCGAAAACTTATCTTGTACCATACTTGAAAAGGGTGAATATGGCGGATGTAAAATCAAATTCTCGTTTAATGGCGTTTTCGAACATCGACTTAGCGAAATAGGGCAAGTACCGTTGCCACCATATATTCACGAAAAATTAAAGAATAAAGAAAGATATCAAACCGTTTATTCAAAAGTTGAAGGCTCTTCGGCAGCACCAACTGCAGGACTGCATTTCACTAAGGAACTTTTAGAAAAGCTACAAAATAAAGGCGTTGAACTAATAGAAGTCCTACTACATGTTGGACTTGGCACGTTTAGACCAGTAAAAGAAGATAACATTTTAAATCATGAAATGCATAGCGAATATGTTGAAATGAGCAGCGAAAATGCTGCAAAACTTAACAAGGCGAAAGCAGAAGGAAGACGAGTTATTGCGGTAGGCACAACCTCAGTACGCGTGCTTGAAAGCTGTGTAGATGCAAACGGATTGATTGTACCTCAAAAGAAAGAAACACAAATTTTCATATATCCGCCTTATAAGTTTAAGGTTGTTGATGCACTTATTACAAACTTTCACTTGCCAGAAAGTACGCTTATTATGTTGGTTTCTGCATTTGCAGGATATGATAATACAATGGGAATTTATAATACTGCAGTGCAAGAAAACTATCGTTTCTTCTCTTTTGGCGATTCAATGTTTTTATACTAAATATAGTAGGATTTTTAACAAAATACCGACTAAATATTGACTTATGGAGGAAATAATGGCTCAAAATTTTAGTTTTGAAGTAGTTAAAGAATGTCCCGACACGGGTGCCCGTGCCGGCATTTTACACACGCCACATGGTGATATATTAACACCTATATTTATGCCAGTAGGCACACAAGCGACTGTAAAAGGGTTGACACCAAGTCAAGTCAATGAAATTGGTGCTCAAATCATCCTTTCAAACACATACCACTTATATCTTCGTCCGGGGCACGTGTTGTTAAAGAAAGCCGGCGGACGGAATAAATTTATGCATTGGGATAAGCCAATTCTAACAGATAGTGGTGGTTTTCATGTGTTTTCATTATCAAAACTTCGCAAAATAAGCGACGATGGGGTTGAATTTAGGTCTCACATTAACGGTGAAAAACACTTTATTACGCCAGAAAAGGATATGGAAATTCAAGAGGCATTGGGTGCAGATATTATAATGGCCTTTGACCAATGTACCGAAGCTGGATGCAGCTACCAAGATGCTGTTGAAGCGCGCAGAAAAACGAAATTATGGCTTGAACGCTGCTATAAAGCGCATACTACTGAAAATCAAATGCTTTTCCCAATTGTACAAGGTAATGTTTTTAAAGATCTAAGAACTGAATGCGTAAAAGATTGTCTTCCATACGCAAAGTGTGGAATTGCAATTGGCGGACTATCAGTTGGAGAAGAAAAGTCGGTTATGTATGATATTCTAGAGCACTTGCATCCTTTACTTCCTAAGGATCAACCAAGATATTTGATGGGGGTAGGCTCACCAGACTGCCTTGTCGAGGGATTTGCAAGGGGCGTAGACATGATGGACTGCGTTCTGCCAACTCGCATTGCACGTAACGGGACTGCTTTTACAAAGAAAGGCAAACTTGTTGTTAAAAACGCAAAATACAAAGATGATTTTAGACCAATTGAGGATGATTGTGACTGCTACGCTTGTAAGCACTTTACACGCGCATACATTCGTCACCTTATAAATGCAGATGAAATGCTGGGCGCACAACTTTTGTCAATACATAACTTACACAGCCTTGTAAAACTGTCACAAGACTGCAGACAAGCCATCTTAGACGGCACATTCAAACAATTCAAAGAAAACTATCTTGCCGGATATAATTTATCTAAATCAAGATTTTAAGACACACTGGTGTGTCTTTTTTATTTTATATCGCCAATTTATTTGACTTTCTATAAGAAATATTGTATACTTTTTGTGATAGGGTAAACCTATCATTAAAAGGGGAATTTATGAGCAGTATTAATTTACTATGCAATGCTGCTGTAAACGCCGGAGTTATAAGTGGAGTTATCGCCCTCATCGTTGGAGTTGTTGCGGGCGCATTCGTTTATAAAATACTCTTAAGTAAAAAAATTGGAAACAGCAAATCAAATGCAGTTAAAATTATTGAAGAGGCGTATGCAGAGGCAAAAAGCATAAAGAAAGAATCAGTTCTTGAAGCCAAAGAAGAAGCCCAAAAGATTAAAGAAGAGGCAAATGCAGAGGCAAAAGAACGTAGAGGCGAGCTTCAAAAACAAGAAGAACGCTTAGATCAAAGAGAAGAATATCTCACAAAAAAAGAAACTTTGTTGGACACGAAGAGCACTCAACTCGACAATGAAAAAGCTCAACTTGAAAATGACAAAGTAAAACTTACCGAACAAATTGCAGAGCAAAACACTATTAAAGAGCAAATGCTTGAAAAACTTGAAAAAATGTCTGGGCTTTCAAAACAAGAGGCAAAAGACATTTTAATTGAAAGCGTAACCGAAGAAGCTAAGAAGGATGCAGGCATCTTAGTAAAGCAAATTGAAGATGACGCTAAAGAGCGCGCAGACAAAATCGCAACAAATATTGTTGTTGGCGCAATACAAAAATGTGCAACTGACCTTTCGTCTGAAATGACAATCTCAACAGTAGCACTTCCAAATGATGAAATGAAAGGAAGAATTATTGGAAGAGAAGGAAGAAACATCCGCTCAATTGAGGCTGCAACTGGTGTAGAGCTTATTGTTGACGATACACCAGAAACAATTACTATTTCAAGTTTCGACCCAATACGTAGAGAAATTGCTAGATTAAGTTTAGAAAAACTTATTGTTGACGGAAGAATTCATCCTACAAGAATTGAAGAAATCGTTGAAAAAGCGACTCACGACGTAGATAAGTTTATTAAAGAAGCTGGCGAAAACGCTTGCAACGAAGTTGGAATTTACAACCTCAACCCAGAACTTGTAAAAATTATGGGAAGACTTAAATATCGTACAAGTTATGGACAAAACTGCTTAAGACACAGCATTGAGACATCAATCATTGCAGGACTTCTTGCAACTGAACTTGGTGCAAATGTACAAGTGGCTAAACGCGGTGGTTTCTTACACGATTTAGGAAAAGCACTTGACCATGAGGTAGAGGGAACACACGTAGCAATTGGCGTTGAGCTTGCAAAAAAATACAAAGAATCTGATGCAGTTGTTCACTGTATTCATGCACACCATGGTGAAGTACCATTTGGATCGGTTGAGGCAATCATCGTTCAGGTGGCAGACGCAATTTCAAGCTCTAGACCAGGTGCGAGACGAGAAAACCTTGAAAACTATATCAAACGTTTACAACAACTTGAAACAATCTGTAACGACTTCAAAGGCGTAGAAAAGTCTTATGCAATTCAAGCGGGCCGAGAGGTAAGAATCATTGTAAAACCAAATCAAATTACAGATGGTGATGCTGTATTCCTTGTAAAAGACATCGCAAAGAAAATTGAACAAGAAATGCAATATCCTGGTCAAATCAAGGTTGTTGTAATCCGTGAAAATCGTTTTACAGAAACAGCAAAATAACAAAAAAAACTTTATCATCTAGATAAAGTTTTTTTATTTAATTACCTTCTTATGCCAAGCACGTTTATGACAATGCGGGCATTTCATATATCTTGTTCGATTAACATGTAGCGCCCATAAAACTTGATGATATGTTGGCACATACTTATGATTGCATTTGCTGCAAATATAATATCCGGCTACTTGTTCAATTTTTAAAGCAAATAATATACCAACCATTGAAATGGTAAGCCCAAACACAATAATCATAATTCGCAGCCAATCCGGCATCATTAAAAAGCTTGCCAAAGCGGTGAGTGATAATAAAAATATAACGGATAAAAAGCCAATCACTATTTCCATTGCAAGCAATCTTTTATCAGAATTTTGCTTTACTTCTTCTAGTTCAAGCAGCTTGCCTTCAGCTTTATCAATATATTCTTCTTTAGAAAATCTTTCACCATTTAAAAGTTCGTTGATAGTGATCCCAAATATTTCACATAATTTTGGTAATGTATTCGTATCTGGCACACCTCGGCCTGTTTCCCATTTAGAAATGGTTTTTTCGCTTACATAAAGATGTTTAGCCAAATCAACTTGCGTCATCTTTTTAGCCTTTCTTTCATTTATAATGAAATTGCCAATTTTGTTATAATCCAACCTCATTTCAACTCCTTAATTAAATTATAGCACATTCCTTTAATATATTGCTATAAAATGCAACAAGTAAACTCTACAAATCTTCCTATGCATATTTTTTGGCAAACTTTTTTCTTTTAATCATAAAATTACCATCTAATCTATATATTTACTATATGAATGGAATAACTGAATTTTTGTCAAACAACTTTTCGTCTTGCGTATGGCTGGTTGTAATTATAGTTGCCATGATTCCAACACTCGAAAGCAAAATTGCCATTCCTCTTGGTATGAATACCGCAATATGGGGCGGACACGCACTGTCTCCATTTTCTGCGTTTGTTTTTGCATTTATCGGTAACATAATCCCTTGTTATATAGTAATGCTGCTTGTAAGAAAAATAAAGCAACATACAACAATGGTGCTGCATTCAAAATTTTTTCAAAAATATGCAATTAAAGGTGCTCAGATTGAAAGAAAAAACAACTTTAGCAAATATTTAGCCCTTGCAGGTTTCGTATCTGTTCCAATTCCATTGACAGGGGTTTGGACGGGCAGTTTAATAGGAGGAATTAGCAACCTTAACATACATTATTCTTTTGCATCAATTGTTGCCGGTGCATTTGTTTCGGCAGGAATAATAACAATTTTATGTGCTTTATTTAGCAATTCTATATCATACATTTTCATATTTTCTCTAACAATCATCATCGTATTTATGTTCATTGATTTGATTGTAGGAATAATTAAAACAAGAAAAAAATCAGGAAATTAATCCTGATTTTTATTATCTCCAGTATTTAACTATAGCAATTCTTTTTATGTAATATCTCATAGGTATTGCAACAACTCCCATTACAAATGGCAATACAAGTGTGGTTGTTTGAAGTTTGAAATCAATAAAGATTGCTCCAGCTATAAAGTTTAACGCAACTACTACGCCACAGAATAGAATGAAAAGCAACCAAATGGCCCATTGTGGCAACATTTGTTTTGGCAGCCATCCTCTAGATTTTTTCAACTTGTATATCCTGTACACTACGTCAAATATAAATAGGGCAGGTAAAACGTAATATAAAAATTCTGTGCCTGCATCTAAAAGCCCATTAGCATTTATCACCACATAAGTTACAGCAGACAGCGCCACCGCAAGCAATAGGGCAATAATGCTTACCACCATATACAACTTATTAGTATTATGTCTTAATTTTCTGGTTGGCTTTTGATAAACATTAAATGGTAAATCCTGACTGTTGTAATAGTCTTTTAAGTCACTATAATCATATATAGCGTCCTCTCTAAACTCTGCTGAAGATTGATCTCTCGTTTTCGAATAAAGTTGAATTAACCTTTCTTTGTGAGATGGATCAATTGTCACGTCTCTCTTTGGGGCAGGCAGCCTTGTTTCTTTTACATTTTCAGAAATAATTTGTAGACGTGGCGGCTCAATCTTTTTTGCCTTTTCAACTTCTCTCTCGTCTATTCTGTTTGTAATATAAACAGCATCATTTTTAAGTTCTTCTTTTTGAGCAGTTTCAGCAAAAGCTTTATGTTCTGTTCTGTATCCGCCAATTTGACGCATAAAATCATCTTGACTTAATCTCTGCTGATCTTGATATTTAGTTTTGTTTTGCATCAAAGCATTCTTAAATTCTTCAATATTAGACTGTTTCTTATCTTGACTGGAAGCCAATGGATCTGTAGCAGCCATTGAAATTTGGTCTTCTGCAAAACTGCGTCTTTTTCTGTATTTGTTTATGTCTTTAGAAATATCATACAGCTTTTTGTTATATTCATCCGCTGTTTGCTGGCTTAAAAACACGCCATCATCAGCTTTTTGACCAATCTGGTTATCAGCCGGCTCAACTTCTTCTTGTTGTTGAGTTAACGCATGCTTAATGGAAAATGCATATGCTGGTTGAGTAGGGGCAGGGTGCGCTTGCTGCACAGGTGTAATTTGTTGTATAATTGCTCGCTCTTCAATTGATTTTTCTTCCTCTACTTGAGCTTGTTCTTCATGACTTTCTTCGTTGCTAAATGAAAAGTCAAAGAAATCATCTTCGCTTTCATCCTCATTAATTGTGTCCGCTGCTTTAGTATCTTCTAAAGAAATTGCAACTTCCTCTTGTAAGAAATTTTCATTTGATGCAACAGGGGATTGTCCATCATCAAAAGCTTTAAATACATCGATATTATTTCGATCAAAATATTCCTTAAGCTCTTGATAAAATTCTCGACCTTTTTCAGTCAAGGAATAATATTTACGGTTAGGCCCTAAATCGCTGCTTTTTAAGTAAGATGAAATGTAGCCTTGTTTCTCCATGCGGGTAAGATTTGAATATACACTAGGTTTCTTCAAATTTATTCTGCCATTACTTTTTTCTGAAATTTCGCTTATAATGTCAAGCCCGTAGAAATCTCGCTCTTGCATACAAGTCAAAATAAGAAATGATAGTTGTCCTTTAGCATAAAGTTCCATAACAAATACCTCTTATATTTAGATTATAAATCATATAAAAAGACAATGTCAAACAAAATAGGGGAAAATTTAACAAAAAACAGCTATTCTGCATTGCATACTACCATTAAAATAGGGGATTAGCAATCTCTTTTTATTATTTTCATGACAAAAAAGGGTATTTTAAACTCATCAAACAGCCAACAATACTAATTTTTAAGTAATTTACGCCATTTTTAAGCAATAACATCTATTATTTTACCTAAAAACACACCATTTTGAATAAGAGAGGAATAAAAAAAACTAGCATGGTTAAAACACCTACATCTCTGCGTAAAACACAAGTTTTACGCAGAGATGACTACATACTAGCTTTATTTTTAAACTATTTTGTTATATTTTTATAATATCAATATCGTACAAAATCGTACAATTTATAATAATTTTATAATTTTTTATTGCATACTAGTTACATACTAGACATCTTGTTCTTCTTGAGTGCTAATCGTTGACAAAATCTTGTGCAAGCCAAAGCCGCTATCGCCACAACGCTTATCTTCAAATATGGTCAATTCTTCATTTAAAATTGAAGGCGTATTCCTTAAACTTCTTACAGATAAATAGTTGACAACTTTTATAAATACTTTATAGAAATCATCACCTACAAAAATATCATCTGGGCAATTGCACATTACGCTTTCTAAGAACAGCTGATTTGGCATATGACCATTCACGTTGAAATACAATGCATTAAAGACCTTCATAACTTTTATAAAGTTTTTGCCAGCAGACTTCTTCTTAGCCTTAAGCTTTAGATATCTTTGATTTAATGCTAGATTTATAAAAGGATTTTTTCTCTTACCTGCGTAATATTTTAATTCCTTATTTACCAAACTTACTACGTATATTATAATCCTTACATTTGGGCCAAAGTCTTCTTTACCCAAAATTTCTAATTTATTATTCCCCTGATAAACTATAGAAGTTGGCGAAAGATATTGCGCTATAGATCGTTGCAAATCTTCAGTTAAACTATAAACAGTATATTTACTAGGATCAAACTGAATATTTAATGGTTCAACCTCTTCTTTCTGCTTTTTTCTTCTCTTGCGCTTTCTTTTTCTAAAATACTTTCTACTTTGCCATGCTATTTTAGCACGCGTTTTTATAATTTCCCAAATTTTAGACTTTTTAATTGTGTTCAAGTCCAGTTGAGCACTTTCAACCCCAAGAACATATACAAATTCAGAATTATCTACCATGGAATCGCTAAAAAGTTCATTTACAGGTTGTAAAACAGTGTTTTCCAAAGAAATATACGATACTTGCGTTGCCAAATTTGAAACAGACGCAGTCAACAGTGCGTTGACCTTGTCGTTGATACCTTTGACATATGTTTTGCTGTTTTTGTTTGCGATTGACAAAATCAGATCTTTTGAGATTGAAATTTTGGCCATCAAAACTCCCCTTTATTTATTAGGATAAATTTTTTCTATTCCGCCCATATATGGTCTCAACGCAACTGGTACGTTTATGCTGCCATCTTCGTTGACATTGTTTTCAAGCAAAGCAATCAATGCTCTTGGGCTGGCGAGAACAGTGTTGTTTAATGTATGAAGGTAATATGTGCCCTTCTCGCCCTTCGCACGAATACCAAGACGTCTCGCTTGCGCATCTCCAAGTGTTGAGCAAGAGCCTACTTCAAAATATTTCTTTTGTCTTGGGCTCCACGCTTCTACATCACAACTTTTTACCTTTAAGTCTGCAAGGTCACCGCTGCAGCACTCAAGTGTACGTACTGGAATATCAAGATTTTTAAAAACTTCTACAGTATATTGCCACATTTTATTGTACCAATCCATGCTTTCCTCTGGCTTACAAAGTACAATCATTTCTTGTTTTTCAAATTGATGAACTCTGTACAATCCTCTCTCTTCAAGACCGTGAGCACCGCCCTCTTTTCTAAAGCATGGGCTGTATGATGTCATTTTAATAGGCAACGTTTTTTCATCAATAATTTGCCCTTTAAATTTGCCAATCATAGAGTGTTCGCTTGTACCAATCAAAAACAAATCTTGGCCTTCAATTTTGTACATCATTGCATCCATTTCAGCAAAACTCATCACCCCATTAACGACATCACTTCTGATCATAAATGGTGGGATTGCATAGATAAATCCTTGTGAAATCATATAGTCTCTGCCATAAGCAATCATCGCTTCGTGAAGGCGTGCCGCATTGCCAAGAAGATAGTAGAACCCTTCTCCGCTTGTTCTGCCCGCGCTTTCCTTATCTAAACCAGAAATGCTATCTAAAATATCAGCGTGATAAGGGATTTCAAATGAAGGTACTTTAGGCTCGCCATATTTTTGAATTTCAACATTTTGACTATCGTCTTTACCAATTGGAACAGATTTATCTATAATATTTGGAATTGCCATCATAATTTGTTTGATTTCGGCACCAAGTTCTTCTTCTCTCACTTCAATTGCAGCCATTTTTTCGTTGTTTGCAACAACTTGAGCCTTAATTGCATTTGCCTCTTCAACTTTCTTCTCTCTCATCAATTTGCCAATTTCTTGACTTAATGAATTTCGAGCTGCCCTCAGAGCATCACCTTCTTGTTTAAGTTTTCGATGTTCGCTGTCAAGCATAATTACCTTATCAACCAATTCAAGTTTAGCATCTTGAAACTTTTTCTTAATATTTTCTTTTACCAACTCTGGATTTGTTCTAATTAAATTAATGTCTATCATATTTTCTCCTTAATGTTTTAATTATAGCCCTATCGTTGAAATTAGTCAAATATTTTCATATATTTAAGCATCAAAATATAATATAAATTTAGTATTTTACGAAGAGATGTGTTTTTTTGCTTGGATTTTTTTTTAAATCATCCTATAATAAAACTATGGCAAGTCAATCAATTAATTTTTATCAAAAAAGAGACATACAAAACAGGCTAAAAATGGCAAAATATACCGACAAGTTGCCAGATTTTTGTTTTGACTACTTTATAGGGATTGAAAACAACACCTCCTCCCTCACACGATATAACTACTCAATGGATATTTATATTTTCTTCAACTACCTCGCCCAATACATTTTCAAGAAAAAAGAAAACACAATTACATTAGACGACTTAAACAAATTAAAGGCAAAAGACTTAGAACAATACCTCTCTTACCTTTCATATTACGAGATTGATGGCAAACTTTATAAAAACGATGAGAAAGGTAAAGCGAGAAAATTATCTGCAGTTCGCTCACTTTTTAAATATCTTTTTAATCACGATCTACTTATTTCAAACGTGGCAAGCAAAGTAGCCACCCCAAAACTACACAACAAAGAAATTGTACGATTAGAGGAAGATGAGGTATCTCGCTTAATTAACGCCGTAGAATGCCCTACTCAGTTTACCAGTCGCCAACAAGCATACAATAAAAATACATTTGAGCGCGATAATGCCATCATCACACTATTTCTTGGCACCGGCATACGTATTTCTGAACTTGTAGGCCTAAACTTAGAAAGTTTTGACTTTTCTCAAAATGCATTTGTAGTTACAAGAAAAGGCGGAAATCAGACAATGCTGTACTTTTCTGGTGAAGTTGCATCAGCGCTCAAAACATGGCTTGAAAAGAGGGCTACACTAAATTTACCTGAAGAAGAAAAAGCTATGTTTATTTCTCTTCAAAATCAACGCATTTCTATTAGAGCGGTTGAAAATTTAGTAAAAAAGTTTGCCCAAATTGCTTCCCCCTTAAAAAACATATCGCCACATAAACTAAGAAGCACCTATGGCACCAACTTATACAAAGAGACTAAAGACATTTACATTGTTGCAGATGTGCTTGGGCATAAGGATGTAAATACCACCAAACGCCACTACGCAGCGATAAGTGAAGATATGCGAAAAAGTGTTGCTGGCAAAGTAAAAATCCATAAAGACGTTGAATAAACTTACAAAAACTACACAATATAATAGTGTGAAGGAGATATGCTTCACATTATAGAAGAGAGATTTTTATATTAATAGAAATCTCTTTTTATTTATATATTCATAACATAATACCTTATAGTATTAACTATTATGCAATACATACTACTAAAAAAGAAGGCTTTTAATGCCCTCTTTTTTATTGCAAGTTTTCAAGCATCCAATCCGTATAAACTCCATATCCTTTGGTTGCATCAGATATAAATACATGTGTCACTGCACCAACAATTTTATCATCCTGCATAATAGGCGAGCCGCTCATGCCCTGTACAATTCCCCCAGTAAGACGCAATAACCTCTCATCTTTTACTCTAAACACAAAACTTTTGTCACTACTTGCTTTTTGGCTATGCACTTTTATTATTTCAATATCATACTCCTCTTGAATTCCACTTACACAAGAAATAAGTTTTGCCAGACCTGGCTTGACACTCAGTCTTCCGCCTAATTTTGCGCTTTTGTTTATGTCAATAATACTGCCGCCATCTTCCAATTTACCAAAAATACCAACATTTGTGTTTTTTTCAATACTGCCTTTGCTGTTCTTTTCAATAAATACACACTGTAATTCACCTGGCTTATTTCTTTTCCCCTTCTCTATATTCACTAGATTGCACTCATAAATTTTGCCATTAGTAATCGGAATAATGTTTTTATCATCACCATTTGCGATGGCGTGGCCAAGCGCGCCATATTTTCCGCTATCAGCAAGTACAAATGTCAAAGTGCCTACACCAGACACATCATCTCTTACCCATATCCCCAATTTATAATTACCATCATCTTTAATTAAAGGCAACTCTACATAATGTACTTTGCCATTACGAAAAATTGTAAGTGATGCATATTCACCTTCTGCTTGCTTCAACGCTTGAGTTAGGTCTGCTACGCTTGTAATTTCAACATCATTTAAACGTTGAATTACATCCCCATTCTCAATAAATTCATTTTTTACTATGTCACCACTTAAGGCGTTTACTGACGAATTGCTTACCACCATTGCGCCATTTGTGTCAATACTCAAGCCTATTACATTTCCGCCCACATAAACATCCTCTTCTGGCAGCAGTTTAACTGAAACTTTTTTAATAGGAATAACACCAAATAGCTTAAAAATAATCTCTCCGCAACTTTCTTTGCTATCATCGGTATTTACATCCCTATGCGTAAATTCAAGATTAACCAGCCGTCCAAATCGCCTTCCAACATTGGCCTGTTCTACCTCTTGATAATTTACATACATATCATTAGGCATGCCCGCAATATCACCAAAAGAAACATTAGTCAATATACATGCACATACAAGCACTATTAATAATATAGGCAACAATCTTTTGTTTTTCTTCATCAACTTTGCCTCCTACAAAAAAAGACCAACCTTTATAGGTTAGTCTTTGCAATTTTATTGCTATTATGCCATTTTGCCAGCTTTAATTCTCATCTCAATCGCTTGCTGTTTTGATGCCTGTGTCAACTTGTCACCAACTGTCATTTTTGCCAAATAATCGCTGATTTTATCTTCAGCAATAAGTTCAATCTTAGTATGTGTTGTTGTTTCGTTTTCTTCTTTAGTTACAACATACATATTGTCAGCAAATGCTGCAACTTGTGGTAAATGCGTAATACATAAAATTTGAACATGTTTTGACAACCCATCAATCTTTTGACCTACAATGTTGCCAGTCTCGCCACTTATACCACTGTCAATTTCATCAAAAATTAAAGTCTGAGCATCGCCAATTTCTGTGAAAATATTTTTAACAGCAAGCATAAATCTGCTAAGTTCACCGCCAGACGCTGTTTTTGCTAACGCTTTTACCTCCTGCCCTTTGTTTGCAGAAAATTCAAACTCAACAACATCTTGTCCGTTGTTAGTTGGTTCTGTTTTACTAAACTTGACTGTAAACTTGCTGGATTTCATGCCCAATTGTTTAAGCTCATCTAAAATTTTATTTTCAATCTCTTTTGCGCTGCTTTGACGTAAAGCTGTCAACACATCACATTGATGAATAAGTTTGTCATATACTATAGCTTTTTCGTTTTCAAGTTTTGAAAGCAAAAATTCGCTGTCGCTTAAATCGTTTAGTTTCACTTTTGCGTCTTCTACAAACGCAAGCACTTTTTCAACGCTGCCGCCATATTTTTTGGTTAAAGATTTAATTAAATCATTTCGACGATCAAGTCTATCAAACTCTTTCTCATCAAATTCGCTCATCGATTTAATATTTCCAAGCGTTTCAACAACATCTTCTACTTCATATCGCACGCTTTCAAGCCTCTGACGACACTCTTCAATTTCGTCAAATGCGCTTAAGTGCCCCAAAGCGCCAACAGATTCTTGCAAAGTGCGGACAGCAGATGATGCGCCTTCACTTAACAACTCTTCGCAACTCGTCACCGCTTGATAAATTTTTTCAGCATTATTTAAAAGTTTCAGTCTATCTGCAACTTCTTGTTCTTCGCCTAGTTGCAACTTCGCATTTTCAATTTCATCCACTTGATATTGAAGTAAGCTTCGCATGCGCTCTCGCTCAAACTCATCTCCGCCTAAAGATTCAATTTGCTTAATAATGCTATTATATTTTGATTTTAACTCTCTAACTACATCTTTTTGAATGGAAACTTTTTCACCTGCAAATTTATCCAGCATTGCAAGATGATTTTTAGTTTTCAACAACTCAACACTTTCATGCTGAGAATAACTGTCCACCAACGCAGCACCTACTTCCTTTAAAATTGAAGCCGTTGCGGGCGTAGCATTGATTCGCACATTGCTTTTACCGTCAACCGTTAACATGCGAGAAAGACAAATCTCATCGTCTTCATATCCCAACTCGCTTAATTTTTGTCTGCAACCATCTGACAAATCGGTAAAAACGGCATCAACTCTCATTTCCTTTTCGCCATAGCGAATTAATGTTTTGTCAGCCTTTGCACCAAGTACAAAATTGAGCGCGTCAAAAATAATACTTTTACCAGCACCTGTTTCACCTAACAGCACATTAAACCCAGCAGAGAAATCAACTGAAAGGTTTGTAATAAGGGCTACATTTTTTATAGATAAAGTTTGAAGCATGTCACACCTCTCAATTCAACATATTATTCAGCGTAACAACCGCCTCGTTGGCATATGTAACTGTTGGAAAAATAAGCATAACAGTATCTTCACCATTTGTTGCGCCCAAAAGTTCGCTTATATTCAACTTATCAACAAAACTTGCAATTGCCTGAGCCATGCCCTTCATGGTGCGCACAACAACAAGATTCATTGCCGGTTTAACGGATATTACCGATTCTTTAAAAATGGTTATGTATTTGTTAGAAATAACTTGCTCGCCAGAAGTAACAATACAATATTTATACTTCCCTGTACTTGAGAGTATTTTAGTTAATCCAAGTTCTTTAATATCCCTTGAAATAGTGGCTTGAGTAATATCAAAGTTTGCATTTCTAAGTTCTCTTGCAAGTTCATCCTGCGTTTCAATCTCTTTAGTAGAGATAAGTTCTAAGATTTTTGATTGCCTTGCGCTTCTTGCCATAGTCAACTCCTTAATACGCTTAATCCCTTTTATTTAAAAGGGTGTAGCGATTTATGCATAAATATAAATCTATAGATATTCATGCATTTTTGATTATTATACAACACAATAAATATTTATGCAAGCGATTTATGCATGTTTATTCATTCATTTTTAATATTTATTTCATCGCGTGAAAAAACATGCGCGCCATTTTCATAAACATACAATAGCATTCAGCGCAAATAAAAAGCATGGCTTTTAAAACCATGCTTCTAAATTATTCGACAACTATTGTCTCCTCCCCTGCCAAGCACTCTTCAACAAGGGCTTCAATGTTTAGTTTGCCCTCCTCTCTTTCACACCTATCAATCGTTGGTTTTATTACAGGATTTTTTGGGAGAAAAACAGTACAGCAATCTTCATACGGAAGAATTGAAGTTTCGTAAGTCCCAATCGCTTGAGCAACCGCCATAATCTCTTCCTTATCCATGGTAATACAAGGCCTAAAAATAGGTTTAATTTTTACAACCCCACCAGTCACTGTCATGCTTTGCATAGTTTGACTTGCAACCTGCCCCAAGCTTTCACCCGTCACAATCGCACCAAGATTATTATTCTCACACACCCTTTCAGCAATCCTCATCATGATGCGTCGCATAATAGTAATCATATATTCTGGCGAACAATTCATATGAATCATCTCTTGCACCTTAGTAAAAGAAATCATATGCAATTTGATTTTGCCTACATATGGCACAAGCTCTTTTGCAAGAGTTAAAACCTTATCACGAGCAAGTTCTGACGTATATGGGTAACTATGAAAATGCAGCGCTTCAATTTCAAGTCCGCGCTTACCAACCAAGTAGCCAGCCACAGGACTATCAATTCCTCCAGATAAAAGCAACAGCCCCCTGCCCGCGCAACCGAGTGGCAAGCCTCCCTGACATTTGATTGTATCATAAAACATATACGCCTTGCCGTTTAAACGAATATCAATATGAATTTCAACTTGAGGATTGTACAATTCAACTTCAGCTTGATGATTTTTGGAAAGAACAACTCCTCCTAATTGTTTTGCGAAATCCATTGATGAAAGCGGGAATTTTTTATCAGCACGTTTCACAAACACTTTGAATGTTTTATTGCCCAGCTGTAATTTTTCAACTTCAGCTGTTATCGCTTCAATCGTTGCAGGCAATTCAACGGCACATGAAAGGCTATACAAGCCAAATACCTGTTTAAGTTTTTCAACAATTGCCTTTTCACGTCCATCATCATAACCAGAAATTACATAGCGCCCAAAAGTCTTTTCAAACTTAAATTGCTCTCCCTGCAATTTGCTTTTTATATTTCTAATCAGCATGCTTTCAAAAAGGTGACGATTATCACCTTTTAAATACAACTCACCAAATCGTAGTAATATTACCTTCACTTTACTTTCTCCCAAATTTCACGATATACTTTTATTATTTGGTTTGCCGCCTCACAAACCTCTTGTTCGGTTAAAAATTCGTTAAACGACAAACGTATTCTTGTTTTTACTGCATCTTTTGAATATCCCATGCTTTCCAAAATTCGGTTGCCAGATTTTTTTGCAGAGCATGCACTACCCATACCAACTATTATGCCATAGTCTTGCAGTGCGCGCATTAATGTCTCGCCATTTACACCTTTAAATCCTACACTTATAATATAAGGGCTTCCAACATCTAAAACGTCAACATTCTCATCCTCTGCAAGAATCTCCGCAGCCAAGCGCTTTAATTGCATCACCTTATTATAATTTTCATCAACATTAATATTTTCGACTACATAATCCAAAGCCATAATCCCAGCAACATTTTCTGTCCCAGAACGCAAACCGCCTTCTTGACCACCTCCAAACACAATATTCTTTAACGCTTTAGGATTTTTCACATACAACGCACCAACCCCCTTAGGACCATGAAACTTATGGGCAGAAATAGTATAAAAGTCTACGCCTAGCGCGTCCAAGTCAACAGGAATCTTACAAAACGCCTGCACGCCATCTACGTGAACCATCGCATTTTGTGTCTTGTCTTTTATAATACCCACAATACGTTGTATGTCATTGATTGCACCAGTCTCGTTGCTTACATGCATAACAGAAACCAGTCTGGTCCTATCATTAACTACACTTTCAAGCATTTCATAATCAACTTCACCCGTTGGCGAAAGCCCTACAAAGTGCACTTTAAAGCCTTGCAGCTCAAGTTCTTTGGCAACATTATATACACTAGGATGCTCTCCAACAGAAAATACATATTCCCATTTACCATTGCGTTTGCTGCCCATAATTGCCAAGTTGTTACTTTCGGTTGCGCCGCTTGTAAATACAACATCCCCAACGCTTGCGCCCAACTTTTGCTTTAACCTCAGTTTTACATCTTGAAGTCCTTTAGCAATTTCTATTGCTTCGCGATAATTTGCAGATGGGTTATAAAAAGACTGGCAGGCATATTTTTGATATACGCCCACCGCCCCCTCAAGCATAGCTGTTGTCGCTGCATTGTCTAAATAAATCATCTTAAAGATGCTCCAAATTTATATTCTAACGCTTTAAGCACTTTTTTCATTACAACAGCAACATCTTCATCAGTAAGTGTCTTTTCAAGGTCTGACAACTTAATATTAAACGCCATACTCTTTTTATTTTGCCCAAGACTTTCACTTCTATATACATCAAACAAAGATGCATCATAATACAACTTTCCACAAGATGATTTAATTGACTCAAGCAGCTCACCACAGGTTACACACTCATCAACAACCACCGCCAAGTCTCTGTCTACTATTGGGAACTTAGAAATAGCGTTTACACTATATTTTTTAACAGGAAGTTCTGCTAAAAATTCCGTATTGATTTCAGCATAGAAAATATTTTCAGGCAAATCGTAATTTTTGCACACAACTGGATGCACTTTACCAAAGCTTGCAACTACTTCTTCGCCACATTTATAATCTGCAGAAATTCCTGGATGCAAGAAAGGCTTATTAGACCTTTCAATCTTTGCCTCACAAGATGTCATATTAAGTACATTTTCCACTGCGGCTTTCAAATTAAAGAAATTATAACCATTTTCGTATACAACAATGCCAAGCATGTTTTTCTCAATAGGAAGTTCTTCCAAAGGCAATGATTTCGCTTTATATGTTCTTCCGCACTCGAAGAAACGCAGGTCTTTATTTCCTAAACTCAAGTTGTATGCAATATTTTGCAAAAGCGAGTGAGCCAAAGACGTTCTCATACAAGAGATTTCTTCACCAATTGGATTTGCAATTCTTACAAGTTTATTTTCTTCCTCATTAAGAAGAAGTTTTTGATTGATGTCACCAGACACTAGCGTATATGATACATTTTCAAAATACCCATCTTGAACCAACGCATTTCTAAACTTACGTTCAAGCCATAATCTTGGATGGTGTTGACCTTCTGTAATAGTTGCGTGTTCAAATAAATTGTACCCCAACCTATCATACACGTCATAACCATACATTCTTATAACTTCTTCTGCAAGGTCATAATCGTTTTCAATATCTTCTCTGTAAGGCGGAACATCACACTCAAGTTTGTTACCATAGCATTTTGTAACAATTCCAAGGCTATTTAAAATGCGAACCATATCTTGGGATGCAATTGTAACACCCAAAATATCATTAATCGTTGAAACGTTGCCTGTAATATGGCGCGTCTTATTTTCTTTTGACGCAATATCAATTCTGCCGCGAACAACCTTTCCGCATTTAAGCTTAGAAACAAGGTGCAACGCTCTTGACATACCAAGTTCGGCATTCGCTACGTTTACGCCTTTTGCATATCTTGCAGATGAGTCTGTTCTCACACCATACTTTCTGCTTGTAAGTCTTATTGATTTCAAATCAAACACAGCACTTTCGAAAACACAAGTTTTTGTTTGGTCTGTAATGCAAGAATCGGTGCCGCCAATAACACCAGCAATAACCATTGGTCTTTCAGCGTCCGCAATAACCATAACGCTTTCATCAAGATTGTAAGTATTGTGATTTAACACATCAATCGACTCACCTTCTTTTCCTTGACGTACAATAATTTTTTGGCCGCCAATATTTGCTTGGTCAAATGCGTGCATTGGTTGACCGCACTCAATCAATACATAATTTGTAATATCAACCATAGTGTTGATAGGTTTTACACCAACAGCGTTAAGCCTTGCCCTCATCCAAAGAGGAGAGCGTTCAATCTTAACGTTTGTAACAGCAGACGCCATATAACGATAACAATTTGGAGTTTTTACATCAACATTAACATAATCCCAAATTGTGTCTTTCGCATAAACGTCTATATCATAACTAAGATTAAGTTTCTTTAATTCTCTACCTAGCAGCGCGCAAACTTCCCTAGCAATTCCAATTACACTCATACAGTCAGCCCTGTTTGGTGTAATTCCAATGTCAAATACAACATCGTCAAGCATAAGCGCTTTATCAATAGGTGTGCCCGGCTTTAATTCGTTTGGAAGAATCAAAATACCATGCACTCCTGCCCCTTCCATGTAGTTCTCGTCAATGCCGAGTTCTTCACCAGAGCAGAACATACCACAAGAATCAACGCCTCTCATTTTTGTTTTAGAAATTTTGATACCATTGCATAAATCTGCGCCCTCTAAACTTACAGGCACAAGAGTTCCTTCAAATACATTTGTAGCGGCAGTAATAATTTGAACAACCTCACTTCCAATATCAACTTGACAAACAACCAAACGGTCAGCTTGAGGATGTTTTTCAATCTTCAAAATTTTGCCCACTACAACGTGATGAAGATGTTCGTTTTGATAAATAATTTCTTCCACTTCCATACCAGCAGAAGTCAACTTTTTTGCAAGTTCTTCTGGCGACACATTAATGTCAACCATCTCTTTTAACCAATTATATGTTACTTTCATTTCGAATTTTCTCCTATCCTACTTCATTTGTTCCAAAAATCTCTTGTCGTTTTTATAAAGATATTTGATATTTCCAATGCTATTTAAAATCATAGCAGTTCTGTCAAGACCAAATCCAAAAGCAAACCCTCTATACTTCTTGCTGTCAATACCAGACATCTCTAAAACCTTAGGGTTTACAATGCCAGCGCCTAAAAGTTCAAGCATGCCTGTTCCCTTGCACAAAGAGCAGCCTTTGCCATGACAAGTTGGACAAGAAACATCAACCTCAATACTTGGTTCTGTGAATGGGAAGAACGATGGTCTAAATCTGATTACAGTATCATCACCATACAGACGTTTCATAATAATTGTAAGCATTGATTTCAGGTCTGCCATAGAAACATTTTCATCAATAACAAGTCCTTCAAGCTGGTGGAACACTGGACTGTGAGTTGAGTCGCTGTCATTTCTATATGTTTTACCCGGACAAATAATCTTAAATGGTGGCTTTTTTACCTCCATCTCTCTTGCTTGTACTGCTGAAGTTTGAGAACGCAGCAAAATGTTGTCATTGATAAAGAAAGTGTCTTGCATATCTCTTGATGGGTGATTTTTAGGAATATTCATCGCCTCAAAGTTGTAATAATCGCTTTCTACCTCAGGTCCCTCAACAACCGAGAAACCAAGTTCAACACAAATATCACAAAGCCTGTCAATCACACTAGGAATTGGGTGTAATGCCCCCTTACACTTCCCTTGCGCTGGCTCTGTTATATCAATTTGTTCACTTTCAAGTTTCAAGTTGAGCTCTGCTTGTTCCAGTTGAGTTTGCTTATCTTCCAATGCAGCCTCAAGCGCAGTTCTCACCTCATTTATAAGCGCACCAACTTTTGGCCTCTCTTCTGGCGCCACATCCCTCATTCCACGAGATAAAGATGTCAAAATCCCACTTTTGCCAAAAACTTTGCCCCTAATTTCATTTATTTCTTTCATTGATTGCGCCGCAACAATGTCCTGTTCGGCTTGTGCTTGCGCTGATTTTAATTCGTCTAAAAGCATTTCATCCTCCAAATACAATAAAAAAGCCCCTTTCGTAATAGGACGAAAGAGACACTTCGTGGTACCACCTATTTTCAGCACTGCCATACACCAGCAATTCTCTTAAAGAAATCGCCAAGCGCTTGGGCTTGCCCTTAAATTATCCTTTACGCAGATTCACGGCTAAAACTACTGACTTAAAAAGTGTTCATAATGCTGCTAAAAAGTGAATTCATTTTGATACTACGCTTGTGCGTCTTCCAGCCAAGGACGCATTCTCTGTAAGCTTTTCCCAAAACTACTAGTCTTTCATCATCGCATTTATGGGTATATTATAATGCAGCGTCTACTTTTTTGTCAAGTAATTACGCATTTTTGTTTGTAAATAAAGGCATTTTTTGATAAAATGCCAATATGAAATATCAAACATATACTATTAACAAGCCCTATGACAGCATATATTTTTTTCTTAAACAAAACGGCTTTTCAGAAAATTACATCAAAAATCTAAGAAAAACCTTAGGCAACTTTGTCGTAAATGACGAAGTTTGCACAATTCGCAAACAGTTAAATATAGGCGACACGCTAAAAATTAACAGTTCTCCAAACAATAAAACCAACATACAATCATGCATACTACCACTAGATGTAGTATTTGAAGATGAATATTACTTACTAATCAACAAACCAAGTGGCATTTCTTGCATGCCAAACCGCTCACATTACACAAACAACCTTGCTGGCGCAATCATGGCATATATGCAAGATAAAGACCTAAACTTTGTTGTACGAATTATCAACCGATTAGATAAAGATACCGCTGGCATAATCATTGTGGCAAAAGACAGCATATCACAAAAAGAGATTAAAAACATAGCCAAAACATATTATGCAATATGTGACGGCGTGATTGATAAACCTCTAACCATAGACAAACCAATCAAAACCGTCACCAACAATGGAATAAATGACCGAAAGCGTATAATTGCACCAGATGGACAAAGCGCAACCACGTTTGCAAAGCCTATTCAAAACAATGGCAAAAACACGCTTGTTTCCTTAAAACTTATCAATGGTCGCACTCATCAAATACGCCTGCACATGTCATCAATTGGTCACCCATTACTCGGTGACGAACTTTATGGCGAGAAAAGCGACAGACTCTCTCACACCGCCCTAGTATGCAAAGAAATTTCATTCTATCATCCATATTTACAACAAGAGTTAAAATTCGAGATAGATTTACCAGATGATTTTAAAAAGATATTGCCATAAAACTATAAGAAAAAAGACTTGGTTAACAAGTCTTTTTGTTTTAATTAATCCCGTTTTCTGATTCTTCTTCTTGAATTTCTTTCTTTTGTACTATCAACCTAGTAAGCCATTGATTTTTATAAACATCTTGAATCGTTTTTGCCGTCCTGCATGGAATACTAAACTTCGCAATTATAGCATTTGCCACCGCAACAATATCCTCATCTAGCGGCTTTATATTTTCAGCATACCAAACTCTTTCTTGCGGATGTTGACAAAGAGTTTCCCACGATTCCCCTTTGCAGTGCAATTCCAATTTTTTATCTCTTTCATTGATTAATGTTACAAACTTCTTCACTCTATTTGCAGCCATTAACTACCTCCTCATTTTAAAATTCACAATTGTTTGGTGTTCTTGGGAATGGAATTGCATCTCTAATATTTTCAATTCCTGTAAGATACATCACAAGCCTTTCAAAGCCCATACCAAAACCAGAATGAACACAAGAGCCGAATTTTCTTAAATTAAGATACCAGTCAATTGTTTCCTTATCAACTCCCATTTCGTCGCATCGAGCAATAATCTTTTGATAATCTTCTTCTCTTTGACTTCCGCCCATAAGTTCACCTGCACCAGGCACTTCAAGGTCAACCGCAGCAACAGTTTTGCCATCTGGGTTTAATTTCATATAGTATGCTTTGATATCTTTTGGCCAGTTTTTAACAAACACAGGTCCATTAAAATATTCCGTAAGATATTTTTCATGTTCTTTAGCAATATCTCCACCTTCTTCTGGTTGAAATTCCCACTCGACATCAGCTTGTTGCAATAATTTGATTACATCAGCATGGTCTATGCGAGTGAATCTGCTTGTTACAAGTTTATTAAGTTTGTCAAGAAGTCCGTTGGAAACAAATTTATCTAAAAATTCAAGTTCGTCAGGGCATTTATCTAAAACATACTTTACAACATGTTTAAGCATCTCTTCTTCAACATTCATCAGTTCTTCTAAATCACAAAATGCCATTTCTGGCTCAATCATCCAAAATTCATTAGCATGAGTTTTTGTGTTTGAATTTTCTGTTCTAAAAGTAGGTCCAAATGTATAAATTTTATTAAACGCAAGTGCAAACGCCTCACCATGCAATTGACCACTACCAGTAATATATGCTTGCTTACCAAAAAGGTCTTCCCCCATATCAACCTTGCCATCTTTATCTAAAGGCAAATTGTTAAAATTAAGTTTAGTTATTTTAAACATTTGGTCAGAGCCTTCGCAATCAGTAGTTGTAATTAAAGGCGTATTTACATACAGATAACCATTTGATTGAAAATAATCATGTATAGCCATAGCAGCAACACTTCTCACTCTGAAAACAGCTTGAAATAAGTTTGTTCTTGGTCTTAAATATGCAATCTCTCTTAAGAATTCTACATTATGTCTTTTCTTTTGAAGTGGGTATTCGCTGTCTGTTGCATTGATGATTATCACTTCATCTGCTTGCATTTCAAATGGTTGTTTGTTTTCAGGTGTAAGCACAATTTTACCCTTACACATAATAGATGAGCCCGTGTTCACCTTTTCAACTACATCATAGTTTGCAAGCTTATCTTTGCTAAATACAATTTGAAGAGTTTTAAAACAAGTTCCATCAGTTAAATCAATAAAGCCAAAGTTGCCGTTTCCGCGACAACTTTTCACCCAACCTGCAACTACAATTACATCTTGTGAAAGGCTTTCTTTGTTTTCGTATAAATATTTAATATCAACTTTTTTCATGTTTACCTCTATTTATCTTCAAGTTTGATTCCAAGCTCTTTTAATGTTGCCTCGTCTATCTTGCTTGGCGCGTTCATTAAAAGGTCGCGACCATTTTTGTTAAGTGGGAACGCTGCAATTTCACGAATCACATCATATCCTAAAATTTGCATCAACATTCTGTCAAAGCCAAACGCTCCGCCAGCGTGTGGTGGCGCACCATATGAGAATGCATTGAAAAGTGCTGCAAATTTTTGCTCTACAACGCTTTGGTCATATCCAACAAGGTCAAATGCCTTCACCATTGTTTCTTGGTCGTGGTTGCGTACTGCTCCGCTAAGCATTTCATAACCGTTACATACAAGGTCATATTGATAAGCAACAATATCGAGTGGATCTTTATTATTAAGTGCATCAAGGCCACCTTGTGGCATTGAAAATGGATTGTGCGAGAAGTCAAGTTTGCCTGTTTCTTCATTGATTTCATAGAATGGGAAGTCAACAACCCAGCAGAACGCAACTTTGTTTTGGTCAATGAGGCCAAGTTGATCACCAAGTGCATTACGAAGGACATTCGTAAGCATAATTGCCATAGGTTTTGTATCCGCAATGAAGAATAAACTGTCTCCTGCTTTAACATTCCCTTTTTCAATAAGCGCTTTCTTTTGCTCTTCCGTTACAAACTTAGCAATCGAGCCAGTTATTTCTTGCCCATCATATTTAAGCCAAGCAAGCCCCTTGCCTTCATAACTTACAATAAGTTTGCCAAGGTCATCGTAAAATCTTCTTGGTTTATCTTCGCAAGGTGCTACAATCATTTTGATTGTCTTGTCTTTAAATGCATTAAACTCTGTGTTTTTAAATATTTCAGTAACATCGTTTACAGTCAAAGGATTTCTAAGGTCTGGCTTATCAGAGCAATACTTTTCAATTGCTTCCTTATATGGTATTCTAACAAATGGAGCTTTACACACATCTAAATTTGTAAACTTGTTGTAAAGTCCAGTAATAAAGTTTTCACAAACAGCAAACACATCTTCTTGTGTGGCAAAAGACATTTCAAAGTCAATTTGATAGAATTCACCAGTCATTCTGTCTGCTCTTCCCGCTTCATTTCTAAAACATGGTGCAATTTGAAAATATTTATCATAACCAGAAACCATCAAAAGTTGTTTGAATTGTTGTGGCGCTTGTGGCAAAGCATAGAATTCCCCCTTTGAGAATACTGTTGGCACAATATAGTCTCTTGCACCCTCTGGTGAACTTGACGTAAGGATTGGTGTTTGCACTTCCAAAAAGCCCATTTCATCAAACTTATCTCTTATGTATTTAAGCACCTTGCCACGCATAACAAGGTTTTTGTGATTTTGAGGATTTCTAAGGTCAAGATAACGATATTTATATCTTAAGTCGTCCTTCGTATTTGGCGCATCTGCAATTTCAAAAGGAAGTACGCTTTGGCATTTACCAAGCACTTCAATTGCTGCGACCTTAACCTCAATATCTCCAGTTTCCATATTAGGATTTTTTGAACTTCTCTCTAACACTTCTCCTTCAACCCTAACAACCGTTTCCTTGCAAATGCCCTCTAACATTGCCTCATCTTCAATTAAAAGTTGAGTTACGCCAAAATGGTCGCGAAGTGTTGCAAAAACAATACCCCCCAACTTTCTTATTGTTGCAAGCCAACCAGACATCGTCACTTTTTGACCTACGTTTTCAATTCTTAATTCTCCACAATTGTTTGTTCTATAATAATTTGACATATGTTCATCTCCAATATGCAATATTATAGCACAAAAATCGATACAATCAAACTATTTTTCTGATTTTTTTCTTTTTAAACTAGAAACAAACGCAAAAGTCAACAAACCCGCCAGCAATATCATCACAATAATCAAACTTGTTCCGCCTCGACTTCTTGATTCAGTTTTTTCTGTTGTAATTTGATTTTCAATAAATTCCTCTTCTGTAACCACCTCTTTTTCAGGATCATAATAATCTGCATACATAGTTGTTTCAATGGAATCTACCAAATAAGGTACACTATTGTAAACAAAATCCTTCTCAATAAGGTAAGTCCCCATTTCAAAAAGCAAATTTGTATTCATAAGAGATTGATTATAATGCCCCTTACCACAATAAATGTCTAAAAACAGCCATGGATACAACTGATTGCCAACAGCAAAAAGTTCTTGTGCAAATTTATAGTTTTCTTCAAAATTAGGGTTAGATTTTCCGACAACAATCCTTATTTTGCTAAAATCTTGCCCATTGTGACTGGTATGATAATACTTTTTGGCAACGCCATCCCTATGAATATCAAACAGTGCGTCCGGCTTTTCCTCTTGATAAAGCGCTTTAGCTGTAACGGCAGAACGAGAATACGCACTCGAATCATGCGGAATATGCAGCGATTCATCTAAAACAACCTTTATTCCACGCTTTTCAAGCTCGCTTTTCAGCCTCTTTGCAACATCATGAATGCCCCCAGCACCATAAATGCTGTCATAACCATCTGTAGGCGTATAACTTTCATCATTGTGCGTCATATATAAACACAGCTTTTTCGCTAGCCCCGCCGACCGCTGTCCTCTAAACTTGTCTGGTTTTGGCCAATTAAGAGTGCGAAAGTATCGAGCATAGCATTTATGCCCATCAATCTCGTAAATTTGATATTCATGAAAATCCTTTGTTAAAATGGTGTCACCAACCTCCGCCTCGCTGGTAAATGTAAGCAACTCGCCACTTTCGTCATAAATTTCATATTCAATAATCTCACCATCAATAGCATAAGCAACCATTTCATTGGGCATAAAAACGCAAACAAGCGCCATCAAAACAATAAAAAAACACATCAACTTTTTCATATATTAAGGGTGTGAAGAATTTAATTTTTCATGCATACTACTAAACATTATCAAGAATAAAAAAGCTATTATGTTATCATTTTATAACATAATAGCCCATATCTTATTCTTGTATGTTTGTTTCAATCTTTGACATACACTTTATTTCTTATTTAATTCAGCCATATAAATTTATACTAGAGAATTAAATCTTCATCAATTTTTTGCGATTTTTCTTCTTCTAAATATTTGCGTGCTCTTTCTTTCATTTCAAGTGCTTTTTTATAATCCTTTTTAGAAAAAGGAAAAATTAACTATTTTCTAATTCATCTTGATTGCCTTCACTCTCAATCAACTCACATTCATATGCTAAAAAGTTAAACAATCGCATAAATAAAGATTCCACTCTTGGCACTCTGCTGCCACTATTACAAAAACATATGTTACTTCCGCGATGAAAAGACGTCCAAGCTTTTTCATTAGTGTTAGCAATAAATTTTATGGTAAACAAGTCATCTTCTTTTATAATCCGCAAGGTATTCGCTTCTTCTTCCGGCCAATCTTCACTGATAAAAGTTATTATATTACCATCTAATACTGGCAAATATTTATCATCAACCTTTTTAATAGCGTCAAATAATTGACTAAACACGCTAAATGCTATTTTATCAGTATTATCCAATTCAAAAATTGTATTTTCTTTATAATCTTCGGGTATCCAGTATAGGTCAAAATTACCACCAACCGTCATAATAAATGACTTTCCACGCCTATCAACTAACTTTACATCATAATATCCCTGTTTGCCTCTTGGTTGTTTTGTAATCATCCCATTCTCCCTATAAATAAAAAAACAGGATAACTCCTGCTTTGGTGCGGGCGGTGGGAGTCGAACCCACACGGTTTCCCACTTGCCCCTTAAACAAGCGCGTCTGCCATTCCGCCACGCCCGCACATTTTTTATGATACTCTCTTATTATATTTATATATCACATCATTGTCAAGCATTTTTGACATATTTTTCAAGAAAAATAAAAAACATTAGAAAATTCTAACGCCCTTTATCTTCTTTGTTAAATTCAGTTAATCCTTTTTCAAACATATCTTTGCTTTCAGGGTCAAGCATAAATATTAGGCCCATCAATTGACCCACATGCACTTTTTCTTCTTTTGCAATATCTTTTATCGCGTTCTTAGCCGATTCATCATTTGTTTGCATTAAATGATTTTCATATTGAATGATTGCTTCAAGTTCGCCAACAACATCCATTCGCGCATTTTGCAAAGTTGTAAAATTGTTGCTACTTTTGTTGGCAGAATTGTCTAATATGTTAAAAAATCCTTTCATATATCCCCCTCTTTTGTTATATGCCAACTTTTACATATGTGACAAGAAAAAAAGAGATTAACAAACCTCTTTCTTTTCTTGTTTTTTATATATCACTTCTGGTTGCACGTCGTCTTGTTCAATAAATTCCTTTGTTACAATAATCTTCTGCACATCCATCCAACTTGGTGCCTCATACATAAGTTTAGTCATTTTGGACTCAATAATTGTTCTAAGCCCCCTTGCACCCGTTTTAAGTTCCATGGCTTTCTTGGCGATTGCCTTAACTGCATCTTCAGTGAAGTCAATTTCCATTTCATCAATTTTAAACATAAGTTTATATTGTTTTACAATTGAATTCTTTGGCTTTGTCAAAATTTGTACCAAAGCATCTTCGTCAAGTTCGTCCAAGCCAACCACAACTGGAAGTCTACCAATAAACTCTGGGATAAGGCCAAACTTAATTAAATCGTTAGGCTGTATTTCTTTAGCATAGTTTTTCTTCACCTCTTCTTCGCTTGCACGAATATGAGCATTAAAACCAAGTGAAGTATCGTTTTTGCGAGTTTCAATAATTTTATCAAGCCCAACAAATGCACCACCGCAAATAAAGAGAATGTTTGTTGTATCAATTTGAATCATCTCTTGTTGAGGATGCTTTCTGCCGCCTTGTGGTGGAACAGATGCAACAGTACTTTCTAAAATTTTCAACAATGCCTGTTGAACACCTTCCCCCGCAACATCACGCGTGATTGAAACATTTTGTGTTTTCTTTGCAATTTTGTCAATTTCGTCGATGTAAATTATTCCACGCTGAGCCTTTTCGATGTCATAGTCGGCATTTTGAATAAGTTTAAGCAAAATGTTTTCTACGTCATCACCAACATATCCCGCCTCAGTAAGTGTAGTTGCATCACATGACGCAAATGGCACTTTAAGCGCTTTAGCAAGTGTTTTTGCAAGCAACGTTTTGCCCGAACCTGTTGCACCAACCATAAGAATATTACTTTTTTCAAGTTCAACCTCATCGGTATTATGCTCTACTGTTTTAAGTAAGTTATAGTTTAAGCGTTTATAGTGATTATAAACGGCAACGGCAAGCACCCTTTTTGCTTCATCTTGACCTATAATATACTCATCAAGTTTTTCTTTTATTTCTTTTGGCGAAGGCAAATCAATCTTCTCGAAAGTCGACCTTTTTATATTCTCTGCCATGATGTCTTTGCAAATTGCTACGCATTCATCGCAAATATACGCCTCTCCTCCCGGACTTGCAATAAGTTTTTTTGCTTCTTTTTCACTTTTACCGCAAAAACTACACTTGCATACAAAATCGCTCATAAAATCTCCTTTACATTATGCTTTTACATTTCTTGAAACAAAAATTTCGTCAATAATTCCATACTCTTTGGCTTCTGCGGCAGTCATATAATTGTCTCTATCAGTGTCTTTTTCAACAATTTCAAGAGGCTTGCCTGTGTTTTCGCTAAGCATCTTATTCATTCTGTCCTTAATGTGTTGAATATGGTTTGCTTGAATTTGAATATCACTAACTTGACCTTGAGCGCCACCAAGAGGTTGATGAATCATAATTTCACTGTTTGGCAATGCAAAACGTTTGCCCTTTGTACCTCCAGCAAGCAAAAATGCCCCCATTGATGCGGCACGGCCAACACAAATGGTAGAAACATCACACTTTATATATTTCATCGTGTCATAAATTGCAAGTCCAGCGCTTACGCTTCCACCAGGACTATTGATGTAAATTGAAATGTCCTTATTTGGATTTTTACCTTCAAGGTATATAAGTTGAGCAACCACTATATTTGCCATTGAATCTTCAATTTCGCCATTTAAGAAAATAATGCGGTCTTCAAGAAGTCTTGAATAAATATCATAAGATCTTTCACTATTACCAGTTTGGTCTACAACCATTGGGATTAACATAATAAACCTCCTAAAAATGTATAATAAGCATCAAGCCCCTTCACTATATAAATGAAAGGGCTTTGTCTTTTGTAAAACTTGCGTACATAATAATTATACGCCAGATTTTATTGTTTATTTGCTTTAGATTTGATTAAATCTAAAACTTTTGTCATAATAACGTTGTTTTGGAAGAAAGCGTAGTCATTTGGTGACATAGCCTTTTTGAAATCTTCTCCGTTCATGTTATATCTTGCAGCATAGTTTGCAATTTCTTGATCCATTTCTTTTTCAGTTACTGAAACTTTGTTTTCAGAGATAATTCTTTGCAGAACAAGTCTTGTCTTAATATTCTTTTCAGCATCAGATTTTCTTTCAGCCTTAAATTCTTCAAGAGTTTTGCCAATATATTGCAAGTATCCTTCAATAGTCATGCCTTGGTGAGAAAGTCTATGTTCAAAATCTTCAATCATATGATGAAGTTCATGTTCAATCATGCTTTCGCCAAGAGTAATGTTTGCTTTTTCTGCAATTTCATCAAGAAGAGCCACTTCATAGTCTCTTTCAACCTTCTCTTCTGCCATCTTAGCAAGGTTTTCTTTAATTGCTGCTTTAAATTCTTCAACAGTTTCATATTCAGTAGTGTCTGAAACAAATTTATCATCAATTTCAGGAAGTACTTTTTTCTCAACCTTTTTAAGTGTAATATGGAATACAGCTGGTTTTCCTGCCAAATTTTCTGCTGGATAGTTTGCTGGGAAGGTAACATTAATGTCACGTTCTTCACCTTTATTCATGCCGCAAACTTGTTCTTCAAAACCTTCAATAAAAGAGTGAGAACCAAGTTCAAGTCTATAATCTGCAGCCTTTCCTCCGTCAAATTCTACTCCATCAACACTTCCTACAAAATCAATTGTTGCAAAGTCACCATTTTCAGCAGTTTTTTCTTCTTCAACGTATCTTGCATGAGATGCTCTTGATGCTTCAAGTTCAGCTGCTACTTGTTCATCAGAAACAACTGCTTGGCCTTTCTTTGCTGTTAAAGATGCAAGCTCTGGAAGTTCAAATTCAGGCATAAGGTCAAATTTAAGTTCAGCCTCAAGTCCAGCCTCAACTGTGAATGATTTGATGTCTGCATGTGGATGTGACGCAGGCACAATTTTCTTGTTTTCAGTCAAGAATTTAGAATATTCCTCGTTTACAACCGCGTCAAAAGCATCTTCAAAGAAGACATGCTCGCCATAATGTTGTTCGATTACTCTTCTTGGCGCTTTGCCAGCTCTAAATCCTTCAACTTTAAATTTAGATTTGTTTTGTTGGTAAACAGCTTCAACGGCCTTTTCCCATTCTTCTTTTGAAACTTTAACTGTTAAAATTCCTTGTTGGTCTTTTTTCTTAAATGTATACATATTTTTCTCCTTTTCCATGAGAGTATAGCACAATGCTTATAATTTTGCAAGTAAAAATTAAGTTTATATAAGATTTTTATGCCACAACACCGCTGCACATTGCCCCGATGCAAGTTATGGCAAGCGAAAGGCAAAAAATTATTTTAAAGATATCAATCATTTTGTCCCTTACAAGAGATTTTTTATACTTCTGTACATAAACATCCCTTGCCATATCAAAATCTTTTTCGGTTAAAGATGTTGAATTGATTGTCTGCGCCTTATAATAGGCAAAATCTTCATCAAAATGCCACTTATAATCTTCAAGATATTTATAAATGAACACAAACGCCCAATACAAACAAAGCGCAGTCAAAAAAGAAAGGGAGAAAAAGAGAAACCCTCCCCACACTTCTTTCAACGCACCTGTAAGCACAATTAATGCTATCAAGCCTACAGTTATCCAAATTTTATTTTTTATCATATTTTCTTTTGTTTAAACTCCAACTGCATCTAAAATAAACAGCACAACTATTGTCACCACAAAAATTACGTAGCAAACAATCCATGCAACATGCTTATGAGTTCTCACCCAGTTAAAAGCTACTATTATTGAAATTATATAGGCAATGCATTCGCCAATTCGTCTAAATGCTTGCGACAGCGAGGAATTGTTTGCCAACACCAGCGTCAACAGCAGCGATACTGCAATGCAACCTATTCCAATATACGCCATTAGCGATAGCCACTTGTCTTTTGAGAACCTAATCACCCTACTGTTTTTATTTTCTGCCATATTTACCTCGTAATATGTCTTGCAAGGTCTACAGTTTTATTTGAATATCCCCATTCATTATCATACCAAGCAACAAGTTTAACAAATGTTGGGCTTATCATAATACCTGCATTTACATCAAAAATTGATGTGCGGCTGTCGCCAATAAAGTCTGAAGAAACAAGTGGCTTATCAGTCCATCCCATAATACCTTTAAGTTGACCATCACATGCTTTCTTAATGACTTTTACAATTTCTTCATAAGTTGTTTCTTTTGCAAGTCTAACTGTAAGATCTACAACCGAAACATTGATGGTTGGCACCCTAAAGCTCATACCTGTAAGTTTACCTTTAAGTTCTGGTATAACTTCACCAACAGCTTTTGCCGCGCCAGTTGACGATGGAATGATGTTTGCTGATGCAGCTCTACCACCACGCCAATCCTTTTTAGATGCACCATCTACAGTAAGTTGAGTTGCCGTAGTTGAGTGCACTGTGGTCATAAGTCCTTCTACAATACCAAAATTTTGGTGAATAACTTTTGCAAGCGGAGCAAGGCAGTTTGTCGTGCAAGAGGCGTTTGAAATTACATTCATATCTTTTTTGTATTCTTGCTCGTTTACTCCCATAACAAACATTGGCATGTTTTTACCTGGCGCAGATACAATAACCTTTTTAGCACCAGCCTCAATATGCTTTACAGCATCCTCATATTTAGTGAATTTGCCAGTGGATTCAATTACAACATCAACTTTATGCTTTGCCCATGGAATCATATTTGGCTCTCTTTCTGCATAGAACGCAATTGATTTACCATTTACCACAAGCTTATCTTTCTTAACTGAACATTCCCCATTAAATTTTCCATGCACAGTATCATAGGTAAGCAAATAACTGCTATATTCGAGATCCATAAACGGATCGTTGATGGCAACTACATCCACGTCATCGCGCATTGCTGCACATCTTAAAACAAGTCTACCAATCCTTCCAAAACCGTTAATTCCAATTCTTGTTACTTTTTTCATTTAACTCCCTCACTTTTAACTCTCTTATCCATAACAATTGCTTGTCCGTATTGTTTTTTGCCAACCAAAGTATTAAAAATCAACATTGCAATCAATATTAGCGACACCGCTACACAAATGCCAACCAGTCCGAATAAAAACAACCCTATCATTATTGTCATATCAACAAATAAAGATACCACAGTTGTAACCGCAACGCCAACAGTAATAAGACCGACTACTGCAAGTATATACTTTAGGGCGCTTGTTTTATCCATTTTATGTTTCTCTTCTTTTGCTTCAGTTGTTACAACGCCTTGTCTTATGCCTTTCCATCTGTTTACGCGACTTGAGTAACTTAAATTGCCCGTGCTTAAAACAACATTTGCAATGTCACTATTAAAGAATATTGTAGAATAGTCACCGGCATACATTTTAACACCAAAAATTAATTTAGTAAGTTTTTGCCACAGATTGAACACAAATGATTTAAACTTGCTGCGAACTTTTTTGCTTGTGACAATGTCTCTATCAGAATTTACAAACTTATTATATTCTTTTAATGTAACAGGCTTACGGAGAATTAAAATAGGCCCCTCAACAATATATTCTTGCATTGAATTTATCATCTGCTCTTGACTTGTAGGATTGTCAAATTCAAAGAAGTTAAAGTTTTCCAAATGGCCATATTCATTTAAAACAGCCGCATATTGTTCATGCTTTACCCCAAGAAGAACATTAATCTCGTTAGAGCCTGCAACGGCATCCAACAAATGTCTGTATTTATCTATACTGACATTAAGCGGTATAACAATATTTAACATTTATTCACCCCTAAAATTTTTTAATCCTTTTCGCGTGACGTCCGCCCTCAAAATCTGTAGTTAAAAAAACTTTTACAATTTTAATTGCTTGGCGAGGCGATGTGCTTCTTCCTGCAAGGCAAAGCACATTTGCATCGTTATGACGACGAGATAATGACGCCGAGGCCTCATCTCTGCAAAGCGCTGCTCTAATTTTTGGATTTCGGTTTGCCACCATGCTCATACCAATGCCGCTGCCACAAACATAAATTCCAACGTTTCTTGGGTCTTCTAAAACCTTTTCATTGCCAGCCTTTGCAAAATCAGGATAATCATCAACATTTTCTCTTGAGTGACATCCCACGTCAATGGCAATGATGTTTTCTTTATTGAAAAACTTTTTGATTTCTTCCTTCAATTGAAATCCTGCATGATCACTTGCTAAAATTATCATTTTTCTCTCCACAAAGTTATATTTTGAATAAGTTTATCAATCCCTTTCATTATTTCTTTTGCAGTCAATAAATATACCTCTTCTGACTGCCCGTAAGGGTCAATAATCTCTTTTCCAATAAGATTTTTCATTGATATGACTTTTTTCGACGGTATTTTGTCTCGCATACTTTCTGTCATAACAACGTAAAGCATATCTTTGTCAACCTTATTTAGTTTGATTGATTTTCTGTTGCTTGCGTTTGCTTTTAAGGTTTTTAAAGCTTTTTTTGCGTTTGCTGCAATATTCTCGCCATTTGCAAACAGCCCCCTCGAAGACACTTTTACATCTTCAATCCCACGCTCTTTCACCTCTTTTTTCATCAGCCTTTCCGCCATAATCGAACGGCAAGTGCCTCCGGTGCAAACAAAACAAATTTTAATCATATCCCTCTCGACACAATAATCTTACCATATAAAACAAAAAAAACAAAACAAATAAGTTAAATTTGTCTTGTTTTATTTATAAATCATATCTTAAAGTGCAACTTTTTTAGATTTCCACAACTTATCCAAGTTATATTTTTCTCTTGCCACGCCAACAAACAAATGCACCACACATTGCCCCAAATCAAATATAATCCATTCGCCTTTATGATAGCCTTCTGGATATTTTTCCATATCAAAGTTTTTCATAACATCAAGTGCCAAAGCTTTGTTGTGTGCAACATCTTTGGCAGTTGCCACATAAATGAAGTCACAATTCTGTTCTTCTTTAGACAAATCATAAACACAAACGTCGTCACATTGATTTTCAACAAGATAATCATACATATCTTTCAAATGATTCTTCACTTTGCACCATCCTCACGTTATATTTGCTTTCATTATAACCCATTTCACTTGCCTTGTCAAATAATTGTCTAAAATTTTATTTTTTGTCTATAAATAGTGTATGAAAACTATAATCACCATATTTCAAGAACTTTTAAAGTTTGCGTTATTCTTTGTAATATCATATATTTGGCTTAATTATTCTTTTGATAGTAAAGGGTTTGCACTTGCACTTTCAATTGCAATCAGCATACTTTTAGAGGTTTTGAGTTTTATCTTTTCACGCAACAAAAAAGCGAAAAAACATTTAAAGTCATCTCAACAATCAGACGCGGAAAATATGTTTCTTTCTTTAGTGTTAGATAAATCTGCTATGCAATTTTTTTACAATCTTTTCAATACCCGCCATAAAAATGTAAAAATAGCAAGCGACCACCTTGTAATAGAACAACAAAACGGTCAAGCAATTATTTTCTACCCCTTCTTAAAAATTACACAACTAGAGGTAGACGATGTAATTTCAATCACAAAATTGCACCCTAACGCAGAGAAAATTATTATATCTTGCAATATTGTTTCACCACAGTGCAACAAATATAGCGGCCACTTCAAACAAAATGTAGTTATTATGAATAAATATGACACATATTTAAACCTTTATCAAGAATATGACTACTATCCCAAGATAACAAAAGAAAAGCCATTAAAAAAATCTTTTAACGCATTTACTAAAGGTGTTTTCAATAAAACTAAAACTAAAAACTACATTTTGGCGGGATTAGTTTTGCTTTTATCTTCGCTGTATGCACCATATTCGCTTTATTATAAAATCACCGCAAGTGTACTACTTCTTTTGGGGCTGATTTGCCTTATTTTACCAAATAGACAAATAAAAAAAGAACTAGTATGAATTTATTATTAAATCATAACATACTAGTTCTTTTATCAATTCAATTCAATATGTTTAAAATCTTTTTTAGATGACTTTCGATAGATGATGACAATCCTACCAATCACCTGCACAGGCTCTGCATGCGTTGCATCGCAAACTTGCACCATCATTTCTTTTGGCGAGAAATCGCTGTTGTTTAACACTTTAATTTTAACAAGTTCTCTTGCCTCAAGAAGTGCATTTATTGCTTCAATGGAATTTTCAGACAATCCTTCCTTCCCTATTTGCATAACAGGCTCAAGCGCATTGCCAAGTCCTCTTAAAAAGGCTCTTTGTTTTGTTGTAATCATATGTTCTCCTTATTCAGTATACTCAAAAGTAATATCTTTAATTTTAACAATACTTCCGTTTACAAGTCCGCGTTCTTTCATCATGTCAATAATGCCCATTTCATTTAAAGTCTTTTGGAAATACGCAAATGAGCGAGTGTCTGAAAGTACAACACCTCTAATAAAGTTGTCAATTTTACCGCCGCTGAGCACAAACGCCCCTTCATCATCACGTGTGATTGATAAACTGTCGCGGTCGCGCACGTCAAAATCAAACTTTTCAACTTCAACTGGTGGTTTAGGTGGAAGTTTGCTCAGTTTTTCAAGCGTTAAAAGCTTCAATGCGTCTATATTATGATATGTTGCACCAGAAATTGTAATATATACCCCGCCTATCTCCTTTTCAAAGCGTGCTATTCTTTCGTTAAGTGTATCTTCATCTAATAAGTCCACCTTTGAAAGCACCGCAATTTGTGGCGTTTTGGCAAGTTCACTGCTATACTTAGCCAGTTCTTGATTGATAATCTTGTAATCTTCAACAAAGTCACGGCAATCAGACTGAGAAATATCAATAATGTGAAGTATCAGCCTTACTCTTTCCACATGGCGTAAGAAATAGTGACCTAGTCCCTGTCCTTCACTTGCCCCTTCAATAAGCCCCGGGATATCAGCAACTACAAATGTTTGACCCTTAACCTCACACATACCAAGGTTTGGATATAAAGTTGTAAATGGGTAGTTTGCAATTTTAGGATTTGCATTTGAAATGCAAGACAGCAATGTCGATTTGCCGGCATTTGGAAAACCAACAAGCCCTACATCTGCAATTGTCTTAAGTTCTAAAATAACTTCATGCTGCTTTGTTGTCTCGCCAGTTTGCGAAAAGTGTGGCGCTTGTTTGATTGATGATTTATAATAATGGTTGCCATGACCACCTTTGCCGCCTTTCAAAGCAACAAATTCCATACCATCTTCATAAAGGTCTGCAATAATTTTGTTGCTTTCACTGTCAATAACAACAGTGCCACATGGCACATTAATTACAACATCCTTACCATTTGCGCCGGTTTTAAGCCTTTGTCCTCCATTTCCACCATTTTCGGCAAAGAATTTTTTATGAAAACGAAAATCATAAAGCGTATTAAGGTTGCGTGTGGCTTTAAAAATCACACTGCCGCCATTTCCTCCTTCCCCGCCGTCTGGCCCGCCATTAGCAGTTTGAGCAGTACGCAAAAAAGAGGCAGAACCATTTCCACCATTACCAGCTTTAATTTGAATTTTAACTCGATCTAAAAACATACTACCCCTTTATTTTGTGTGTGTTTAAGCAAAATACTTACTATATTTTGTGTTGTTTATCTGTTGTACATATTTTCTTAAATGGGCATTTGGCGCATTCTGGTCTTTGAGATTTGCATATATATCTTCCAAAATGCACCATCTGCAAATGCAGTTTGCTCCAGTGCTTTCTGTCAAAAGTTTGCATCAATGCCCTTTCGCAAACTTCTGGGTTGTCAGTTGTTACAAGCCCAAGCCTATTTGACACTCTTAATACATGTGTATCAACTGCAATCGCGTCACCTTTAAACGCCTCAGCAAGTACAACGTTGGCCGTCTTTCTACCTACACCTGCTAAGGTTTGCATTTTTGCTAAATCATTTGGAACTTGTCCATCAAATTTGTCAATCAAGTCTTTCGTCATAGAAAGGATGTTTTTTGCCTTATTCCTATAAAAACCGCAAGAATGTATTTTTTCTTCCAACTGACTTTGGGTAAGCGTAAGCATAGCCTCTGGAGTTCCATAGTCCTTAAACAATTCTCTTGTTACAATATTTACCCTTTTATCTGTGCATTGCGCTGAAAGAATAACTGCTACAAGAAGTTGATAATTGCTCTCATATTCCAATTCACACTTTGGCGAAGGAAATAATTTTTGTAAATTTTGTATAATATTATTCTGTTTCATATTATTTCATAAGTGGGAACAGTACAACATCTCTAATTGAAGGCTGATTATAAATAAGCATCAAGAGTCTGTCAAGACCGCAGCCAAGCCCTGAAATTGGAGGCATACCATGTTCCATAGCAAGCATAAATCCTTCGTCTAAATCCATAGTTTCGTCATCGCCTTGTTTCTTCGCTTCCAATTGATCTTCAAAAGCCTTTCTTTGAACAATTGGATCTACAAGCTCTGAATAGGCTTTACAAAGCTCTGTCCCCATAACAACAACTTGGAATACATCAATAATTCTCTTGTCGTCGTCATTTCTTCTTGCAAGTGGGATAAGCACTGCTGGATAGTTATATAGAATTGTTGGTTGAACAATGTTTTCTCTGATTTTTTTCTTATAAACAAAATCAATAATTTGGCTTAAAGACTTGTAATCTTCAAGGTCAGCCATTTTAAATAGTCCAGCGGCAACAATCTTATTTTTAAGTTCTACAGGGTCAGTTTCTGCTAAGAAATCAAATCCCATAAGTTCTCTCATTGTTTCAGTATAGTTAATTCTTTCAATGTTCTCTTTGCCAAAATCTAAAGTCACACCATCTTTTTCAATAGTTGTTTTGCCAGTAAGCTCTAAAACAAGTTTTTTGATAAATCCTTGGAAAAACTTAATATTATCTTCAAAATTCCAATAAGATGCATACCACTCTACTTGCGTAAACTCTTGCAAGTGTTGTGTATCCATCCCCTCATTTCTAAAACACTTTGCAACCTCAAACACCCTATCAAAGCCGGCAGCAATACATTGTTTCAAATATGTTTCAGGCGCAATACGCAAATTGCATTCTTTATCGAGTGCATTATGATGAGTATAAAATGGTCTTGCACTAGCGCCGCACACTGCGCTTTGAAGAATTGGTGTTTCAACTTCCATAAAGCCATTTTCGCCCAAATACTTTCTAATAAATGCAAGCATTTTACTTCTGCCAACAAAAACATTTCTTGACTCTTCATTTGAAACAAGGTCAAGATATCTTTGACGGTATTTTGCCTCAGTGTCAGTAAGTCCGTGGAACTTTTCAGGAAGCGGTCTTAATGTTTTTGAAAGAAGTGTAACCTTTTCTGCCTTTACTGTAACTTCGCCAGTTTGGGTGAGATATACTTCACCTTCAACGCCTACAAAGTCTGCAATATCTACATATTTTTTGTAGAAGTTGTAAGCCTCTTCATCAAGCTCGTTTCTTCCAACAGAAATTTGAATTTTTGCGTTAATGTCGCGAATTTGCATAAACCCGAATTTACCCATTACACGTTTAAATACAATTCTACCTGCAACTTTAACTCTTTCGCCAACTTTTTCTCTTGCCTCTGCAATTGTACAAGTGCGGTCAAATTTATCTTTATATGGTATTTCTCCCATTTCAATTAAGTCATTGATTTTTTGTCTTCTAATATCAACTTCATTTGATAACATTTGTGTTTCTGCCATTTTTCTTTCTCCTTCAGTGAAAAAGATAGCATAAATTGACAAATAAGTCAATCATTTGTATTTATTTTTATAATAATTATAATTGTTTAGCACCTTTGCAAGATAACTTCGAGTCTCTTTAAACGGTATATAATCAAGCGTTTTTCCATCACTTGAGTATTCCTTGTTTTCAAGCCAAGAGGTCACATTGCCTTGTCCTGCATTATATGCACAAATGGCAACTCGTTCATCTTGAAAATGGTTGACTAAAAAAGAAAGATAATATGCACCAAGTTCAATATTATAAATAGGCTCATGCAACTTTTCTTCGCTATACTCAACATTAAGTTTTAAAGCAAGCCACTTTGCTGTTGACGGCATTAGTTGCATAATACCAACTGCACCTTTGTTTGAAACCGCTTGCTCGTTAAAATTACTCTCAACATTTGCTACTGAGGCAACAATTGCACTACTTACGCTATATTTCTTTGAAAATTCCTCTATTTGCTGACTATACTTAACTGGATAAAAATAAGCATAATACGCCCCCACACAATAGACGCTAAGCAGCGCCATCACGCTGACAGACAACACAATCAACAAACTTCGCAAGTTAAACAATTTTTTCACATTATTATTTTACTTGTTTCTTTAATAAAAATTCAAGTTTTCTAAATTTTAACAACACTCATCCTGCCATTTTGCCTAACAATTTTAAAAATTCCATAAAACGACCTAAACGGCTTGCTTGAAATGGTCTGCCTCACCACCTGCAACAATCCTGCGTCAAATTGAACGGATATGCCACACGCATGCCCAACCTCTCGAGGAGTATTAATAACTGCAACTCGATAGCCGCTATGTAACAGCATGTTAGCCAAATACAATGTTTCATTTCTCGATTTAAAAACAGCGATTATATATTGCATGTTTCCTCCAAAACCCTGCACAATTTTCCCTTCAATACACTATATTGTAATTATAAAGGAAAGTTTACAAATGATTTATTTAGATAACAGCGCAAGCACCTATGTAAAGCCAAAAGAAGTTGTAAAAGCAGTCAACGATGCATTGCTTTATTTCAGTGCAAATCCCGGCCGAAGTGGGCATCAAGCCAGCGTCAAAACCGCCTTCAAAATAGAAGAGGCAAGAGAAAGGGTTGCTTGTCATTTTAATGTAGAAAGCGGACAAAATATTATTTGGACACAAAACTGTTCTCACGCTTTAAATCTTGCCATTTTAGGCTCTGCTAAACGAGGTGGCCACGTAATCGCCACAGAAAATGAGCACAACTCTGTACTTCGCCCGCTTGAACACCTTAAAAAACAAGGCATTATCGACTATGACATTGCAACTCAGCATGATACCAAAGGGATAACGCTTGATGACATCAAAAAACATGTAAAATCAAATACGTATATGATTATTTGCAATCATATTTCAAACGTCAACGGCGCAAAAGCCGAAATTAAAGAAATAGGTCAATTTTGCAAACAAAACGGATATATATTTCTAGTTGATGGCGCTCAAAGTTGCGGCCATTTAAAAATTGATATGCAAGAAAACAACATTGACTACCTTTCCGTTGCTGGACACAAGGGGTTTTATGCTCCTCAAAGTATAGGATGCCTTGTAATGAACAACTCTTACCGACCAGAGCCAATCGTATTCGGAGGCACAGGCACAAATTCGCTTGAATTATTTCAGCCTGACGTGTACCCCGAACGACTTGAAAGTGGCACAATTTCTACTCCACTTATTTTAGGTTTAAGTGCAGGAATTGACTTTGTAGAAAAACATTTTCAAGAAATCAATGGGAAAATTGATGATTTATCAACCTACTTAATCTACGAACTAAACAAACTTGATGTATCTCTTTACACTCATCCTGACAACCCGTACGGAGTTGTTGCATTTAATATTAACGGTATGGACTCTAGCGAGGTTTCAAACATTTTAAACACAAAATACGGCATTTGTGTGCGCGGCGGATATCACTGCGCGCCTCTAAAACACAAAGCACTTGGCACTCTTTCTCAAGGCGCAGTACGAGTTTCACTTTCTTACTTTAACAGTTTTTCTGAAATACAAAAACTGCTTTTCGCAATCAAACATATTGCAAAACAAAAGACTAGTATGTAATTGTTATATTTCAATAACATACTAGTCTTTGTATAATTATTTTCTGCTTATTCTTTGTCCGCTTTTTCTTCTTTTGGAAGAATTCTCTTAAGGTCAATTCTGCCCTTTTCGTCAATCTTGATAACTTCAACTTCAACTTCGTCACCAATCTTAACTACATCTTCAACTTTCTCTACTCTCTTGTTTGAAAGCTTAGAAATGTGAATCATGCCTTCTTTATTTCCAGCAAATTCTACAAAGGCGCCAAAGTTCATAATTCTTACAACTTTTGCATCATATACATCGCCTACTTCTGGAACTTCAACAATTCCTGTAATAATTGCTTTTGCTTTTTCAAGCATAGCCATATCTTGACCGGCAATGAATACTTGTCCATCATCTTCAATGTCAATCTTAACGCCCGTTTCATCAATAATCTTATTGATTGTCTTTCCGCCAGAGCCAATAACATCTTTGATAAAGTCTGGGTTGATTTTCATTGTGATAATCTTAGGTGCATATTTAGAAAGTTCTTTTCTTGGCTGTTGAATTTCTTCGAGAATCTTGCCCATAATGTGCATTCTTCCTTCCCTTGCTTGTTTTAAAGCAGTTGTAAGGATTTCTCTATCAATTCCTTTGATTTTGATGTCCATTTGAATTGCAGTAACACCCTTAGATGTGCCAGTAACTTTAAAGTCCATATCGCCAAGGAAGTCTTCAAGACCTTGAATGTCTGAAAGAACAGCAACACGTCTTGAATTTTCGTCTTTAATAAGCCCCATTGCAATACCTGCAACTGGTGCAGAAATTGGAACGCCTGCATCCATAAGTGCAAGTGTTGAGCCGCAAACTGACGCCATTGAAGATGAACCATTTGAAGAAAGTACTTCAGAAACAAGACGAAGTGCATATGGGAATTCTTCTTCGCTTGGAATAACAGGCTCTAACGCTCTTTCAGCAAGTGCGCCGTGACCGATTTCACGTCTGCCTGGGCTCTTAATTCCTCTTGCTTCGCCTGTTGCATATGCAGGCATGTTGTAATGGTGAACATAACGATTTACTTCTTCCTCGTCAAGCCCCTCAAGTTTTTGCATATCAGATACAGTGCCAAGAGTGAGTGCTGTAAGCACTTGAGTTTGTCCACGAGTAAACACCGCACTTCCATGAACTCTTGGAAGAATACCAGTATCACACCAAATTGGTCTGATTTCAGTAAGTGCACGGCCATCTGGTCTAATTCCTTTATCAAGTATTTTTGCTCTTACCTTTTCTTTTGTCATTTTATAAAGTACATTTGCAATTTGTTTTTCACATTCTGGGAAGATTTCAGCAAAGTGGGCTTTAACGTCGGCGTCAACAGCATCTTGTCTTGCCTGTCTTTCTTGTCTGTCAAATGTGTCAAGTGCATGGTCAAGAAGTTGGTCAGCATATTCTCTTACTGCAACATTGATTTCTTCTGGAACAATGTCGTAAATAAGATTTTCTGCAACTGGTTTGCCTATTTCTTCTTTAACTCCTTTAAAGAATGCCACAATCTTCTTGATTTCTTCGTGAGCAGTCATAATTCCTTCAAGAAGAGTTTCTTCTGGAACTTCTTGTGCACCACCTTCAATCATAAGGACAGCTTCATCTGTACCAGAAACAGTCATGTTCATAGTAGAACGTTCTCTTTCTTCACTATTTGGGTTGATAACATATTTGCCATCAACAAGTCCAACTTTAACTGAGCCTGTTGGTCCCATAAATGGGATATCAGAAATTGAAAGTGCAAATGATGATCCGAGCATTGCAAGAAGTTCTGGCTCTACGTCTGGCTCTACAGAAAGTGCTGTTGCTACAACACATACATCATGATAAAATCCCTTTGGGAAAAGTGGTCTTAAAGGTCTGTCAATAAGTCTTGAAGTAAGAATTGCCTTATCTGATGGTCGACCTTCTCTCTTTTTAAATCCACCAGGTATTTTGCCTACTGAATACATTTTTTCTTCGTAGTCTACTGAAAGTGGGAAGAAATCAATACCAGGTCTTGGTTGGCTTGACATAGTCACGTTTACCATAACAACTGTTTCACCGCTTCTAACAAGGCATGTTCCGTTTGATTGTTCTGCCAAGCGACCTGTTTCGAAAGAAACTTCCCTTCCTCCTATTTCAATTTTATAAATTTTAGCGTCATTTTTCATTTTTATCTCCTTTTGCCGAAAAAAAGTGGGCAATAAAAAGCCCACCCCCTAATCAATTATTTAATTTCTCTGATGCCAAGTTCTTTAATAAGGCTTCTGTATGCTTCGATATCTTTGTTTTTAAGATACATTAAGAATCCCTTTCTCTTACCAACCATTTGAAGAAGTCCACGACGTGAGTGGTTATCTTTATGGTTTGCTTTGAGGTGTTCGTTTAAGTGGTTGATTCTTTCAGTTAAAAGAGCAACTTGAACTTGAACTGAACCTGTGTCATTTTCAGAAAGTTTATATTTTTCAATAATTTCTTTCTTTTCCATGTGTTTCCTCCTATTTTTATTTTTGCGCCATTTACGAAGCCGGAAGTCAGAAGATGTCTATCCACTGCGTAAAAGGTAGTTTCGACTGTGTTATTATAGCACATTGTTTTGCATTTGTCTATAATTTTTCAATATTTTTTTAATTATTTATAAAATTCTTTCTTTCTTTCAATCATTTCGTCAATTCTTTCAATATAATCTTCGATAAATTTTACATTTGGCTGACGATCAATTTTCTTTTCTATATTAAAAACACGCTTGCTTATTGCTCCAGCCCCTACGCCAATGATTGTATTTGTCTCTTCCATGCTTTCAACGTTAAACATGCATATATAATTATCTCTAAAGTACCCTACGTTTTCAAGTCCTTTAAGTTGATTTTTCTGTCTATACAGATAATATGGCTTATATCCGTTTTCAGTTAAAACTTTCTCAGAATAATCAATCATACTTTCTACGTCTCTGTCGTCAATCACCTCTTGACTATTTCTAAGAAGGGCTCCATTTTTTACCGAAAGCGTATGCACAGTAATATTATGTGGGCAAAGTTCTAAAAGAGTGTTCATTGTTCTTTTAAAAATGCCCAATTTCTCGCCAGGCAACCCTGCGATGACATCCATATTAACAACAAAGTCGCGTTCTAAAGCCATGGTATATGCGTCCAACACCTGTACGTTCTTTTGCTTTCTGCCAATCCTCTTCAATGTACTTTCGCAGAAAGTTTGAGGGTTTATCGAAATTCTAGTAACATTATGTTTTTTAAGCACATCTAATTTCTTTGCAGTTATCGTGTCAGGCCTACCACACTCAACAGTAATTTCGTCTACAGAAAAATGTATTTGCGAGAATATTCTATCAAGCTGCTGGGCAGTCAACACCGATGGAGTACCGCCACCCATATAAATGTTTCTTACAATATATGATTTTTTCTTGATGATTTCCTTTACACATTGAATTTCTTTAATCAAACAATCGATATATGTTTCAACCTTATCTTGAACCATAGCCATTTCGCTTGATATAAAAGAGCAATACAAACACCTTGATGGACAGATTGGTATGTTTATATATAAGTCCACCATGTTATCATTTTGAATAATACCCTTTTGATGCTTTATAATGCGATCTACAAGCTTTGCCCTACTTGGTGACACGAAATAGTCTTTAGTAAGAATTTCAGGAATTAGGTAATCTTTTATTTCGCCATTTGCAACTAAATCTCTTGCAAATTTAGTCGGTCTTACCCCTGTAAGAGAGCCCCAAGGTAAATTTACCTTAAGTTCTTTAGAAAGCAAACTATATAAATGATTTTTTACCATTCTTTTGCGATATGACTTCGCTCGAAGTGGAGAAAGCGTTTTGCTAAGCTTATAACTATAAGCAAATTGCTTTTTAACTTCACCTCTCTCATATATAAATCTATCTACATAATTCTCATCATTCCTTTCTTCTGTATGAGTAATGGTTATGTCGCTATATTCACCAAACAATTTACATAAATCTTGCAGCTCTGTCAGATATTCTTCTACATTAGTGCTTACAGTCATCTTTCACCCCTTTCGACACTTAAAATGCCTTTAATACCTCTAATAGAGTTTATAGCACTTTCAAGCTCTTTTTTATTCTTTACATCTATTACAAGTGTGCAAAAGAACGAGTTGCCTACATCCTTCGCATCAAAACCTTTAATAGCAATTTTCAACGCAGTGATTTGATTTGTAATTCTACCAATGTTATTATCTGACTTCTCTGCAACAACTCTTATTATTGCAGTAAATGTTGTATTATCTTTATTGTGCCATGTTGCCTCAACAAGTCTTTCTTCTTCTAAGTAATGAAGATTAGGGCAATTAAGCCTATGAATTGTCACACCTCGTCCTCTTGAAATGTATCCTATAATATCATCTCCCTCAATTGGACTACAGCAACCAGCAAAGCGCACCATCATGCCGCTATCGCCATCAATAAGCACGCCATCATTATTTCGCTTAAGGTGTACCGCGCTTGATATTTTTGGTATTTCTTTTTCTTCCTTGCTGCTTAAGTTTATAAAACGACTGAGTGCCTGACTTGTTGCCACCGAGCCAGAGCCAATAGCGGCATACAACTCATCAAGGGTTTCCATATTATACTTTTTAAGTATTTCGGCTAAATATTCTTCTGTTAAAAGTTGAGCTGAAGTATACCCTTTCTCTTGCATTGCTTGATAAAGCATTGTTTTACCAAGCTTAACATTCTCTTCTTTCAATTCATTTTTAAAGAACGCTTTTATTTTACTTCTTGCAGATGCTGTTTTAACCACCTTAAGCCAATCTCTTGATGGCCCTTTTGAGTTGGCGTTTGTCAAAATTTCAACAATATCCCCATTTTTAAGCGTTGTATTAAAAGGACGAAGTTTACCATTGATTTTTGCCCCTACGCATTGATTGCCTATATCAGAGTGAATTGCGTATGCAAAGTCGATTACTGTCGAGCCCTCAGGAAATTCCAAAACTCTTCCCTTAGGTGTCTGCACAACCAAAAGCCCTTCATACAAGTCGCTTTTCAAAGACTCAATAAAGTCTTCGTTTGACATGGTTTTTGCATTATCAATAGTTTCTCTAAACCAAGTCATTCTCTTATCAAGGGCATCTTGCTTTGTTTTCTTTTCTTTATAAAGCCAGTGAGAATATACACCATATTCGCTTTCTTTATGCATTTCAACTGTTCTAATCTGTACTTCCATAGGATGTTGATTATCAACAATAATTGCTGTATGCAGCGATTGATAGCCGTTTGGCTTAGGGTTTGCAATATAGTCCTTCATTCTGCCAACCATTGGCTTATAAAGGCCATGAATACGTCCTAAAACCTCATAACACTCTTCAACGGTTTGCACGATAACTCTCATTGCCAAAATATCATAAATCTGGTCAAGAGACAGCTGCTTATTGTGCAGCTTATTAAATATTGACGAAACCCTTTTAATACGGCTTTGAATTTCGCCTTTAATATTCAATTCTTTAAGTACGTTTTCAATCTTTGCCTTTGTAATTTCAAGTTGTTTTATATTCTCTTCGCGCTTGCTTTCAATGGCAAGAGTAAGCCTTTCAAACTCTTCTGGATGTTCTAAGCGTACTACATTATCATTCATTGCCTGCTTTAAATTATCAAGCCCCAAGCGCTCAGAGAGAGGCATATGAATTTCTTTTACCTGTTTTACAAAGCCTTTCTCTTCTTCTGTCAATGGATTGTTTAAAATTGATACGTCATAGTACACACCAAAAAGTTTTAAAATCACAACCCTCAAATCTTTCCCCATAACAAGAAAAAGTTTTTTAATGTCTTCAACCTCTTCGCTTGTAGTAAGCTCGTTGATGTTTTTTATGCTTTTAAAATCTGTTACCAAAACTTGTTCTTCTTTGTTTAACTTTGCAACAACCTTCTCTTCTTGTTCTGGATTCATTTTTATAAGCTGATAAACCAAAAAGCAAACTATAGTTGTCTTGTCAAGCTTAATATCAATTGAGCGCTCAATCATTTTTTCAATTCTAGGAAAGTTTAATGAAAATGATAAAGCATACTGAGCAAGTTTTTCCTCTCGTTCAGTCAATTGATAGTTTTCAGCAATCATCTTATTTATACGATTTGCTATTTCTTCCATTTTCGGCCTCTCCTTTTTGTGTCTGTTTAATTGCAGACAGTTTGCTATATAATGACGACGTCGCCAATTCTTTCTTCTCTTGTTTGTTTACCCGCACGCTTAATGTTTCACCCTCAAAAACAGAAATGAGTGAAAGCTGATTAAACACCGACAGCGCCGCATAAAAACTTGCAAATGAAACATCCTTAAAGTCATATTTATTGTATAAGTCAAAAACATTATATACCGACTTCAGTGTTTTGGATGATATAGTTTTAAACACTCTGCCAAAAGTCTCTCTTGAAAGGTCAACCCCTGCAAACTTACGAGGATCTCCACCTTCTTTACCCATAGGCAAATATATTTCAGCATCTGTTGTTTTGTTTAATGCTGATATAAACTTATTGTCTAAAACTGGCGATAAAAATATAATCCTTTTAAAATTCTTTGCCCAAGCCAATCCCTTTGGCGATAAAAGCACGCTATTATACCCAATCTCATTGCCTTCATAAATTCCAAAATGATAAATATCTTTAATGTTGTAATTCTTGCAAAAATCAACATAATCAAAGCATGAATAAGTTACAAAGCAAGTGCCAAATACAGTATCAGTTGTTGCGCTTACAAAATTTAACAGGTCGCTTTTTGGATACAATTTATACTTTGTTTCTCCGTCATCAGTATACGCCAATTGATTTATTTCAATTGCGTTTAACGATTTGTATGCATCTTCCACAATAAAACTTCCACCATCAAACGCCTCAATTGTCCCGTTCATTGAATATGGTTCCAACTCAAAGATGAAAGACTTTTGCCTTGAAAAGTTGATTTTAATTAAATTATCAACAAAATTATAATACATCAAGTTCAACTTACCAATTTTAAAGTTTGCATGTTGAGGAAGTCGCTTGAGAGGTACAATTTCAACATCCTGCGTTGTAATTTTAAACTTTGGCCTTGGATTGTCACATCCAAACGGTTCAAGCAAAGCAAGTTCTTTTACAAACTCTGGCGTAATTTCTTCGTCAGTGATTTCTTGGTCATAATATTCAATTGGCATAAACACATCTTCGCTGATATGGTTTAGCGCAAAGTCGTTTATTTTTTGCGAAAATAGTTTATAGTTATCAAGTTTAAGTGTTAAGCCTGCCGCCATAGAGTGCCCGCCAAACGTTTCTAAAATATCTTTCATCGATGAAAGCAGCTCGTGAATATTTATGTCATCAATACTCCTTCCAGAGCCTGACAGCATACCATTTTCAGCGACAAACAAAAATGTTGGTTTGTGATATTTTTCTACCAGCCTTGAGCAGACAATGCCAAGCACGCCCTTATCCCAACGTTTTGACGCCAAGGTAATTACACGTTGATTTTTCATATCTACACCTGCAAGGGCTTTTTCGCAATCTTCATAAATGCGGTTGCAAATTTCTTGACGTCTAAGATTATGTTGCTTTATTTTCTCTAAGCCTTTTTTAATTTTAACAGCGTCTGTTTCAAAATATATTTTCAATGAATCTGTTGCATCACCCATACGACCTGACGCATTCAACTTTGGCCCAATTTTAAACGAAATGTTTGTCGAGTTTGGATTAGAAAGCGGAATACCATATTCTTTAAACATCATTTTAAGGCCTATTGGCAAATATTTATCGCAAAGTTTAAGCCCTCGCGTAACAATCGTTCTGTTTTCACCAACAAGTGGCACAATATCAACAATTGTGGCAATTGCGGCAATTGGTAAAAACTGCTCAGCCTCTTGTTGACCTAAAAGTGCCTGAGCAAACTTAAAAGCAACCCCCGTACCACAAAGTTCTCTAAACGGATATTCTTGAGATGTAATTTTTGCGTTTACAACAATAGTGTCCGGCAAAACATCAGGAATTTCGTGATGGTCAGTTACAATCACCTCAATCCCCTTGTTTTTTGCATATTCAATTTCATTTGCGCACGAAATGCCACAGTCTACAGTGATAATCAAATTTGGCTCAAACATGTCAGCCACTTTATCAATCACTTCATTTGTCAAACCATAGCCATCAACAAATCTGTTTGGAAGATAAAAGTCAGCCTCAATGCCAAATTGCTTAAGCGCTTTAATCATAATTGCAGTGGCACTTACTCCGTCCACATCATAGTCGCCAAAAATAAGAACCTTGTCCTTAAGTTCCTTTGCAAGTTTCACCCTATCCACCAAAGCCTGCATCCCCTTCAAAAGAAATGGGTTGTGCATAACCTTTGGGTTTAAATATTCTTCAATTTTTTCTTCGTCGTTATGTCCACGTGATAAAATCAATTCTGTTGTTCTAGTGGATAGATTAAACTTTTCTGCAAAATATTGAACTTTGTCGGCGTCTTTGTTAAAAAATTTCTTAAATATCATATTTTGCCTACTTTATAATTTATATTATAATTACAATTTACTCTAAAAGCAAGCAATTTTATAAAAGAAAATCTGAAAAAGCAAAGAATTACTTTGTTATCAGCATCTTTTATGCTATAATCGCATCATCAAACAAGAGGAGGGCTTATGAAAAAGTTCGGGCTTGTAGTTGCCGTTGAAGTACAATCTGTATTAGATAGATACGGCTCCCCTATTAAAGAAGAGAAAATGGACGCATACAACGTGTTGACTTATCAAATCACACCGGATACCGTTTTGTATGTTATTTCTTGCGGCGCAGGTGAAATTGCCGCGCAGCGGCCTCTCAATTTTGCATAAGCAAGCTAAAATGCAAAATGATTATCAACTTTGGAATTGTAGGCGGCCTTACCAAAGAAATGGGTGAAACAAAAACTTGTGTGGTAGAAAGAGTTGTGCACTATGACTTTGACATCTCTGCCGATTCAAATCATACAGTTGGTCAATATTCTTGTTATCCCGATTGTTACATACCAGTTACAATGCAACTCGTCGACAGCGCATTGGAAATTAACCCCGAATTAAAAAGGGTTACCATCGCCTCTGGGGACAAGTTTGTCGGTAAGGCATCTCAAAAGAAAAAACTGCACAAAATGTTTAATGCCGACATATGCGATATGGAGGCCGCTGGCATCGCCCTAACATGTAATCGCAACAATATTCCTTTCCTGATGATTAAGTGCGTATCTGATGGTTTTAAATCTGGCATAGCAACATTTGAAGAATATTTTGACAAATCTGCATCAATCTGCTTTGAAATCACAGATAATATTATAAAACAGATGAGATAAAAAAAAGAGATGACTATCATCTCTTTTATTTTTTATAAATAAGTCTTCTGCAGTGGTCACATGCAACAACGTTTTCACTGTCAAGTTTATTTATGCTTGCAAATGAAAGTTGTGTGCGGCATCCGCCACAGAAATAACTTCCTTTCCCTTCTTCCATAAGAGGCACAACCACTGGGAAAATATTTTCTTTTCTTCTCTTTTGGTATGCTTCCATAATTTGAGAATCAATATCTTTTGCAATTACTTGAAGTTTAGCCGCCACCTCAGATTTCTTTCCTTCAATAGCCTTTACATCATTGTCGTAATCTGATTTGCATTTTGCAAACTCTTCTTTTGATGCATTAAACGTTTTAATCGTTTTATTAAAGTCTGCAAGTACAGCATTTACATTTTCTGCTAAAGCAGTCAAGTTCTTTTCTAAAATTTGTAAATTTTGATAGAGTTTATCTTTTAATGCTGACATTTTCTCAACATCTTGTTTTGTCATTGCTGTTAAGTCTTTTGCAGCAAACTCAGCCATTTTGTCTTGTTGTATTTTAAGTTGACTTTTAACCTTATCAATTTCAGTAAGAATTGCCCCTGCCCTTTCTTCAAGTTTAACCGAACGCTCTTGTGCAGTCTTCATTGTTTCGTGAAGTTTGTTTGCTTTTGCTTTGTTAGGGTTGTCCCTCAACTCTTTTTCAAGTTTAAACATTTCCCTATCAAGTTTTTGATATTCTAGTATTTGTTCTACTTTCATTTTTATCTCCTATTTCTAATTTATAGCCAAATGGCTTAGTTTATGAAATCTAAAAGTTTTTTACTTCTATTTGGATGTTTAAGTTTTCTAAGCGCCTTGGCTTCAATTTGACGAATACGTTCTCTAGTCACCCTAAATTCACGTCCAACCTCTTCCAATGTCTTGCTTTTACCATCAATAAGACCATATCTTTCTCTTATGACTTGTTGTTCTCTTGGTGTAAGAGTTTCAATAACAGATAAAAGTTGTTCGTGCAGAAGTTTTTGAGATGCAATTTCCATAGGACTTTTTGCACTTTCGTCTTCAATGAAGTCGCTCATCTTGCTGTCTTCTTCTTCACCGATTGGTGTTTCCAAAGAAATTGGATCAAGCGCACTCTTTTTAATTTCAACAACCTTGCTTTCGCTTATGCCCATTGCCTCAGCAATTTCTTCCAAAGTTGGCTCTCTTGACAATGTTTGAGTAAGTTGACGCACCGTTCTTGAATATCTGTTGATTGTCTCCACCATGTGCACTGGAAGTCGAATTGTTCTAGATTGGTCGGCAATCGCTCTAGTAATGGCTTGTTTAATCCACCAAGTTGCGTAAGTTGAAAATCTGAAACCTTTTGTATAATCAAATTTTTCTACGGCACGCAGCAATCCCATGTTTCCTTCTTGAATAAGGTCAAGAAAAGAAAGTGTGTTTGTACTTGCCCAGCGCTTTGCAATTGATACAACAAGTCTTAAGTTTGCTTGACAAAGTCTTGCCTTTGCCCTTTGATCACCCTCTAAAATTTTCTTAGCAAGTTCAACCTCTTCTTCTGGTGAAAGAAGTGGCACTTTGCCTATATCTTTAAGATACATTTTAACAGGGTCGTCAACAGACAAAAATCCTGTAAATTCAAGCGCACCGTCATCATCATTGCCTTCTTCTGCTGATTTGATGATTTTAATGCCATGGCTTTCCATCTTCTTTACGAATTTTTGAATTTCTTGCGCTGAAAGGTCAAATTTAAGAAGTCTAAAATATACATCTTCTTCATTGACAGAGCCTTTTTTAGCAGCAATATCAAAAATGCGTTTAAGCTCTACATCCATTTTATTATCTGACATAAAATTCCTCCAATTTCTTTTCTCTAATTGCTTTATTTACCAAGTTTAATTGTTGCATTATCGCCATACGTTCAGCTTGATTTTCGCTTTCTTTAAACTTTTCTGCAAGTTCTGCTTGCTTTTCTTGCAAAAGCACGCTGGCAATTGCCCACACGCACTCGTTGAAATATTTTTCATTTGCCTGACTGCTTGTCTCAGCATCCATATTTAAACAATCCTTTAGAAGTTGATTGTTTTCAACATCAAAATAATCAAAATATGAACTTACTGGAATGCCTTCCAATGCCTTGTCAATCATATCGCTATATCTTGGCAAAAGTTTTTTATAATCTATTTTTTTATTTACAAAAGGCTTGTTGTATATAAGCGAGCCAAGTATAAATCTTATAGCCCTAATATTGCCATTTTCCCTAGGAATTATAACCTTTTGTTCTGGTGCTTTTTCTGGTTTTTGAAAGGCTGAAACAGTCCTACCAGACAACTTGTCCAAATCTCTACGCAGTACATCAATTGGTATCTGTGTAAGCGAGCGGATTTTATCTAAATAAGGCTCTTCCTCGCTGCTTGAGCCAAGTTTACTAATATGCTCAAGCGCCACTTTCGCAAACTTGCCCTTTCCATCAGCAGTAGAAAGGTCGTAATGCTTAAGTTCGCTCTTAATCAAATAGTCAGTAGGCGGAATTGCATTGTTTATAATCTTTTCAAGCGCCTCTTTGCCTTGCTGCTTTAAAATTTCATCTGGGTCACGCCCTTCTGGCATAACCGCCACAAGCACATTAAAACCTTCTTCCTTCAAAATGTCTATACTTTTAATTGTCGCTTTAATTCCAGCCGTGTCACCATCAAAACATAGTGTAATGTTGTTTGAAAGTTTTTTAAGCTCTTTTGCATTTTCTTTTGTAAGCGCTGTACCCATGCAAGCAACAGTGGTTTTAAAACCTGCTCGGTGCATTGCTATAACATCAATTTGCCCCTCTACAATCACAACCCGATCAATACCTTGTTGTTGTTTAAGTGCCTTAACAAGATTTATACCAAACACAACCCTTCCTTTTTGAAAAACAACTGTCTCTGCCGTGTTTTTGTATTTAGCCATATCTGTTTTTTCAAGCGCCCTTGCGCTGAACCCTACACACTCGTTGAAGGCATTAAAAATAGGGAACATAAGCCTCTCAGCCATAACGTCATAATAGTGATCGTTTTTGACGTTTGCCACGCCTGCATCAAGCATTTCTTTATATGTAAAGCCTTGCCTACGCAGGTATTCAATCATCTCGGTCCAGCCAAGAGAGTATCCCATCTTAAAATCTTCAAGTTCACGTCTAGTAAATCCACGTTGTTTTATGTATTCTTGTGCTTTTTTAGCTTGTGGAAGGTAAAGGTTGTCCTTATAGTGCTTATACGCACAATCCAAAAGTTTGAGCACCCTTTCTTTTGTTTGTTTTTTTACAACTACTGTTTCATCCGCAGTATATTCTGGAATTTCCATTCCTGCGTTTTTCGCCAGTATAGCAACCGCCTCAGGAAAATCGCAAGATTCATATTTTTGAACAAACGAAATTACATCGCCCGCTTCTTTGCAACCAAAGCAATAGAAAAAACCTTCATCATTAATTGTGAAAGAAGGCGTTTTTTCATTATGAAAAGGACAACAAGCCCAATATTTACCGCCTTTTTTCTCTAGATGAATGTATTTCCCAATAACGGACACAATATCGTTTTTCTGTTTTAGCTGATAAAGCCAATCAGCAGGATAACCTTTATTTTGCAATCTAAAACTCCAAAATTTATACTTTAATCTCAATATACGACTATTTTTTGCAAATTCCTTTTATTTTTTGAAAAAAGTTTATAAAAATATAATAATATCTTATACATTTTAGCTCAAAATGAAGGTTTTGGGTGTAAAATTGACTAAATCAACTGCCCTTGAAGATAGATGTTTGGTATTTTGCCCACAATTAAGCACTCGCAAATCATAACTTCAATATCAGTAGCAATCGTTTGAGTACTTGCAGGCAATACCATACCAATATTTACAGAGACAACTAAATTTAACTTATGCAGCGTTTGATTTATGCCTGCTGAAGTAAAAGAAGAGTTTAAAGAGGTTTTTGCGCTTCCAACAGCTACCAATTGCACCACAGTAGATGGCCCCACATCGTATAAAAATGGTATTCCAGTAAACGCTCCCGTTGGAATTTCTATACCCAGATCACTTAAATTATCAAATTTCTGTTGCAAGTCATTGGCAATCTGCTTGATGATTTGATTTACAAGCACACTGTCAACCTCAATCGTCTCAACATCACCGCTTGAAGAATATGAAATTTTTACCAAATCTGCATATTCAATTTGATTTTTAGTTAATACACTTCCTACAACATCCGAAACGCTTGAAGTGGCAATTGAATACACTTTTTCTTTGCTTAAATTGACAATTATAGGACAAACAACTTTAAAGTAATAAACAGCGATAAGCGCGACAACAAAAAGAAAGCAAAAACAAAAAATTTTAAACTTGGTTTTTGCTTTCAACTTTCTTTTTTTCTGAATTTTTTTCGCGCCAACACTTTGCATATCATAGATATATGCTTGCGCTGTCGAAATTTTGACTATTACAATACATTTTCAACATTTAGTATGTTGTATGTCATACATCACACATTTTATAGTGCGTTAATCTTTTAACTTTTTGTTTTTGATTTAAAAATTAAAGCAAAAATAAAGGCAAAAATCACAGCTGCAGCGATGCCGCCCGCAGTAGCCTCAAGCCCACCAGTAAATGCCCCAATAAGCCCCTTTGCTTTTACAGCAGATATAGCACCTTTTGCAAGCGACGCACCAAATCCAATGATTGGTACGTTAATGCCAGCCTTAGCGAATGCACTTATTGGGTCAAATATCCCAAACGCCTGCAAAACAACACCAATCAATACAAATGTCACCAAAATTCTTGCTGAAGTTATGTTTGTGTAAATAATAAGCATTTGGCCAAGCATACATATCAATCCACCAATTAAAAATACCCAAATATAATACATACTATCCCCCTTTCTTACTTCTGCCCTTTGATGCTGTTGTCGACTTTTTTACATCCTTGCTTTGCACGCCGCCACCTTTTGGCTTGACATCGCTCTCAAGTACAATTGCATGGCAAACGCCAGGGATTGTTTCGCCTTGTTGAGATGCCGTTGTAGACATCAATGCACCAGTCGGCATAAATAAAACACGCTGCAATTCCCCTTTTCGCAGTTTAGAAATAATATAAGAATTCAACACCGTTGCGCTGCATCCGCATCCACTTCCTCCAGAAAGAGTATTTTGATTTCGCGTAAAGTACATTTGTCCACAATCATTGTAATTGAGCCCTAATTTTATTCCGTTCATTTCCATCAAATCAATCAATATTTCACTGCCCAATTTACCTAGGTCACCAGTTACAATCAAATCATAGTCATCTGGCGTGCGCTCTGTTTCTCGAAAATGAGTCATCATTGTATCCATTGCAGCTGGTGCCATAGCAGCGCCCATGTCGTTTACGTCATTTACAGCATAATCAACCACCTTACCAAACGTAGCCATGGTAACCCTTGGTCCTTGCCCCTTTTGAGCCAACACGCATGCCCCAGCGCCAGTCACAGTCCACTGAGATGTTGGCGGCCTTTGATTACCAAGTTCAAGCGGAAACCTAAATTGCCTTTCTGCCGTTGAAAAATGAGAACCAGTTGCACAAACAATATTATCCAAATATCCACCATCTATAATCGAACTTCCAACCGCCAAGCCTTCCGCCATTGTACTGCATGCACCAAAAAGCCCCAAAAACCCCATATCAAAATTACGCGCAGCATAAGATGAAGAGATGATTTGATTTAAAAGGTCACCAGACAGCAGCAAACTTACATCTTCCGTCTTAATTCCTGCGTTTTTAATCGCGCCTGCCACAGCGCTTTCAATCATTTTTTTCTCAGCTTTTTCGTACGATTCTTCGCCAAACGAATCATCTTTCATGATATAGTCAAAATAAGATGCAAAGTTGCCCTTACCCTCTTTTGGTCCAACAATTGAGTAACTTCCAATTATAACCGGCTTATTTTCAAATATAACAGTTCTTCTTGCGCCCATACACACCTACACAAACAAATATATAATTCCAACAATAACGCTTGAAACAACACCTACAACAATTACAGGCCCAGCAATTGTAAACATTTTTACACAGATGCCATAAATTATCCCCTCATGTTTAAATTCAAGCGATGGCGATGTGACCGAGTTTGAAAAACCAGTGATTGGCACAATTGAGCCACCACCAGCAAACTTACCAATCTTATCGTAAACGCCAATGCCAGTCAAAAATGATGCTATAAAAATTAAAGCAATAAGGGTATACCCCCACGCTGTCTGTTCTGCCATGGTTGGAAAGCCTAAAAGAATAAGGTCGTTGATACCTTGCCCTATACAGCATATCACCCCACCAACAATAAATGAATTAAATAAACTTGGCCACGCGCGCGTTTTAGGGATTTTAGCTTTCACATATTTGTTATACGCTTGATTTCTTTCTTTTTCAGTCATTTTATTACCTCTAAGCATTTATTGCCACCGCGCCGATGCTTTAAACATACAGCGCATACTTTTTCTATCAAACGCACAAACTAAAACAAACGGAGGAAAAAAATGAAAAAAATCTACGTTATTTTAGCCATTGTCGCAATTTTATCTATAAGCGGCTGCTCTTACGGAAAGGAATCTCAAGCATCGCAATCACTATCTGCCCAAATAGATAATATTGAAAAAACAGTTTCAAGCACAAGCACAAACGAAGTTATAGACGTAAGCCCATCAATCTCTGTTGACGCAAACACCACGCTTACATCATTACAAAATTACAAAGCAACCGCGTATAATAATATGATGCAAGAAGAATCGCTTAGACAAGACATACTCGCTTTAAGCGGCAGTATAAAATTGCATACTCACGCGCCATATAAACTTAATAAAACACAAGCTAATTCCATCATAGAACTTACAACAAATCTCGGCAAAAATGCGGACAAACTTGAAAACACAAAAGGCTTAGTTAAAAACGCCGTCAAAAAGGTTAAAAGGCATTTAAATAGCGGAGAAAAGGTAAATTTAACCCAAGCAGAAAGCAGTTATATTTCGCTTAACAACGCCATGAATGAACGATATGCATATATGAGCAATATTTACGCTAATCTAGAACAAATTTATCGCATATTAGACATTGAAAATAATACATCTATAAGCGAGGCAGCAAATTCAACGCAACCAGAAACTGTACAAAAAGAAGGTAAAAAAGGCAATATTGACACTTTTTCAGCGCCAGCACAAAATTACCCTACCCAACCTAATCAATCAACAGCACCAGTTGACCAAGTTCAAATGCCGCCCATTATAAACAATCAGCAATACAACCCGCCGTACAATTATGGCTATGGGATATATAATCGCGGCACGCTTAATCCAAATAGAAACACAGACACTTTTTATCCTCATCATCGCAACATAGACACTTACCGTTTTAATCCAAATGCATATTTCTACGGAAACGGAGCATACAACAACGGATATTACAGCAATTACTATAATCAAGTACCACCCATTGCATAAAAAACACGCCGAAAAATGCGGCGTGTTTGAGCGTTCTCCTAAGCTCACCATCATATTATCAGAACACAATGTTCCATGTCAAGCAATTTTGAACAAATTGTTCTAAAATATTATAAAGTATGAACAAATTTAATGAAAGATTAAAAGAACTTCGGCTGGAAAAAGGATTTTCAAGACAACAACTTGCAGATGGCCTTTTAGTAAGCGTGAGGCTTATATCATTTTGGGAAAACGGACAACGAGAATGCAATTTTGATATGCTTATAAAGATTGCAAATCTTTTTGACGTAACCATTGATTATCTTCTTGGCAGAACCGACTTTTAAGAAGACAATTTATTTCTCATGTTCTCTAAAATCTTATTTTCAAGTCGCGAGACCTGCACTTGAGAAATGTTTAATTCGCGTGCAATTTCGCTTTGCGTTCTATCAAAATAATACCTTAGTAGTATTATTTTTTTATCCCTTTCATTCATTTTCTTAATCACCTCGCTTAACGCAATGTTGTCAAGCATTTTACCATTTTCATCTTCTTGCGATTCAATTCGGTCAACCAAAGTAATAGACTCAGCGTCGTCTTCAATTGGGGTGTTTAAAGATATTGGCATCTTTGCCGAATCCATTGCAAGCACTACTTCTTGCGAATCCACTTGAAAATGGCACGCAATTTCTTCAATTGTTGGAGGCCTATTATTGTCTCTTGAAAAAACTTCTGCAAATTTATTAATTTGTAAATTGAGCGTTTTAAGCGCCCTTGACACCTTAATGGCCCCATCATCACGCATAAAGCGTTTCACCTCGCCAATCACCATAGGCACAACATAGGTTGAAAATTTAACATTAAACTGCGGATTAAAATTTTTAATCGCCTTTAAAAACCCCATGCACCCTATTTGATATAAGTCGTCATATTCTATGCCTTTGTTTCTAAAGCGTTTAATTACGCTTTTAATTAGTGGCGAGTTTTCTTCCACCAGCAACCCCTTTGCACTCTGGTCGCCCTGCTGAGCAAGCTCAACCAGATGCAAAACTTGGTCATTGTCAAGCATTCTCCACCTTTGCAACTACATTGTTTATTCGCTTATACATTGTCACCACCAAACCAGAGTTTTCGTTTGGCTTTACTTCAATTCGGTCCATAAAACTTTCCATAACCGCAAAACCCATACCACTACGCTCTTCATCCGGCTTGGTGGTAAAGAAAGGCTCTCTTGCCCTTTCTATATCTTTAATACCAATTCCGCTGTCTTTCACAACAATTTTCACCTCATCGTTCTCAAGTTCGCAGCGCACTGTAACCATGCCATTACCCTTTGGATATGCGTGCACCACGCAGTTTGTCACCGCCTCAGACACAGCAGTTTTAATGTCACCAAGCTCATCAATTGACGGATTTAGCGGCAAACAGAAGCCAGCTACCGCCACCCTTGCAAACCCCTCATTGACCGACAACGCTTTAAAGGTTACTTCCATAAAATTCGTTTTATTCATACATCCTCCCTTAAACAATTTTAGGCATCAATTCATATAGCCCTGTCATCTTAAAAATTTTTTCCGCATGTTTTGACGGATTGCAAATGTATATAGGTATGTTTCTGTTTCTCATTTTCTTATACCTTCCAATTAAAACACCTATTCCCGTGCTATCCATAAATTCCAGTTCAGATAAATCGATAATAATTTGCGAAAAATCGCCGCCACCAAACACATCATCCAGCGTCATCCTTGTATGACTTGCTGTGTGCTCGTCAAGCTCCCCGCTAAGCACAACATAAAGCGTGCCATTGCAAATTTTACTTTTGATACGCATAAACTCTCCTTTGATAATTCAAGCATAACACACTTTTGTATGCGAAAAATCTATAAGAAAATCGAAAAATATAAAAAAAGGTGGATTATCCACCTTTTCCTTTTTTTTGTCTTTTTAATCTATAAATACAACTTCTCCATTGAGTTCACTTCCATCGCTAGCAAGTGAATAAACAACCGTTGCAACATCTTCAGGCTGCAAAATTTTCATTTCGCCCAAACGTTTAATGGCATCCTTCTCTTGCTGAGAAAAACAAGCCGTCATATTTGTTTCAACAAACTCGGGCGCAACGGTGTTAACTCGTATTTTTGAGCCTGCAAGTTCTTTGGCAAGCGACTTAGTAAGCCCAATTATGCCCGCCTTACTTGCACTGTAAACGCTTTCACAACTTCCGCCATTTACTCCATAAATTGACGAAATGTTAACAATATTGCCATGTTTTTGTTTAAGCATATGTTTGATTGCCTCGCGATTACAATAAATTGTCCCAACAAGATTTGTTTGAATAACCACTGCAATGTCTTCATCGCTATGATCGCACAGCATTTTTTCACCCAACGATACTCCGCTGTTGCATACAACGCAATCTAAATACACCTCATCTTTAAATGCTTGATCAAACACAGTTTGCACATGCTTTGAATTTGTTATATCAAGTTTCAACTCTGTCAATTTTACATTATATTTTTCACACAACTTTTGCAAACTTGATGCAATTTTGTGCCTATTATATGTGGCAACGATGTTGTACCCATGCTTTGCAAACTCTTCTGCAACAGCAAGTCCAATACCACCACTTACCCCCGTAATCAAAACTGACTTTTTCATACTATTACCTCTAATACTATTTTATCACATCAAATGACTGTTTGTAAAGTTTTTCTTCATAAAGCAATCAATTTTAATGAAACCAAACAAAACACAATTACTTGACTATAATTGTTTATCCATGATATACTTAAAGTAAGCATAAGGAGACACCTATGAATTTTGACCAAGCTGTACTTGGTGCACAAGAAAAAACTTTAAATGAATTACAAGCGGTTTTACACAACATCTGTCCTGAAAATCAAATGGCCAGCGGGATTGCAACTCTTGAGCGCACAACACAATCATGCGATACCGCTTTACGCGCAGTTGACAAAATTAAAAGTTTTTTAATGACCTATTATGATGGTGAAGTTCCATCATATATTCTTAAGCTTTCAAAAATGTTGGAGGCTACGTCTATAGTGCTGCATCAACATGCCATCACTCCAGCATCGTTTAATGACGCAAAGAAAGAACTTGAACTTACCATGCAGCAGCTTAATCAACAACACGGCAAACAAAATCAAAGCGTAGCATTTTCTATATCGCAATCATTTTATATTGATATTATTGATAAACTTTTAATTATAGAAGACCGCTATCAAGCTGCACAACGCAGTGGTATAAACAACTCGCAACTAGCACTTGAAAAAACACTTAAATTGAAAAACTCATGCGAAGAATTCAAACGCCAAGAGCTGAACACAAAAACAACTTACGAAGAAAAAGTCGATGAAATGTTGGAACATTACATAACAAAATTCTCACTTGGCAAAGAGTATGAAAATACAGGCGAAACATTGTCAGATGAGAGCCAATCAACTCTCGACGAAAACACCATAAACGGATATAACACACTAAACAAATCAAACGACGAATTCGCTAATGCAAGCTTACAAATGATAGGCAATCTAGACACAAGCATTGCAATTGATATGGATAACGTGTATAGATGTTTAAGCACTATTACGCAATATTTAGATGATAACTTCTTTTCAACCCAATCAATCCACCTTGATGGCGCAGAAGTAGACTATATGGCCAATGTGCTTGCGAACCATGGTATTCAACTTGCTACAGACGCACAACATTCAGCCACAAAAATGCAAAGCGCTACAGATGAGATTGTCGCCATGATCGCCCAAACCAAGCAACATATCAACCTTAATGCAAGTGCAACCGCGGCGTTATACCAATATCAAGCGTCTTTTACAACAACACAAATTACCGATAAAATCTCAAGATTGCGCGCTCTTTCTCCAAATATGTCGCCAGAGCTTTCGTCGATATTTGCCAGTGCGCTTGCAAGTTTAAACGAAACAATCATTGCAACAACACACCATTTGACAACAGACACCGTTGCAACACCTGATATGGAGCAATTAAGAATTACGCAAAACTTAAACGAGGACTTGATGCTGCTTAGAACAGAAATTCAATCCTATCGCGAACTTGATAAACAATAAAAAGACTAGGAAATCCTAGTCTTTTATGTTTCAGGTAAATCTTCGAGAAAAATTTTCGTCATTTATTTTCGTCATTTATGTATTTTTAATATATTTTAATAAGTAATATATTGATTTTGTAAGTGGTGGGCAGGGATGGATTCGAACCATCGAAGTCGTAGACGACGGATTTACAGTCCGTTGCATTTGGCCGCTCTGCAACCTACCCATAAATTTTAAGCACCTTTTTCAAGGTGCTTATTTGGAGCTGGTGAACGGAATCGAACCATCAACCTGCTGATTACAAGTCAGCTGCTCTACCATTGAGCCACACCAGCGTACAAGTGTACATAATTTTAAATTGTATTAGGTACACCTATGGTGCCCTAAGGTGGAATCGAACCACCGACACAGGGATTTTCAGTCCCTTGCTCTACCGACTGAGCTATCAGGGCAACTAAGCCTTACGGCTTGGCGACTCGAATGGGGCTCGAACCCACGACCTCCAGCGTGACAGGCTGGCGTTCTAACCAACTGAACTACCGAGCCACATAATTTTCTTATGTGTAATTAAACCAACTTCTGTGTCAATAAGAAGTGGTGGGCCCTCAGGGACTCGAACCCCGGACCAACCGGTTATGAGCCGGCCGCTCTAACCAACTGAGCTAAGGGCCCACAAGCAAACTTAAACAACTCATTTGAGTGGTCGGGGTGGAGAGTCTCGAACTCCCGACCTCATGGTCCCAAACCACGCGCTCTACCAACTGAGCCACACCCCGTAAGTAAGTTTGCATTGCTATTTTAATACATTCTTACAGCGATGTCAAGAAAAAAATGCAACTTTTTCAAAAATTTTTATTATTTTGGATTTTTGCAGCAATTTTTGTTGGCAACCAACGCTACCTTATTAATATACAACTATTTATAATGTTTTGTCAAATAAAATTACAAAGTTTTCACATTTTTTTATTAATAAACTGACAAATACATTTTAACAGCGACCATCTTTTGTTTGGATATTTTTTTTCTTTATGTTATCATTATGTCAAGAGGTGACAAATGAAATTTTTTACTGCAGATGCCCATTTCTACAACTGGGAAACTTTAAAAATAGATAATAGACCTTTTAAATCACCTGCCGCTTTTGATAAATTTGTGATTAAAACATGGAACAAACAGGCTAAAAGAGGCGATACAATCTATGTGATTGGAGATTTTATCGATTGCGACAATGAAAAATGCACTCTATGGAAAAAAGCAATCACCTATTGTAAAAAAATCAAGGCAGACGTTGTGCTTATTTTAGGCAACAATGAAAAAAGAGTCATCAAGCATTTTTTCAACAACTCTTTTGATGATTTTAAAGCCTTTTGCCTTTCAATTGGGTTTAAAGATGTACAAGAAAATTTAATGATTGAAATGTTTGGCCAAAACTTTTATCTTACGCATAAGCCGGTCGATTACAAAGAAGGCGTTATAAACTTGTTTGGTCATATGCACAGAGGAGGCGGGCTTTACAAGCCTTTCGGTTTTAATATTGGCTGCGACCTCAACCATTTCAGACTTTACAGCGAGCGCGACATTAAGTTTTTATTAAAAATGAAATCTCGCTATTGGGACAAAGACAAAAATATCAATTTGAAATAAAAAAGCTAGCAAACGCTAGTTTTTTTATTGTTCATCCTCATCATTGCCACCAAAGAAATCAAATGCCTTCATGATTTCACTTAAATCTTCAGTTGGTGTAACCGCTTCTCTAAGGTCAAAGCCATTAGACGTAATAGGCATTGCTTTAGGCTGTTCTTCAGCCGGTTTTGACGCCAAAAACTTGTCAACTAGGTTGTCGTATCCATCACCATCACTAAGTTGCATTTCAGTGACCGGCTTGATGAAACTTGGATGTTGTTTGAATTCGCCACTGCGTTCAATCCTCACCTCTTTAACATTGCCAGATTCTCGTTTTGCTTGCATTTTATTAAGCAAAATTCGCATTGTGTCATTGTCAGTGCCTGCATATGTATTGTCTTTCTTAGATACTTTTAAAAGTACAGACTGAATGTCATTGGTAATCTTTTTGTATGCTTTATTTACAAGCACACCTGGGTATCGTATGTTTAACTCTTGCATAAATTCTTGCAACTGAAGATAAATCAACTTAAGTTGTTTCCCCCTAAGAATATCAATATTGCTACTCCCCTCAACATGAACTTTTTTAAAAGATTCAAGCATAGACTGAATATTCCGCTCACGTCTCTCAATATCTTGCGTCCTATTACGAAATTCTAAAATTTTTCTTTCGCAATCAAGCACTTTAATCCTTTCTTCCATCAGCGCTTTTTCATACGATTCTTTCATTTTTGCAATGTAAGCATCTACCTCTTGTTTGTTGTAACCGTTATTTTCATTAGAAAACATAAATTCTCCTATTTCATAGTAAAAAATCTTATTACTAATAATAGCACAACCACACCTATAATTGCAAGAAAAAAATCAAGTGATATTAATTTTATCATAAACATGAAGGTAAAAATTGTGACGAAAAACAGCGAAATCGCCAGCGAAAAATGAAATGGTCTATCAAAAAAGCAATGCGTAACAAAGGACGCTGTTGTAAACGCAAGCAAAACAAATGCGATATAATACCGCATTAAACCAACAAATTGACAATAAAAATAAAAACTGCCGATAAAAAAGAGCGTATTGCCGAAATAACATGTTGAGTCGAGGGCAAAAAGTGCGCTTTTGATTATTAAATGTAGGCCTAGCAACGTCAAGAAAATAAAAAAATAATCGTCGTTTGCACCTTTAAATACAAATGAAAGCGTTGCAAAAGCCAACACCAACAACATATTAAAAATAAAAGACGACCTTAAGATGGTTGTCTTTTTTATATTTAACACCCGTCCCTTCATATTATTAGTTTTTTACTAATTGGACAAAGTTATTCTTTAATCTGCCTTTTCTTATATTTTAAAACTAAGATGACTATTAAAAGCACTACGCCAGCCAGTATCAAAAGCCCGCTTAGCAATTGAGAAACTTTGATAGGCCCAAGCATAAGGCTGTCGCCTCTAAACGTTTCAATCACACACCTTACAGTGCCATAGCAAATGAAGTATAAGCTCATCATAATGCCACGCGTTTTAATTTTCTTGCAAATAAGAAAAATAAAAACACCACACAGCAAAAGGTCACAAAAGCTTTCGTAAAAGAAGGTTGAAAGGTGCCACACGCCATCAATTTGAGTGCTTAACGGAAACCACTGCAACGCTGAATTAGTCACTTCAATGCCATAGCAACAGTCACTGAAATAACAGCCAATTCTGCCAATGCCTTGCCCAAGCAATAACGGAGCAACTGCGATATCTGCCACGTCAAAGAAATTTTTCTTATGAATTAAGCAGTACAGCCCCACCCCCAAAGCGCCTCCAATTACACCGCCATAAATTGCCATACCACCCTTCCAAATAGCAAAAATTTCCCAGAAGGAATATGATTGATGCGAAAAAATCACATAATAAATTCTAGCCCCCAAAACCGCAAGCGGCAATACATAACAAGCAAGAATTAAAACATCTTCCGCCTTAAGCCCACGTTTTTTTGCTGTCTTGCACGCAATAAAAACGCCTATAGCCATGCCAATAGTTATAAGAAAGCCATAGTACGTGATATGCAAACCAAAAAATAGAAAATATTTATCGTAAAAGCCAAACATATAGTTATATTATGATGATTTCATACTAAAAAGTCAATCATTTTATAAATAAAAAAACAAACCGCCCTTTAGAGAATACACTCACGCTTGCGGTTTGTATTTTGTAAAGACATAGATAAATGCTTTACACTATTAATATCTTCAATTTTAGTTGATTTATACTTTTTCACTAAAACTTTTTGCAAATTCTTAAAAGATCGGTTGTAAGAAACTTATCATTGCTGTCAATTTCATTATAAAACATAGCCAACGTAAGACCAATGCCAGACTTATATGCTGCAGCAAGGCTGAGCAATTTTTTGGCAATAAGTTGAGTTTCTTTGCTGTGCTCTTCACCCGCTTTATCAAAGTTTTCATCAAGACCAAGCAGCAATCCGCCAAGGTCAGTCACAACCACCAATACATTCTCGCCATTAGCCAAAAGATTCGTTGCAACATTTAAACCATCAATTGTTTTATTTAAATTAACTTTTGAATTTGTGCCATAAGGTGTTGAAAAATTGTATTTAATGTTCAAGCCCTTCAGCATAATTTGATTTTCATATGAAGTGTTTATGCCTAAAACAACAAGTTTGATGCCATTTTGATTGCAATATTCATTAATTTGTTGCATATTACCATTTTCATAAAGGTCTTCATTAAGAAGAATAGCGTTTCTTCTACCAACAGTTAATTGATGTTTGCCACAAGCGAAAACTTGATTTGAAATCACCTCTTCGCCAAGCTCAACATCTTTTCGGTTGTATGAAATGGCACTTTGACCATTAATTAAACTGATTGAAAGTGCTTGATAGTCATTATTATCGCTGATACGTTGTGCAGTAACTTCAACAATATCTCCGTTTTCAAGTTTTTCAGCACCATAAATATCGCCAACAAAAATTGTCCCATTACCATTCAACAAACGAATTGTAACGTTTGCACCGCTAACGCGGCTTACCCCTTCCAATCTTAAGGTCTCACCTACAACAGTCAAAATTGGTGCTTCTTCTTGAGCAAAAGCAATTACGCTTTCGTAAGATAATTCACCTTTGTTATCATCAATTACAGAGCCCACAATTTCATCAAGAGAGTTGAGTTTTTTGTATGGTCTACCTCTTTTTTGAACTTTGACCTCTTGGGTTACCCCTTTTTCAAAAGATTGTAATATTAAAGAAATTAGTTCATCACGTTTTTTTGTTGTTGGCGATGGTATCCCCATCTCTCTTGCCAGCCCGCGCAGTTCAAACACCCCCAAACGTTGAACTAGCACTTCACGCTGTTGTTCATCTCGAAATTCACCCATTATATTTATTCTCCTAAGTTTTACATATAAAGTTTAAATTAGCATTAGCATTTTGTCAACTTTTTTTACAAAATTCTTATATTTTTTCAATTTTTTCACCAAATCGGCAAAAAGTTTGTAATAATACCCGCCAAAATTGCTAGTGCAATCAGCAGCAGAGTAATAAGAATATTTTGCCCCATACGTTTATAATTTGTTGTATACAGAACTATTAATCCAACCCCTGCCCCAACGCAGAGACCTGTTACAAGTGCAGGGAACAACAAAACGTCAGCCAAGAACAATTCAACTAAGAATACAGACGCTGCACAGTTTGGTATTAACCCAATTACGCAAGCAAGTAAAATTTGAATATATACATTTGTTCCAAAAAAGTCTTTTAATGGATCTAATCCACCACAATAGCCCTCAATCAGATTAATTGCAAGCGTTATTGCAAATACGTAAGCAACAATGATTGCAGTATGCTTAAGCGCATCTAAAAAGATGTTTGTAGCGCAGCAGTGATTATGACCAACTTTAATATCTTTTTCTTCGTGGTGATGTTCGTGATCATGCTCACAGCAATGCTCATGTTCTTCTCTTTCATAGAATGGAGATTGCTTTAACTCCTCCTCAAAATGTTTTTCTTCCTCAAGCACTTCTGGCTTAAGCGCTTTATGTTCATGTTCAATGCAGTGTTTATCATGGTAATCATGAATGGTTTGTTTTTTTCTTGAGCATAGATATATAATACCATCAATTAAATATCCCACAATAATTGCATATACAACTTTTACAGCAAGAAGTATCAAAAGTTTTGGTATAAACTCTGGCTTTTGTATCATAAGAGGAATGGCCTCATCTGATGTGGTTAAAAACACCGCAAGCAATGTACCCAAAGTTATCATTTTACGAGAGTATAGGTTACTCATAACCGATGAAAAACCGCACTGAGGCACACAACCTAAAAAAGCACCAATAACAGGGCCTGCCTTCTTGGTGCGATGTAATATTTTTGAATACTTCTCGTTGTCGTTATGCGAAAAATAACTTACAAGCAAATATGTTAAGTATAGAAGCGGCGTCAAAATCAAAAGATCTATCAACGTATGCTCTAAACCATGTAAAAATATTTCCATTTTCCTTCTCTATTCATCCATTTTATCTTCTACTTCTGAAGTTTTACGTTTCTTTCTTTTAGTCTTAACCTGTTCAGTTTGTTCTTCTGCTGTAGTTTCATTTTCTTCTTGATTTACTTCTGTTTCTTCTTGTTTTGATGCCTCTTGAATTTTAAACATAAGAAAATCATTCATTCTCTTTTCGCTTTCTTTTGGAGAGTACAAAATCATGGTCTTTTTATCTTGATAACCAATTTTGCCATTCATATTTGCAGAAATAATTGCTCTGCCAATCATTTCATCAATTTTTCCATTGTTAAATGTAGACACTTCGCTGTTATCGGCAAAAAGTTTGATGGCACCATTATTCATTGTTCCAACCCTGCTGTCATTCAAAAGGTATTTAATATTACCATTAAGCATACTTACAAGTTTTGCACTGCCAGATATCTCAGTGATTTTTCCTGTAATCATGGTAACAATTCTGGCTTTATTACGCACAAATAAAACTTCACCATTTGTTATGGTTGCAAGTTCTGCCTTATCATCAATAAATCGAATAAATCCACCATTCATAGTGCCAATGGTTGCTTTTTCACGCACATAATCAATTTTGCAAGTATTGATTGTTGTGATTGAAGCGCGACCTCCCAAAATGCGAATTTTACCGCTTTTAAAAAGGCCAATTTTGGCTTTGCCTGAAATTTGATCAACCTCAACGTCTTCCATCATTTGCACTTTTGCTTTGCCTGAAATGTCTTTAAATGTCGTATTAAAACTTTCAAGCACCACTGCATTTCCAGACAACGAAACATTGTTGCAACGATTTAAAATGTGCACACCTGATGAAAGTGTGAAATTTGACTCTTCATCATGAATAACTGGATCGATAACTTTTTCTTTTCTTTTAAAAAGCATAATACCCCCTTGGACAAGCGCCCTTATATTTAATATATTAACACAATAACTTTATCTATGCAATCATTTTTTAAAATTTTATACAAAAAAATTAAATTTTGTTAGTTTTATATAATCAAGTCGTAAAGTGAAAACAAAAGTAATTATACGACTGAAACGGACTTTTGACTTGCTCGCATATACTCTATTCCCCTTTTATTCGTGTAGTGAAATTGTTTCGCTATGCGAATTTTTTATTAAAAGGGGGTGTTATCTTTGGCAACTAAAAAGGACTTGCAGTATGAAATTAGCAGATTGAATAACAAATATTGCAAAGGTGGGAAAAACAAACTCACATTAGACCAAGCGTATGGTGGTTATCAAGTGCAATTAACTGGCAAGCGAAAGAAAACTGGTGGTTGGTATAAAAACTCACTCGGTAGTGGTTGTGCGTCTATTACGACTGGCTATGAAAGTGCCACGAAGACGCTGGACGCTCTGTATAAAGCAGACAGCAAAGGTTGGTTGCGTTCCAGCGTAAAACATCATAATCGCAGACGATAGCAACACAAAAGACAATTTAATAAAAACTATAAGTCGTGTTGATTGACACGCACACAATCAATAGTCAAAGTTGATTAACAAAGCAAAATTAAATTAAAAGGAAAAGGAAAATTAAATTATGGAAAAGAAAGTAAACGAAAATGTAAACGAAATTAAGGAAACAGCACAAGCAGAAATGCAAGTTGTAGAACAACAAGAACAAGCATTAAAATTGTTTGTTGAAAGAGAAAGTTTTATTGGAAATGACGGAAAACAATATTGGGCGTATATCACAAAAGGTCAAGTGCGTGGTCGTGATGTAAAAATTGACTTTGCACCAAAAGACAAAGGTGGTTATGAACCACTTGATATTGTGTTTAGTATTAACGATAAAGCAGAATTGATAATGACAAAAGAAACTATGACTGACGCTAACGGCACAAAAACAAGTTATACATCTTACAAGGTGCGTAATGCTGACGAACTCGGCGAATTAGAGTGTGGCGTCAAGCCGTCAAGAGATAGCGACAAAGCACTTTTGACTATGCTTATCAATCAATTAAAAGCGACTGCTAACAAATAAGGTGGTGCGTTATGAAATTTATTGAGTGTCACGAAAAAGAAACAAATACAAGAGTGCTTATTCCCCTTGATAAGATTATAACATTGTCGCAATCTCACGAAGATTTGACGGCGTTTGTTGAACTCCATATTGATAAAGACGGCAACAGCGTAGGTTTTTACACAAAAGAACTTTATGTTGAAATTGTCGCACAAATAAGATTAAAAAATCAAATTTAGAAAAAGGAAAAAGAAACTATGAAATTAACTGAAAAAAAGAAAGGAAAATTAAAATGGTTGCTAACCATTGTGTCGGTTGTTTTGAGTATTGCAACCCTTGTTGCTGTGTGTGTAGGTCTTGGCAATCTCGCTGACACAAAGAAAGTTGACAATGGCGATTATGCTATTGGCACTATTGTTGCAGAAAGTGGAAAAATTGTTGATAGCAAACACTCTGCATATATGAAAGACGCTGAAACTATTGACGGACTTGTTATTGAACTTGACGAAGAAACTGCAACAATCACATATAAAGTTGCTTTCTATGACGAAGACGGCAAGTTTATTTCAATGACTGACGAATTGGAAAGCGATTTTGACACAGCAAATATTCCCGAAACTGCCGAAACTTTCCGTGTAGTAATTACACCATATCAAGTTGACGGCGAAAATGTAGAACTTAACATTTTTAATATGGGAAAATACACATCACAACTTGATGTAAGTTTTAACAAATAATAATGAAAGGAAAGATAAATTATGGCAAAATTAAAGAAAATAAATTTTAAGTCAAAGAAAACTTGGAAAAATATTTTAGTTGTCGGTCTTGCTTGTTTAACTATTGTTGGTGCTATTGTTGGTTTGTCTGCACTTTTTAGAAAGAGTGAAGAAACAACAAAAGTAATTAATCCAACATACGCCGTTGGTGGTTTAACTGATGACGGAAAATATAAGGAAACCGAAGAAAGCATTTATACAAAAGACGCTTTTGAGTGTCAAGGACTTGATGTTGATTTAGATTTTAGGTCAAATATCTCATATCGCATTTTCTTCTATGATAATGAAAATGATTTTTTATCTTCAACAGCAAAATTGACATCAAACTATGACGAAGAAACTACTCCTATGCTTGCAAGATATGCAAGAATTGTAATTACACCAAATGACGATACAAAAGTATCTTGGTATGAAAAGGGCGGTTATGCGGAACAATTAACAATTAGAGTTAATAAAGAACAAAATTTTAAGATTGCGGAAGAATATTCTGTTGATTTAAGCACTTTGAAAACAAAAGCATTTTTTACAAACGAAGAATATAAAGAGAACTTTCTTGCAAGTGATACAATGAGTTGTGTTATTCTTGATGTTAGCGAATTAAAAACTATTTACAGCAAAGTAAGAATTGAAAAAGACGCTACACGCCCTAATCTTCAATTTTGTTTTATAACAACAACTGATGTTGCTGGTGGTGAGGCAGTTCCATATTGTGCTGGTAGCGACTTCTTAAATTATGTAGAAGATGTTGTTGTTGATATTCCTGCTGATTGTAATGCTATCTATTTTACTGCAAGTGATGGCACAAGCAATTTCTTGCCTGCTGATGTTATTTTTTATAATTAAAATTGTAAATAGATTAAATAATATGATATAATGACAATTAAGGTAGGTTTTTATGAAAAAAATATTAAACTTGTTAATTGTCTTTGTAATTACATTGTCTTGTTTGTCTTTGTCTGCTGTTTTTGGGAATATTAACAACTCTAATGACAATACTGATAATGGTGTTGATTGGTCTAACATTACTATTTCTTGTTTGGGCGATAGTATTACTGAAAGTCCATATATTGATAAAGCATATCCCGTTGTTTTGCAAGAAATATTGGGTGCTAAAAAATGTTATAATTTTGGCATATCGGGGTCAACTTGTGCTTTGGTGCAAGACGAAAACGGCAACGATTTGCAAAATTCTATGTGTTTGCGTTATGCTGATATGCCTAAAAGTAGTGATATTATTATTGTTATGTGTGGTGTAAATGATACGACAAATGTTCCACTTGGAACGATTAATGATGTTGATATTTCTACATATTATGGTGCATTAAATACACTTTGTAATAATTTGAAAAAAAATTATAAAGATAGTTATGTATTTTTTATGACAAACTTTGCTTATTCTTCAACTGAGAACATATTTCAAAGCGTTGCAATAAAGCAAGTTTGTGAAAAGCAAGGTATTGATGTATTTGATGTGTTTAGTAAAGTTCCGTTTGATGTCAATGTTGATACTTATGACGGTTGCCACCCTACGCAAAACTTTGTTTCTAATGTTTGGACGCCTAAAATCGCACAATTTATCAAAGACAATTACAAAAAAATAAATTGACGATATTTAAGGGAAAAATAAAAAAATGAGTAAAAGAAAATCAACAAACAATTTTTCAACTTTATTGTCAAGTTTATTTATCTTGCTTTTGGTTGTCGGTGTTGTTGGTTTTCTTTTTATATTTACTGAAAATTTTACAACTCCATTAAAAAACTTTTATGTGTCTTGTGGAAATGACACTATTATAAGCGATAGAGAAAACTTTGACATCGTGATTGGAAAAGAATATAAGTTTGAAATTAAAACAAATTTAGATGTTGACGGCACGCAAAATAAATATATTGTTTCGGTCGTGCCAAACGAAACATCAACAACGGCGTTTACTTATGATGTGGACGGGACGCAATATAATTACGCAGATTTGCAAACATTGGCAAAGGGTTTTTCAATCTCTGCTTATGAAGATTATTTCATTTTTGTTGCAAATATGGACTTAAAAGATATATTGCAATTTTACTACCCTACATCAACAATAAGTAATGTGCCGACTGCTCTTGATAGCGATTGCCCGTATTTTAGGTTGGTTATCAAAAGTGGCGATTTAACCGAAACAATAAATATTAACTTTAACATTAAAAGTGAGTAAATAATTTATGGAAAAGAAAAGAAATATTAAAATGCTATTGCTAGCAATAGTATTATGCTTTTCTTGTCTTCTTACTTGCTTTATGCCGACAATAAACGGCGTTTGTTATGCGTCAAATATTGGTGTTGTTGGTGGTTATACAAATGTTGTTGACGATTTACAGCAAGACAATACTTTTAATGCCGAAGATTATGCTGTAAACGAAACTGACTATTCTTTGCAAGTTATAACTATTGCAGAAAGTAGCGATAAAGAACTTTTTATTTATGTATATCAACCAACAGCACATTATGGCAATTTGCGTGCAACATCAATATCAATGTCAACGACACGACAAACAGCAAATACCTTTGGTATTTATTATTTAACTTATGTAAACTCGCAAGGGTGCTTTTATAAGTATGTTGTAAAAAATTTTGTCGTGAGTGATAATTCAATAAGAACTTATGAAATTGAAACGATTTATCGTGCGTGGAACGAAAACTTTGATGCAGAAAGTGGCACGGACAATACAATAAATGAACTTGGTTTTCCCGTTGGTAAGCAATTTACTTTTGCTGAAAATAACGGACAAACAACCTTTGCTGTTGAAGATGTTGACTATATAACAATTACTGACAAATATGTAGGTTTTGTGCGTTATTTTGGTGGAAACTCTTATTTGTTTTGTTTAGATAGTTGCGATAGTCATTTTGTGGCGTTTTCAACCGATAGACAAATAGATAAATTGTTGGAAGCAGATGTGTATTTTCAAACGCAAAAAGTGTATTACGAAAATGGTTTAAGTGGTGTTGATAATTGGGACTTTTACGATATAAAAGACAATTATTCATATATTACTGAATACGATACAGCGTTTTATGAAAGTCCGTCGTCTGCTTGGCAAGGTTATTCTTACTCTTGGTCTAGAATACAAACTGTTGACGAATTTTTTGAAACAAACGAATTTGAAACAATACACAAAGGCACTTTGTTTAATCAAAAGTTAGAATATACTATGGACGAAGAAAGTAAGTCGTATATGGAAAATATGCAATGGGTATTGCGCTTTTATGAAAGTTCTTATGAAAAAACAAATGCCCCTTACCCTACAAAAAGTTATACGATTGTTTCAAATGTTTCAATTTTGCGTTTGAAATTTGAAACTGACGGCGTTGTTTATGATTTAGGCGTTGTTGATAACAAGCAGAGTGGCGATTTTAACCCCGACAACAATATGAAAGCAACACTTGAATTAAGCGACTTTTTCAAAATTATTTTGATTGTATTGTTGCTTATTGTGTTGTTGATTGTTCTTAACCCTATATTGCCTTATGTATTTAAGTTTATAGGTTTTATATTCAAGGCGATTTTGTGGGTTGTTTCTGCCCCGTTTAAGTTGATTGGCAAGGTATTTAAGAAACAAGGAAAAACGAAAAAATGAAAGGAAATGAAGAAATGAAAGACGAAAAAGAAGAATTAAAAAAGAAAATGCGATTGGTTGAAAAAATCAATAAAGATTTAGTGCTTATGTGTTTTGAAACACAACCCGAAAATGTAGGACTTGCATTTTTGCGTATTAAAAGCAATTTGCATAAACTCACATCAAAAATAACGGGTTTTAGTATGGCACAATTTATCGCAGATTTTTGCGAATAACGGAAAATAAAAGAAATTAAAAGGAACGGAAAAGATATGAAAATTATATGTGATGTATGCTGTAATAAAGCAGATGTAGTAAAAAACACTTATTGCCGTGTTTGTGGCAATAATTTAAGCGAACAATTTTTCAATGAAGAATTGCAAAAATCAAAAGAAAAAATCGCTTATGAAAAAGAAAAAATGCAACTTATAAACTATTGTTTAAGTGAAAGTGAAAATTGTATTTCGCAATCAATAATTGCAAATAGATATCACTATATTAAAAACAAATATAACAAGATTGAATATAGAAAGGTTTAATATGGTGTTCTATGAAGAAAAAACTATTTAATATTTTGAAACTTATAATTATTATTGCTGTTGTTTTCTTCGTGGGTTATTTCATATTTACTGCAAACAAGGTGTAGCGTATGGGAAAACTGAAAGAAAGATTAAAGAAAATACACTATATGCACTATATTGCAATAGGTATAACAATTTGTTTTGTTCTTGTGTCAATCTTTGTTTTTCCTAACGCTTACACAAGAATTTGGGAAAGTTTACAAGATTTGTGGTCTTCTTTGCAATATTACGCAAAAGAATTGTTTAAGTTAGATATAGATGTTCGCCCGTCCGTGATTGATAAGTCGGTTGTGCCGTTTACTCCTATTTTTAATTTGCCTGCAACTTGGGAAGAATTTACTATTGCTTGGGGCAAATATTGGAATTTGTGGGCGTCAAGCGACAATTTTACTGCTTATTTGTCTTGGGTTGCTGACTTTTTATTTTACTTTTGTCAAGTGCTTTTAATTGTTGTTGTGCCGTTGTTTTTGTTGTCTTACTTGTTTTTTCAACGATATTTAAGCAAACAAAACAACGATTATAACAAGGAAAGCAAGCCCTTAAAATATACAAAATGGTTGGCGACAAAAATATATATACCCGTGAAAAATTGGTTGAAACGATTTTTTGCGTTTCTGCAAGAAAAAAGTGCTTATTGGAAATGGTGGTTGTTTATATGGGCGTTTAATTTCAACTTTATAACAATTATTATTGAGTTTATAGCATTTTACTTATATTTTGTTATTTCTTTTGATAAGACAAGTATTTATATGCAACTTTATAAACTTGCTTGTGATTTGTCGGTTATTCTTGCATTTATGCCCGTTTGGGCGTGGTGTTTGATTGGTTATTTGTTTGTTTGTTGGTGGCGTAAAAAGATAGGTTATGCCCGTTTAGAACACTTTGAAAACAAAAATTGTGGTATGATAAACGAACGCCCTATTGTTATTATGGTTTGTGGAACTATGGGTAAAAAGAAGACAACGGCAATAACCGATATAGCACTCTCGCAAGAAAAAATGTTGCGTGATAAAGCGTTTGAAAAATTGCTTGACAATGACTTGAAATTTCCTTATTTTGCTTGGTGCAATTTGGAAAACGCTATAAAATACGCTATGAAAAAGCATTATATTTATAACTTGGCAACAACAAGATTATATATGCAACGATTAGCGTATTTCTTTTATCTTGGCGAAGATATAAAAGATAAACAAGTTTATAAAAGCATAAAACGACACTTACGCAAAAGGTATAACATCAAGCACGATAATTTGTGTTTTGATTATGATTATAAGCGTTATGGTTTGTATTTTGACGATAAATTGAAAGTTGTTGACTTGTGGCAAGTGCTTGAAACTTACGCACAACTTTATTTTGTGTATGTTATTCAATCAAGTTTGATTATTTCTAACTATTCAATAAGAACTGACAATTTGTTTGAAGATTTAGGCAATTTTCCTATGTGGAACACTGACTTTTTTAGGCGTGATAGCAGATTGATTGACGCTTACAGCAGACACGCACATATTATTGATTTTGACGCTTTACGACTTGGACGCAAACTTGTTGAAGACAACCCGAAAAAAGATAGTTTTGACTTTGGCGTTGTAAATATAACCGAAGTTGGCAAGGAACGAAAAAACAACCTTGAATTGCAAGAAAAGAAAAAGAAAGACGAAACGACAAATCAAAAAAATGACGGGTTTAATGATTGGTTGAAAATGATACGACACTCGGCAACGATTGACAATTTCCCGTTTGTTAAAGTTATAACAGACGAACAACGCCCTGAAAGTTGGGGTGCAGACGCAAGAGATTTGACGGAAATAGTGCATATAAACGAAACAAGCGACACAAAACTCGCTATGCCATTTTTTACTATTACTGAATTGTTATATAGTTTTGTGTTTAGCAAGTTTGCAAGATTATACTATAAATATCGCTTTATTCGTAGTGATAATACCTTGCCTATGTATATGCTTAAAAAGTTTACATCAATGCTACATAATTATTATAACGGCATATACAATACATTTGGTTATTGCAAACTTGACATTGGTGTTGAAAGTGGAACGCAAGACGGAACGCAGAAAGAAAGAAACTATTATTTAATTCATAAAAAGATTTACAGCAAGCGTTTTAGCACTGATTGTTTTAGTGATTTCTTTACGCAAAAGAATTTGAACTCGCCCGTAGGTATTGACGATTTGGAAGAATACGCAACCGAAAAAGCAACTTTTGAAGAATTGAAACAGCAAAATAGTTATTTTATAAATGATTTAATGAATAAGAAAGGAACGGACACCGACAACGATTAGTTTTTATTTTTATTTTTTTTAGATAGTAGTAATAATGCGTGTTGATTTGTGTGTAAACTCAAAGAGTTTTCCACATATCAAGTTATTGTTAATAAGTGGCGTAAGCGTAGTAAAGTCAACGACTTTTCCACTTATTAAGGTATTGTTGGTAAGTCAACGACTTATCAAGGGCGATAATTACGATGTTTTGATCGTGATTTCGCCCCGTAGCAATACCCGTAGCAATAACCATAGCACGCACAAAAAAAAGAAGAAACAAAAGGGGTTTTTCTATGAAAAAGAAACATAAAAAACGATTGCTTGACTATGAATTGACACCACTACCACGAAATACAAAATTGCCGTTCCCCGAAAGACAAAAAACAGCAAAATGGTATAAGATATATAAGGACGGCAACCATTATGTCGGCACTTATGCTATCAACCATAAACATAAAACGCCTATTCGTGAAGAAATAAGCGAAGAACAACGCTATTTTGATAATCAATATTTACTTGCAATACAGCAAGGCACAAAAAGAAATGATATGTTTTTGACGCTTAAAACTGCTATGCTTGAAAGATACCCCGACTTGAAAGACGCTGACGACTTTATAACTGACAACATCAAGCGAAAAAAACATAATCTTTTTGCACGCTTAAAAAGATTTAAGCGAAAAGCAAACTTGAACTTATGGAATAAGTTTGTCACAATTACTTATGACGACAAGAAAATGGACGCAGACACTTTTCGTAGAAAGTTGCGTAAATGCTTGTCAAACTTGCACTCTCGCCGTAATTGGCGTTATATGGGCGTGTTTGAACTTGGCGAAGACAACGGACGCTTGCATTTTCACGCTTTAATGTATATACCCGAAGACAATATGATTGGCGAAATTGTAGAACAAAAGGACTATTCAACAAAACAACATACAATGCAAATAACACACTCAAACACTTTTTTTGCTGAAACTTTTGGACGCAACGATTTTGAAGATTTATCGCAAAACGAAATTCGCTATGGCAACACACTTGAATATATAACAAAATATATTCATAAGACAAACGAAAAAATTGTGTATAGTCGTGGTATAGCAAGCGAAATTTACAAAGAAATTGACGATTGCGATATTGCAATCGAAATGCTTGATTTTGGGTTGAAATTCGTGTTTTTTGACGATGTTATTGACACCGAAAAAGATGTAATGCACTTTACTTATCTGCAAGGCAATTTATTTGACACTTATTATTCGTCAAAATATAAGACGGGTTAGTTTTTACACGCACAATTTAATAGCAATTTAGCGTCTATGTTTTATAGGCGTTTTTTCCGTTTCACAAAATCTTAAATTTTTGCAACAAAGTTGTAAAAAATGAAAGAACATTTTATAAAAACAAATAAGGGGCGTCTTTTACAAGCGAATTAGCGTAAAAACGCCCCTTGTTTTGTCCGTTCGTCCGTGCAAACTTGTGCTAAAACACAGCACCTTGCTATGCCGTGCGACAGCACGGCACTCGTATTATAGCAAGGTGCTGTGTAATGCTCTCACATCATTTTCAAGGGGTATTGAAAAAGCAAACAAAATGCGTTATAATACATAGTATTAAAAGGACGGCAACCGAAATGAGAAAGCACGGAACAAAAAATTTAACTTATACACAGCGTTTGCAGATTGAAACGCTTTTTAATGCAAAAATGAGTAAGCAAGATATTGCAAATCAAGTTGGCGTTTGTTTGCGAACAATACAAAGAGAATTAAAGCGTGGCGAATACGAACACACAACAAAGCACAGCAATTTTTGGTATGGCACGAAATATAAGAAAGTCAAACGCTATTCTGCTGACATCTCGCAACAGCGTTATGACTTTTTATGCACGGCGAAAGGACGCCCGTTGAAGATTGGCAAAGATTATGAACTTATCAACTATATTAACAATCGTGTAAAAACGGAACGCATAACGCCACACGCTGTTTGGGGCGAAATTCAATATAAAAAAATGCCGTTTAATACAAGTTTTAGCAGAACAACATTATATAATTATATGGAACTTGGACTTATAGAAAATAAAAAGTTAGGTGCAAGCAAGAAACATAAGAAACGCAAAACAAAAGCAATCAAGCGTGTTAGTCGTGGTGTGTCTATTGAAAAACGCCCCGAAGAAATCAACGCACGAAACACTTTCGGTCATTGGGAAATGGACTGCGTTTGTGGTAGCACTCGTGCAACTTTTCTTGTGCTGACTGAACGACTTACAAGGCAAGAGTTGATTTTTAAAATGGAAAATCAAAAGTCTGCAAGTGTGCTGAACTGCATAAACTCACTTGAAAGAAAGTTTGGTAAAAAGTTTAAGCAAGTGTTTAAGTCAATATCGGTTGACAATGGTAGTGAATTTTTAGATTATCAAGCATTGGAAAAGTCAATTTATGGACGCAACAACAAACGAACACAACTTTATTATTGCCACCCTTATTGTAGTTGCGAACGGGGAACGAACGAACGCATAAATAGAGAAATACGCCGACTTGTGCCGAAAGGTAGCAATCTTGCAAACTATTCAAACGCAGATGTTGAAGATATACAAAATTGGGTAAATAACTACCCCCGTAAAGTTTTAGGGTTTGCAACATCGCAAGAATTGTTTAACAAACATTTGCAAGCAATAGCGTAATATTATATAAAACGAATAAAAAAGGTGTGTAAGAACTACACGCCCGTTTTTCATTTTCAAAAATATGCTAAAACACGACTTTTTCGCTTTTAAGGGTGTTGCAACACCCTTAAAAGTATGCTTTACACCCCGATTTTAGCATAAAAATTAAAATTTTTTATTTTTTTTTGAAAAAGTGCTTAAATTTGTTTGACATTTCAAAAAAAATTAAATTTTTCAATTGACTTGCCTCGACTGGCGGAATATACTATATGGTAGAGAAAGGAATACTTAAAAGTTGGAGGTGCTTATGAGCGTTTTAGAACTTAAAAATGTAAACAAAGACTACAAACTAGCCGGCAAAGAAAAGTTTAGGGCATTACATAACATAAACTTGTCTTTCGAAAAGGGCGAGCTTGTTTCTATTATGGGTGAAAGCGGAAGCGGAAAAAGTACATTAATGAACCTTATCGGCGGGCTTGACTCTCAATATGACGGAATTATCAATATCGACGGCAAAGAACTCAAAAATTTCAAAGAAAAGCAACTTGATGACTACAGAAAGAAAAAAATCGGTTTTGTTTTTCAATCATTCAACCTCATTCCTCACCTGTCAGTACTTGATAATGTAACAATTGGCCTTACCCTTTCCAACGTAAAAGAAAGCGTCAAAGTGCAAAAAGCAACCGAGCTTCTTGATAAACTTGGCCTAAAAAGCCAAATAAAGAAAAAGCCGACTCAACTCTCTGGCGGGCAAAAGCAAAGAGTCGCTATTGCCCGAGCACTTATCAACGACCCAGATATTATTTTGGCTGACGAGCCTACTGGTGCGCTTGACAGCAGCACAACGGTGCAAATTCTTGACATCTTAAAAGAAATTGCTGACGACGGAAAACTTGTAATTATGGTAACACACTCAGAAAAGGTTGCAAGCATATCATCAAGAATAGTTGAAATTGCTGATGGAAAAATTATTAGAGATGAGAAAAACGAAAATTATCAAAAAAATGACACTAAAAACAAATTGATTAATGATGTACATGCATTACCTGCACGAAAAGAAAAAGAAGGGCACCTTTCCACTTGGAGCGCATTCAAACTTTCACTGCACAACATGTGGGCAAGCAAAGTTAAAAACATTTTAATGGCTGTTGGCGTTTCAATCTCACTTGTTTCAATGATATTGATGCTATCTTTCGGCTCTGGCCTAACTGGATACATCTCAAACACCGCAGCAAATTATACTAATCCTAACATGGTCACCATCTCAAAGGCTGACAAAAAGAATCAATCATTTTCAGAAGATGATATCGATGCCCTGCAACAAGATATAACTCAATATCTGAAAGACAACGGCAACGACTTTGAAGTAAATGAAAACACAATGTCGCCAGGACTTAACATCGTTACATTTAGTCTTGACCCTACAAGCAAGGATAATACAGTGGAATATACTCCTGAAGGTGGCGAAACGAAATATGCAAACGTTGTAGATACCTACACCACTCCACCATACTATTCTAAAAAGAATATGCTTGCAGGCGAAATACCAGTATATAATGCAGAAGAGGCTGAAAATGAAGATTACAAAGGTCAAGTTATGCTTTCTAAAGCAGCCTGTGACTTATTAGAAGTAGAAACTCCAGAGGAAGCTGTTGGCAAAGAAGTCCATTTAAATGCGAGTTTTGCAGGAATCTCTTTTGAAAAAGATGTAATTATTTCTGGTATTGTCGATGTTTCCTTCTTTGGCGATATGATGGTGATGTATGTTGATTACGGTTTCTTAAACAAATGCGTAAAAGAGGCTATTCACAACAAAAACTTAACATTGCCACCTGAACAACAAGTTCCTGAAACCGATCTTGTACCAAACCTATTGTATATAGAGGCAGACAGCGAATCGACAGCCGACCTTATCAAACAATACATTGCACAGCACAAAGACACTCTAACAGGTTCTGTTGAAGAGCAAATGGCATCAATGTTCACTGAAATGTTATCAACATTCTCAATTGCACTTGCAATCATAAGCGGAATTTCACTTTTCGTGGCACTTATTATGATTTTAGTTGTACTTTATATGAGTGTTGCCGAACGTACAAAAGAAATTGGCGTACTTAAAAGTATTGGTGCAAGAGGCAAAGATATTCGCCTTATATTCAGCAGCGAAAGTTTCTTGATTGGACTTTTAAGCGGCATCATAAGTATTGTGCTTTCGTTGGTTGTAGGTGGAATATTCATCCTTGTACTTAAATCACTTCTTGGATTTGCACCACTAATCATGAAAATTGAATACTTTGGTTTAGCACTTCTTGTCAGCATTGTAATCAGCGTAATGGCAGGATTGTATCCTTCTTCAAAGGCTGCAAAACTTGACCCGGTTGAATCGCTGCGAAGAGAATAAATCAACGAAAAAAGAGCGTAATTTACGCTCTTTTTTAATTGTGCTCATTTTAGATAAAAACACAATATATTGTAGGTTGTATAAAAATACTAGTGCAAAGATGTTGAAAATTACAAATTTTCAAGTTCTGCGCGATATCTTTGCAAATTCACCCTATTATTTTCAAGTTTTGCCTTCTCTTTTTCAACCAAAGCGGCAGGAGCTTTTGCAACGAATCCTTGATTTGAAAGCATCTTTTCACTTCTTAAAATTTCAAACTCTAATGCTGCAATTTCTTTCGCAAGTCGCTCTTTCTCTTTTTCATTATCTACAAGTTGTCCCATAGGGATGTACACTTTTACATTATCATAAATGACTACTGTACATTTTTCTTGAGGCTCAGCAGTGATAAGTTCTGCAGACAATCCAAAGCCAAGTTTTGCAATCTCACCTAAGTTTTCTTGTGTGTCATTGCACTGCCCTTCAATCATAATATAAAGGTTTGTTCTCTTATTATCTGGCACATTAAATTCCGCTCTTGCATTTCTAATTGCTTTGATAATTTCAAGCACCTTATTAAAGTTGTTTTTCAAATTTTTAACAGGAACTTTAGTTGGGAACTTAGCACGCATGATTGTCTCTTCGTGAAGTGGAAGTTCTTGATAGATGTACTCTGTTACAAAAGGAATAAATGGATGGAACAATTTAAGAAGTCTATCAAAAACATAATATAATACATTTTGAGTTTTTGTCTTCTTCTCTTGATCGTCACCATACAAATCAACTTTACTAAGTTCGATGTACCAATCACAGAATTTAGATACTGTAAACTCTATCAGGTTTGATGTAGCAACGCCAAGTGCATATTTATCAATATTCTTAGTCACTGATTTAATAAGTGCATCAAGTTCGCTTAAAATCCACTTATCTTTGGCAGCAAGTTTCATTTTAGAAATGTCTTGAATTTTCATGTCTTCAAGGTTTTGAAGAACAAATTTGCTTGCATTATAAAGTTTATTAATGAAAATTTTTGCCTCTTTGGCTTTTTCTTCACCATATTTAATGTCCGTACCCATGCTCATACCGTTAATCAGGCTAAGTCTAAGCGCATCAGAGCCATACTTTTCAATCATGTCAATTGGGTCAATACCATTTCCAAGGTGTTTTGACATCTTAACGCCGTGGATATCTCTTACAAGTCCATGAATTACAACATCCTTAAAAGGAACGTCATTCATAAATTTAAGTCCAGAGAACACCATTTTTGACACCCAGAATGTAATAATGTCATAACCAGTCACCAAAGTTGATGTTGGATAGTAATACTTCAAATCTTCAGTATTATCAGGATATCCCAGAGTTGAGAATGGCCAAAGCGCAGATGAGAACCATGTATCAAGTACATCGTTATCTTGAGTAAATTCTTTACATCCACATGTTGGGCATACTGTTGGATATTCTTCACTTGCAAATTCGTGACCATGTTTACATGTGAACACTGGAATTCTATGGCCAAGCCAAATTTGTCTTGAAATGCACCAATCTTGAATGTTTTCAAGCCAATTTAAATATGTTTTTTCATAACGTTTTGGATGAAACTTAAGTGTACCGTTTTTTACAGCCTCAACTGCAGGTTTTGCAAGTTCTGCCATTTTAACAAACCATTGCGTTGAAATTCTTGGCTCTGTATAACTTCCGCATCTTTCACAGGTTCCAACTTGATTTTTATATTTTTCCTTTTTAACAAGATATCCACCCTCTTCAAGTGCTTTTTCAATAAGTGGTCTTGCCTCAATTCGATCCATACCTGCAAATTGTCCTGCAATTTCGGTAAGTTTACCTTCATCATCAATGCAGTGTACAACTTCCAGATTATGTCTCATGCCCACTTCATAGTCATTAGGGTCATGCGCTGGTGTAATTTTAACTGCGCCTGTTCCAAAGCCAATTTCGCAGTAATCATCACCAATGAGTTTAATTTTCTTATTTACAAGAGGCAAAATCAAATCTTTGCCAACTTGTCCTTTAAAACGAGGATCGTTAGGGTTTACAGCAACTGCAGTATCACCAAAAATAGTCTCTGGGCGAGTTGTCGCAACTGTCACTTCACCACTTCCATCTGCAAATGGGTAACGGATATACCAAAGATATGTATTTTGGTCAATATGTACGTTTTCGTTGTCAGAAATAGTTGTGCGGCAACTTGGACAATAATTTACAACCCTCTTACCTTTATAAATAAGCCCTTGATTGTAATAAGTGCAGAAAACATGGCGTACTGCCCTATTTAAATTTTCGTCCATAGTAAAAGCAAGTCTATCCCAATCGCAAGATATACCAAGCATCTTAAACTGGTCGCAAATCACATGAGTATATTTGCCATACCAATCCCATCCGCGCTTTAAAAATTCTTCTCTACCAACACTTTCTTTCGAAAGGCCATTTCTTTTGAGATCTTTTACAAGAACTTGTTCAGTAGCAATGGCGGCATGATCTGTCCCAGGCACCCACAACGCATTAAAGCCTTGCATTCTTTTTGTGCGGATTAAAGCATCTTGAATAGCATTATCAAGGGCATGACCAAGGTGCGCCTTTCCAGTAACATTTGGAGGCGGCATAACCATACTATATGATTTTCTATCATCTGGCTTAGCAGCAAAATATTTTTTGTCAAGCCATGTCTTATATATTTCTTGTTCAAAATGTTCTGGCGTATAACTTTTGTTCATAACATCTCCTTTACTTATAGACTTTATTATATTATACTCAGCAAAAAAAATCAAGTAAATAAAGGGATAAACGCAATAATAAACAAAATAAAAAGGTGATTAATTTATCACCTTTCATCTCTTAAAGCAAACAAAAAAGACTTCGCACAAGCGAAGTCTTTTCTTTATTTTTTATTTACTGGCTTTTTAGTTGCAACTTTAGCCTTTTTTGCATCTAATTCATTTGCAATTGGAATTGAAATTGTTGTTGTATCTTTCTTTACAACTTCACTCATTGAAGCAAGAAGTCCTGTCACATTTTGGATTTCGCTTGGAATGATAAGTTTTGTTGCATGTCCATCTGCAAGTTTTTTAAGCGCTTCAAATCCTTGAAGTGTCACATAAGCGGCATTAGGACTAGCGTCATTAATAAGTGAAATCGCCTTACTTTCAGCCTCTGCCATTGCAAGAACAGCATGTTTTTGAGCCTCTGCATCCATAATTCTTGCCATCTTATCGGCTTCAGCTCTTAAAATTTTAGCTTCCTTTTCGCCTTCGGCAACCAAAATGCTTGCCCTCTTTTCTCCTTCAGCTTTAAGGATTTGTTCACGTCTTTCACGTTCTGCCTTCATTTGCTTATCCATCGCCTCTTGGATGTCCATTGGTGGAAGAATATTTTTAAGTTCAACACGGTTGATTTTAATTCCCCAAGGGTCTGTAGCTTCGTCAAGAATTAATCTCATTTTTGTATTTACAGTATCACGAGATGTAAGCGTTTCGTCAAGCTCAAGCTCACCAACAATGTTTCTTAATGTTGTAGCTGTTAAATTCTCAATCGCGCGAAGTGGTCTATCTACACCATAAGTGTACAACTTTGCGTCTGTAATTTGAAAATAAACTACAGTGTCAATTTGCATAGTAACATTATCTTTTGTAATAACTGGTTGTGGATTAAAATCTGCAACCGTTTCTTTTAAACTGATTGGTTTGTGTGTTCTGTCAAAAAATGCAAACACGAGGTGAATACCAGTTTCAAGTGTTTTGTGATATTTACCTAATCTCTCTACAATAACTGCTGTAGATTGTTTTACAATTCTTACAGAGCAACATAATGTAATAAGCGCAAGCGCACCTATAACAACTAATACAATAGCCCATGCTGGCATATTAAAAATCCCCCTTTTTATTTTTCTTCTTTATCTTGCTGAATTGTTTGTTGTTTTTCGCTTAGTTTAACAATAAACTTGTTTCCTTCCATCCTTACAATGTCAACATACTTTCCAGCCCTAATTGACGAGCCATCCTCAGTAGTCACCGACCAAACAACGCCATTAAACCTTACTGCGCCGTTATCGTCGCGAGTAATCCCAACAAGCAGCTTGGACGACTTGCCTATTAATGCATCAGCATTTGTTTTTGCACCACTATTTTTCAAAAACCATTTTTGCGCAAACTTTCTTACAAAGCATACAAGCACAAGGGAAACCACAACGAACACAACAATTTGCACCCAAAGCGGAACATTTTTGAAAATAGACAGAAAGAAAGGAATCACCGCACCAAATGCAAACCAAACTGAAACTAGTTCTTGCGTGATAATTTCAAGAAACACAGCAAATACAACAACTCCCAGCCATACCCAAAATTCTGTAGCCATTTCTTCTCCTTTTATTTTGTTCGACTTGTTACAAATATATTATCATATTCATATAAATTTAGTCAAGATTTTACAGCAGATTATAAAAAAAATAGTATACAATTATATACTACTTTCTTCTTCGTTCATTGTTTCAATTTCTGGTTGAATATCTTTTTTCGCAATATACTCTTTCGCACTCATAGTCCAAGTACAATCACAACATTCATATTCACCAGATTGTTCTGAAAATGTTGCAATCATAGAATCTTTACCACAAGCTATAAGTTTTGGAATTAAATATGTTTTACCATTTAATTTAAACTTAACGTCTGCCATACGTCCTCCTTGCCCGTTTAGTATAACACATTGTGCTAGTTTTGTAAATAGAAAAATGAAAGTTTTTGAAAATACTTTTACCTACTTAATAAATTTTGTACACAACAAAAACGCGCAACTTAGCAACTAAAAAACAGGCTTTCGCCTGCTGTGGTGCTGGTGGTGGGAGTCGAACCCACACGGTGTTGCCACCTCGGGATTTTAAGTCCCGTGCGTCTGCCATTCCGCCACACCAGCATAGTTATAATCTTTTAAAATAACAAAGCGACCTTTGCGGTCGCCACAATTGGAGGTACCACCCGGATTTGAACCGGGGAATAAAAGTTTTGCAGACTTTTGCCTTACCGCTTGGCGATGGTACCAAATTGGCAATGCGCCAAATTTTTATGGAGCGGAAGACGGGATTCGAACCCGCGACCGCTACGAAAACACCGTTTTTTGCGTGTTTTGCTGTTCGCAAAAGCATCGACCTTACAACAGGTTTTCTTCGCCCCTTAAAATGCTGAAATTTTAAGGGAACCCGATTTGGCAAATGTCGCAATAAAACGAAACGCCAAATTTTTATGGAGCGGAAGACGGGATTCGAACCCGCGACATTTGCCTTGGCAAGGCAACGCTCTACCACTGAGCCACTCCCGCGAATAAGCACCACCTTGTCATTACATTATATGCAACAACCAAGGCTTGCTCTAATAATATAACAAATTTATTTGGAAAAAGCAACTGTTTTTTCAATATTTCTTAAAAAAGTTTTAAAAATTTTTATAAAACAAAAAAATAGGTATTATTCATACCTATTTTATTTATCCTAGTAGTTTTCACAAAGAAGTTCAAAGTAACTTTGTGGATGAGCACATGTTTCACAAATTTCTGGCGCTTTTGTGCCTACAACAATATGTCCGCAGTTTCTGCATTCCCAAATTTTAACTTCACTCTTTTCAAAAACTTGTTTAAGTTCTACATTTTGCAACAGTTTTCTATATCTTTCTTCATGGCGTTTTTCAATTGCTGCAACCTTACGGAATTTTTCTGCAAGTTCTGGAAAACCTTCTTCGTCTGCAGTTTTTGCAAATTCTGCATACATATCTGTCCACTCATAGTTTTCGCCTTCTGCGGCAGACTCTAAGTTTCTTGCTGTGTTGCCAATACCTTGAAGTTCTTTAAACCACATCTTAGCATGTTCTTTTTCGTTGTCTGCTGTTTTTGTAAAGATGGCAGAAATTTGTTCATACCCCTCTTTCTTTGCTGTTGATGCAAAGTATGTATATTTATTTCTCGCTTGGCTTTCACCAGCAAACGCTGCCATTAGATTTTTCTCTGTTTGAGTGCCTGAATATTTTGTTTTCATATCTATCTCCTTTCATTATATTCATTAACATTTTAGCCGCAATTGACGAAAAATGTCAATTAAATTTATTAAATTTCTCTGCTTTGACTGCAACAAATATATAAAATTTGCAAATCTTGACTAAGTTGTTGCAACACTTGCTTTGCTTTTTGAAAGTTTTCATCATCAAAATTTACAAAGCTGTCATCCAAAATCACACACGGTTTTTCCTCTTTATACACCTCTTTTATCAAAAGAAAGCGCATACAAATTGAAAGGATATCTTTATAGCCTTGACTTGAATGTTCAAAGTCTTTCACCCCGCCATTTGTAATCTGTTTAATATCAAAGTTTGTGTCAACGATATATTCTCGTCCGCGCATATCAAACTTTTCAAGCAGCGCCCGCATGCCGTCATTTATAGGTTTTACAAACCTTTCAGATACATTCTCTTTTGCTTTTACAAGAAAATCATGCGTGTACTGCAAAACTTCCAGTTTATCACCTGTCTTTTTATTAATCGCCTTTTTATTTGCCAGTTCTTCTTTCATGCTTTCTATTTCTTGCTGAAGGCGGTCTTGTTGATACATCAATGTTTTCTTTTGAGTGGAAAGCCGTTCTAGCGATAATTTAGAGTTAAACAATAAATTTTGTTGATAATCAGCCAAAGTTGAGTTTGGTAAAGAAATTTCACTATAATTTGCCAAAAGATTTTTAAGTTTTTCAATATCTTCTTGGCATTGAGTAATCTTTTTATCCAACTCGTACGTTTGAGCCTTGTCCGTTTGTTTTTGAGACGCTTGTTTATACTTTTTTCTAAACACAAATGATAAGACGCCTAAAAATGCTCCAACGCCACAAACACTGCCGGCAACCACCCACGATACAACGCGCGCAAGCCCAAGCGCCACACCTGCAAGCAAAACGATAGACGCAACAACAATCAACCAAGGGAAACTCTTTTTATCCATTTCTTTACGCTCTGGCGAGATTGAATTGAGTTTTATAAGCAGAGCCGACAATTTTTCATTTTCAGCCTTAAGTTCGCTTTCAATTTTCATCTTTGACGCAAAAATCTTCTCATGCGCTTGCAATGTCTGCTTTTCTTTTAAAACTTTTTCTTCTAAAACTGCATAGTTGTTTTGCTCAACTTGAATTTGTCTATCAACTTCTTTTATACTTTCGATAGCTTGTGCAAGGTCAGCTTTCAAATCAACCATATGCCTTGAAATTCTGTCAATATCGTTTTGTTTTACCATATCTTTTTTAAGCGCAGAAACTTCTTTTTTGATTTGAGCGAGAGCCCCGCCGACGCTTGCAAGGTCATATTTAAACTTATCAAGCCCAAGCACCCCCGCCGAAATTTGTTCATTTACAGATGAAGTGAAGTTTAATTGAGGCAAAAACGCTGTCATTTCAAACGTTTCTCTGCCAACGCCAAACAACCATTCTCCTAAGCCTTCTTTTGGCATTTGCACAACCTTGTTGGATGTCAAATCAAAAAGTTGAGCCTCATCGCCTTCTGGTGTTTTTGCAAACGAGCGAACAATTCTAAATCTACCTTTCTTGCAAGAGAATTCAAGCCAACCACCAAAGTTTCCCCCCTGCCAAGGCATATATTTTTTACGCTCCATCTTGACGTTTTCGCGTGCGGGTGGCATTCCATAAAAAATTGCTTTAATAAATATTGACAGTGTTGTTTTGCCCCACCCATTTTCATTAAGCAGTTGATTTAACCCCTCTCCAAATGAAAAATCCTGATTTGACAAACGACCAAAATTATCAATATGTAATCTTTCTATTTTCATATAGATAAATCTTCTCCTTTTAAAGCCTCAATGCCAAGCGCAATCACTTTTTGCTTGATTGCCCCATCCAAGTCAGAATTTTCCACCAAGGATATAAATTCGTTTTTAAAGGACAGTTTCTCACTCTTCAATTGTTCTATATCAATCTTCATTTTTGATTCATCAACAATTTCAATATAAAAAAATTCACTAAAACTGTCTTGCAAAATTGATAAAGATTTGTTTAACAATTCGTCATAACTTCCCGTTAAAACCACTCTTATAATATCTCTATCACTTATACCTTGTTTGCAGATTTCGCGTTTTATTCCATCTGCAATATCCGCTGTCGTTTTATCGTGAGAAAGGTCATACGAAACTATTGCATACTTTCTTTGTGAAAGGGGCTTAAACTCACATTTTTCAACAACTTTATTGTTAATTTCAACCTCAATATATCCTTTGTCGCCACATTCGTCAAACCCATTAGAAAATAAACTGCCACTATAAGCAAAAATATTGTTGCCTTTTTTATACTTTTTCACCGTGTGTACATGACCAAGTGCAATATACTCAAATCCGAGTTCAAGGTATGGTGAAATATCAATATAGTCACTATCTCTTGTGTTTTCTATATTGCCATGCACCAACAACACATTATTTTTTGTTTTATCAATATTTTGTAAGTGTTCTACGCCGTAAAATACAAAATCTTGAAATTCAAAACAAGTGTTGTTTTCATCTAAAACTATAAAATTTTCTGGAATTTCTGAGAAAATAAATTTCTCGTCATGATTTCCATTTACATATAATACAGGCTTACCAAACGCACTGACTGCAGCAAAAAAACTTTGTACCAGTTTTGTTGGTACACTTTTGCTGTGAAATAAGTCTCCACACACCAATATCACATCATACTTTTTGCCTATTTGAGAAAACAAATAGTGACAATTTTCTATCATTTCATCTTTTAAAGCGTCTTGTTTCTCTTTGGGTAGTTTGCCGTTTTTTACGCCTAAATGTAAGTCTGCAATATGTAAAATCCTCATACAATTTCCTTTTACTGTTTTTATTATAACAAAATCAGCATTTATTCGCAAATAAAAAAGTAGCATTTTTATGCTACTTTATATACTTCTACTTTTGAATTTGTTGTAATGTTGATTGGTTTATTGCCATTGTTGATAACAAGCGGAAGTTCAAACATGCCGTCAAACCCTTCGACGTTTACGCTGCCTGCGTTTCTCATCTCTCCATCAGTATTATAAACATTTAAAATAAATTCAAGTTTGCTTGGCACACCAAGTTTCACCCTTCCTTTTTTGCTTGTAATGTTAATTTCATCCATCACATCACTTCTATCAATTACAGCATTGATTTTTCCGCTTGTAGTTTTCGCCTCAAAGTCATAACACGCTTTAATATCAATACTTCCAGTCGTCATTTCAATCCAAGCAAAAGCATTGGTTTCACCAAGTTTAACCGAACCACTTGTACCTTTAACGTAGAACTTGCCGCCACCAAATTTACCGATGTTTATTCTTGAAGAATTTGCAAATGGAAAACTCAAATTACCCCACACTTCACCTATAGTAATAGTTGCTGCCGAAAGCTGTTCTGCAGGGTTGTTTGCACTGATATCTCCGATGAAATCCTCTACATCAAGATAACCAGCCAGCATTTTTAAGTTGATATCTCCTATTACTGTGCCAGCTCTAAACTCACAGTTTCCAATGTTGATTGTTGCAAGGTTACCCGCTCCAAATGAAAGATTGTTAAAGTTTAACGTGCCGCTTTTTGCGTTGAGAGTAAAGTAATCTTGAGCGTGTAAATTGATTGGACAATCAATTCCGCCTCTTTTTGTTTGAATAAAGATTTTATCGATTGCACCATCAAGTCCAGCCCCTAAATAAATCCTTCCTCGCGTTGTTTGCAATTTTAAACTTGCAAGTGTGATTTTGTTAGAAGACGCAGTAACACATCCTATTGAAATGTTGCCGCTTGTGTTTTCAATGTTTAATTCTACATTCTCTAAATTTGCATCTTCTTTATCAGGCAGACAAATAGAAACGCTTACATTTTTTGCAAAATAAAGCGATGCTTCAGGTTCGTGCACGTCAACACACAAAACCTTATCATTAGAACCATTTTCATAATAAATATTATAAGAAAATTTAATATTTGCATCGGCAGACGCAAACCCTGTTACAAAATTTTTGAAAGTGATTGAATATTTTTTACAATCCTTTGGTCTTTCTACAGATACCGTTGCATAGCTGCAATTGATTTGGATTTCTTCTAATGACGAAAAATCAAGCAAGTCATCACTACTTCCGTCAGTCACCTTATCTTTTGTGACCTCATCTGAATAACATATGTATTGATATCCCAGTACTTCTTTAAATGGTCTAAAAATCATAACCAGCAGAGTAACCAACGCTGCCGCAACTAGCATAAGAAACAAAATAAACAAATAAGTGCTAAAGCCCTTTTTTACCTTTCCTGCCATTTTTCCTCCAGATAAGTTTATTATAACACATATATTCTATTATTTCAAGTTTTCATTAAAGAAAAATATGACTAGAAAATAAAAACACCCCTACTATAGAAGTGTTTTTATTAATATTTATTAATCTAAAATTGCCTTTATTCTTCTTACACCACTTGACGACGCCTCTTCTTTTGCAATCTTAAAATGTCCAAGCTCATTTGTGTTTGCAACGTGAGGGCCTGTACAAATTTCTTTTGATACATTGCCAATTGTGTAAACTGAAACTACATCTGGATATCTTTCAATAAATTGTGCCTCTGCCCCAATTTCAACTGCCTTAGTTTTTGGCATTTCTTCTTTGTTTACGGCAATTCCTTGTTTAATCCAATCATTGACAAGGTTTTCAACCCTAGCAAGTTCTTCAGATGTCATTTTATGGTCGCATGGGAAGTCAAAACGCAATCTTTCTGCTGTAATATTGCTGCCCATTTGATGACATTGTGGGCCAACAACAATCTTCAATGCCGCATTTAAAAGGTGTGTTGCCGTATGATATTTTGTTGTCATAACGCCATCATCTTGCAATCCGCTTTTAAACTCACCTTTTGCCACACCTTTAGACTTTTCTTGATGTGCCTCAAATGCGCGTTTAAAACCTTCCTTATCAACGCTAAAGCCTTGCTCGTTTGCCATTTCTTCTGTAAGTTCAAGAGGGAAACCAAATGTATCAAAAAGTCTAAATGCTTTGTCGCCACTAATCGTTTTAACATCTGGCGCGAATTTAGCGAGGTTGCCAACAAGTTTATTAAATTCTCTAGTACCTTGTTCAAGTGTACGATCAAATTTTGTTGCCTCTTTTAAAAGTTCTTCGCAAATATATTCTTGCTTTTCAACCAAAAGAGGATATGCCTCGTTGTACACGTTGTTTATATAAATTTTTGCAACATCTGTAAGTTGTTCTTTAGCAAGTCCCAAAAATTTAGCATAACGAAGCGCGCGACGAATAAGTCTACGTAAAATATAACCTGCCCCAACATTGCTTGGTAAAATTCCATTTACATCACCAATCAACATAACTGCTGTACGAATATGGTCAGCAATAATTCTCATTGCTTTTGTTTCTTCTTCGTTTGAACCATACTCTTTGCCAACCTGCCTCTCAATAAATGCAATTACTTCAGCAAATAAGTCTGTTTGGTAAACATCATTTAATCCATTCAGATACATAAGGTTTCGTTCAAAGCCAAATCCAGTGTCGACATTTTTATTTTTTAAAGGTTCAACCGAGCCATCTTCTTTCACCTTATATTGCATATAAACGTCATTGCCAATTTCAACCCATCTTCCGCATTCACATGTTGCGTCGCAAGTTGCGCTGCAAGGCTTGTCGTGACGAGGGTAAAACCATTCATTATCTGGGCCGCAAGGCGTATTTACAGTGCCAGGCAAGTCCCACCAATTTTCTTTAAGAAAATAAATATTTTCTTTTTTCATACCAGCATCTAAAAGATAACCTACAATTTCATCATCTTTTTCAACATTTTTATTGCCTGCAAAAACGGTTGTGCAAAGTTTTTCTTTATCAAAGCCAAAAACTTTAGTTAAAAGTTCGAAACTCCATGCAGTTTTCTCTTTTTTGAAATAATCCCCTAAAGACCAGTTTCCCATCATTTCAAAAAAAGTACAGTGGCTTTCATCCCCAACCGAGTCGATGTCAACCGTTCTCACACATCCTTGTACATTACAAAGTCGTGTACCTTTTGGGTGTTTTTGCCCCAACAAATATGGCATAAGTGGTTGCATACCGGCAACGTTGAACATAACACCAGTAGTGCCGTCGCCTATCAAAGAAACAGCGCCAATATCAACGTGTCCCCTTTCCTTATAAAAATCCAACCACATTTTTCTTAGTTGTTTACTTGTTACCTTCATAATTTTTCTCCATTTTAATACTTTGGTATTGTAGCATAAATACATTTAAAAATCAATCAATATCAATAAATAGTGTCATTTAAATATAGCCCATTTGGCGGCATTGTCTGACCTGCCGATGCGCGATTTGCATTATTTAAGGCATCATACACTTGTTCAAGCGTTACCTTACCAAGACTATAATCTACCAGCGTACCTACAATTATGCGCACCATGTTATATAAAAAGCCATTTCCAGTCACAAGCACATCAATTTCTCGCTTATTTTTGCGCTTTACTTTAATATCAAAAATTGTTCGTTCAAAATTTGCCGCGCTTGTTGCAGAGCAACAAAATCCCCTGAAATTATGCGTGCCAATAAGCACATTTGCACACTCTTGCATCTTTTTTTCATCAAGGTCTTTTTTTACAAATCCATAATAATTTGCAGCAAAGGGCTGTTTATGGTCAGTAATCAAAATTTTATATAAATATTGTTTTTTCTTGATTGAAAATCTTGCATGAAAAGCTGCAGCCACCTCTTTTGCATCAACCACAGCAATATCTTGTGGCAGACGATTATTTATAATTTCTGGCAATTTATCAATAGGTATTGGCAAGTCAAAATCGAAATGGGCAGTCTGGTGAATAGCGTGAACGCCTGCGTCTGTTCTGCCACTTCCAAACAATTCTATTTTTTGCCCAGTAGCCACAAAAAAAGCATCTTCAATTTCACCTTGAATTGTCTTCGCCTCAGGTTGTTTTTGCCAACCCGAATAATTTGTGCCATCATACTGAATTGTAATTAAAACTCTTTTCATGATTTTATTATACTACATCTTCACAAAAATGTAAATTGAAATATTTTGCTTTTTAAATGATTGACTATTTTTTTTAAAAATAATATACTTAAACTAGGAGAAATTATGAAAAAACAAATTATTGATGGCTGCACAGCAGCCGCACAAGTGGCATATAAACTATCTCAGGTTATACCTATCTACCCAATTACACCATCATCGCCTATGGCAGAATATTGCACCGCAAAAGCGGCAAAAGGCGAAAAAAACCTTTTAGGGCAAAATGTTAAAATGATTGAAATGCAATCTGAAGCAGGCGTTGCGGGCCTTATGCATGGTGCACTGCTTGGACACAGTTTGTCTTCAACATTTTCATCAAGTCAAGGATTGCTTTTAATGATACCAAATATGTATAAAATGGTTGGCGAATGCCTGCCTGGTGTTATGCATATTGCCTCTCGTTCAGTCGCGTCTCATGCACTATCAATTTTCTGCGACCACTCTGACATAATGGCAACTCGCAGCACCGGTTTTGCAATGATTGGTTCAAATTCCGTTCAAGAGGCGCATCACATGGCGGTGGCAGCACATCTTGTTGCACTTGAAAACAGCGCGCCTGTTATGCACTTTTTTGACGGTTTTAGAACAAGTCACGAAATTCAAAAAATTTCAATTTTTGAAGAAAGCGAGTTGAAAACCATATTTGGCAATTTACTTGAACAATACAATCATAGTATAAGCGACTTACAATTTGGCACAGCACAAAACCCTGACACATTTTTTCAAAATAGAGTTCGAAATTCAATTCACTATAAAAATCTTTCAGCAAAAATTGAAGACGCATTCAACAAAGTTAATTCAATTGCAAATACAAATTATCACAGTTTTGAATATGTTGGTCATCCTCAAGCAGAAAATGTTGTGGTGTCTATGGGGTCATCTTGCGAAACGATTGAACAATATATACAAGCAAACTCTAATGCAAAGATTGGGCTTATTAAGGTGCGTGTATACAGACCTTTCGACAAAGACTTGTTTATTAAAGCCATCCCTGCAAGCGCAAAAAACATAACTGTACTTGACCGCACCCTTGAAAATGGATGCTGCGCACCTTTATACCTCGACTGCGCATCTGCAATTCAATCTTGCAACAAAGGTGTAAAATTATACAGCGGTATTTACGGCGTTGGCGGCAAAGAGTTTACACCATCGCATGTTCATACAATCTATCAAAACATGACTGGTGCAAAGAAAAGCAATTTTACAATTGGTATAACCGACGATATGGGCAATTCATCTCTTGAAATCATGCCTTACACCCTTCAAAACAACAATTTTGAAATTAAAATTTTGGGATTAGGCTCTGACGGATCTGTTTCTGCAAGCAAAACAACCATCAAAATTTTAGGTGACAAACTCAACAAGAATGTTCAAGGATATTTTGAATATGACTCTAAAAAATCTGGCAGTTTAACCGTTTCTCACCTTAGAATAAGTGACAAGCAAATTCAAAGCGAATATCTGCTTGAAAACGCAAACATCATTTCAATCAACAACTTTTCATTTGTAAACAAATATGACTGCTTAACTGGGCTTAAAGTAAACGGAACTGTGCTTTTAAACACAATTTTCAACGTTGATGAATTAAATAAAGTGTTACCCATTTCTTTTGTAAATACGCTCAAAGAAAAACATGCAAAATTGTATATTATTGATGGACAAAAAATTGCCCGCGAAAACAATTTAGGCAGCAAAATTAATATAATCATGCAAACAGCCCTACTTAAAACGTCTTGCTTTATGAGTGAAAAGGAAATAGAGGCTGAACTTACTTTAAGTATATCAAAAACATTTGCAATTAAAGGGCAAGATGTGGTCACAAAAAATATCTCTGCTATGAAAGATGCTCTATCTTCAATCGCTCAGGTGGTCATCACATCATTAAGTGGGATTGAAACAGTCCAATCAAAGTCATATGATGATGAATTTTACAACAATATTATGAAACCTATTGCATCTCAACAAGGCAATACAATTGAAGTATCAAAATTTTCTAAAGATGGCAGCGTACCGTTGGAAACAACTAAATTTGAAAAACGTAACATTGCATCAAGACTTCCTCAATGGATAAAAGAAAACTGTGTACAATGCGGCCACTGCGTGCTTGCATGCCCTCACAGCGCACTTTCATCTTTGCTTGTTGAAAAAACAAACAGCGACGACACCTTTGCAAATGCACTTGGCTTAAAAGATAAAATGTTTAAAATTTTGCTTTCACCTGAAGACTGCACAGGCTGCGGAGTTTGTGCAAAAACATGCCCAGCAATCAAAAAAGCTATTGAAATGTTTGGCGCAGAACAACTTTTAGAAGAAAAACGCGCGGAGTATGAACAATACAAAAACTGCCCTACCACAACTCAAAATCTATTTTCAACATCAACTGCAAAGGGGCTACAATTCAATAAGAGTTTATTTGAATTTTCAGGCGCATGTGCAGGCTGCGGCGAAACACCTTATATTAAAATTCTTACCATGCTTAACGGCAGCAATTTAATGATTGCAAATGCAACTGGCTGCTCTTCAATCTATGGCGGCACATATTCCTCATGCCCATATGGTAAAGACGAAAATGGTGGAATTTTCTGGGCAAATAGCTTATTTGAAGATAACAGCGAGTTTGGGCTTGGCATGAAACTTGCAAATGCTTTTACAAAAAATAAAGATAAAAAAGTTTGGATAATCGGCGGAGATGGCTGGGCAAATGATATAGGTTATGGCGGAATTGACCACGTTTTAGCAAGCGGTGAAAATGTAAATATTTTAGTACTTGACAATCAAAGTTACTCAAATACAGGCGGCCAAGCAAGCAAGGCAACACCAACCGGTGCAAGCGTAAAGCTTGCAGAAGGCGGCAAAACAACGCGTAAGAAAAACTTGGGACAAATTGCACTGGCATATAAAGATGTGTTTGTAGGACAAATTGCACTTGGTGGCGACATCAACCACGCAATTAAAACACTTAAAGATGCACAAGACTATAATGGAACAAGCATCGTGATTGCATACGCCCCTTGTATCAATCAAGGACTTGAGCTCTCAGACATGATGACAAGTTCTCGCAAGGCGGTACAAAGCGGTTTCTGGCCAATTTACACATATAATCCTGCAAACGGACAGCTTATATTAAAAAGCGACTATAATGAAGACCTTTACAGTGAATTTTTAAATTCTCAGCGCAGATTCTCTCTTACGGTTGAAAATGGCAAACAACACCTTCTTGAACAACAAAAATTTCAAGCCAAAGAAGACGTTGAATACCTTAAAGACAAATCAAATAAATAATAAAAAACAGCATTTAAAATGCTGTTTTTATTTATGAATTTTTAAGTGTCAAGTAATATTCAGTTGTTGCATAAGTATGGTCAACCTTTGTCGAATCATAACTTACTGCACCAACAAGTTTTGTACAACTAGCAAACATTGAAGCACTACTAGTGACAGATGTAGTCGACCACAAATTGCTTACATAAATTGTTGTGAGTGAAGAGCAAGAAGCAAACATACCCTTCATATTGTCAACACTTGATGTATCAAAACTTGATAAATCTAGAGTGCTAAGACCGTTACAAGTATAAAACATATTATTCATATACTTAACTTTTGACGTGCTAAAACTTGATACATCTATGTTTTTAAGACCACTACAAGACTGAAACATACAACGCATATCTATCACGTTTGATGTGTCAAAAGCTGATAAATCTAAACTCGTTAAAGTTTTACACGAGTTGAACATAAATGACATATCTGTTACTTTTGAGGTTGCGAAAGATGATAAGTCAACACTTGTTAATCTTTGACAGCCAGTAAACATGGCACTCATGTTTGTCACATCAGCTGTATTGATATTATTAAACTGAATTGTTTCAAGCAAATTATATCCACCAAACATACTATCTGCTGATGCAGGCAATTTTATTATGGCATCCGAAAGCACATAAAGGGCTGAACCGTTTGAGTAAGCAAGGACGCTTCCATCCGCATTTCCACTCACATCCACACCAGTAAGTCCCGCAATCAAGTTTACACTTCCGTTATTTAAATAAGTAGAATCAGAATCATAAAAGTCAAAATAAATGGCTGTTTCGTTGTTATATATATCTTTAAAAGTTTCAACACTCAACGTTTCAACTAATGTAAGATACCCATCTGTTGTTGCGTAAGTATGGTCATCCTTTGTCGCATCATAACTGATTGCACCAACAAGATTTGTGCAATTGGTAAACATATCTGAACTAGTTGTAACAGCCTCAGTGCTCCATAAATTGCTTACATAAATTGATGCGAGTGATACACAACCTCTAAACATATAAGACATAGCTTCTACGTTAGATGTATTAAAAGATGACAAATCTAGTTCTGGCAATGATGCACATCCAGTAAACATCTGTGCCATTGTGGTAACATTTCTTGTGTCAAAATTTGTCAAATCTAGAGTCGTCAAAGAAGAGCAATTTCCAAAAAGTGAAAACATAAATATAACTTTTTCGGTATTAAATGAAGATACATCCAAGTTTTGAAGATTTGTACAACCAGAAAACATGTAGTTCATATGTGTAACAGCTGCGGTATTAAAGGATGACAAATTCAAACTTGTTAAAGCCGAACAATTTTGAAATAAAGCAGTCATATTTGTCACAGCTGCTGTATTAACAGCATTGAAGTAGACTGCGGTTAATTGATTATATCCATAAAACATCTCTGACACATCACGAGGCATGGTGATTTTTTCTGCGCACAAAACATACAAATTGCTGCCATCAGAATATGCTTTGATGCTGTTGTCACTGCTGTATGTTGTATCAGTTAAATCAGTTGCAGTTAAACCTGCTATAAGATTTGCACTGCCGTCTATAGAATAGGTTTCCCCCTGCCATTCATCGTACACATCAAAATATATTATGCTTTCATCATTGTATGCGCCTTGAAATTTAGACAGGCTTAAAACTGGCGAGGTAAATTCATATGCAATGTCTAAATATGCATTTACACCTGCATTAGTCAATGCAAAAATGCCCATTCCCATGCCAATGAAAATGAGACAACTAAATAGTATTATATATATAGTATTTCTTGCTTTACTTCGTATCACATTTTTATTTTAACACCTTTTGATGTAAATATCAACTAAATTAACTGATTTTTCGACAACAAAATAAAAAACGCTCCTCATGCATTTAACTTTCACTTACATTCTTGTTTTTCATTTTTTTTATTTTTAATTTTTTGAAAATGACTACAACGCCTAAACATAGCGGAATTGCAGCCAAAAGAAAGGTTGCAGCAAGCAATAAATATGTCATCACCTAAACCACCACCGCTTTTACACTTTCGCCGCTTTCAGCATCTTGATAAGACAGCCAATAACCAAAATTTTGCGGATTTTCTTGGTCAAGAGGGAACCATGTAGGATGGCCAGATAACTGTCTTGGAGGCAATTCTTGATAAACGCCAGGCACCCCATAACAAATATATTTTAAATGTTCATCTTCGCTGATTAAACCCAAAACATAAAAATTGCCTTCTGCATCTACCTTTACTTTCACCCATTTAGAATTTGGTATTAAATTTTGCAAATATTCCTCGGTAGGATTTTCTTCAAACAATTGGTCTAGCTGCTCTTTAATTTCATAGTAGAAATTTTGATTATTTTCTGCAATCTCATCATCTTCCTCGCAAACATCAATATTTGAAGATAAACTTTCAGTCAATTTTTGCTCGAAATAAAACTGTTTATACTTACAATATTCACAATTGCCAATGCATTTATCAATTTCTTCCTCAATTTCGTTTTGCAATTGGTCATCATAGTCAATTCCATGTTCATCTAAAATTTGTTCAACCTGACGCATGCCGCTGCTTTGCGATAGTGCAGAAATGACATCATCGAAAACACTTTCTCCACTTCCATTAACATTACCGTACAAAATTGCTGTTGTCTCACCTTTAGAAATATTGACCACTGCACATGAGAAATTATCAGGCAATTTTTTTAAACCAGAGCCAAAACTATACACCATATTTTCCGTCCGCGACAGCCCCGCTTTTTCAACTTGTCCATCGGCATAAATACCTAAGCTGATAATGCCAAGTGGCTCATTAGTAAAATTATACAATCTAAGTTTTCCTCTTGTTTCATAACCATCATTTTCTATTGTCAAAATGGCCTTTTTATCGCTACCATCGGTTGATTTTAGCACTAAACTTTTTTTCATAAACATAAAAAACACCTCTTTATATATTATACAAAAAAGGTGTTTTAAATGATTGTTTAATTTTAATAGTTCATGTCGAATTTAGTCTACTTTGAAAGATTTTTTAAAATTTTTCGAGCAATATCTTTGCTATCAAATCCTGCTTTCTTATAAACGTCATCGCCATTTCCGCTGCCTTGATATTCATCTACTGAAACAACAATGCCATCTCTTCCAACAAACTTATACCATATTGGGTCGTTTGACGCTTCGATTGCAACAGTAAGTTTTGCATCTGGTTGCAAAACTTTTGATTTATAGTGTGCAGTTTGACGCTCAAACAATTCAACGCAAGGCATAGATACAACTGAAACATCCAGTTTTTTCTTTAATTCTTCGGCAACTTGAAGTGCAATTGCAACCTCAGTTCCGCTTGCCAGCAGAACGACATCCGCTTTGTTTTTAGCTGGCAACAATACATATCCGCCTTGTAATGCCTCTTTAAATTGCCCATCAACAATTGGCATTTGTTGGCTTGATAAAATCATTGCAAGTGGACCTCGTTCATCAAAGTATGTTTTATATCCGGCAAGCATCTCATTTGCATCGCATGGTCTGAAAACATTTAACCCTATAATTGAACGCAAGTTTGCAATTTGTTCTATTGGCTGCAAAGTTACACCAGGCTGACCAATTTTAATGCTGTCATGACTAAATAAATACAAAGTATTCAATTTCATCAGTGCAGACATTTTAATTGCAGGCAGCATATAACTTGCATAAGCAAGAAGTGTACTTGCAAACGGATTAAAATCTTCATATAGCGCTATACCATTACAAATAGCAGCCATAGCATGTTCTCTTAGGCCAAAATGGAAATTTCTTCCACGTCTATTTGCTGTCGAGAAATAACCTACATTGTCAATATTACTTAATGTAAAACGCGTAGCGTCAGCACTGCCGCCCACAACTTGATTAAGCTTTTGCGAAATCTCGTTTAAAACCAAATGGTTGAGTTCTCGTCCGCTTAGCCCCTCCCACTTATAACTATTATGAGAAAGTTTTTCTATATCCAACTTTTTCTTATCAAAAAATGAGTTGAATTGACGATATAACACAGGGTTTGAAGTTGCATAAACTGCTAAATCTTGATTCCATTTTTCATGAGTTAACTTTCCTTGACGAGTTGTAGCCATGCACCAGTCTCTGACATCATTTGGCACATAAAAGTTCTCAAAAACGCCTAATGATTTGTTGAATCTCTTTAGTTCTTCACTTGTTAACGCAGCCTCATGCACGGAAGAAGTACCTTCTTTTGATGTCCCAACGCCAATGATTGTTTTAAAGATGATAATTGTAGGCTTTGTTGATTTTTTTGCACGATAAAGCGCTTTAGAACATGCGAAATAGTCATTTCCTTTTTGGCACCGAATAACGTTCCATCCCATAGCACTAAATTTTCTTGCCACATTTTCACGATTTGACGCATTAAGACTTCCATCACTTGTCACATCATTTGAATCATATAAAAGGATTAGTTTAGAAAGGTTTAGCGTTCCGGCAAGGCTGCACGCCTCTTGCGCAACACCCTCCATCAAATCGCCATCGCCAACCAAACAATAAGTATAGTGGTCAATAATTGGAAAGCCTACACTATTGAAACGTTCTGCCAACATGCTTTGAGAAATTGCCATACCAACAGCATTTGCAACGCCTTGACCAGGCAAACCGGTTGTGGCCTCAACGCCATCAGTCACTTGATGCGTTGGATATGCTGGAGTTTTACTGCCAAGTTTTCTCAAACTTTTAAGGTCTTGCAAAGTAACGTCAAAACCAAATAAAGACAGCAACGTATAATATAAAGGCGCAGCATGCCCGGACGACAAAACCAACCTATCTCTATTCAAAAAGTCTGTATCAGACACATCAAAACTATAATGCTCTTTAAACAAAGCAAGCATAATTGCACTTGAACCAAGTGAAGAGCCTATCTGGCCACTACCAGCAGCCACAATTGATTGCGCCGTTAACGATTTTACATAATTTAATGTTTTATTGGCAATTTTCATAATATTCTCCTATTTTTGTGATAACCAAGTTTACGCATTTTTTTACATATTTTTGTTCTACAGAAACTGTAATATGACTGTTTTGAGCAAGAAATTTATCTCTTGCCGCATAATCAATTTGACTTGGCACTTTATCTTGTTTGCCCTGTGGCAATTGAATGTATACAATTAAGGAATTTGTAAAAAGGTCGCTATAAGATTTAAATAAATCGTAACTTACAGACAAAACTGTGTTTTCATATTCGCTACAATTCCGAACTACACCTTTTTCTCGCTTTTTAAAGTACTCCAGCCCACATTTAGCAATAACTTCTTTTGGATTGATTAGGTCATAAATAATCATCTCTTCACAGTTGGCATTAAACATATCAAGGTTGCCTGCCACACCTTGCCCCACCGACTTACAAAATTTATCATTTAATGACACTAACGCTATATTGATTGGTTTATTCATACAATATATGATAACACAAATCAAGCGATTCTCAAATAAAAATAAAGGATTTTAAAGGTTTTTAAGTGCTTTCTTGTGAAAAAATGGAATTTTAAACATTACAACGACAAAAATTAACAATACTGAAAAAACAATAGTCCAAAAGTTAATTTTTGACACTTGTCCAGTTGCGCAAACAGCATTTTCGCTTATTGTCAATGTAAAATTGCCCAGTTTCATTGTTGAAAAAACTTGAATCTGTTTAGTTTCAAGCCTTGTTAAAACTTCACTATGAGGCAAAATTTTAGAATTTTCGCTGCAAGAAAGTATTGCATAAGCCGGCCTTACCGCGTGCAAAAAGTCTTCACTAGTTGCAGTTTTTGAGCCGTGATGACCAACTTTTAATATATCTGCTTGTAAGTTGTCACCGTACTGCAAGATTAAATCTTGCTCTATCTCTGCGCTCGCATCTCCCATAAATAATAATTTAGTAGAATAATATTTAATCATAATTACCGCGCTATAATCATTGTCATCAGCATAGCTCTCAAGTCTTGGCGATAAAAATTCAACCGTGCAATTATTAAGCGAAATTGAAACGCCTTCTTGATTAAATATTATGTTGCACCCATTTTGATAGGCGCTTATAATCGCATCATTATATATTTTAGAGTCATCCGTCTTATAACTTTGTTCGGTTGAGGCATATTGCGCCTCATCTTTGGCGTAAATTTTTGGACGATATACATTTTTCACTTTAAACTTTTTAATTACTGCACTTGCGTTACCAACATGGTCGCTGTCTGAGTGCGTTAATACCAAATAGTCAATTTGTTTAAGCCCCTCATGGCGCAAAAATTGTTGAATATAAGATACAACTCTGTCTTGATATTGGCTATCACCACAATCTATAAGCATAGTTTTATTCTCTGGCAATCTTAATAAAAACGCATCACCATTTTCTACGTCTATTGTATGCAATTGAAATTCATAATTTTGATAAGAATCAACATAAATAGATTTTTCGAAAATTTGCGTTCCACCGCAGAAAACAAAGCATCCGACAAAAACCACAGCAATAAACAACGCTATGCTGCCTTTTAACACAAGTTCATTAAATGGTGTTTTCCCCTTTTCAAAAGGGCTTTGTTTCTTCTTTTGTTTCATTATTTTATAATTTTTATATCTTTAGGTGGTTCAAACTTAAATTTTGAGCGTCTTTTTCTTGAAAAAATTTCCATAATTTGAGGCATTGCGTCAATAGTCGCCTTATATCCTTCCTCAATCATCTCTTCAAGACCTTCAGTTTTTGTAGATTTAAAACGTTTAGTCTCTGGCATGATTACAACATCAGAATTTACATACCCCCTAACTGCATTACTCTTCATAAGAATGCGAATTGAGCACATAATAACGTCTAAAAACTTGGTTGAATCAGTGCCATATGTGCGCGACTTATTTACATCCACCGAAATAACATAATCACAACCAAAAAGGCGTGGAATATCTGCAGGAATCGTATTTTGAAGTCCGCCATCACTTAATATCATATCATCAAAAATTACCGGCTGAAACACACCAGGAACTGCGCAACTTCCCTCAACGGCCTTTGCTAAATTTCCCCTAGCAATTGCAACCTCTTTAGTGCTTTTAATATCTACAGCTACTGCGGCAAATGGGGTTGGCAAAGATTCTATATTAACATCACCTAAGTGCTTTCTTACAATGTCACCAATACCATCTGTTTTTGATGTTGTAAATGGAATTACGTTGGTGCGTATATCTTTTTCTTTTACATTTTTAACCGCATCATACATTTGTTTATATGTGAAACCAGCTGCATAAAAGGCGCCCGCCAAAGAACCCGCGCTTGTACCCGCCACGAAATCAAACTTCAAGCCAAACTCTTCAAAAGCCTTTATTGCACCAAGATGAGTAAATCCTCTTGCACCACCACCTCCAAATGCAATGCCAATTTTGATTTTTTTATTAAAAAACATATACACCTCTTGAAAATAGTATAATTAAAAAATGCAAAAAAACAAAATAATTAAAGAAAATTACACAATAATACTTGCAAAATAAGCAATTATTTGTTATACTAACCTTGCTTTAAATATGTGGCCTCTTGGTCAAGCGGTTAAGACGCCGCCCTCTCACGGCGGAATCAGGGGTTCGATTCCCCTAGAGGCTACCATAATAAGTCTAAATCGAAACACTTCGGTTTGGACTTTCTTTTTTTTGCTTTCCAGTGGCGGTTTATGCCGTGAAAGGTGCTTGACATGAGATGGAATGATAAAAAATCTTTAAAAGGCAAAGAAAAAGCATTTCTCTTTTATTCTTTGTCTTGACTGCACGAGAATACTCATTCCAAAGTTCTCATGTCAAGTACAACAAAGTTAAGTTTATGCAAACAAAAAAATTCCGTAAAACATATAAACTGAAATAAATACATAGAAAAAGGAACAATAAAAAATGAGGTTGAGCAGAAAGCCTGTGTGCCAACCTCATTTTTGTTCCGTTTTCGTTTTAGTGGATATGATTATTTTCTATAGACGTGTGCTTGTCTGCTCGAGCGAAGCGAGAGCACTTGTTCAAGACAAGCACACGTCCTGTCGTCATTATTCTACGATTATCAAAATTTAATGATATTTTTGTAAAATTATAGATTTTTTGGTTTTAAATATGTTATAATTTTTGTAGGAGATATTATGTTAAAAATTAATTTTCAAGTAAACGAAGAATATTTAGCAAGACGAATGATTTCAACAAATAATATGCCGACTGATTTTGCAAATTATCTTTGGGATAAATATAGAGATTCATATCAAACTTTACAAAAGAATGTTGCAAGCAACAATATAGATATGAACATAATTAAAGAATTGCAAAAACAAGATTTTTTTATTCAAGCTTTAAAATCAGCAAACGATAATTGTACTCGAATAAAGAATAACTGGGATAAGAATCAAGAACAAATAGTAAACTTTTTAAAACGAATATTAAAGATTGATTTAAATTTAGAAGTAACTGGTTTTATATTCCCGCCTAATTTTAATACAGGAGTAAATATAGGTAATAATTGTTTTGTATGGGGACATATGCAAGGAACGAAAGACGAAAACTACGATTTAGTTTATTTAGTACACGAAGCCCTTCATTCATATTTTGAGAAGGATAACATGAGTCATGCAATTATAGAAAATATAAGTGATGTTGAATTAGCAAGGTTTTTAAATGGCACTATCAAGCACTATCCTTATCATTCTTTCACACAAGAGGAACATATAAAAATTTATCCATATTGGAATTTATACTTAAATAAAACGAAAGAAGAAATATTAAAAGACCAAGAATATACAAAGATTATGTATGATATTGATAAATATGAAATTGAAAGAGATTTTGTTTCAAAATTAGATATTAACCAATTAATTGATTTTTTAAAAGAAAAAATCAAGTCAATCGAGTTTGAAACAAGTTATGAAATTTTATAGATATAATTTATAAAACGTTCAATACTTGTTTCGATTTAGACGGCCTATGCTCTACCACGCAAAAACACCCAATCTGCATAGATTAGGGTGTTTTTTGTTTAAATTTTATGATTTTTGTAAAAAAGTATGATATTTTTGTAAAATATTGTAAAAAATGCTTTACTTATTCTTTTTAATATGCTATATTAATCTTGTACTTAATGTTAAGTACATAAACGCAAGGCCAGCGTTCTCCTAAGTTTTAAAATTTTACGCCTGCCTTGCGTCCCCAAAAAAAAGACCTTGAAAAAGGTCTTTTACTCAACAATAACGTTCAAAGTCGCAACAAAATTTAATTCTGACACTGAAAATGTAACCAAACAATCACTACTTGCAGTAAGTTTGTACATACCAAACTCATATGCAAGGGTTGCGTTTCCGCTTACAGCTGTCATAATTTGACAGTCGGTTAATTCTTCACCCTTCTTGTCATAGAAGTGTGCATAAAATTGACATTCTTTTGAAGTAAGTGTCAACGTATTTCCGGTTAAAGTTCCGCCCGATGCGACTTTGAATTTCATAGTATATTGATTTGCAAGCACGGTTACAATAAAAACATCCTTCACCTGTTTATCATCAACCGTTACTGTCATTTCAACAGTCACCTTTCCTGCGTTTAATGCAACAATTTTATCTTTATCAATATCTATTATATCGCTTTTATCGACAGAAAAAGATACAATTGCGTTTTCATGCGAAACTTGATAGAAATTTATTTTCGTCTGCCCTATTTCCATTTCAATATCTTCAGCCGTACAATTCAGTGGAATAATTATATTTGTTTTCTTCTGAGGAAGTAATAAAAATACAAGCAGAATCGCGATAGATGCTGCAATAATAAGCCCGCTGACAATGTAAAGTGATTTATTTTTCATTTTCTATGCGAGAATTTTATCATATTTTGTCGAAAAAGTAAAGATAATTTGCATCATATTCATTTTACGACAAAAAAACACAAGCAAAACGCTTGTGCTTTTTATTATTCTTCAACGTCTGTAGGCATTGCAACATTTTCTTCAGTAACAACAACTGGCATAACTGTTCTGTAAGATTTAAGACCAGTACCAGCTGGAATAAGTTTACCGATGATAACGTTTTCTTTAAGGCCGATAAGGTTGTCAACTTTACCTTTAACAGCAGCATCTGTAAGAGTACGTGAAGTTTCTTGGAAGGATGCAGCTGACAAGAAACTTTCAGTTGAAAGTGATGCTTTTGTGATACCAAGAAGAATTCTCTTAACCGTAGCAGGAACGCCACCCTCTTGAAGAATTCTTTCATTTTCTTCATCGCATCTATATACATCAACAACTTCACCAGGAAGAAGTGATGTGTCTCCGGCAGATTCAACTTTAACCTTCTTAAGCATTTGACGGATGATAATTTCAATGTGCTTATCGTTAACTTTAACACCTTGACTTCTGTATGTGTTGATTACTTGTTCAAGCATGTATTCTTGAAGACCTTTAACACCCTTCATTCTAAGAAGATCTGCTGGGTTGAGCGCGCCGGCTGTGAGTTGACTGCCCGGTTCAACAGTGTCTCCATTATTTACAAGAAGAACGGCTGGCTTTTTAACTTCGTATTCAACATCTTCGCCATCACGAGTTGTAACTGTGATGTATGCATATTTAGCATCATTTTTAACGCTAACCTTTCCGGCAACTTCTGAAAGAAGACCTTCACCCTTTGGTCTTCTTGCTTCAAAGATTTCTTCGACACGAGGAAGGCCTTGCGTGATGTCAAGCGCAGAAGCAACACCACCGGTGTGGAACGTTCTCATAGTAAGCTGTGTACCAGGTTCACCAATTGATTGAGCGGCAACGATACCAACAGCCTCACCCACTTGAACCATATCTTTATTAGAGAGGTCACGGCCATAACACTTAGCGCACACGCCATGTTTGCAACGGCAAGTGAAAAGTGTTCTGATTTGAACTTTCTTAATTCCAGCGTTCATAATTGCATCAGCTTGCGCTTTTGTAATCATTTCATTTGCTTTTACTATCACTTCGCCAGTTTTTGGATGAACAACATCTTCAACAGCAACGCGACCATAAATTCTGTCAGCAAGTGTTTCTTGTACTGTTCCATCAACAACAAGTTCAGAAACTGTAGTTCCCTTAACCTTTTCGCCGAGGTCAGCAAAACAGTCTTCAGTAGTTACAACAACATCTTGAGAAATATCAACAAGTCTTCTTGTCAAATAACCAGAGTCGGCTGTTTTAAGCGCTGTATCTGAAAGAGATTTTCTAATACCGCGGGCTGTGATGAAGTATTCAATTGGTGTAAGACCTTTACTGAATGATGATTTAATAGGTCCTACCCTTTCACCAGATGCAGTAACTTTCATACCAATCATACCACCCATAGAGTTGATCTGGTCGGTGTTACCACGGGCACCTGAAACATACATAATTTTAAATGGGTTGTCATCTTTCATGCTTGCAACAAGCGCGTCAACGACTTTAGATTTTGTATCGTTCCAAGTTTGTTCGTTAAGTTTCTTCTTTTCATCCCCGGTAATAAGACCACGTCTGAAAAGTTTTTCGTTTTCTCTAACTTGAGCTTCAGCTTCAGCAATAAGTTCTGTTTTTTCCTTTGGCTCTGCAACGTCAAACGCATTAACTGTTAAAGCGCCAAGAGTTGAATATTTATAACCTGTTGCCTTAATTTTATCAACAAGTTTAGCACATTCTGTAACGCCGTGAACATCATACGCACGTGCAAGGATGTTGCCAAGGTCTTTCTTAACAATGTTTTTGTTAAGTTCAAGTTCACAGTAATTGTCTGGATTTGTTCTATCAACAAAACCAAGGTCTTGAGGAATTTGCTGGTTAAACAAAATTCTTCCTACTGTTGTATCAATAAGTTTAGAGTAATTTTTTCCATCAACTTCTTTTGTAAATCTAACTTTAATTTTTGCTTGAATGTGAAGTTTTTGGATAAGGTAAGCCATAACAGCTTCTTCTGGAGATGCAAACACATTACCTTCGCCAAGAACGCCATCTTTAGTCATTGTCATGTAAGCACAACCAAGAATGATATCTTGAGATGGAGTAACAATAGGTTCACCATCAGAAGGTTTTAAAATGTTGTTTGATGCAAGCATCAATGTTCTAGCTTCAGTTCTTGCGTCAAGTGAAAGTGGCACGTGAACTGACATTTGGTCTCCGTCGAAGTCGGCATTGAACGCAGCGCAGAATGATGGGTGAAGTTTTAACGCTCTACCTTCTACAAGTACAGGTTCAAACGCTTGAACTGAAAGTCTGTGAAGTGTTGGAGCACGGTTTAAGAATACTGGGTGGTCTTTAATAACCTCTGCCAAAATATCCCAAACGATTGGTTTTTCTTTTTCAATCATTCTCTTTGCAGACTTAATGTTGTGAGATTCGTTCATATCAACAAGTCTATTCATAATAAATGGTTTGAATAGTTCTAAAGCCATTTCTTTTGGAAGTCCGCATTGATACATTTTAAGTTCTGGTCCTACAACGATAACTGAACGGCCAGAATAGTCAACTCTTTTACCCAAAAGGTTTAATCTGAATCGACCTTGTTTTCCGCCAAGCATAGCGGTAAGAGACTTAAGGTCTCTTTGTTTTGCACTTTGAACAGCCTTGCCACGCTTTCCGTTGTCAATAAGGTTGTCAACGGCTTCTTGCAGCATACGCTTTTCGTTTCTAACAATTACATCAGGCGCACCAAGTTCCATAAGCTTTTTAAGACGATTGTTTCTGTTTATTACACGTCTATACAAGTCGTTAAGGTCACTTGTTGCATATCTGCCACCATCAATTGGAACCATAGGTCTAAGGTCTGGTGGGATTACTGGAACCACGTCTAAAACCATCCAAGTTGGATTGTTTCCGCTTTTAATGAAAGACTCAACAACGTCAAGTTTTTTCATTGCTTTCATTCTTCTTTGACCTTTAAGAGTAAGAAGTGCCTCTTTAAGATATTTAGCCTCTTTCTTAAGGTCTACATCAGCAAGAAGTTGCTTAATTGCTTCAGCTCCCATTCCTGCCTCGAAAGCATCATAGCCATACTTATCACAAGCTTCATAATATTCTTTGTCAGTAAGAACTTGCTTGTAAGTTAAATCTGTCTTTTTAGGGTCAAGAACTACATAGCATACATAGTAAACAATTTGTTCAAGCACCTTTGGAGTAAGTTCTAAAAGCGTACCAATTTTAGAAGGTACATTTCTAAAGAACCAAATGTGAGTACAAGGAGCGGCAAGCTCGATGTGTCCCATACGTTCACGACGAACTTTCGCTCTTGTAACTTCTACTCCACATTTATCGCAGACAACCCCTTTATAACGAACACGTTTATATCTTCCACATTGGCATTCCCAGTCCTTTCTAGGTCCGAAAATCTTTTCGCAGAAAAGTCCGTCTTTTTCAGGTTTTTGAGTTCTGTAATTGATAGTTTCTGGTTTTGTAACTTCACCATGAGACCATTCTCTGATTTTTTCAGGTGAAGCGATTCCAATTTTAATAGAATCAAAATTGTTTAATTCAAACATATCAAATCCCCTTTTTCTTATTCATCAAAATCGCCGAAATCATCAAAGATATCAAGATTAGATAAATCACTAGTTGTTGTTTCTTCGAAAATTTCTTGAAGTTCGTTATCGCTCTTTTCTTCAGCAGTTGCAGCTTCTGGCTGCGCTTCAAAATCGAAAATTCCTTCTGCAAGGTCTTTCTCTGTTTCTTGAGCGATGTTTGTTGGTTGGTCTTGTTCATCTTGGCTGAGCTCTGCAAGAGAAATTTCTTTGTTTCCTTCAGCAAGAATTTTAATGTCAAGGCCAAGGGCTTGCAATTCTTTAACAAGAACTTTAAATGATTCTGGAATTCCTGGTTCTGCAATAGGAAGTCCTTTGATGATTGATTCGTAAGTTTTAAGTCTTCCGTTAAGGTCGTCAGACTTAACAGTAAGCATTTCTTGTAAGATATGACTTGCGCCATATGCTTCAAGCGCCCAAACTTCCATTTCACCAAATCTTTGTCCACCAAAGAGTGATTTTCCTCCAAGTGGTTGTTGAGTGATAAGTGCATATGGTCCAATTGAACGTGCGTGAATTTTAGAGTCTACCATATGTTCAAGTTTAAGCATGTATTTTACACCGACAGTTGAAAGTGTATCAAATGGTTCACCAGTTCTACCATCGTATAATTGAATTTTTCCGTCTTCTCTAAAGTTGTTTTCTTTAAGAAGTTGTTTGATGTCTTCAGTTGTAGCACCATCAAACGCTGGCGTTGCAACCTTCCAGCCAAGTGTGTTTGCCACAAGACCAAGGTGAACTTCCATAACCTGACCAATATTCATACGAGATGGAATACCAAGTGGTGAAAGTACAATGTCAAGTGGAGTACCATCAGCCATATATGGCATATCTGCCTCTGGAAGAACAATTGAAACAACACCTTTATTTCCGTAACGTCCTGCCATCTTATCACCGACAGAAAGCTTACGTTTTTGAGCAACTGTAACTCTAACCATCATAGTTACACCAGGCTCAAGGTCGTCTTTATTTTTCTTAGAGAAAACTTGAACGTCTACAACTACACCACCCTTACCATGTTGAACACGAAGTGATGTGTCACGTACATCTCTTGCCTTGTCACCAAAGATTGCACGAAGCAGTCTTTCTTCAGGCGTAAGGTCAGTTTCGCCCTTAGGAGTAACCTTTCCTACAAGGATGTCATTAGGGTGAACTTCTGCACCAATTCTAATAATACCATTTTCATCAAGGTCTTTAAGCGCATCTTCACCAAGGTTTGGAATATCACGAGTGATAGCCTCATCACCAAGTTTTGTTGTACGGCACTTAACTTCTTGGTCGTAAAGTGTAATTGAAGTGTAAACATCATCTTTAACAAGTCTTTCATTGATAAGGATAGCGTCTTCGAAGTTTTGTCCTTCCCAGTTAAGATAACCGATAAGAACGTTTTTACCAATTGCAAGTTCACCATTGTCAGTTGAATAGCCATCAGTGAGTACGTCATCGGCTTGAACTTTTTCACCTTTAACAACGCATGGACGTTGGTTGAAACATACATCATCGTTTGCTTTTGCAAATTTAGTAAGAGTATAAACATCTTCATCGCCATTTTCAGTAAGCACTCTAATTTCATCGGCTGATACATAGCTTACAGTTCCGGCACGTTTTGCTAAGATTACACATCCGCTGTCATGTGCTGCAATTGCTTCCATACCAGTACCTACAACAGGTGCTTCTGGTCTGAGAAGTGGCACAGCTTGACGTTGCATGTTGGCACCCATAAGTGCACGGTTTGCTTCGTTTGAGCCTACAAACGGAATCAAGCTTGTAGCAACTGAAACAAGCTGTCTTGGAGAAACATCCATAAAGTCAACTTTGCTTGCAGGAACTTCAACGTTTGTTGATCCATAACGGCAAATGATTTGTTTGTTGATGAAGTGTCCTTCTTCATCGAGTGGTTCGTTGGCTTGTGCAATGTAGTGTTCGTTTTCTACATCAGCCATTTTGTATACAATTTTATCTGTTACAATTCCCTTTTCCTTATCTACAATTCTGTAAGGAGTTTCAAGGAAACCGTAGTCGTTTACTTTTGCATATTGAGCAAGAGTATTTAAAAGTCCAATTGATTGTCCTTCTGGTGTTTCAATAGGACAAATTCTTCCGTAGTGTGTAAAGTGAATATCACGGATTTCAGGATCTGCTCTCTCCTTTTTGATACCTCCAGGTCCGATTGCGGAAACACGACGTTTTTGTGTGATTCCTGAAAGTGGGTTCTTTTGATCCATAATTTGTGAGAGCTGTGATTGAGAGAAGAAGTCTCTGATTGCTTTATTCACTGCCTTAGGGTTCATAATTTGAGAAGGTGTAACTTCTGCAAATTCTTTACCTTGAAGGGTTTCTTTAATGTTGATTGAAAGTTTTGTTACACCCTTTCTAAATTCGTTGCAAGTAAGTTCGCCTACTGTAGCAACACGTTTATTTGAAAGGTGTTCAATTTTATCAATTCCTGCAATTCCTTCAAGTACATCAAGATAGCAAGATATTGTTGCAAGAATATCGTCCATTGTAAGAGTTGTAATAATAAGATCTTTTGCATGTTGTCTAACCATTTCAAGACGTTTTTCTTTGCTCTTATAATCAGACATGATTTGTTTAAGCACTGGATAGTAAACATCTTCGTAAATGCCGTATTCCATTTCGTTGCAAGGGATAACTTCGCTCAGCTTAACGCGGCCATTACCTCTCATTAAGTGACGCTTGCCGTTTACTTGTACCCAAACTTCGTTTACACCAGCATTTTGAACTTTATTTGCGCTTTCTTTATTAAATTCTTCACCGGCTTTAACAAGAAGTTCGCCATCAACGATGATGTCATCAGCATTGATAAGGCCTGGAAGTCTTTCTCTTAAAGCAAGTTTTTTGTTTACTTTATAACGTCCTACATTTGAAAGGTTATAGTATGCATCTGTAAAGAATGATGCATTGATAAAGCTTCTTGTACTTTCAACAGATGGAACGTCGCTTGGCCTTGTTTTTCTAGAGAATTCAAGAAGTGCATCTTCTTGAGTAACTTGTGTTTCTCTTTCAAGCACATATTTAATATATCTGTTATCGCCAAAAAGTTTTGCAAGTTCGTCATTTGTAAAACCAAAGCATTTAAGGAAAACGCCTAAACTCATAACATTCTTTCTTTCAAGAACAATTTTTAAGTTTTCATTTGCGCCTTGCTTAACTTCAATCCAAGTACCGTGTACTGGAATGATTTGTGCTTTAAGAGTAGAGTTGTCTTCTTTATCTCTTTGCATGTAAACACTTGGTGCACGTACAATTTGATTGATAACGACTCTTTCAATTCCGTTGTAAATAAATGAGCCTTGTTCTGTCATCATAGGCATATCACCTACAAAAACTTCTTGCTCTACCGCCTGTCCTGTTTCTTCAACAACGAAACGAGCTTTAACTTTAAGAGGTGAAGAGTATGTAGCCCCTCTACGTTTGCACTCTTTGATGTCGTACTTTGGCTCTGCAAAAGGTAGAATTTCTGTAATGTATAATTTTGCCTTTCCAGAGTAATCTGTTACAGGGAAAAACTCATCAAAAACCCTTTTGATGCCTTTTTCTAAGTAATCTTTGTAAGATTTCTTTTGAATTTCAAGAAGTGCAGGAACTTGCAATAATTCCTTGCATTTACCAAAAGAATATCTTGTGGCTTTGCCTTGTTTTAATTCTTTTACTTTAACAGACATTTTCAGTTCTCCTTCTTTTTAATCTGCTGCAAAAAAGCAATTTCAAATTTAAAGTAAAAAAAGGACTTTATGCCACCAAAATGGCATAATAGTCCCCTCCTATTAAGTTACAAAATCACAAAATCTCTCACAGCCGATAATTAGTCTATGTTATTATAGCAAAATCACCATGCTTTTGTCAATACTTTTTAGCCAAAAAAATTAAAATTTATACAATTTATTAAAAAAGATATTGTCTACTATTAGATTTTTTTGCTGTAAAAACCACAAAAAAGGATTACAAACAATGTTTGCATCCTTTTTGTGAAATACAGTTTTTTACAACTATATTATAAATATAAAGTTGTTTATTTTTTGTTAAGCCATCCCAAATTATCTTCAATGCAAAGATAAGTCAGTCTACCTCCAGCCAAATCAGTGTTCCAGATTTTAATAAGTTCTACAGTGCCCGAATCTGTACCTGTAACAATGTTTTTATATACAACTTTTACACCTGCATCATCATATTGCGCTTTATAAATGTTATGCTCTGCATCTTTATACAAACTCATTTCTGTCCACTCAGTTGTATCTACTGTTTCAGTACAATACCATCCAGCATCAAACTCTGTACCCGTTCCAAGTTGAATTTTTAATTGTGACGAATTGTTTACATTATAGTCATATGAGTAGATTTCTTGTTTTTCGTTGAGCTTAACAAAGCGTCTTTTAACTTGCTTACCCAAGATTTCTTTCTTGGTGTAACCAGTAACATCTAAATATTGTTTTTTACCGTCACCATCAAGAACGAAATCTCCGCCAGTTTTATCCCACTTAGCCCACTTAGGTTGCCCGTCAACATCATCATACTTGTAATCTCCACCAGTTACGGTAAGGATATTTCCGTTCATAATAACCGCATCATTATCCTTATCATAATAGAGAACTTTACGTTTAATATTAGTAAGGCTTGTGTCATATGAAGTCCCCTCAATTACTGCATCCTCAAAACTTGTCAAACTTCTAAGAGGAGTTGTTTTAATATAAGAAGATGAAGCTGCATCCCATTCAAACGCATTTTCAAGAATATACAACCTTGTAGCATCATACGCATCATATAATTTAGATTGTGGGTTATATCTTAACATAAAGTGTTTATCGTCATCATCGCTGTCTAAGTCTGCACCATAATCAACATAGTCAAAGTCTGCGCCATACAAGCCGTATAGCGCTGCAGCCTTATCTGAGTTTGCTGCATCACCAGTCAACTCGGCGCCTTGTGTATATTGCATTGATGATAAACCATATTGCTCTACAATCAAACCAATATCAACAGACTTAGATTTTGCTTTAAACTCCACAAACTTTTGAGTATGTACACTATATCCGTCAAGCTCATACCCTAAGCTTGATGAACCTAAATAATAAACCTCATTAATCTTATCATTTTTGGTAATATTTTGTCTAAATGATACTTTTCTCAAACAGTTGTCTTTATTAGCGTCCTCGTTTTTTTCGCTAAAGTCAACTGGGTCCTCAACTTTTCTTATATCACACACTTGTGCAACAATTTCGCTTGATGTGTAGCAACTTCTCATTGACAGATCTATGTTGCCTGAATGTGCAATGAATCCGCCAACGCGTGCAGAAGATTCTGTACCAGATGTATAAGTATCTATAATAAGCTTTGATGTTGAATAGCTGTTTGCTATGCTTACAGTTACAGCATCGCTTGATATGCTTGCAATAAAGCCTCCCAGTTTTGGATTTGCCTTTTGTCCACTTACTGTAAGCTCTGCTGACTTAACAGCAACCGAATCAACAAACAATGGGGTTGTAACATTTCCAATCATACCACCTAAATTTGTACAAGCACCTACACTTGCATTGATAATTGAATCTGTAATTACAGATCTTATTGATTTTTCAGCAGCAACTATACCAACCAAGCCACCAACATATTCAATTGTTTTGCCGCTGTCATCATTTGCAAGTTTAAAGCCTTGCGACATAACAGCATTTGAAATTGTTCCACCGCTAAGCTTACCAGAAATTCCTCCCACGGCAAGCGCTGCAGAAGGGACAACCGTAAAGATTGAACTTGCGCTTTCTTGTGTAACGCCATTTACATAACTATAGTTTAATTTACCCATAACATCGCCACAGATAAACCCGCCATAATCATAAGCTTTTATGCTGCAGCCATCCAGGATAGTTACATAAGTATAGTTTACATCAGCGTTTGTTCCAATTCCGCCATATGCAAATCCGGCACGTGCGCCCATTACAGAGCTTACACCGCTTACATATGCGTTATACACCGCCCCATTTCCTACATAACCGGCAATTGAGCCTGCATAAGAATAACTTGAATAGTCTGTAGCGAAATCATAGTATGCTATAACTTCTTTTGGATTGTTGCCCGCAGAGGCATTAATATTTGAATATACGTTTTTAATTTCAAACGAATTAATCGCTCTACCAACAATTCCACCGACAAAGTTTTGACCTGTAACAGTCATGTTTTGACCTTCGTCTACAGAAACGCTTATATCATAAATGTAACCGTAATTCAAAACCCCCGCCAGCGTACCTACAGAACTTGTACTACTGTAAGCCACTTCTCTTGGAGAAATTGTAAGGTTTTTAATACTGCCGATTTTTGATGCTGCTGCACCAACTTGAGCAAACAACCCTGCATTTGTCAACTGAGACATTGAAACAAGGCCAATATACTGAATTTCCATTCCATTGCCTTCAAGAATACCAGCAAATGTCAATTTATATAAATTAGAATAGCCTTCAATACCAGTTTTCTCGTTGCTGTAATCTATATCGCAAACAATTCTATAATTTGCAGTATTAATATATTTTGCAGTGGCATTTTCCATAAACAAATCTTCCATCTGCTTTGCGCTGTTAATTAACAACGGATTATGAATTGTACCTCTATTAGGCGCGTCTGCAGAATCAAGGTAATGATAAATCTCTTCGCCTGTTTCTGGATTTGTTTCAAGATTATTTTGATCCCACTCACGTTTTGAATAAGCAAAAATATTTGCGGAAGTAAGTTCAAGCCTACCAGACGCTAATGTTTTGTAATGATTTTTATAAGATACTTGCGACACAAGTTCTTTATTGGCGTTTAAATTAAATGCAACCTGTCCTTCAATGAAATCATTTGAGGTTGTTGTATTCGCGTAGAACCAAATTGATTTTGTATCAATAGCTGGCGTAAATGAATACTCAACAAAGTACTCCATATTTGCAAAATCAGTTTTTTCAAGTCTTGTAATACCAAAAGTTTTATCCACTTGAGCTAATGCTGTGTTTATTTTCTCTGTAGCATCATAATAATAGTAACAATTTGTCAGGCTCGCATTTTCACCAGAACTTTCCATAACAAAACCGGCTGAACTCGTGTTGTTGCTTTTTATAATAGAAAGCGAGAATGAATTTTTAATCAAGCCTCTATTTGTGTAAACAAATCCCGCATTTCTAGCAGCAACCGTTTCCATTGAAATATCGCTGTAACAATCTCTAATAGAGCCTTCATTTACAAACGCAAATCCCGCAGAAGGTTGAGACGAATAAAGTTTACTGCCCGCGCTGTAAATTGCATCATTTCTAGCCTCGCCAGAAACAAAACTTGTAATAATTTGTCCGTTAGAGGAATTGTTATATACAAAACCTGCTGTGTTCTGATTTGCCCCCTCACCATAAAGTGTACCTTGCTTAAACGCAGTCGCTGCAATTTTTCCGCTGTTTGAAACAGCAATACCCGCAATTGTTGCAGTAGATTTAATATCAAGTTTTACAGAAGAGTTTGTAATATATCCACTATTTATGCCTACCAAACCACCTATATAATTACGATTTGTTCCAGCTTTTGTTGCGACTATTGAAAAGTCGCTATTTTCGTCGAGCGCAGAGCCAGCAACCATATTGCCGCCATCTTTCCATACGGTAGAGAATACATGACAATTTGTAATTATACCGTTGTTTGTAGCGGTAATGGCGCCAAATGTATACGTCTCAGCGCTTGTTGCGAATGATACTGCTGAAGTTTTTTGCATGAAATTGACATTCAAGTTTTTAACAATTGTACCACTCTCGATAGACTTGAATACACCCATTTCTTCTGCATTTCCAAAATCATAAGAGCCTTGGAAATGGATTGTATTTCCATTACCATCTAATGATGCAAAATTACCATTTAATGGTACAAAGTTGCTAGGCAAAAGAATGTCGTTTATTAAGATGTAATATGAACCACTGTACATTGTACTTAGTTCTTCATAATTCTTGATAGGAATTGGGCTTTCGTCGCTGCTTGAAGAATAAACATTAAATTCAAACTTTGTCTTAATTTGAATTCGTGAATTATCGTTTGTCGAGTACGCAGCATAATTTGTGCCGTTTTGTTTGAAGAAAACTTCCATAGTGAAGTAATAGAACCCTTCAATAGGTTTATGCACATGCACCGGAATAATATTCAAACCATCTGTTTTAAAATAATAGTTTGATATCTTCTCACCATTTTTAATTATATACTCTTCACCTTCTTCAGCAGTTTGAGATGAATCAGGTGACATGTCAGATTGTAAATTTGTATGAGCTTTCCACTCTGCCTTTTGCGTAAGTTGGCTTAAGAAATATTCAATTTTATTTACAACTTCACTGTTTGTTGCATCATATTCAATGTAATCATAAATGTCAATTGCAAATGTTTTTTGAGTGCCAATTTGAATATTGATTATGCCATTTCCCATCCCTTCAACAACATCAGGATTTTTTGCATTTTCAACATCTTCGTCATAAGTAATTACAAAGTCTTGAACGGTAATTAATGTTTTGCTTACTGCCTTTCTTTCTCCACTTACAGCCTCAACAAAAATATTGAATTTATTGTTGTCTTGCGTTAATGTTGGAGATTTAATTACAAGATAATATTGACCATTTTCCTCAACCATTTCACCAAGATTGCTATTTGAGCTAACCATGGTGACTTCTTTTGCTGAGAAACCATATGTATTAATTTGAACTTGATATTTAAGTCCACTTGCAACAGTGTAAGCACTGTAATAACCGCTTTCTTGATTTTTTGTTTTGCCAACAAGTTCAAGCCCAACATATTGTTGCAGTTTAACTGTAAGTTCTTTAAAATCAGACTCAATTGGCTGAGTTTGCCCATCTTTCAAAAATTCTACATTAACTCTTGAAATGCTTTCGTCTACTACATTTTCAGAACTAAAGTCATAACGAACATAAACAACACCATTGTATAATTCGTATTTATTCTTTTCTTCTGTACCATCTGTAAATTTAGCGGAATAAATTTTTTCAATATCGCTTAGGCGAAGTTGTAAACCATTTGCAATTTGAGAGCCCGTAATTGTTTTACTTTCGAATAAAGAAGAATCACTATCAGGCTGAGCAGACATATAAGTTAAATAAGCATTAGATTTTCTTGCAAGTAATGTAAACTCTGCATTAGAGTGCCCTTCGTTGTAATTAATGTCATCGTTTTTAATGACTATACTGTCATAATCGGCATCAACCGGCGACACATAAATTGCAAGCACACCACTTTCGCCCGGATACACCTTATCACTTTTATTTGGAAGTGCCCCTACTGCATCACTAAGTTTTGTGTAGTTGTCAATTGTTATACCCATAATGTCAGTTTTACTGAGAGTCATAACAAATGATGTTGTTTTTTGCATATTACTTTCAGCATACGCAATAAATGTATATTCACCATAAATGTTGCGCAAATTTCTTTCTTTAAAGGCATCACTTTTTTGATCTACCTTGATTTGAAGTGCAAAGTGATGATTATACAAGTCGGCTCCAATATTTTTAGGATTTCCATCTTTAGTAATTATTACATCAAACAACTTGTCGTCATCCGATGTATCAATGTTTGTTTGTACAACTTCGCTATTCCAATCAATAATTGTATATAATGGCAAGTTTTCCGCATCCGCAGTTGAAGTGACAAGCAAAACATCTTCCACGTCAGCTGCCGTGCTTATTCCAACACTATCAACAAATTTGTTGATGATGCTTATGGCACCTTTTTTATAATCAACGCTTGTTTTGTCTATATATTTATTAATGTTTGCAGTAAATTTGTCTCCTTCAACATCACAAGCAAGCTGTGGTTGGATTTTTAATGAATATACCCCATCAACCGCGTTAGTGTCTTTTCTTGTAATTGATATTTCTTGCCCACTTACGCTTACAGTTAAGTTGCTGTCATCATATTCAATATTTGCAGTAATTTGCTCATTGCGTGAAAGGTTGTATGTCACACCATTAAATTGTCCTCTTCCATTAGATGCAATGGTAGTGTCACCGTCATCAAATGCATAATCTGGTCTAAGATGCAATATTGCTGTGTTGTCTGCACGCAATGTAATTGTTGCATCATCAAGTGGAGTTGCTGTGAGAGACGTGTTTGGATATACTATTGAAATTGAACTGTTTTTATTTATATAGTTGACAACATATATATAGAAGTCTAACCCCTCATTAGTATTAAGCAAACTAATTGCTTGAATTTTTACAAGGCCAGTACCCTTCACTGTAATGTTTCCATTTTGAGAAATTGTCAATATGTCTGGATTTTTACTATTAAAAATTACATCAGACATTTTAGCCTCAAATGGATAATATGTATCTCCAATATTTAAAGCATTAAACTTAGTGTCAAACTCTTTTTGCCAATCGCTTAAATCTGCATCGCTATTAATTGCAAATGATGCAATATTGAAGTGATAAGCATAAAATACCTTAGTTAAAACGCTTGCATCGTCAGTATTCATTTTATTACTAAAATGTGCGTCTACATCTAAACTTGAAACATTTACTTTTGTAAATTCATCTGCATAAACCAATTCATCTACACCGCTTTTTCCAGATGCGACAATAATAAAGTCCCCATAATACTGAGATAAGTCTACACTATCGTTGATATTATCCTCTATTCGAGCAATGTTCTCTCTAACAACATAAGAATAAATACTCGCCCCACTAGTTAACGATGTGCCCCGTCCAAAATAACGGCTATATTCTGACGTCTTGTATTCATCAACACTACTACTATCATATACAATGGCCATTGATGCCTCTCTACCATACCTAGCATCATCAACAGCTTCAATTTTAATGCCAGACGCAGAGCTGGTATGTGCAACTATAGCAAGTGCCCCTGTAACAGAGCGTACAAATGTCCTTGTTGTCAAGTTTTGAAGTGTACTAGTACTATCACCTGCAACACCACCTACACGGCCATAACCAGAAACAAGTCCACCTACAAGCACGCCTGAAATTGTATATTCATTACTTCCTGCAACGCCACCAAGCATAGCACTTCTACTTGGGTTGGTTTCAATGTTAGTTACAATAATATTTGTATAAGCTGTATAGTTTGTATAACCATAATAAGTCGCAACATCTGATTCAGTCTTTAAAATTTCACCAGAGTTTACCCCTGCAATGCCACCAACTTTGATGGCATCATTAGAAGTTATGTTCAGCTCAGTTGTGAAAAATACAAGTGTTTTTGGTGTACAATCCTCATAAATATTGTTTAAAACCACATCATCGTAAAGACTGAAATCTTGATGAATTTTACCAGCATTTGTACCAACAATTCCACCAAAATTTTGAGTGGTTAAAGTAATAGATGATTCATTAATTACAACGCTAATGTTTTCTAATGTACCACCGTTTGTCGCGGCAACTAAACCGATATCCGCGTTGCTAGGCTCACTCGCCCAATTGAAAGAGCCTTCAAATGAAAGGTTTTTAATGTATGCCGTTGTGGCAATTTCACCAAACAAACCTGTTTTACTTGGATCTGTAAAATTCAACCCAGAAATTTTTGCATAGTCTTTGGTACCTACAATTGAGCCAACCAAATTTCCTAAAGGAAGGCTGTCCAAAATGCTTGTCACGTTAATTTCGTTTACAACTTGGTAATGCGCCGACAAATTGTCTTTAATCGTCAATAAGTCCTCTGCAGTTTTAATTGAAAGCCGATTATTTTCAGTACCATTTTCAAAACGAATTTTTACTGAAACTACAGCATCTTTATAGTCTGGTACAATTGAACCATTTTCAATCCAATCTTCTGCATAAATTTTTAAAGTGGCTTCCATTTTGTCTGTTACGTCAGCTATTGCCGCCACAAAAGGGTCTGTGATTACAAGCGAGATGCGGGTTTTAGATGTGCCCTCATCGTAGGAGGCCTCACATGTCCAAGCAGCAGGATTTGCGAAAAGACCTTTCAAGGTTGCGTGGTCAGATTCAACCACTACATTAAGCCTTGGGTTTGTTGCTGTTTTGCCTGTATTATAAATTACAGGTTCAGCAATTAAAGATGCTTGTTTATTTAATGCAGAAAGGTTTATTCCCGCTGTTCCGCCTAAGATATCAACGGCATCGACAGGAGTATATGAGTTAATTCTAATACGTGTAGTATCTGTGAAAACTTTACCCCATTGACGTACATGGGTAAGAAGATAAATCTCTTCGCCACCGTTAAGGCTTTCGCTTGCAATAAAGTTTAATCTACCGCTATTTTTATCTAAAATAAATGTGCCATATTCTTTAGTGCCAGACTTTAATGTCAATGAATTAACAGTTAAATCGCTGCCATCATGATATAACACTTCGCCAGACTGATTGCCTATTGATGCCTCCCAGTAAATATATTTATTAGCAAAATTTTCAGCATCATAAGATTTAGTTGCATAGTTATAGAAAATATATCCTTCGCCAGCGATATCAAAACTTAAAGTAGCTTTGCGAAGTTGTTCATTTTTGATGTTTGTATATACATCAACATAATTTGCATTTCTTTTCTCTTCATCGCCATCTGCATTTACAATAATTTGTTTAGTTGCAATGTCATCAATATGACTGTAAGAATATAATGTTATTGGAAAATATTGTGAAGTTGTTGAAACCTTAAAATCGCTAACCTTGTTGCCTGAAACTTGAACAACCAATCCTATAAGATTGCTTATATCATCTGCATTTGATACAAGTTTGCCGTCTTTTAAAATTTGAATTTCAAATTCTTTACCATCAACAGATTGATTGCAAACGTTGAATGTAGATGGGTCAGTAAGAATAACTTTCACTTCAGAAATTGCATCTGAGAAACGATTGTCATTTGCATAAACATTAAAATCTAAAATTTTATTATCAGTTGTGCCACCATTGTAAGCATAATAAACGTGTGGATCACCTGAAGTTTGTTTTATTAAATTGTTTTTATTTGAGGTTTCTACAGATATTGACTTAAGCGTTTCAATCACATAAACTTTGATTGTTTTTGATACGCCGTTGTCTAATGTAATTTGATATGATGCAGGTTTTTTGCTTGTTTTATTAGGCTTAAAAGTTAAATTTATGTAAGTACGCAAATCACCATCATCTGGGTCACCCGACACATCTGTTTTGCCAGCATCAAATGCCGAAACAACGTTTTCTCCACTTACATGTTTGATGCTTATGGTTTGATAATCTGCATCCGCAATTAAGTACTGTGAAAAATCAATTGAGGTGGTATCTATATCAAGATAAATACCATAAGTGTCAAACTCTGTATCTTCAAAATCAACAGATGTAGCACCTTTTTTAATTGTATAACTGATGTTGTATATTAAGGTATCTTCTTTAAATATATCTATTCCAACAATGATAGGAAGTTTGCCATCTGCAACAGTGGCAGCAGTGCTTTCACCCCTAACCAAAACTGGAACGTCAGGATTAATGTAAAGTATTCCTTCATCCAAATCGTCTTCAGCATATTCAATGCCATTATATTTTAATACTAGGTTTGTATTTGTTAAATCAATACCAAATGAAGAATATTCTGCGTTTGCCGGATTAATTTCAATGTTAAGTTTTTGCCATCCTGCTTCGCCCACATATTTGTTGAAAAACACATAGTCGCCTTTAGCATCCGCATTTGAATGTTCAACATTGTTGATAATAAGCGCATTTGGTATATTTCTAATTTCAACAGGAATTTTATATTGATAATTTACTGCGCTGCTTTCAGCCTTTTCAAACCCCTCATAGTAAAATTGTACAACAAAATTTGTATTTGCCTTTTCACCTTTTGCGCATGTCAATTGATAGCAACGAGTTTTATGATCAGTGCTTTCACCTACAAGGCTTGCCGTAACAATGCTGGTATCTTCGCTGTAAGCTTTTACTTTTATATGTTCGTTATAGCCTTCTGATTTTACTACAACATAAGATGTAAGAAAGTCAACTGTTTTGCCTGAAATTTCTGGAGTATAGTATGGAATAAAAGTAACCACCTCATTTGCATACATATTTCCTATTATAACACTATCGCTAAGCTCACCATTGTTTTCATTAAAAGAAACATTTTCTTTGTTTTTATCTTTATAGGAAACATCGTGTGATGCTTGCGGAATTGCATCGTAAACAACAAAATGTTTTGCCGAGCCAAGTTCAACATCTTCCCCTATTGCATTTTTTGCTTGATATCTTGCAACAAAGGTAAACTTTTCGCCCTCGCCAACACTGTAAAGTTCATATCCATTATCAATACCAACAATAGTGTAGTCTTCATCAATTTTTGTTACTGCAAGAAAGTAAAGTACATCACTTTCTACAGACTCTTTTTTCATTGTTGTAAACAAATTACCAAGATTGTCTTCAAAAATTAAAAACTGTCCATCGATGTCTGTTCCGTTCTGTTTTAAACTGCTCAGTTTTACAGAAACAAATTCTTTTACATACGCATCTTCATCTTGCACATCAGATAAAGCTGCGTCGATCTTGTGTTTACCATAGAAATAAAATTCTAATTCCCTTTCCGATACGTTATCATCAAACTTAAAGTCTGTTTTCGATGGACGCATTTCGTTTTGCTCTGTAACAAACAATAGGTCTGGTGTTGATTCGAATTTTTCTGAGTACTTTCTTACTGTAACGTCAATTGTTATAGATTTTGCCCCTTCAACAGAAACAAATGAAATTGTTGCATTTCCGCCTTCAACGCCGGTAATTGCATATGTTGTAGAGTACGATTTATTTGAAACTTCGCTTATGTTTACAACATCAGAAGATGATGAATAGGTAAGAAGTTTACTCATTTTGTTTACTGGATTTTCAATTGTAATAGTTAAGCTTTCTTCTTGCCCCACAAACACCTCAATGTGATTTTGTGAAGCGCTAAGCGAAACACCCGAATAATCTGTTTTTCCACACGCAACAAAAAGAAGGCTTGACAACGCAAGCACTATCGCAAATATTAAAATATTTAATTTTTTTATTTTGTCATTTTTACCTTCCTTTTGTGCGAGAGAAAAATTGAAAGCTAAATATGTTTTATTTTCTTTTTTCAATAATTGAGTGTACATAGTCAAGTGGATGCACTTGTACCATGGTTCTAGACGTTGGTGAAGTGATAACAAATGCCTGTCCGACAGAGGCTGATACGATTCTGTTTCTTTCTTCTTTATTAATACCACCCGAGTTTTTGTAAAGCTCAATAAGGTCGTTTACGTCGTTTGGTGAAAGTGAGAAGATGATTGAATATTGACATGCATTGATTACCGCAGTAGATTGACGCTTAATTTCTTCAGAGCCAACAAAGTCATTGATGTTCTGGGTAATTACAATCAGCATACCACCATATTTACGGATACGTTTTGCCATTGAAGTCATGAAGTTAAGCGCAATTGGATATTTTGGGTTGATATACAAGTGCGCTTCATCGACAACAACGATAATCTTTCTGTTTGTCTTGTGAAGATCGTTATAGTCTTTGTTGTTGATAACTTCACTTTCAATGTATTTAAACACCAAAAGCATTTGCGCGCTTGTAAGCATTGGGTTGTTGCCTGCAAGCAGCGATTGGAAGTTGAAACATACAAAGTTTTCGTTTGTTTCAATTGATGTTGGTCCGTTCCAAAGGTTTGCATTTCGTCCACCCTTCGCAAACTTACGAATATAAGTTAAAGCAACACGCAAGTTGTTGATGAGATATTCTTCCTTAGCAGTTTTTAATCTTTCATTTAAAAGCGCATACAAGTCATCAAACGTTGGATAATCTGTAGGTTTTAAATTTTTAAGATCGGTAGTTTCATCAATGTTAAACTTATGATATAAATCTAAAATGCAAGAGTTGATTGTCTCAAACGCATCTGAAGAAATACCTTCAAGAATTGTTCTAAAGAATTGTTCTAAGAATTGTAAGTGTTGATTGAAAGAGTCATCTGGAGCTTTGTTTTTAACAACCTGTCTGCCTTCAATTTCCGCAAGCAACTCTTCTTCAGTTTTTTCATCTTCGTCATCAGACTTGTCAAGGGCACGAATTACGTGGAATGGGTTCATAATACCATGAATAGACGAACCTACATCAATAAGTTTGCCATGCAAGTTTTCTGAAAGACTTGAATATTCTTTTTCCGGGTCGCAGATGAAAATTTTTGTGTTATCTGCCGCAAAGTTTGCCAAAAGCGTTTTGGTTGCAAAGGACTTTCCTGAACCAGACTTACCAATAATCATCATGTTGGAGTTAACTCTTTGTGCATCACGCTTAAAGAAGTCGATGAAAACAGGATATTCATTGTCGCCAATATAGAATCCATTTTCATCTTGAAGTTCTGATGAAATAAATGGGAACACGCCAGCAAGAGTATATGTAGGAATTCCTCTTTGAAGTTCTTCAATGTTATCCCTCATAGAAATTCCAGTACTAATAAACGCATCAATTTGTCGTGCAAACATTTCTGTATATCTAAAGCCTTCTTGCTTTAAAACCGCTTTAACGTCTTTTCTTGCAGAATCTTCACAGGTGATAAATGTGTTTACATCATATAGTTGTTGGTTTGAATTTTTCAACTCTGCCAAAAGATTTCTTAATGTATCAAGGTGGGTTTCAATTTCAATACGAGTTGAGCTTTTTCCTGTTTTGTAAAGTTTGTTTTCCATATCCATGATGGCTTTGTCAATTTTACGTTCTGACTCATACTTAGGTGCCTTTTTAAATTTCATAACAACCTTTGTACGGTCAAGCAGGAAGAATGAAGCCCCCCACGCATTGCCAACTTGCAACGGATATTCAGTAATCGCGTAAGTACGATAATTTTTACCATCAATGTTATATTTCGCTGATGAGAATTTAATCTTATCTGGGATTGCCCAATCTATGTATTCTGTATATGCAACGCTTTCCAAATCTCTTTCGTTGAATTCTCTGTTATAGTTTGCCCTTAAGAACACTGCCAGTTCTGCGCCCATAAGCCTTCTTGTAGTGACTGGCGTAAGTGCAGTTGCAAGGTTGGCAGCCATACCGCTTACTGTATTTTCAAGTGCCTCAAGGTCTTTACCCAAAACAACCAAATAGAAGAAGTCTTTATAAATTTTATTCGACCTGTTCTTGTCTTCTAAGAAAGATATTCTTTCATCAAAAATTGGAGTTCTTGCATCGATTTCCTCTTGACTCATTTGTTTCTCATACAACTGATCTAAAAGTCTGTCATACTTTTTATTTTCGTTGTACGAATAACTATCAAGCACCATCGCCTTGTTGATTTTTACAATTTCACAAACTTGGCCTTCATCCAATCTTCTAAGTGCGTTTCCAAAACCAACATCAATAACATTGTTTTGACTGTATTCATTTAAAAGCCCAAATAAGATTGGTTGAACTTCTAAAACTTCTGCATAATAATTGCCATAAGAGATGCATCTGTCTTGATAAATTTTTTCGAATGGAATTATATCTTTAATATTACCCTTTCCGCGCTTTGGATTTTTTACGTACTTTTTCTTTTGCATCGAATACCTTATCAGGTGCCCTATCGTCACGTACAATCTATCGCTGTCGGCAATTTTAAAGAACATTGAAAAACTTAGGATTGCCCATACCATTGCAACCCATATGTTTGCATTATTGTCGCCAAACCTAGATGCGGCCAATACAATAAGAATGGCAAGCATCACAACAGCAAGCAAAATATCAAGGCCTGTAAATCCTCTAATAAATTCAAGTTTGACTTTTGTTTTTCTTGGTACAATTCTTACCATATCGTCCTCGCTTTTTGAATATATTATTTTCAATAATATTTTACTACAAAATAAACCAAAAATACAAACGATTAAACAAGATTTTATCTAAAATTATAAATAATTTTTTATATGCAATTAATTTCAACAAAAAAAGAATAAAAACAAAAATATTTTTATTCTTCGGATAATTTTAAATTTTATTTGCTGAAATAACTTAAAATATTTAATTTATTATGATTTTTTGCAGTTGTAATAATTTTTTTATTTATTGTTTCATTTTTCCTTGCAATAATTTCATTGTTCATACCGAATAAATCATTTGTTATTATTTTCCCCAATAAAGAATTTTCATTTGCAAATATACGCATTTGATTTTCTCCAACAATTTGATTATTTAAATTATTTTGCGAAAATATTGAAAGTTTTGGCAAATTTTCTTGAATTTTGTGTGTTTTTTCTTGATTTTTTAAAATTGATAAATTATTTTTTCTTTTTTTATTATTTTTTGAGAGACCAAAAATAATAAAATCTGCACCAGATTTTTTAATAAAACTTTGAGGAATTTCACATTTATTTGTAATTATTTTTTTGACATTTTTACCTGCCGCCTGCACATCAACTACCTTGCCCAAAGACACGCCTTTGGTGTCATAAACACTTTTACCAATAGGATTATTTCTTATAGACGAAATATCAAACTCAAGCACCCCCTCGCCATCAATAACAACGCAGTCGCCACCCTGAGAAATAATATCACGCCTTCTTAAAAAAAATGTGTTTTCATTTTCATCGTCTACAACAATCACCCCGTCAAAAGTTTTTATATTTTCATCAAAAACTAAATCCAACACATAACCACAAAGTTTGCCTTCACTAAGCGACACTACTTTTTTTGAAATCAATAAATTTAATCTTTCCATGATAATAATTTACTAAATTCTTTTTAAAAATATGAATAAATATTAAAAAAAATATGTTGACTTTATAAAATTTTATAGTATAATAGAAATATGAAAAAGAAAAATTTAAAGGTAAAAACAATCACTAAAGATATGATTATTGATGACGTTATCAAACTTGACGAAAGGCTTGGCGACGTATTTTTAGGCTTTGGCATGCACTGTATTTTTTGTCACATGGGCATGGAAGAAACTGTTGAAGAGGCAGCATATGTACACCAGGTTGACGTCGATTTTCTTATAGAAAAATTAAACGCAACATACAAAGAGATTAAAAATAAAAAATAAAAACAGCCGCAAAATTGTGGCTGCTTATTTATTCTTCAAAAAGATTGTTTTTAATTTTTGACAACAGCGCGTCAATTCCGCGCTTTGTTTTTGTGCTTATCAAAACCTCATTTTCTTTTACCAACTGAGGCTTTGAAAGTTTGTCCGCCTTATTCAAAACCACTATTCGATTTTGAGTTGCACCAAGTTTATCAAGCAGTTCGTTTGTCACTTGCATATTGACTTCATATTCTTTTTTGCCATCTATATTTTTATCTAAAGAGCAATCTACAACATGCAAAAGCAAATCTGCATCAGTCGCCTCTTCAAGCGTTGAAGAAAATGCATCTACAAGCTGATGAGGAAGGTCAGAAATAAAACCGACAGTATCAGTCAAAATTGCATACTGACCATCGCCTAGAAATAATTTTCTTGTTGTGGTGTCTAATGTTGCAAAATATTTATCATCTGCATAAATGTTTTCTCGGACAAGCAAATTTAATAAACTTGTTTTGCCTGAGTTTGTATAACCAACAAGTGCAATTTTAGGCAATGGAGACTTTAATCTTTCTTTCCTCGACTGCTGTCTTTGCTCTTTTATTTTTGAAATCTGAGTTTTCAACTGTTCCATTTCTTTTTCAATAATACGCCTATTAAGTTCCAACTTGGTTTCGCCAGGGCCTCTCATTCCAACCCCAGCGCCACCAAAGCGCCCGCTTGTACCTTGAAGTTGAGACAACCGTGGTAAAACATACATATCTTGCGCAAGTTTAACTTGCAATTTCGCCTCTCTACTTTTTGCACCGCCTGCAAAAATGTCTATAATAAGCCCAACCCTATCAAGCACCTTTACTTTAAATTGGTCAGCAAGATTTTTCATTTGCGAGCCTGTCAACGGATAGTCAACAATAACCACATCAATGACGTCTTCACACTCATCAATGTATTTTTTAATTTCCTCAATTTTTCCGCTGCCTATTACAGTGCCCTTATTAAAGTCTTTTACTATTTGATAAAAGTTTTGCACCACATTTAAGTTTGCAGAAAAAGCCAGACGATTTGTTTCTTCCGTCTTCCTGTCTATATTGTCGCCTTTTTTAGAGCAAACAACTACAATGATAGCATTTTCTTGCTGTTGTTTTAAATCAAATAACTTTGCCATGGTTTGATTATAACATACAATTTTGATTTTTCAAAGCCTATTTGCAATTACAAGCATTTTTTTCTTGTTTTGTGTTTTAGAACTAATCTAATATTTGTTTTTGTGTTATTGGTCGATAAAAGCTTTTGTTATATCCATGCGCTTGGCACAGCATAGCAGTTTTTTTATTCTCATCTTTCCCCTTACAATAAACAGTTTCAAAACCTTTAAACATAAACATAAGAAATTTAAATAAATAAACAACACTCTTATTTTTTGCTAGATCGGTTGGCACTTGTAATGCATAACGATAAATCTTCTTGCCGTAAAATCTTTTGCAAAGTAAATATCTAGGCGAACAAATGGCAAAAAACAGTTCTTTCAGTGCCTTTGAAAAAAGAAGTTGTTCTTTAGCGCTTGAATTGATTTTATCAAATGCTTTCATATCTGAATTATAACATTTTCTTCATTTGCAAGCAACAAAAATAAATGGAATAAAACGACAATCTACACTAAAAAAACTACAGCAAATTCTTCTACTTCAACAAAATAAAATATACCCAAATGAAATCATTTTGGGTATATACAGTTTTTATCCAGCAAACACATCATTTTCATCAATCACCGAAATCAAAACACTTTCACTGTCACCTTTTGCGTTTAACAAAGTAAAATGCCAATAAAGGCCTTCACCGCCAAATTTGTTTCCATCCAACAATTTTAAATATCCCTCGCATTTTAAATGATTATTTTCATAAAATAATTTGACATTTTTAATTTGCGCAAAGCCAATTTTAATTGCGCTGCGATAATCAATAGAAAAATTTTTACTAATATTTTCAAGTGCTACACTATAATTTTTTATGGTTACAGAAATTTTATCGTTCTCGTTTAACGCATAGCCGATGTCGGCCATATACGTCATGTTTAAAGGGTTCAACTCAAGGAGTACTTTACTGTCAATACCATTTATACAAAGGGTAATTTCTAGCCCCTCATCCACATGCTCATCAGCAACTTCAACTGTAATTAAAGAAAATCCCACAGTAGCATTATGTTTGCCATCCAAAATATATGGGTTTTCCCTTTTTCCAACCGCTACATTCACCTTAACCCAATCATTTTCTCCATAAAAATATACTTGAGTTTGCTCACTCATCAAACCATATACATCTCCTGACTTTCCACATCCAAAACAACATAAGCACACCAGCAGCAACGGAAACAAGCAAAATATCTTTTTCATGCAGAATCCTCCACACAATATTGATATGCCTTATATAAGCAAAAAATGCGGCATAATTACAATTAAAAAAGAGGCTATTAAGCCTCATTCTCGACGTCCAGTTTTGCGTACTTCTCTTTTGTGGCATTACCACCTCGAATATGTTTTTCTTCAAAATTTTCTTGCAAAATTTTTCTTGTTTGGACAAACAATTGCCCATCAATATTTTTCAATTTTACAGCCATATCGTTATGAACCGTGCTTTTGCTTATACCATAAATTTTCGCAGTTTTTCTTATTGTATCGTGCGTAGAATTTATATGATTTGCCTCTAACAACACCCTTTCAATAATTTGTTCCCTCATGTTTCCTCCAACATAACGTTATGAGGAATTTTGTCGAATTATGACACAAACGTCTGCTTATTTTATTCTATAAACAAAAAAAATAGGCAATGCCTATTTCTTTGAGTATTCATCAATAACTGCAACAATTTGAGGAATTGTTTTAAGTTCTTCCAATTTTTCATCTGGAATAGAAACTTTAAACTCATCTTCAAAGCTCATTAAGAGTTCTACAATATCAAGAGAATCTGCACCTAAATCCTCGATTACATTGGCATCATCCTTAATATCTGCAACAGAAATACAAAGTTGTTCTGCAATTAACTCTTTAACTCTATCAATTGTTTTCATAAAACCCTCCGTATATCTAGATTATAACATAAATTTAATAATATACAAAGAAAAATGCAATATTTTTTGTTAAATATTGCATTTTTCTGTGAAGTTTTTTCAAATATTAAATATCTTGCTCTGCCGCCAAATAGCTATCAATTAAATTAGCTAGTTCTGCAACTGTTTGAAAAGAATAAAGGTCACCATCTTCAATATAAACACCAAATTCGTCTTCAATCAAGTATATTAAGTCGGCGCGGTCGAGCGAGTTTATGTTTAATTCCAGCTCTAAATTTGAGTTGTCTGCAATGTCGTCAATGTTAAATTCTTTTCTGATTAAGCTTTTTACTTTTTCAATGGTATTCATAATGTCCTCCAAGCTGAAAAGATTATAGCACACTCCACGAGGGTTGTCAATATCAAAAAATACGACATTGAAAGATGTCGTATTTTCTGCTACTTTGACTGCAAATCAAGGTACAAGTTTGGATCTACATATTGATTGTTAAGTTTCATTGTCAAACAAAGGTGCTTGCCTAGGTCAAGCTCGCCGGTTGCAGAATCTGACGCTTGCCCAATGGCCTCCCCGCCTTTAACATTATCGCCTACAGACAATGTAATTGAATCTGCAAGCGAGCTGTAAGTTGCAACAAGCCCATTTGAGTGGGCAATTGTGATTGAGTGGCCGTCCAGCACATTATAATCAACGCCAGTCACAACCCCATCCAAAATTGAGCAAACGGTTCCGTTTTCTGATGCTAAATCAACCGACAAGTGTGCCTCCCATTGATTTAACGTTTCGTTGTGTTGCAGCTCGGCATTCGAGAAATCTTTCACAACATACGCCTCACTCATAGGCATATAATATTGCAGCGGCGTTGTACTTGCCGGCACCGAATTATGTGTAGTTGCCAGCAACGTAAAAGTTAACGCCATAGCAAACACCATAATCCCAACTGCAAGATACATCCAATACGACCTAATAAACTCTGCAACGCGATTTTTCTTTCCTATTTCCATGTTTACCTCCTACGCAATTTATTGACTGAAAATTTGAAATTATACATTAAATTTAAAATCCAGTCAAAATGATTGGGATGCCCATTATCCAGCCGTCAGCAGTTTTTGCAAGTTGAACATTTACTTTCTTGCCATCAACCCACTTAAAATCTTCGAATTGATTGCAATATCCATAGTATATGTCATAATCACCAACAATAGTTTTGTCTGACAAATAATCTATTTTAGACCTGAAATATGACAAATCCAAAGCGTTTGAAAAATACAAATTCAATCCTTTTAAACCTTGCACTTCATGTAAAGATGTCAAAACCTCACCAACCTCATCACCTTCAAAATGAGTATAATAATCACTGCCCGAGCACAAAAAATCTTTATTTTCAAAAGGATTAGATGTAATCAACACCGCACGCTGAGCGCACGAAAAATCAATTTGTTGTTTTTGCGTAAAATTTATACAAAGCAAACTTAATACTGCAAAAATAAAAGCAATCATTCTTTTCATAATCAAATGATTGCCCTCTTATTTATATAATTTCTAAATTTTTATAGTTTTTTTGTCTTTTTACAACAAAAGCATTAATGCAAGAAAAATCACACCCGCCAACAAGAAAAACCCACCAAGCAATCCAAATAAAATTGTTTTAGATTGGTCATTTAATGGCTCTTTATCTTTCTTGATCTTTGGAGGTTTTACCTTCTTTTCAACATGTTTTACATGTTGTACTTTTACTTCCCTTACAGGCATACTCTCCGCTTTGTGTGGAACAGTTTTGTTCTCTTCTTTAACCGGCAGAGCGGTTTGAGTTGTTTTAATTTCAGGCTTAACCAGTGCAGCCTGCGGAGCCACTTTCTTTTCCGTTTTCGCCTCAGCAACCTTCTGTGCAATTTCTTTTGGAGGAGGCGGAATATTTACCGGCCTTTGCAAATTTGCTGGACGCACTGGACGTGGTGGAGGTGGTGGAATAATCCTTTTGTTGTTTATATTATCGTTCATCTTACCTCCTTTATCTCATCTGCAAATTAAAATCTAGTTGAGCGTTGGGTTAAAATCCCACAAGCCTTCTACATTTTGCCCATCCTCAATAGTTTCAATTATAAACATAACAATATATTTTTTTGTTGTTTGTAACATTACGTCATTTGGTGTATACACGCTGCTGCATAGTGTACATTTATTTTGTGTAGCAAGCACATTGTTGTAGTAATAATAACCATCAGTTTCATTATAATTCCAGTTGGCGCTTTCACCAATCATAATAGGCAGCAAGTTGGACTCGGCACCTTCGATAAAAATTTTAGCCCGTAAGTAAACTGCTTTTTCATCATCGATGTTTTTAACAGATATTATCTGAGGCAATTGTTCGTTTGGTAAATATGAACCTTCTAAATTAAGCGACAATGCACTTGCTTTGTTTGCTAAAACATCAATTTGAAACGTCTGTCCAAGCTGCATATCAGTTGTATAATTTTGCTCACTGTAAAAATACCATCCGGAGACGCCTAAGTATATTGACACTCCCAGCAACCCCAGCAAAATGAATATTATAAATATAAAACCTGCATTTTCTTTACGTATTTTCATACACTTAGTGTGCAGAATTAAATTGATTTTATACTTTTACATTTTTAAGCTTTCTGCGCTTTTCTCGATCAGCCCTAAATTTGTTGATTTGTTGTTGCTTAAACACCGCACTTTCTTCTGCCAAATTATTTTTAATAACTTGCCATTTATATTTACGGTTGCCATAAGCCATATCATAGGTAAGAATAAGCACGCCTTGAACAAGATAAAAATAGTAAGAACAAGCCCGCCATAATAGCATAGCCCAAACGTTCTCATATCCCATAACAGAAGCAAACGCTGCAGTAAACGACAGCTCGTTCATGCCGCTCCCCCCAGGCATTGGGAAGAAAGACGCCGAAAGGTCTACAAGCGTGCTCATAACAAGAAGTTTAAAATAATACTCTCCTCCTATCGATGGACTAAAAAATTTAATTATAAAAAATGGAATCGAATAATTTGCAAAACTCCTTAAGACGCTTATAAATGTCATAATTAAAAAATCTTTAGGCGACTTAGCATATTGTTTCATCACGTCTTGATAGTCGCTGATTGATTTTGTAATCTTTTCATATTGTTTGTCATAGTTTTTAACAATTTTAATTTTATGCAAAAATTTTAAGGTTTTTACAACCAAAACCCTACCAACCTTTTTGGCAATAGACAAGAAAAACATTAAAGCAAGCACTGAAAACGCCAGCACAAAACCAACTATACTAGCAACGTTAACAAAAGTTCCGTAACTTTTATCAACCCATGAAACAATTAACGCCATCAAACTAATGATTAACCAACCGATTTGATTAAACATATATTTTGCTAGAGGAATTGAAAGGGCATTATGAATTGGAACTCCATGTTTCTTTAAATACGTTACTTGGAACGGCTGACCGCCTGTTGCCATTGGTGTGACAGAATCATAATATCTACCAATTTGAGACGTTTTATATGAAAGCCCAAACCTCCACTTCCCTGTAGATTGCTTTAGCAGATAACTCATACAAAAAGAGCCTAGCATTACAACAGCAAAAAGTAACAAACCAACCATTAAAATATATGAAAAGTCTAATTCTAATGGTGGTGCATCTGGATTATTCCATTTTTCACCAGACAATTGGTATATTAAAATACCTGCAACAATTACTATGTTAAGAATAAAAAATACTAAATTTGTGATTTTGCTTTTTTTAGATTTTTGCTTCGAAACAGACTGTTCTGCCTCACTAAGTTTTTGTTGTTGAAGATTAGAGTCAACAGCCTTTTGCTGTTCTGCAGTAGATTGAGAAACAACCTCCCCTTTATCAAGGGCAGGATTTTGGTTTGTTTGAGGCACTTGAACCTCTTTTTCTTTCTCAATCTTTTTGTCCATGATTAAATATTAACAAAAAAAAGATGACTTTGTCAACTTAAAAGCCATCTTATTTAAATAAATTTAATCTTTTAATGCGCTTGGAATTCTGCCCTTATAAGAAGTGAATGAATATTGCGCCCTTAATACATCAATGTTTGATTGTTGAATGTAAGAAGAGTTGTCTACATAAAGTTCTTCATATAAAAGTTCGAAGTAAGACTTGTCAAGCATAGGGTATACCCTTGTGTTGTCAAGCACTTCGATTGCTGTATATTCACCATCTTCAACCTCATCATTTGTAAGTACAAAAGATTCGTTGATGCCTGCAAAAAGGTTTTCGCATACGCCAGTATAAATAAGCACATGGATGCCATATTCACTTTCAGCAATTTCAATATTACCAATTTTGTTTTGAGCGTACAATTCAAGTCCTGCATTATTAAATGCTTCTACAAAGTTTGAAACCGCATTGCCTTCACCGTCAACGCCAATTGTGTAAACCGCATTTGATTTTTGCATACCTGGATCTTGATTATATTTAAATACGCAGTCTTTGATTGTGTTGTATAAAATATCGCTATCTGATGAATTTTGAGCATTTGCAATTACATTTGTAATATTGCTTGAAATAAATGAATAAATTTCACTTTTTGAAAGAACTTGATTTGATTGTTCTTCGTAGTTTCCTTCGCCGTTATCTTCACGAACAATAAGGTTGTATTTACCCTCTTCAGTTTCGTTTTCATTGAAAAGAATATTTAACACATTGAAATAAGTTGTATTTTCTTTGCCTTCAAGATAGTAATACACATCTTTTGGTGCATCTTGAACATTTTTGTCATATCCAGTATCACCTTCAAGCACATATTGCGTATAGTCGCTTCTTACTTTGCTTGAGTACAAATCAAGTATATCTTGAACGCTTATTGAAGACACGCCATTTGTTTTTAAAAGATCTTCTGTGTATATCTCAACAACATAATTTTCATAGCATTGAGTATAAATTCTTTTAATTTCTCTAGCGAAAACGTCATCTGTATATGTTGACAAGTTTTGACCTTTTTCTGCAGCTTTAAGCTGAGTCAAATATTTTTTATATGCATCAAAATTTTTGCCGTTTTGATTGTTTTCTTTAAAGTTTTCTAAAATAAGGTTAAAGTCTTCTTCTTTATTGAAATCTTTCTCACTTACAGTTGGAATATAGTTGTCAAGCACACCATCTTCTGGATCAACTAACTTTATTTCATAATTGCCATTTCCGTCAGATGCAAGATAAGCTGTTGGTACAAAGTCCTCATATGCAATAGATGTAGTTGTATTTTCTTCTTCAGTTTCTTCATCCTCTTCCTCATCAAGATAGCTGTCAAGGTTTTGTTGAAGAGTGTTTACTGTTTGCTCCCACAAATATGTTTTTTCTTTTGGATCAAGGTTTGTTCCGTCTTTATCAATTCCCCACTTCTGCTCCGCTGCCATAATTGAAACTTTTCTATTTTCAAGAAGTTCAAGGGTTTTATCTACAGCCTCTTCCTTTGTGAATCCATTATACTCATAATAATAACCAACACTTTGATATCCACTGATTAATTCTCTGTTTGTGACTGTTGAAACAACCTTTCCATTCTCATCTTTAATTTCTACTATAACTGCATTGTAATACTTTTCACTGTCAACTTCTACAAGCGAACAACCTGTAAAAAGAGACAGGCACATTACAAGCAAAACCATAACTAAGCACGTAATTTTCTTTTTCATTTTCTCTCCATAAACAATTTATAGACATATAATAGCACAAGTAAACCACAAATTTCAAGTGTTTTGTGCTAGTTTGTTAAAATTTTATTTTTAATCGCGCAGCTGGGCATCCAAGAAAAATTTAATCATATTTTCAACCTTTTCCGCCACCGAACCATCTGCTTTAAATTTAATTTTTACAAGGCTATCGAAATACAGTTTCCCGCCAGACGCCTCAAGTCCATCTGAAAGACGCTTATCAATGATGTTTTCTTGTTTTTCAAGTATAATCATATTTTCAAGTTTGTTGATTATAATCTTTGCCACACCAAAATCAGCCGCTATATTTCGAAGTAAGGCTAAATTACAAAGATTTACAAGTTCTTGAGGAACCTGCCCAAATCCATCTTGAATGTTTGAAATAATTTCATCTCTTTCATTTGGTGATGATATTTCGCTTATTCTTGTATAATAAACAACCCTTTGTTCACCATCCTCAATATAATCCTCACTGATATAAGCAGAAAGAGAAACTTCAAGTTTAACGTTGCTTTTTCTTTTAACCTTTTCGCCTTTAATTTCTTTGACTTCTTCATCCAGCAGTTTTACAAACATGTCATAACCAACTTTGGCTATATGGCCATGTTGTTGTTTGCCTAAAATGTTTCCAGCGCCACGCAATTCAAGGTCTCGCATGGCAATTTTAAAGCCAGAGCCAAGTTGACTGAATTCCTTAATCGCCTCAAGGCGCTTATACGCATCATCAGTCAAGCGCTTATCTTTTTGATAGGTCAAATAAGCATAACTGAGTTTGTCGCTACGCCCTATTCTTCCTCTTATTTGATAAAGCTGACTTAAACCAAGCCTATCCGCCTCAATCACCACCATAGTGTTTGCTGCCGGAAGATTTATGCCGTTTTCTATAAGTGTTGTTGCAATTAGCACATTATATTGACCATCATACAACTGCGCAATAACATTTTCAAGACTGCGCTCAGTCATCTGCCCATGCGCAACACCAACTTTGGCATTTGGAAGAAGTTTTCTAATATAAGCGGCAAACTCATCAATAGTTTCAACCCTATTATACACAATAAACGCCTGACCGCCTCGCGCAAGTTCGCGAGAAATTACATCCTTTATAAGTTGGTCACTTTCTTCTGCAAGATAGGTTTGAATTGGCAGCCTATCACGTGGTGGCGTTTCAATAATTGAAATATCGCGTATGCCAGAAAGCGACATGTTAAGCGTTCTTGGAATAGGTGTCGCGGAAAGAGTGAGCACATCAATATTTCGACTTCTATCCTTTATTTTCTCTTTGTGCTCAACACCAAAACGCTGTTCTTCATCCAAAATAAGAAGGCCTAAATCGTTATAAATTACATCATCACTCAAAAGTCTGTGAGTGCCAATAATCATATCAACCTTGCCATCTGCAAGGCGTCTTAAAATATCTTTAATTTGAAGAGGTGTTTTAAAACGATTGACAACCTCAATGCGTATGCCAAACTCTTCAAATCGCGCTTTTGCGGTGCGATAATGCTGCTCAGATAAAATTGTAGTTGGGCACAAAAAGGCAACTTGCTTGCCATTATAAATGCACTTAAATGCACCTCTTAAGGCAACTTCTGTTTTGCCAAAGCCTACATCACCGCAAATAAGCCTTTCCATAACTCTTTCGCTTTCCATGTCTTTATCAATATCATGAATTGCCTTAAGTTGATCAGGCGTTTCTGCATACCCAAAAGAGTCTGCAAAACGTTTTTCAAGTTCTTCATCTCTAGCAAACGCATAGCCTTTGATTAATTGACGCTCTTTATAGATTTCAACAAGGCTGATTGCCATTTCTTTGATGCTTGCTTTTACGCGTTCTTTAAGGCGGTTAAATTCAGTTCCGCCAAGGGCTGAAAGTTTTGGTTCTTCCTCACTGCCAACATATGCCGAAATTGTGTTTGCCTCTTCGCTTGGCAGATAAAGCATGTCGCCTTTTTTATATTCAATTACAAAATAATCTTTTTCAACGTCAGAAATTTTAAGTCTTTCTATTTTTACACACTTTCCTATACCGTGAAATGTGTGAACAACATAATCTCCAAGTTTTGGCAGGTAAAATAGGGAATGTTTACTTTTTGAAAATGTAGTATTTGACGACCTAAATAAACTATCACATCCAATGGCAACAATGTGCTGGCTTAAAAAAGAAAACGAGTACGGCATCGCCAAAGCTGACAAATAAATATTTCCATGAATAAGGTCCTCGCCTTCAACGTAATCTTGATAAGAAAATCCATTTTCAGTTAAAAAACTTTCAAGATTTTTCTTAAAACGTTCTTCACCTGCAAACAACAAAATCGCCTGATGCAAATTTTTAAAGTCATAAATATCTTGCTTTAAGGCCATAAAGTCTGTAAGATAGCTTTGGCTTGCAACCATATTGTTGCGATAGCCCTCATTTAAAATTTGAAAGTTGTCAAAAACATAATCTGCCTTATCAAGCAAATTGTCAAAATCTTGATAAAATTTATGATTAAAGAAAGATGTTGCACTATAACTTTTAACAAGCATTTCAATTTCTTCATTAACTCGTTTTGGTTCATCCAAAATTTTTATGCCGTCTAAATCAAAAACACAATCCTCTCCAAGTGGCAATTTTGTCAAATAAATGTCAATTTTTTCAACTTTTTCAAGGTTTTTCATGTTATTTTCATCAAATATTGATATATTTTCAATTATATCATCGAAAAATTCAACCCTAACAGGATGATCGCTGTTGGTGACAAACACGTCTAAAATGTCACCCCTAACCGCAAATTGTCCACTCATTAGTGCCAATGATGAACGCTCGTATCCCATATCTGCAAGCGTTTTTGTAAGCGAAGATAGGTCTATTTGCTGACCAACTTCAAGAGATAATGGCGATAATGAACTTTTGTCAAATTTAATGATTGCAGAACAAGGCAAAACAATCAAGCAATCTACCTGCCCTGCCACATACTTATTTAAATTTTCTACAAATGGCAATAGATTTTTATCAGCCTCATCTGCATTTTCTCTTGCATTTGAAATTATTTCAACTTTTTTGCCAAAAGCCTCAAACCCACGCTTGATTTTACCGGCAGAAACAAAATTGTTAGACAAAAAAATCAAGCGTTCAAAGTGATTAGATATAATAATCTTCTCACCTTCTTTAACGCCAGAAACAACTTGATTTTTTATAATTTTTTCAATTTTGTCACTTAAAAACTTCAATTTATTTGCTCCAATATCATATTTGCTGCTTGTTCTATTGCCTTGTCCATTTCAATAAGTTCTTCTTTGCTAAGTTTTGAAAGTACATAATCCGCAAGATCTTTGCTTTGGTCTCGGCCAACGCCCACCTTCACACGCTCAAACTCTTGCCCAATGAAACTTACAATTGAGCGAAGGCCATTATGCGTGCCTGCGCTGCCATGCTGGCGATATCTCACCGTGCCACGTGGTAAATCAATATCATCAACCGCCACCAATATTCTTGCATCTTTATATTTTTGTTTAACAAGCGCCACAGCCTCGCCACTTAAGTTCATATAAGTGGTTGGTTTCATAAGTAATATGTTTTCACCACCGCAGCATCCTTCGGCAATAACAGACTTAAATTTTTCTTTTTTAAATTCAACGCCAAGTTTTTCCGCCAATTTATCTACAACTTTAAAGCCCATATTGTGCACTGTATTTTCATACTCTCGCCCAATATTTCCAAGCCCTATAACAACAATCATTTATCTTTCCTCGTTAATAATTTTTTCGCCAACCTTTATTGTCAAATTCTGTCCTATTTTACTGTTTTCAATATAAGCGCCTTCCGTTTTGACCATAGGCGAAAGTATGCTGTTTATAATTAAGTTACCACTTTCAAGCACACATCCGCTTGAAATTACACTTTGCCCTTCAATAATATTGTTTGGATATATTACCACACCACTTTCAATTTCGCAATCGGCATCAATGAATACAGTGTTTTCACCAAAAATAACAACGCCATTTTCCATGTGATAATTAACAATTTTTTTGTTTAAAAGTTTATGCATTAAAGAAAGTGTTTTGCTGCTGTCTGCAACAAGCAGGCTTTCATCGTCATATCCACCAGTTGCACTTGACATAAAAGAAGGGTTATTTCTTAAAAATTCAGTTTTTACAATTACCCCTCTTGCAAGTTGCAGAAAGTTGATGCTACGACAAGAAAAGTAATCCATAATCCTATAAAACGCATTTCTATCAAACAAAGGCGTATCATTATAAAATACAGCGATAATCTTCTTATCAGTATCAATCGTTCTGATTTTAGACATAATATCTTCACAGTCGTCAATCACAATTTTTTGACACTGCGCCCCTGCCATAAGCACCCAGTCAGTCATGGTTTTTCCGCAAAGTTTAAGGCTGGCAAAACAAGGGCAAACATCTGTACGGTTTGTCCTTACCACAACAAAAAGCACCTCATTGTTAATCCAATCGAAGTTTACTGGTTTGATAAGCGACTGAGGCAGTGTTATGCTTTCTTCCTCAGCACATTCTTTGTCAAGGTTATCAAAATCAATACCAATTTGATTTTCTGCGATTTCTAATCCAATTTCTGTAGTTTCCATACTTAAAGTATATATTTTAATTATTTTTTTGTCAACAATTAGCAAGAATAAAACGCCATTGAAAAATAAAAAACTTCAAAAAAATGTTAAAAACATCTAAATTTGTTTTTTTTATTTTTTTATTTATGATATATTCTTAAATGTAAGGAGAGAAAAATGTCAGTTAAAAAATCAAATAAAATTTTCGGTTTGTTAATAATTGCAATTGCTTTGTTGTGCTCTTCTTTAATAGGCGGATTAAATATATCAAATGCATATGCCTTAGACCTAGGACAAAAGCATGACTTTTTTCAGGTTGAAATTTTAGACAAAGAAGACAACTCACTTTCTTCAAAAAAGACTATACAATATCAATATGGCAGCACATCATCTGATGTGGCAAAAGCCTATGTATACGATGTAAGTAAAACTTATAACTTTAAATTAAAATTTAATTTCAGCGACGCAGCAACAACTGAATGGGGAGACACACAGCCAACATCAATCGACTCAAAATACACTTTAAAAATTGAAACACTTTACTTAAAACACGGATATTCTAGCGCTCCTTTTTATGACAACGTAGGAAATACCGTAGGTGCAGTTGCCATTAATGAAAATACGTATACAATGACTGAAGAAGAGGGATATAAAGACTTCGCAAACGAGACCTATAAAATTCAAATTCAATCAAACCAAACAATTAATTGGGGAATTTATCGCTTTAAAATGACCCTCAGTGATGACTTGATTTTTTACTCAGACTACTTTGTTTTAGAGCCTACCACCAGTGTAAAAGATAAACCAGTAATCATGATGACAGATGACGGAATTGACTCTTACACTTTTTCAATAAATCCTGATACCGAAGAATATAAATATGCCGATGAAAGACAAATTAAATGGTACGTTTTTGGCAAAACAAATGAAGGAAAAAATTATGCACTAACCCCTACAGATTTAAAACGCTCAGATTTTATTGAATTAAATGCTAATGACAAATTGTATGACGACAGTTTTGAAAGAAATGGATATTCACTTACCCTGCCAAAGCCAGACCTTAAAGATGGCGAGTGGCAAGTATGGTGCGAATTTACACCTAAAAATAGTGCCGTTACCACAAAAAGTGATGTATGCGAATTTGTAATTGGTGACGCAGGAAACATTCCTTTCTTTTGGATTATAGGCAGCGTAGCTGTGGCAGGCATTGGAATAACAATACTTATTGCCGCATTAAAAACTAAACGAGAAAAAATTTATTAATAAAAAATGATTGCCATCGGCAATCTTTTTTTTACAGAACATTATGAATATTTGCCCCCATAAAATGCAGGTAGCCGTAACAATAGTGTTTTATTTCTTCTAAAGAGACTTTAAACTCGGTCACCTCGTCTTCAGCGATATATGTTTTAAGCCTTACAACCTCTTGCCCTATTTCTTGTATGCTTTTGTGATTAACCATAAAACAAAGTGCACTTTCATCTTGCCTCCACATGTACTCTAAATTATCAACAGCCATAACAACATCCATACTTTTCAAGGACTCTCGCCCTTCAATTAGCTTTTCAATTTTATAGCATTGTGTTTGAACGGCGCGCAGACTGTTTGAGACAAGTACATCTTCTAGAATGCAAATAGCGCAAAGCACTAAAATTATAAAAATAAAGTTTGCTATGTGAAAAATTTTATTTTTCATTTTGCACCAACCTTTTAGTTGTAAAAGGTTTGCCTTGTGCATCCTTTTGTTGAATATAACCCTCACCTGCTTGGTCAATCGACAGCAACAAAACTTCTTTTAAGTTTTTACAGCCATGCTGATTAATGATGTTGTTTATCATCTTTTCATCATATCCGGCAAGGGTGCAATTATCTTTCATAATTTTGCCTTCATTTACTAAAACTATCGGCAAAAAACTCTCTTCTACATTAAGTTTTAAATCACCGTTTGTTGCTGGTGCGCTTTCACTTTTGGGCATAACGCTTATTTTGCCATTAGTTTCCATTATGGCATACTGCACCTGCGCTATGGTAAAATATCCACTTTCTCTTAGTGCGGCAAAAATATCATCAACTGATAAGTTGAGTTTTTTCATCGCCTCATAGTCAATACCCTTAGGATTTATAATTATTACCGGCTTGCCACTTATAAGTTTGCTCATTTTCTGACTGATTTTTGTAATCCAAGTAAGTATAAAATGCAAAACTACAAGCGTTAAAAGTGGCACAACTCCATGCAACACAGGCACAGAGACTTCTGCCATAGGAATTGTGGCAAGGTCGGCAATAATCAATGTCAGCACAAGTTCAAATGGCTGCATTTGCCCAAGTTGCCTTTTACCCATAATCCTAAAGACAAACAACACTATCAAATATATTAAAATTGAACGAATAATGATTGTAAGCATGTCTTTAGTATAAACAAAAATTAAATATTTTTACTTTTTTGATGGTTTTTTATTTTTATTTTGTTTTTAAAAGCAACATACACACCTTTGACATCAAACAAGTTTAATACCATAGCCAGAGAAATAAAACTTCCCACAGATATTATACCACCAACAATCAACACCACAAATGTTGGTAAAACATATTCGCACAAACTTGCCATAAACGCTGTCAACGCGCCAGACGGAATAATTACTGCAACATATTTTAAAAGCAATTTACCTAGTTTTATATTGACATGCGCATATTTTTTCAGCAAACGCAAATTCATTAAAAAAACTACTATATAATTAAGCCCCATACCTACAACAAGAGCATTGATGCCAAGTAATGCCGGCAAAAACCACATTGCAATAAACATTACACCAGAGCCTACAAGAAAACTAAAAAATGACTTATTTTCAAGCCCCATTGAATTTAAAAGAGAAGATGATACATTTGTAAGCCCCAACGGAATTAGCACCCAAGAGGCCGACTGCAAAAGTGAGCCGCTAAGCACATTATCATATAAGAAAACCCCCAAACTTTCCCCCATCCCCATAAACATTGGCACAAATAGAGATGAAATTGCCAGCGCAAACGAGATTGAAAATGTTGCACGTCTTTCTACGTGCTGGCTGTTGTTTTGAGCAACTGCAGTTGAAATTTCAGGCACAAGTGCAGTTGAAAGTGAACCTATAATTGTTGTCGGTATAAACAGCAGCGGCATCGTCATCCCCATGGCAACACCATACAAACTTAATGCTTGCGAATTTGTATAACCTATAGCCATAAGCCTTGCTGGAATAATCATGGCCACCAGAGGCTGCACAAAAGAGCCTGCCACGCGCATGCCTGTAATTGGTGCCGATTGACAGACAAATGGCTTTAAATGTGCCTTTTGCGGTTTATATAATTTGCCTCCATAATAAAAATATAAAACTATTACAAGCGCCATAGAAAAGAAACAGGCAATAGACATTGACCAGCCAAGGTTGAGTGCATTTTTTAGTGCTGAAAATGAAATATTAATGGCAAGTAAACTAATTACTATGCGAATAACTTGTTCGTAAAGTTCTGTTACACATAGTGCAAAATAGTTCCCCCTAGCCCACAAGTCACCACGAAAAACACAGTATACAGCCGAAAAAATCAAACTTGGCAGCAATGAAAGCAAAATAATTATGCAGTTTTTATCGGTAAAAAGCATTGAAAATAAATTTTTGCTTATAAGAACGATTAAACAAATTATAATAGACAGCACAACAGTAAAAATAAGGGCAACCGACAAAAATGCCCCAGCCTTTTTGCTGTTTTTCTCGGCGTAAAAGGCAGCATTTAATCTGGAAATTACAAATGGTATTCCGCTTGAAATTATTGTAAGAAGCACCATAAAAACTGAAGATGCAACTTGATATAAACCAAGTCCCTCAGCACCAACGACGCGTGAAAGAATTATGCGAAACACAAACCCTAAAACTCTCGTTAAAAAGGTAAAAAAACTTATTAATGCAACTGTTTTAAATAAAGATTTCATCATTATCCTCGCTAGTAAGATATTAAATGAAATTTCTTTTTAAAACCTTGTTGAAAAATTAGTCTGCCTTTTTAGAAAATATTCGTTTTATCATTCCCTCGATTTTATCGCTGTATTTACTCGAAAAGTATATAAGCACAACACTTGCCGCTAATATTATTCCCCACACAATTAAGCCCCAACCGTGATAAGGAATTATTTCGCCACTGAAAAAATAACTCACCAAAAATATTCCGATAGGTCTTGTAACAAACTGTGTTGCAATAAAGAAGTTCCAACTCATATCAGTTTGCCCCGCAACTAAACACAAAACATCATCTGGAAACAGCGGCAAAAGCATGGTAAGCACAAAAGTATATTTGCACCTATTTAAAAATTTTTGCCATTTGTTGCAAAGGGCCTCGCCAACCATAAACGTAACTAATTTTCGGCCAAACATTTTGCCCAAAAAGAATGCAAACGCGCTTCCAAGCAAAATACCCGCCAAAGACAAAAGGCTTGCCTGAAAAGGCCCGTAAATCAGCGAACCGGCGCCAACGATTACAGGCGACGGAAGAGGAATAAATGTAACCTGTAAAAACTGCAATGTTACAAAGGCAAATCGCCCCCAAAAACCTAATGACAAAATTGTTTGTTGAAGTTTGCTTACAGAATTTAATTTTTCCCACCAGCCCGATACTTGCAAAACAAAATAAATCAGTCCAAACAAAAATCCTACTGAAATCAGCACAATTAAAATGTGATAAATGCGTTTTTTCTTACTTGATTGCATAATTTTATTATTTTCTTTAAAAGCATAAATATTCTTGCTTGTATATTTTCACCTTCCTTGCAAAAAATAATGACAAGGAGATGAAACTTGGAAAAGACAACTGTAAAAGATAAAAAATCATCAATAATCTGGCTTGCCATAGTTGCACTACTCGCTGTCAGCCTGCTGCTTTTTTGCCAGTTTTATTTTGGCGATACAATAAACAGCAAAACCACATATTTTGATGGCACGCACATCAACGGTATTGACGTATCTGGCTTGACAAAAAACGAAGCAGAAAACATCATTTCAACGCAAATGTTAGCGGATAAGGAAAACATTAACATTACACTTAAATCTGGTGATAACGAGTGGGGAATAACCGGAGACGACCTCGAGGTTGTGGCAAATTTTTCTCCTACCCTTTCTTCTGTGATGGAATATGGAAGAGATGGCAATATATTTGCAAAAAAAGCGGCTGCAAGCAAAATAAAAGAAAATGGGCTTTATGTTGATGTGCCCGTTGAAGATGTTTATGGCGGAATTGACGACAAACTTCAAAGTATAATTGAAACTATTGAGAATAAACCTCAGCAGCAACTTATATCTTTCAATCCAAGCGCCAACAACATGTTTTCATTAAATAATGATGGCAGTTATAAACTGGTAGATAAACACCTATTAAAAACACAAATTTCTCAAGCGATTGCTGGCAAAATTGAGCCTATAATTGAAGTACCAACTCAAACAATTTATCCAGAAAATGACCTGCAAGACTTTGTCAACAACATTTCTTTGAGAGGAAAATATGTCACAGATTTTTCAAAGTCAACAGCAGATAGAAAAAGCAACATCGCCCTTGCCCTATCAAAGTTTAACGGTATGATTATAGAGCCAAATCAAATAGTATCTTTTAATGACACAACTGGCGCCAGAACGGCAGAAAATGGGTATAAAACAGCGAAGATTATTGTAGGCGGCAAATATGTGTCTGGCATGGGCGGAGGCGTTTGTCAGGCGTCCACCACGCTATACAATGCACTGCTGCTTTCTGATGTTGAAATTTTGCAAGTTTATCATCACACTCTGCCGGCATCATATGTTCCACTTTCGTTTGACGCAATGGTAAGTGAAGGCTACGCCGACCTTGTGTTTAAAAACAATCTTGATACGCCAATTTTTATAAAGGCATACACAACAAATAGTGATGTTGTTGTAGAAATATATGGTCAACCTTTAGATGAAGGACTACAAATTTCAACTCGGGCAGAACTGGTGAAAATTATTCCACATGGCGGAGATGACATAATTGCAGATAAAACTGGCGAATATGAGGACAAGGTGCTTTATAAGGGCGAATACTATAGGCTGAAATATCCAATTGAAGGATATGAATCTAAAGGATATATACAATATTATTATGATGGTCAACTGACAGATGAGAAACAAATTAGAAATGACCGATATATGCCTCAAAATGGAATAATTGTTGAAGGCACTTATTCGCTTGAAGATGGTATGAGTTTGCCAAGCAGCTCGGTAAAATATATACCACCGCAGAAAGTCACGCAAGATACAATCAGCTCGGCAAAAGCACGCTGGAACTTACAATAAAAAAGGCAGCAATCAAATGCTGCTTTTTTATTATAGATATTTCAGTTTTGCTTCAACTGCCTTAATTAAAACGTCTTTTTCATTGATAAGCACACCATCAAAAACGTCGCTAAGGAGGCTGCTGAGGATTGATTTAAACCTGTTTGGTTTGACTGTAGGATAATGCAATTTTATATCTTCACCTGTAATTTTTAAATCTTTTACAGTAACAACTATTTTATGTGAAATTATGTATTTATAGAAAAATTCGTACTTATTTGCAAGATATTTTGATTTGTGCACCAAAAGTTGATGAATTTGTGGGAAATTATCAAAATATTTAAAGAAATAAGGTTTGTTTTGTCTGAAGTTTAACGCCTCGTAATAACCTGATAAAATGTTTATATAATAATCACAAAGTTTTTTGCTTACACCAAATGAATCTGAGAGAATAAGATTTAAATAATATGAAATTGAAATAGGTTTAACATTATCAATTACGTCAATTAAAAAACCTTGCGATTTATGCTCTACCTTCTTCACCATTTTAAATTTAAGTTTATTGCAATCTATACCAAACGTTGGCCAGAATGCGCCTCTGTTTAAGTTTTTAAGCGCTTGCATATACGCTTTTGGTTTTGATAAACCTTTATATTTGTTTGGACTGTGTAAAATTCTTTCAATTTCATGCAGCACCCTTTCGCCAGAGACATCCCTTAAATTCTCTTTATATTTAACGGCAGCTAAAAATGTTGCTTTGTCAATTTTAAAGTTGAGTTCACACTGAAAACGGAACAATCTTAATATTCTTACCCCGTCATGACTAAGCACCTCTTCTGGCGTTTCAACAGTGCGCAAAATTCTTTTTTCAATGTCTTCTATACCATTGTAAAAATCTAAAAATTTATCATTTTTAATATCATAATAAATGGCATTACATGTAAAATCTCTGCGTTTTGCATCTTCTTCTACGCCATCAATAAACTCAACGCTCTCTGGGCAATGATTTCCGCCCTCGGCATAGGTATCTTTTCTAAAAGTGGTATACTCATATTTCTCATCGCCTGCAATAATATAGCCAGCACCAAGATTTTTACTTTTAAGTTTAAAAGAAAATTCGCTGCCTTGCAAAATTTCTTCAACCTCTTGAATTGAAAGTTTAGAGCAAATATCCACTTCATCCTTTTCAATACCAAGCATGTGATTTCTTACATAACCACCTACAATATACAACTCACATGGAAATTTTCGCGCCAACGATTGCAACGATTTTGAACATTCTAACTTCATATATCCGCCTTTAATTATGTTTATATATAAATATGTTACTTATTTTTACAAACAAAGTCAAATCAAATTAAGAATAAAGTTGACTTTAATAAAATAAATGGTATATAATCAAAGTAATGAAAAAGATGATTTTTTCGCAAAATTCTTTTGTGAAAGTACAAAATAGATATGTAAGAATACTTTCAGTTCCATACCAACTGGAAAAATTATTTTACACCCAAGAAGGATTAGACAACAATATAAGTTTTCTTGAAAAATTTAAAAAGAAACACTCTAAAGAAAAGAAAAAGAAAAATGCACCACAACCATCAATTGTGATTGACGAAAAAGTAGAGAGGTTTAACCCTGAATATAATGTTGGATTGACCGCCGAACAAGTCGCAGCCAGAGAAAAGGACAATCTTGCAAACGATGCAAAGCTTCCAACAAGCAAAACTTATCGTTCAATTTTCTTTAAAAACATATTCACATTTTTTAATATGCTTTGGCTTATAATTGTAGTTGCCCTTCTTGCCGTTGGCGCTTATTCTGACTTGTTGTTTGTCTTTGTAATTGTTGCCAATACAGCAATCTCAATTATACAAGAAATTCGCGCCAAAAATGCGGTTGAAAAATTGTCGATGATAACGCTTCCAATGGTTACTGCAATACGAGATGGCAAAACAATAAAAATTCCATCACAAAAGCTTGTGCTTGATGATATTATTGTGCTGACTGGCGGAAATCAAATACCTTCAGACTGCATAGTAATTGAAGGCAGTGTTGACGTAAATGAAAGTCTTTTGACAGGCGAATCAAACTCAATTCAAAAACCTGTTGACAGCGCATTACTTTCTGGAAGTTATGTTGTTGCAGGCAGATGCCATGCACGTGTTGACAGGGTTGGCAGCAACAACTACATCAATCAAATGGCAACCAAAGCAAAAGAGTTTAAAGCGCCTCAATCAAACCTATTTAAAGATATAAACAGACTTATAAAATACATCGGAATTGCCCTTGTACCTATTGGAATTTTAACTTTTTTAAATCACCTGCCAGGTCACACAATTGAATTTGCAATTAAAAGAACAAGCGGTTCGCTTACAAGTATGATTCCATCCGGCATGTTTTTGCTTGTAACAATCAGTTTAGCAATTGGCGTAATAAAACTTGCCAAGAAAAAGACTTTAGTGCGCGACCTATACTCAATTGAAATGCTTGCAAGAACAAATGTATTATGCCTTGATAAAACAGGCACAATTACTGACGGCACAATGAAGGTTGTTGACTTCTTATCGTACACAAAAAGACGAAAAATAAATGTAAAAAAACTTATTTCAAATGTACTACACGTACAAAAGACAATGAACTCTACTGCCAAAGCGCTTATACAAGAGTTTGGCAAATCAAATGAGTTGACGGCATTAAATATAGCCGAATTCGCATCAGAGCGAAAATACTCAATTACTCAATTATCAAACAAAAAAATTTACTTCTTAGGGTCGGCAACAAACATCAATTGTCCGCTTACGGATGAACACCGCGAACTCATTAAAAATGCACAAGAAAAGGGCTTAAGGGTGATGGCGTTTGCTGAACAAGATGGTGGCACTTTTAGCAGAGATATGAGCGGTAAAGACGCATCGCTTTTGGCATTAATAGTACTTGAAGAGACAATCCGCGATGACGCAATTGAAACTATTCAATGGTTTAAAGATAATGGCGTTGAAATTAAAATTATCTCTGGCGACGCGCCTGAAACAGTATCAAAAATTGCAAGCCGCGTTGGTGTTAAAAACAGCGACAAATATGTATCTCTTGAAAACGCAAGTTTAAAGGATATCGAACAAATGGCGGATGAATTTACCGTATTTGGCAGGGTCACACCAGAACAAAAATATACAATTGTAAAAGCACTTAAAAACAAAGGAAAAGTTGTTTCAATGACTGGTGACGGCGTAAATGACACGCTTGCACTTAAAGAGGCAGACTGCTCTATCGCGATGGCAGATGGCAGCGAAGTTGCCAGAAACATCTCAAAGATTGTTCTGCTTGAAAGCAACTTCTCATCATTGCCATCTGTAGTGAAGGAAGGCAGACAAGTCATCAACAATGTACAAAACTCTTCATCATTATTCTTAATGAAAACTTTCTTTGCTATTATACTTACCGTACTTACATTGTTCTTACCTTTAAGTTATCCTTTCGAGCCTCGTATGATGTTGCTTTTAGAGGCGTTTGTAATTGGTTTGCCATCACTTATGTTGACATTTGAGCCAAACACAAAACCAATTAAAGGAAACTTTATACCACAGGTTATGAAACGGGCGCTGCCTAGAGCTTTGCTGATGTTGATAAACATCATAATTGTAATGAGCCTTAAAGCGCAAACAACAGTCATCGCTAATGGCGAACTTACTTCAATTATGTCAGACCCTGAATATACAACAATTTGCGTGCTTGTGATGACATATACAGGTTTCTTAAACCTGGTATCGCTGTGCATACCAGCAAATCTATTAAAATGGACGACGCTTGCAGTGTCATTTATAGGCACAACCGGCACAATTTTAATTCTGCCTAAACTGTTCCACATAACAGAAAGTACATTTACTGTATTTATAACATTCTTCTCAATTATTCTTGTTTCAATCATCTTGATTGTGCTGATTAAATTGAATCGAAAACGAATAGACCGGTGGAGAGAAAAAATTGTACAATTGTTGCAAAAGACATAAAAAATACTTCGATTTACTCGAAGTATTTTTTTACGCTTGCTTTTCTTTTTTATTGATGCCCGACTTTAAGAAAGAGTGTTGTTTGATTTTAGTAAATTTAGGAATAACACCATCTACCGTGATTGACACATCTGGAAGATAATTGCCTGTTTTCAAAGTAACCGAAAGAATTTTGCCTTTAATTTTAAATTGACAAGATGCATTGTCACCTCTATGATAAACAGTAAGTTTTTTATACAATTTTCCATCTATAACAAGAGTTGCATTTTTTGCATCTGCATAAACTTCAACCTTGTGATTTTCAACATCAAAATAGAATTTCTTCTTCGCAAAAAACAGCATGCTAACACCAAAAAGGCAAGTCAAGCCCTTTTCTTATAATTTTATGTGAAACAGAAACAAAAAAGTTCTAGACAATGCTAGAACTTTTTATAACTTAATCGGCGAAATATTGATACAGCCCATATGAACTTGCTTTAACAGTAATTGTTGTAATAGTTGCTGGTGTACCCCATCCATCAGGATAAGTTCCAACATAAAAAGTCATTGTGTTTGATGGAGTATCACTTAATTTTAAGTAACAATCTTTAAATTTTAACACTGTGCCTTTTGGATATTCTGTTGATTTGTAAGTGCTGCCATTGCCATTTGTAAGAACTCTATCCTCACTTTCCTTATTATACATAAGTCTAATATAGTTTTGGCCAAGTTGTGTTTTCAAAGTGCTGTTTAAGTCTGTACCAGATTTATTGTAAAACTCTGTTTTAGATTCTTCAATTTTGCAGTCACCAAGTTTACCTGTAAAAATGCCAGTAAGAATTGTTGTGTAAAATTGATCATTATATTTTTCTATAAACTCATTATATTTTTTGCTGTCTTCATCATCAATGTATTCATATTCTGAAATGTCAGTATGATAAACTTTATAAGCGTCTGCCCCCATTAAGAATTCAGGTTGCAAATTTACACTGATGCTTGCAAGAGATATAATAATTGCTGATAATACCACAATTGCAGAAAGAATTACAGAAGAAATAATAGTCCTTTTAAGTTTTCTTTTTGCAATAATTTTATCACTTACACTGTCAAGAATTTCGTTTACATTGTTGTTTGTTTGAGTTGTCTGTTCCATTAATTGTCGTCTCCCTTGTCATCATCTTTAGTAGTTTCTTTTTTCTCGGTGGTTTTTCTTCGTGTGGTTGTTTTCTTTGGTTTTTCTTGCGATTCATCTTCCGCCAAAGTAATTCCGCTGTTCAGTTTAATTTCAACTTGCTTTTCTTCCACCTTATTTTCTTCAGCAAGTTCTGCTTGATATTTTGCTTTGATTGACTCAAACTCTTCTGGAGTGATAATACCTGCCATAACAAGTTTTTCGCCTTCTCTTACTTTATCTTCAAGCATTTTTTTCTTTCTTTCTTTTTCTTGTGCTTTTCTAATTTCTGCCTCTTTTGCACGTTGCTTTTCAGCCCTTTCTTTCATAAGTGCAGAAATTTCTTCAGCAGATTTGCCTTCAATAAGCATATCAACTTCTTCTTTATTGATTGTTTCTTGGTCAAGAAGAAGTTTTGCCATCTCATGCAGTAGTACTTCATTTTCAGTAAGAAGAGTTGTTGCGCGCTCGTAGTTTGAGTTTAAAATTTTTCTTACTTCTTCATCTGCCTCTGCAGCAAGTTTTTCAGAGAAATCATTTTTTGTTTGATAGTCTCTTCCAATAAACACCATGCCATCAGAATCAAGACTTAAGAAACCAAGTTTTTTGCTCATACCATAATTGTACACCATTTTTCTTGCAATTTTTGTTGCTTGATTAATGTCACTTGATGCACCTGTTGTAATGTCTTTAAATATAATTTGTTCGGCAATTCTTCCGCCCATACATACAGCAATTTCATCCATCAAATAGTTGTATGTGCGATATGAATTGTCATTTTCTGGCCTTTGCATTGTATATCCGCCAGCCATGCCTCTTGGAATGATTGAAACTTCTTGCACTGCGTCTGAGTGTTGAAGTTTTGCAGCAAGTATTGCGTGCCCCGCTTCGTGATAAGCTGTAATTTTACGGTCCCTTTCTGTGACAAGTCTGCTTTTCTTTTGTGGCCCCATTGTCACTTTGTTTATGCCTTCTTGGATGTCAGTCATTGTAACTTTTGGTCTGCCCTCTCTTGCAGCTAAGATGGCTGCCTCGTTAAGCATGTTTTCAATGTCTGCGCCAGTAAATCCTACTGTAATTTTTGCAAGCGTAGCAAAATCTACACTTTCGTCAAGAGGTTTGTTTTTAGCATGAATTTTTAAAATGCCTTCTCTGCCCTTAACGTCTGGAATATTTACATATACTTGTCTGTCAAATCTGCCCGGTCTCATAAGGGCTGGGTCAAGTACGTCGCTTCTGTTTGTAGCTGCAAGCACAATGATGCCTTCATTTGCTTCAAAACCATCCATTTCAACAAGAAGTTGGTTTAGTGTTTGTTCGCGTTCATCATTTCCGCCACCAAGGCCAGCGCCTCTTTGACGACCAACAGCATCAATTTCATCAATAAATACTATACAAGGTTTGTTTTTCTTTGCTTGTTCAAAAAGGTCTCTCACCCTTGATGCACCAACGCCAACAAACATTTCAACAAAGTCAGAGCCGCTTATTGAAATGAAAGGAACATTTGCCTCACCAGCTACTGCCCTAGCAAGAAGTGTTTTACCAGTACCTGGATGTCCTACAAGAAGTACACCTTTTGGAATTCTTGCACCAAGGTCTGTAAACTTTTTAGGTGCTTTTAAAAATTCTACAATTTCTTTAAGTTCTTCTTTCTCTTCTTCTGTACCCGCAATGTCATCAAAGCGTACTTTGCTTGTTGTGTAAGCCCTTGCCTTTGACTTACCAAAGTTCATCGCTCCTTTATTTGACGAGCCCAAAAGTCTGAAAATCATCCAAACCATGAACACTGAAAATCCGATGTAAAGAATTGGATATATAATGTCCCACCAGTTTGTACCTGCAACGCCAACAGGTTTAAGTGCAACATCATCCTCGTCAGCCGCAGTTCTATTATACTCAATAATAAAATTTTCAATAGCAGTATACTCAGCAGCAGTTGGAGTGTAATAATAGTCCGCATATTTTGGGAATACATCTGTATACTTAGAGCCTCTAATCAAAAAGTAAATATGGGTACTGTCTCTACGCAATGCGACAATTTTTTCTGTCTCGCCATCCTCGTTTACATATTCTCCCTTTACGAGTTGTTCAATTTGTCCTCTTCCGCCTTCTAGATATTCGCCCTTATAACCATTGTTTGAAAACAAAGTTATTGCAAGAAACACCAGAAGAACAATCATTACGATGTATGAAATTTTAAATTTAGGTTTTCTTTGCTTTTCTTCCATCTAAGCCTCCTTAAATATTACAAGATATTGTACCATAAATTTTATTTATTGACAACCTTTAAAAGGCTTTTTTTGAAGATTTTGTTAAGAAAATTTTCCTTTCGACAAATTTAGTTTGGTTCTATATTAAAGTTGAGTTGAAAAACTACATGGTTTATAAATTCATCTTCACCAGATAAATTGCTTATATATTTTAAATATTCTTTGCGATGTTGCTTAAAAAATAAATCGGTAACACCTAAAATATCTGCACTATTAGTTTTTATAATGTCAACAATTTCTTTAAACTCTTGCTTAAAATGATGCTCTATTTTAGAAATGATTTCAGGCGTAAGTTTGCTAAACTCTGAACGCACCTGCAAATTGTGATGCTCGCCATTAATTTCCATCAGTTCCATACCAAGATCGATATTTGCTTGAAAAACTGGATAACCATTTTCAAACTTAGTAGTAGTTTTTACCATTTTTTCTCGTACGCGATAGCTTAAGTCGTGCTTTTGACCGTCAACTTCAGCATTATCTACCCTCACAATTTGGCCTCTTGTTTTATCACTTAACAAATTTATGCTGTTTATTTGTTCTAAACTTAATATGTGCACCATTTTTCCGTCTTTTAGCAATACAGATTGTCCAGTGTTAAGAATATATTTTGCTTTTTCTTTTCCACCTTTACTTCCACCTTCACCTTCGCTGCCTCCATCACTTAGCGACGCGCCGCCTGCCGTTTCGCCCTCTGCAAGTATAGCCCCCTGCGCCTCTTCTTCGCCCTCAACCACTGGCAAATATCCAATAAGCGAAGACTTTGTACGTCCATAATACCCCTTATAGAACTCTTCCAAAGATGTCTCAGCCGGGAAAATTCGGTTTGAGTTAAAGCCCACAACCTGCTGCAAATCTAATCCAATGCCATCGTTAAGTTTTGAAGATAAAGAAAGCACCTCTTTTGCCTTACCATTTGTACCGATAAAAATTGTGCTGGATGAAAGCGCGGCAAGTCTAGTCAGATAGTCAACAATTGCTGGTACATTTTCTTTCATCAAATCTTCACTTATTACCGTTGTTTGAACATGCGAAAGCCCCACCCTGCGGCCAAGCGCCACTTGAGCATTATATACAGCCTGCGCAATATTATCCCCCTTGCCCGAAATTACAGAATTTACCTCTTTAAATGTTTGATTTGCCTTAGGAATAAATGTAAGAAGAGACACCTCATATCCTTCTGGCGCGCTGTCAAACCCAATGGCAACAACCACACCAACATTTCTGCTTTGTCCTGGGGAATACAGCCCTTGAGGAGTAAACATGATAAGCACTAAAATTAGCACTAAAAGCATTGGATTTTTAAGATAACTTTTAATCTTTTTCTTCATCTTTTCTCCTTACAAAACACAAAATCAAGCTTACAATAAAAACGACAACAAACACACCAATTGCAAATATTGAAAACCAACCTTCTGCCGCCTCCACTATATCTGCATGACTGCCTACAAACAGTAAAAATATAAGCGACAAAACAATGTCAAAAAGGGCTATTGCATGTTTTTTGTTGAGTTTTGGCAATAAGTTTTCAAAGCATTGACAAAAGCCAAAGCAGAAAATTTCCATTTGAAAAAGTGTAATCAACATTATGGTAATCATGGCAATAATATTAAGCCGCCCAATCGCACTAAATTGAACTGAAAATACAAGCAAATCGGACAATGCGTTGTCATGCATAAATGCAGTAACTGGATATTTTGCATAGAAAAAGAAAAACATCGCAAGCACCATAAACATACCAAGTAAAACATAAAAGTAAAACTTTTTTTCTTGGCCTTGTTTAATGTCTACTCTATCCATAATTATAAATAGAAATAAAAAATCGTCAAAGACAATGAAATATTTAAAAGCAGACGAAAAAATTGTACCTGCGCTATTTACAAAAAACACGGGTAAAGTGACGGATGTGAAAAGAGACATCAATAAACACACGAAAAAGCCAACGAGCACCACAGTAAAGAAAAACTCCATTGTGCGCGATATTGTACGCAATCCTGATAACACCCCATGAGTAAGCACTGGCAGCATGCATACCAAGATGAGCATTAAAAATTCTTCTTGATAAATTTCTTGTTTAAAGTAAACATAAACAATACCAAATGTTAAAATGGCTTTCATAAACATAAACACCAAAAGCGCAAAGAAAATTGTTTTTACAGCAATAACACCAAAATATTTTTTTAGTATTTCATAAAACGAAAGGCTTGGATGTTTAGTTTTTAGTTTTAGAAAAATAGGAATTAAAATAAGTTCAACTGCAAATGAAATTGCAACAGAAATAAGCCCATCAACCCCTGTCCGCTCAAACAAAAGTGATGGCAAAAGCAACAATTTGTTTGCCAAAATGCACATTACAGTTAAAATTCCCGTTTGCCTCAAAGAAATTTTCGCCTTCATCTTCGCACCTCATTTTTATTTGGAAAAGAGCGTGGCCGGTGTCGCAATTGAGTAGGCGACGTAGCCAAAATTGCATCGTGCAAATCTCTAGGAATTCTAGGGCTGTAAGGTGCAAGATACGGTGTACCGTAACTATCGATTGTATTTAAATAGTTGATGATATAAACCATGCCTGCAATAATGCCTGCAAGGCCTAATGAGCCACCAATTATGATAAATAAAAATTGCAAAATGGTAATTTGAGACGACTGCTCGGGAATGGTATAAAGTGCAATTTTGGAAAGCGCCACAATAATGACTGCCGGAGGTGAAATAAGCCCTGCTTTTACACCGGTATCGCCTAAAATCAATGCCCCTACAACAGATGTTGCAAGCCCTAAATAGCTTGGCAGGCGCAAACTGACCTCATACAAAATTTGAAAAAGCAAAAAGATAAACAATATTTCTAAAAATGGAGTAAATGGCAGCCCTTGAGTAGTGTCAGCAATGGTAACAAGAAAATTTAACGGAATTATATTATAATGATAAAGCTGCAACGAAATATAAAAGCCAGACGCAACAATAGCAATTAAAAGGCCAACTAATCTTATCATGCGGACAAAAGAGGAATAGTGATGATTTGTATAATAATCATTACTGCTTTGCAAGTCTTCAATAAATATAAATGGAATAGTAAGCACTATTGGCGAATTATCAACAATAATGGCAACCTTCCCCTCCAGCATTTTTGCACAAACTATGTCAGGTTTTTCACTGTTGCCAATTTGTTTAAATAACGAATTTGGCCTTTCCTCTAAAAAAGACAGCACATAATAAGAGTCTAAAATACCATCAATTTTAATGTCTTTCAGTTTATTTACAACCTTTTCAACAATTTCTTCTTTTGCAATCCCCTTAATATAACAAACCGTCACCTTAGTTTGAGACTGCAAGCCTATATCCATTGTATTAAACACCAGATTTGGCGACTTAATTCTTCGTCTTAAAAGTGTCAAATTTGTTTGATAGTCTTCAACAAACCCCTCTCTAGGACCTTGCAAAACTGGCGATGTTGGTGGCTCTGCCGGCAATCGTACTGGCACTTTATATAAATCAATACTGATAATTCTGCCATCAAAATCGGCAAATAAAACCACCTTACCATTTAAAATTTCACTAACAACTTCTTCCTCTTTGATGATTTTTACGTCTGCACATTTTAAGATGCTGCTGTTGATGTTGTCAATTGTAAGGGTTCCTTCAAAAGTTTGAAGCGGAAAATACACTGCGCTGGAAAGAAGGTCTTGATTAATTATGCTTTTTAAAAAAACTAGGGCTAGGGTTTGCCCATTCTTCTTAAAAATTCGATCCCCCACATCACTGCTTTGATTAAGCGTATTTTTTATTTTATTAATCTTTTTCAATAAAAAATTAGACATACCTTCCACCTTTGTGGTTAGTATGCCTAATAGTTTTAATTTTTATGATAAATAGGTGGTGTTTCCGTCGAAAGAATAGTATTCATCTGCTGGATAAGGCTCAACGCCAATCTCGGCACCATCTTCATATTTTGTGACGATGTTTATGTTGTATGTATAATATCCATTAGATTTATCAACCTTTGGCAGTTTTGCAATATACTCATTTGCATTGATGTGAATTTTTAAATATTGCAACTCTTCCTCTGCTTTAACTGTTAAATAGCATGTACTTGGATTAAACGATATGTTTTGCGCCTTAATTTCTTTTAAACTTTGTTTGTGCACAAACGATATTATTTGCGAATTGCTGCTTGTTTTATATCCATTTGCATATGAATGCGCAGTCACGTAAACTTCTTTGGCGCCGCCAGTCCAAGCGCTATAATCATACGACTGAGTGATTGTTGTATGAGTTTGATAGGTATGTCCATTTTTATAATGAACTATATAATAATCTGCGTGTTCTACTGGCTGCCAATCTATAGTGCGCGCAGCGCTATTTAAAGTAACAACTGGTGATTTAAGTGAAACGCTGTACATCCAGTTTACACTTCCGCCGTAATCAGTGCCATCGTTTTCGGTTTCACCAACATATCTTACAGACACCTTATAGGTTGTCCCTACAATAAGGTCGCTTTCAACCAAATCTTCTTCTGTCAAAACATTGTTTTTTGATTTGATGACAACTTCATTGTTTAACGACTGAAATTTAAAGCTATAACCTTTATAATTCTCATTGAGTGATGTTGTAATTAAAACAGAATTACCATCATCTAATATATAAGGTGCAGCAGGCATAAATGTGTTGTAATTCAATGAAAAAGCAACAGCAATGCCTCCTATTGCCAACACAAACACTAAACTAAATACTAAAATGAGAACACGTTTGTTCTTTTTGCTTAATGTAGTGATATCCATACTTCAAATATAGTATAACCTAATCACTGAAAAAATCAAAACAATTTAAAGAAAAAAAGAAAACAAATATTGACAAATGACATCTTATGTGGTAGACTATTGTTAACAAATTGGAGGATATTATGTTTAATTTTATGACTACTTCTCAAATTACAGCTTTCTTTTTAGGAATAATCTTTTCTTGTTTGTCAGTTGCAACCGGCATCTTGGCAAATAAATATGCAAAGAAAATCCGCTCTTTTGCAAAAACAATGACTTTAATTTTAACAGCACCATTTATTGCAATAATGGCATGGTTATATCTTGCACTCAGCTTTACACCAGCATTCTTTGGTAACGAGCTTGCAGCACTGTTAACAAGCCTTGCGCTTGCATTAATAATTGTGGCTGTGGTAGTGATTGTTTCAAAATCGCTCTATAACAAATATCCATCTCAAGCAGCACGAGAGGACGAACAAGCAAGCGTTGCCCCTGCTGCTCAAACAGAAACTGCCGACGTAACACCTGCCGCTGCATTTCTTTTAGAACTTACAAAAGAAGAAAAAACAGCTGAACCAGAAATCTCTGAAATTGAAGAAGTTGAAGAAATTACTGAGGTTAAAGAAACTGCTGAAATTGAAGAGCCTGCTCAACCAAAAATTGAAGAAACAGCCGAAGAAGTTGAACTTGAAGAAGAAACTGTACAAACAACAATTGAAGAACTTATTACTACAACAGAAGATACCGAAAATGAACTTGATAAATTAATTGCAGAACTTACAAAAGAAACAGAAGTTGCTGACAAAGTGGCTGAAATTGAAGATGTTGAAGAAATTACCGAAGTTGAAGAACCTGTTGAAGTTCAAGAACCTGCTCAAACAGAAATTGAAGAAACAGTTGAAGAAGTTGTTTCCAACATCGCAGAAGAAGTTGTTGAAGATGCTCCAGCAGCAATCGAAGAAATTGAAGAGGTTGCAGCGCCTGAAACAGTTGAAGAAATTGAACCTGAAACAGTTGAAGATGCTGCGCCAGCCAATATAGAAGAACTTACTACAGAAGAGCCAATTGAAGAAGTTGAACAAACAGAACCGGTAGAAGAACTTTCAAATGAGCCTCCACTTTCTTAACAACAAAATGTAGAAACAAATGACATTGAAGAAATTACCGAGGACGACGATATGGACCAAGATAGTTTTGATGCAATCTTGGCAAGACTTGGACTTGATGACGATGTTAAAGAAGAAGAGCCTGAAACAGTTGAAGAAGATGACGATTTAACTGACGACGAAAAAGAATTTGAAAAATTCCTCGAAGCGCTTAGAAAAAGACGCGAAATGCAAGACAATGACGAAAATGATGACGACAATGATGACGACAACAATTAAGTTTTAAAAGACAATAAAAACCCCGCACAAACGCGGGGTTTTATTTTGTTTGATTTAATAACTTTATACAACTTGTTTTTTATAGACGCGATAGCGCTATTCGCCCAGCAATTAGCTGGTTATTTCGCAATAATGTTTGCAATTCTGCCTGGAACATAAATTTCTTTAACAATAGTTTTCCCTTCAATTGCTTTTGCAACATTTTCATTTGCCTTAATTTCTGCGAGAATTTCGTCTTGCTTAAGTTGAGTATTAATGTTTACTCTTGCAACAATCTTGCTGTTTACTTGCACTGCAATTTCAACTTCGCTCTTAACAAGTTTTTTCTCGTCATACTTTGGCCATTGAACATCTTTCATGCTTGCACCAAAACCACACTCTACCCACAACTCTTCAGTAATGTGTGGCGCAAATGGATTTAACAGCGTAAGCAAAGTTTTATATTCAGCGTGATTGATTTTCTTAACTTTAGCAACTTCGTTTGAAAGTATCATAAGTGCAGAAATAGCTGTATTAAATTTAATGTTGTCAATATCTTGAGAAACTTTTTTAATTGCACTATGCATTGCAACTTCCAACTCTTTGCTATATTCCTCTCCCTCAACAAGCATATCTTTGAATGATACAATTTTGTTTATGAATTTATAGCAAGCTTTCAAGCCTTCATCACTCCAGCTTGCACTTTCAAAATAGTCGCCAATAAACGACATCCAAACTCTCAACGCATCCGCACTATATTTAGCAATAACTTCAAGAGGGTCAACACCGTTACCAGCACTCTTGCTCATTTTCTTTCCATCAGAGCCTAAAATCAAACCTTGAGAAATTCTTCTTGCAAATGGTTCTGAAACTGGACTTAATCCTTGGTCATACAAAAATTTATTCCAAAATCTGGCATACAAAAGGTGTCTAGTTGTGTGTTCGTTTCCACCATTATATAAATCAATAGGCAACCAAGACGAAAGGGCTTCACGGCTTGCAAACTCTTTATCGTTGTGCGCATCACAATATCTCATAAAGTACCAGCTTGATCCTGCCCAACCAGGCATAGTATCTGTTTCGCGTTTTGCCGGCTTACCACAATGTGGACATGTTGTTTTTACCCAATCTGTAATAAGCGATAATGGGCTTTCGCCATCCTTAGTTGGCTCATAACTTTCAACATCTGGCAATTTTACTGGAAGTTGGTCTTCTGGCACAGGCACCCATCCGCAAGTTTCACAATAAACCATAGGAATAGGCTCTCCCCAGTATCTTTGACGCGAGAACACCCAATCCCTCATTTTAAAGTTAAGTTTCTTTCTTGCTACGCCCATTTTTACAAGTTTATCTGTAATTGCAGCCTTTGCCTCTTCTACAGTCAATCCATCAAATTCTCCAGAATTTATCAACTTGCAACCATTGCCTAAATAATCATGCTTTTCAAATGCACACTTAGAAACGTCTGCTCCGTCGATAACTTGTATCATATCAATATTGTATTTTTGAGCAAATTCAAAATCTCTTTGGTCATGAGTTGGCACAGCCATAACCGCACCAGTACCATAACCAGCAAGAACGAAGTCACCAATGAAAATTGGTACTTTTTTGCCACTTAATGGATGAACCGCATAAACGCCTTCAAGTTTAACACCACTCTTATCTTTATTCATTTCGCTGCGGTCAAACTCAGATTTTTTTGCAGTTTCTCTTCTATAGTTTTCTACTTCATTCCAGTTTTGTATTCTGTCTTTTAAGCTGTCAACCAAATTGCTTTCTGGTGCAACAACCATAAAGGTAATGCCGCAAATTGTTTCAATGCAAGTTGTAAAAATTGAAAACTTGCCGCCACCAACAATATCAAAATCAACTTCAACACCTTCACTTTTTCCAATCCAGTTAATTTGACTTGTTTTAATATGTTCCATAAAGTCAGTGTCTTTTAAGTCATCTGCAAGTCGTTCAGCATATTCGGTCATTTTTAACACCCATTGAGCCTTTGCTTTCTGAGTTGTTTCGCTATGGCATTGGCAGCATGTGCCGTCCTCTACCTCTTCATTGGCAAGCACTCCACAATTTGGACAATAATTTACTGTGGTTTCTCGCTTTTCTGCAAGTCCAGCCTTAAAGAATTGAATGAATTGCCATTGTGTCCATTTATAATAATCTTCATCACAAGTATTTATCGTTCTAGACCAATCAATGCTCATTCCTATTGCGCGCACTTGATTTTGAAATGTTTTGATGTTTCTTGCCACAATATCTTGAGGCTTTTTGTGCTCTTTAATAGCAGTCCTTTCAGCTTCAAGGCCATATGCATCAGTACCAAACGGAAACATTACATTATACCCTTCAAGTCTCTGTTTTCTTGCATAAGCATCAATAGCTGTATAACTGCGGCAATGCCCCATATGAAGTCCCTTACCGCTTGGATATGGAAATTCAATCAAAATATACTTATTTTTCTTGCCTTCCACCTTATTTTTTACTTCAAAACGTTTTTCATCTTCCCAGATTCTTTGCCACTTTTTCTCAATATCTTGATAATTCATTTTCATCCTCCAGTCTTTATGGCACTAATTTTATCACTTTCCTCAATTTAAGTCAATATTTTATCAACTTTTTAAGAAAAAGCCCTTGAAAAAAAAGTAAAACATGATATAATCAAATACATATGGAGGATTTTTGATAAATGGCAAAGAGAAAAATGACGGAATTGGAACTTTTAGAGCAC
>JAFTTP010000008.1 GCA_017466725.1 Clostridia bacterium
TCTTTAGTAAGCATAAGCGCTGTAACCGTCAGAACAAGATTGACTATAGAATCTACCACTGCAATGCCAAAGAATCTAATATTTTGTACATATGGCAAGACTAATAGCGCAAGGTTTAATCCTATAATAGAGCCGAATGCCATCATAATTTGTTGCATAAATTGTTGTACCCAAGACTTAAATGCTTTAAAATTGTCAAGTGGCGCTATACCCAGCAGCGTTGGATAAATAAGGAATAACGCAGCCCCTTTCATCAGTCTAGACATAAGCCCAATTATAATTGAAAGGAACAGCCCCATCAGCGTAACGCCACCACCAAAAGCGACAATAAAGTTGTAAGACCATAGGTTGTAGAACTGCCAAACAAAACCTACATGCCATTTTGAGAAACTGTTTGTATGTGTCATCAACCCATTAATCCAATCTGTCAAATCCCAAGTTTTGGCACCATACTCTTGCAAAGCATCTACAACTTGTTGACCATGATAGCCCGAGCCTTCAAGGCGAAGTGTGTTCATAAATGCAAAGTCAACTTGATCTGCGATGTAAGCGGCTTTCGCCTCATCGCTGGTTAATGATTTATATTCGGCAGTCTGCCCAAACACTTTAATGCCATCAGTCCCCTTCCCAGTTTCCAACTTCGTTAAGGCTTCCGCATAGTCAACGTTTTCTCTTGCCCTATTCGCATCAAACGAGCACGCTTTAAACAGCATTCCACTAAATGGCGTGGATGACGTATATGTACCAAACCCAAAAAAGTCATATCTGCTGTAATATTTTGTACCCCCTTCATCGCCAGGCAACGAGCCACTTTCAAAGTGACTTGTGGCTTCAGGGCCATACAGGCTTGATATTGTTTCTTCAGTTGCCGAGCCCGCAGTAATTGAATCAAGTGTTGTAAGCGTCCAAGATGCAAGTTTCATACCTATAACCACAGTAAATGGCACAATAGCAAACGTTAGCACTGCTTTACATGCAGTATAAACATATTTCCAAGGACTGGTCGCACCAGCATCCTCATTGTAATGTGATTTGATTATTGCAATCATTGTTGTTACTGCTAAGCACAAAATTGCAAAAACAGTAAGCGACCAAAAAACCGTATTTAAACCTTTATACAAAGGCGCAGAATCACCATAGCCTAAAATTCCATAAATAAATTCAGTAAGTGGGTCTTGCTTAGCAACTGGTTCTAATGTAGGATTGCCCCACCAGTTTGTTGTACCGGCATCTTGTGCATAATACACATCAAGACCTGCAAGTTTTCTCACTAGGCACTGCAAAACATCAATGGCACTTAAAAAAACAGCCGATAAGAAATATATCAGTTTTGGAATTATATCAAAAAAAGTCCCTATCTTATCAAAGAAACTCATTTTTAAAAGCATGTTACCGTTCAAATTGCGCACCGCCTTTTTATAAAGTCAATAATATCAGTACTTTTAATATTTTCATTATAACAAATAAAAATACAAAACACAACAAAATTACTCTATAAAATCAATTTTATTTCAATTAATTACAAAAAAAATAGGCTATATTTAAGCCTATTTAACCCCTTATTTTTACTATAATTAAAACCATTACACAATTGACTGGTAAATTTTAATTAAATTTTCAAGTGTGAATGTTTCTGCCCGCGCTTTTAGCACATCTTCCCCAAGCGCCTCGACTTTATTCTTGTCATAACCGCCTTGTAATAGGTTGTTTTTTAAAGTCTTTCTTCGCATAGCAAATACATTCTGCACAAATTTGTAAAATTCATCCTTATTGATTTGTGGATATTTCTCTTTAATTTCAATTGTAACAACTGCCGAGTCAACATTAGGTTGAGGATAAAACATTTGACGTTTTACAATTCTCGTGATTTTAGCATCACCATAAAAATTTATCATAACAGAAAGCACGCCGTAATCTTTACCGCCACTCCCCGCAACAATTCGTTCGGCAACCTCTTTTTGCACCATAATTGTAAGACTTTTTAAGCGTTTTGAGCCATTTAAAAATTTAAAAATTATAGGCGTCGTAATATAATATGGAAGGTTTGCAATCATTTTGTATTCACCGCTAAAATCATTTTCAATTTCTTGAATTGAAAAATTCATAACATCACCAAAAACAAACTTTGTTTTGTCTAAATTTAATAACTGCAAATGCGCTTGTAAATCTTTATCAATTTCATAGCTTACAACTTTTTTTGCTTTTGAATTTAACACTTCGGTCAAGCTGCCCGCGCCTGCGCCAATTTCCAACACTTCATCTGAATCACTCACACCTGCATCATCGCAAATGGCTGTTATTAAATTTTTATCAGAAATGAAGTTTTGACCAAACTTCTTTTTAAACTCGTGATTAATCATATTTTAAACAATCTCCTTGCATTTTGTGTTGTAATGCGAGCAACTTCTTCAACGCTAACGCCCTTTAAGTTCGCCAAATTTTCCGCAATAGTTGGTATGAATTTAGGTTCGTTTCTTTTTCCTCGATACGGATGAGGTGTAAGATAGGGGCAATCGGTTTCAAGCAAAATTTTTTCAAGCGGAACGCATTTTGCAACCTCCTTAATTTTCTCTGCATTTTTAAAGGTTGACACACCGCCAACAGAAATATGCAGCCCCAGTTTAACGAACTCTTCAGCCATCTCCTTGCTGCCCGAGTAGCAATGCAGAGTGCCTCCAAATTTTAAATATTCTATATTCCTTTTTAACACCTCGAGGCAGTCGCCGTACGCCTCGCGACAATGAATAACAACCGGCAATCCCATTTCATATGCCAGTTTGATTTGTCTTTCAAACACTTCAATTTGTTTTTCTTTTGCTGGCATACCTTCGGTATACTGCAGGCCAATTTCACCAATTGCAACAACTTTTTCTGCTTTTGCAAGAATTTTAAGCGCTTTTTCATCATATTCTTCACAATTTTCAGGATAAAACCCAACGCTTGCAAAAACACCATCATATTTTTCCGCAAGTTTTACCGCATCAATAGATGAAGATAGATTGTAACCAGAGGTTATAATAAACTCAACACCACACTCTTTTGCGCGAGTTATCACTTCTTCACAGTCGTCCGCAAACGCCAAATCAGTCAAGTGCGCGTGCGTATCAACAAACTTAGTTTGCATCACCTCGTTATCGCGTGATGAAATTGATTTTTCATCTTCGACAAAAAAATCATTTTTCTTATATTGATTTCTTTTATCCAAGCGTGGGGCGAATTCGCTATCGCGTTGTTCAATTAAATTCTCTTTTATATTTTTCATGTTTAAAGTATAAATCGTTTTATAAGAGTTGTCAAGCAATCTTTATTTTTAACATTTTTAAGCGTCTCTCATCATAAAAATAACATATGAATAAAATTTGGTTTGCAATGGTAGTCGGAAGTATTTGTGCGCTTTTTTGGACAAGCCCAGAAAACGTTTTATCATGTATGATTGATGCATCTTCTGGCGCATTTAAGTTGGCGTTAGAAATGTGCGCCGTATACGCGGTATGGCTTGGCCTTTTAGAAATTGTAGACGCAAGCGGATTGAGCGGAAAGCTTGCAAAATTATTGCACCCATTGATTAAAAAAATCTTCAAAATTGACGATGCCGAAACAGAAAAAATGATTGCCCTAAACATGTCGGCAAATATGCTGGGGCTTGGCAACGCATCTACCCCTATGGGCATTGCAGCAATGAGGCGCCTTGACAATGGAAGTGGCGTGGCATCGCACGCAATTATTATGCTGATTGTGCTAAATTCAACCTCAATACAACTGCTGCCGTCAACAATAATCGGACTACGGGCAAGCGCAGGGGCGGCTAATCCGGCAGATATAATTTTGCCAACACTACTCTCAACACTTTGTACATTTATTTTAGGGATTTTTCTTGTTATGTTTATCGGCAAAATACGCGAGAAAATAAGGAGAAAAAATACATGAGCGGATATATAATTCCAATTCTTTTTATTGCAATTTTTTGCTATGCAAAATATAAAAAAGTGCCAGCGTATGACACTTTTGTAAAAGGTGCAAAAAAATCAATCCCGCTTGTTGTTGACATCTTCCCCTTTATAGCAACAATTATGATTGCAGTTGCATTGCTGCGGGCAAGCGGACTGACAATTCTGCTTGCAAATGTATTCAGCCCTATATTTAACCTGCTTGGAATACCCACCCAGCTTACCGAACTTGTCCTTCTTCGACCATTTACCGGCTCTGGCAGTTACGCCCTACTAAATGATGTATTTTTAACGTATGGCGTAGACAGCTACATCTCTCGCTGCGCGTGCACCATTTTAGGCTGCAGTGAGACGATATTTTATGTAACGGCAGTCTATACTTCTGGGACAAAGGTCAAAAAACTTTTATACGCAATCCCAATCGCACTTATTTGCGCCATTGTTGGCTCAGTGGTGGCTTGCCTGCTGTGCAGAATTATATAAACTTATCTTTTTTCTGCCGTTCATACCCCTCACTTTCAATAATGGCAATATTAGATGCGATTGAGTTAAAGAAGAAACGAAGTTTCCTCAAATCTTCTTTACAAAACTTTTTGCCTATTGTTATTGCCAAACTGCTGGCAAGTGCAATTAACTCACTTCCACAAAGGTCAATTTTCTTTTCCATATTAGTTTTTATTCTTGTTTTCCAAACATTGTTTAGCAAAACATTTGATAAACTCCAATTTTCATAACTCTAGCAATTTTGAAAAGCGCAATAATTCTATAATTACGTATGTTTGACATAATCCTTTCAAAAGTATCAAGTCCAATTTTACAAAGCTTGCAAAATGACGTTTTTGTTAAGTTATTTTCCTTTATGTAATTTAAAATCATCTCTGCATTTATTTCATTTTTCATATTTTACCGCCCCTTACGGCTATTAGCCTTATATAAAATTATATACGGCTGTTAGCCGTTTGTCAACAATTTTACGGCTATTTGCAGTAGAATATTAATATGAATAAGTTCGCAGAAAGATTGAAACAAATTTTAAAAGACAACAAGATGTCACAAGTTGCATTAGCTAAGAAAATTGGCATGTCTCAGGGAATTGTAAATAATTATTGCACTGGTAAAAGAGAACCTACTTTGGATGTTCTTATTTTAATATGCAAAGCACTTGGCGAAACATCTGATTATTTACTAGGTTTAGAAGATTAAAAAACAACCCATATGGGTTGTTTTTTGTATTGTTTATTTACTTGCTTTAACCTTGCCGTCTGCAACCTCTTCGCATGCAAGAGTGATTGCTTTTTTATCTTGGTCGGCAAGTTCAAGTCTTCTTACGCTTTCAATTTCTTTTGCCCTTTTTGTAATCACATTACAAAGCACATATTTGTTTCCTTTTGTTTGTTCTAAAAGTTTGTCAATAGATGGTTCAATCATCATAATACCCTACCTCGCTTTAATTTTTCACTGAAATTATAGCATATTATTTTGATTTTGTAAATATTTTTTAAGAAAAAACCTAAAAAAGCAAATAAAAAGGCGACGAAATTTGTTTTCATCACCTTTTCATCTTTAATTTTTGGGATATTTTTCGCACGCGGGTATCGCAATCGCCAAACTTAGTTTTCATCAGCACGCATTTGCGCGGTCGCTTAAGCGTTAGGCTTATCTTGGATTTTTTATGTTTGCTTGAGCAGCAGCAAGTCTTGCAATTGGCACTCTGAATGGAGAACATGAAACATAAGTGAGGCCTGCTTTGTGGCAGAATTCAACAGATGATGGATCTCCACCATGTTCGCCGCAGATTCCAAGCTTGATGTCTGGTCTTGTTTCTTTACCAAGGCGGGCAGCCATTTCTACAAGTTTGCCTACGCCGTTTTGGTCAAGTCTAGCAAATGGGTCAGATTCAAAAATCTTCTTAGTATAGTAAACGTCAAGGAATTTACCAGCGTCGTCACGAGAGAATCCATAAGTCATTTGAGTAAGGTCGTTTGTACCAAATGAGAAGAATTCTGCATATTTTGCAACTTCGTCAGCAGTAAGGGCTGCACGAGGGATTTCAATCATAGTACCAATTTTGTAAGTGAGGTTTGCACCGTTTGCTTTGATTGTTTCGTCAGCTTTTGCTGCAACAACGTCACGAACATATTTAAATTCTTTCCAGTCACAAGTAAGTGGAATCATAATTTCAGGAACGATGTTATATCCACATTCCTTGTTTACTGCAATTGCAGCTTCGATAACTGCTTGAGTTTGCATTTCAGCAATTTCAGGATATGTTACTGCCAAGCGCAGTCCACGGTGACCCATCATAGGGTTGAATTCGTGAAGGTCAGCAATTGTAGATTTAAGTCTTTCAAAAGTAAGTCCCATTTCTTGTGCAAGAGCTTTGATGTCTGCATCGTCGTGTGGAACAAACTCGTGAAGTGGTGGGTCAAGGAAACGGATTGTAACAGGGTTGCCTTCCATAGCCTTGTAAATTCCTTTAAAGTCTTCTCTTTGCATTGGAAGAAGTTTTTCAAGAGTCTTCTTTCTTTCTTCAACAGTTGAAGAAACAATCATTTCTCTTACCGCAGGAATTCTGTCTGCTTCGAAGAACATATGTTCTGTACGACAAAGACCTACACCTTCTGCACCAAAGTTGAATGCATTTTTAGCATCTTTTGGATTATCAGCATTTGTACGTACTTTAAGTGCACGATACTTATCAGCCCACTCCATAATAGTAGCAAATTCGCCAGAGATTTTTGCTGGTTCTGTTTTAATAAGCCCATCATAAACTTTACCAGTAGAGCCGTCAAATGAGATTTCATCCCCTTCAACATATGTCTTTCCGGCAAGTGTGAATGATTTTTCATCTTCTGCAAATTTGATTGCGCTGCATCCAGCGACACAAGCAGTACCCATACCACGTGCAACAACGGCAGCGTGAGATGTCATACCACCTCTTGCAGTAAGAACGCCTTGAGAAACAGCCATACCTTCAATATCTTCTGGAGAAGTTTCAAGTCTTACAAGTACAACTTTTTCAGTTGCAGCCATTTCTTTTGCTCTTTCTGCAGTAAATGCAATTTTACCACAAGCAGCACCTGGAGATGCTGGAAGAGCTTCAGCAATCACAACCCCCTTCTTAAGAGATTCAGCTTCAAATTGTGGGTGAAGAAGTGCGTCAAGTTGTTTTGGATCAATCATCATGATTGCTTCTTTTTCAGTAATCATGCCTTCTTTAACAAGGTCAACGGCAACCTTAAGTGCAGCTTTTGCTGTACGCTTTCCGTTTCTTGTTTGCAGCATATAAAGTTTACCATTTTCAATAGTAAATTCCATATCTTGCATATCTTTGTTGTGTTGTTCAAGTTTCTTTGCAATGTCAGCAAATTGCTTGTAAACTTCTGGGTTTTGTTCAGCCAAGGTAGAGATTGGCAGTGGAGTTCTAATTCCGGCAACAACGTCTTCGCCTTGTGCGTTCATAAGGTATTCTCCGTAAAGAACATTTTCACCAGTTGCTGGGTTTCTTGAGAATGCAACACCTGTACCAGATGTTTCACCCAGGTTTCCAAAAACCATAGATTGAACGTTTACTGCAGTTCCCCATTCATATGGAATGTCGTGCATTCTTCTGTAAACGTTTGCTCTGTCGTTATCCCAAGAACGGAATACGGCTTTAACAGCTTCGATAAGTTGAACCTTTGGATCTTGTGGGAATTCTTCTCCTTGAGCTTTAAGGTAAAGGTCTTTAAACATTTTTACAATGCCTTTAAGGTCTTCTGCTGTAAGGTCCTTATCAAATTGAACACCCTTTTCAGCTTTTACCTTATCAAGAATTCTTTCATATTTAGATTTTTCTTGTTGCATAACAACGTCTGAGAACATTTGAATAAATCTTCTGTATGAGTCGTAAGCAAATCTTGGATTATTTGTAAGACGAGCCATAACTTCAACCACTTCGTCGTTAAGACCAAGGTTGAGGATTGTGTCCATCATACCAGGCATAGACACCCTTGCACCAGAACGAACTGAAACAAGAAGTGGATTTTGCATATCGCCAAGTTTCTTGCCTGTCATTGCTTCAAGTTCAGCAAGTTTCTTTTCGATTTGAGCCATAATCTCATCATTAATTTTTCTACCATCAACATAATATTGCGTACAAGCCTCAGTAGTGATAGTAAAGCCTTGTGGAACAGGCATACCAAGGTTTGTCATTTCGGCAAGGTTTGCACCTTTACCACCAAAGAGTGCTTTGTTTTTTCCGTCAGACTCTTTGAAAAGATAAACGTATTGTTTCATATATTTCTCCTTTTTTCACAATGGTAATTATACTACAACAAAACAAAAAAGCCAAACAAATTTGGCTTTTTTTAAAAAGTTTTATAATCTTGTTTCTTACGCTTCATAAAGCGTTGCTACAGCGCTCATTGGGCCTGTTGTTGTCCCATCAACTGCAATCTGCTGACCATTCATATAAAGTGTTTGAGTCAGTTGAGTGCCGTTTGCGTTTGGCGTAAGTTTTACTATAGTAGTATATTCAGCTTGAACTGTGGTAATTACAACAACTTTCTTATTTCCTTCACCTTGTTCAACAAAATCTACCGCATTTGTTGCTGAAATATCAAAACTTGCGACTGCTTCAGCCACACTATTTGCTTGTTCTGCCGGATAAGCATAAGCTTTACCCTCTGCTTTATTAAAGTATAACACTTGATAATATGGGCTCGCATCACTGATAGGTGGCACAACATAAAGCGCTTTATCCTTTACTTCTGCCGTTTCATTGCCAGTATGATAATACAAATTAAGTAAGAATTGTCCTTCAAGTTCTGCTTTCGCATTTTTATCGTCCACGTTTGCAACAATTTTGATAATTTGCACTTCGCCCGCACCAATTGTTTGAGCCGTTGATGTAAACTGTTCATCCCCTACCAATGAAGCAGAAGATGTCAAATTAAATGTATCTGTTTGATGATACAAATAGCTGATTTCAAAGTTGCTATTTTGTGCATAAACTGGGTTGAGTTCAACTCCGATTTCTCCCTCACCAAGTAAGCTGTGGATAGTGAAATAAAATTCTATGGTTGGATGTTGTGGATTAATTGTAAAATCTCCAATATAAACTGCTTTTTGAGCAGTTGTGTCTGCAGCATTAAAAACAATGTAACCTTGTTCATTTGTCACTTTATTGCCTTGCACATCATTATGTGCAATTTGCGCGCCATCTTCATTCTTGTCCCCATCTAAATCTTGAGTAGGTACATAGCTTTCTGTCCTTACTTCAACAGCAACATTTTCACCTACATTATAATTAACCTTAAACCCTGCATTGATTGTTTGGCTTGTTGCTGCCCATACGCCAACAACGGCGCCAATTACAAGCACAAATGCACAACATAGACCAATTATGGTTGCTTGAAATTTTCTTGTAGATTGATTTTTGTTCATAATTCCTCCATTTGTATTTTTCTCTTTGATTATATCACCTAATTCAATTAAGGTCAAACAATTTGACTTTTTGTTTAGCAAAAAAAGACTAAAACTTTTAATAAAAAATATCCAAATAACATTGGATACTTTTTTGCATTTTATTTGTTTAATCTTGCCTTTACTTCTTCATCGCCTAAAATTTGCATAATTGTAAACAGCGTTGGACTGTTTTTCTGGCCGGTAATTGCAAGGCGAATAAATTCGCACGCTTTGGCAACATTGCCTTTGTAATTTTCAGGGTTTGCCTTGTAAAGTTTATTATCTGTTGCATAGCCCAAACTTCCTGCCAAGGTCTTTACATTTTCAAACCATTCTTCGTTTGTTGATGCCTCTTTATAATTTTCAGCATATGCAGTCAAAAATTCTTTTGCATTTGCTTTATCGGCGTCTTCAAACTCAACTTGAGGTCTTTCAAATATATACTTAAAGTAGTCTTTCATCATTTCATAGTTGTAAATGTCTTTTCTTGGTTTTGCTGCGCCATCTCTATCCATAGCACAAAGCGCAATATACTTATTAGGTTCTGCCGCCAAGGCCGTGGCTAAGCCGCTGTCGTATTCTTTTGCCCATGCAAGCCAGTTGTTGTACAACTCTTGCCCGCTTTGCTTTGCAACAATATTTTTTGAAATATCATTAAACTTAACAATATCAAACAGTGGCGCAACTGCGGTAATTTCTGTTGGTTTAAATTTGAATTCGCTCCAATGCAAATCTGGGTTGTTTTTACGCCATATTTCAAAGCCAGAGTTTATCATGTTAAGCAAATATTCTAAGATTGTTTCTTTTGGATAGCCTTGTTCTATATAATATGTCATATTTGCTTCAGGGTCATATCTTTTTGAGATTTTTCTTCTGTTGCCTTCCTCGCCAATTTTGCAAATAAGTGGATTATGACAATACTGTACAAGCGGAAAACCAAGCGCCTCAAAAATTTCAATATGCGCTGGGGTTGATGCAATATACTCTTCGCCTCTTACCACCAAAGTTGTGCCCATCAAAGTGTCATCCACAGCATGAGCAAATGGATAAGGTGGGATGCCGTCGCTTTTAAGAAGAATTACATCTTTTGCATTTGCTTTAGCCTCAATATCGCCTTTGATAAGGTCGTTGAAAACAATACGCTCATCACCCTTGTTTTTAGTCCTTAGTCTTATAGCAAAACTATCGCCATTATCAATATGTGCTTTAACCTCTTCATACGAAAGGTCTCTGCAAGGGTCATACTCACAGGCGTCGTTTTCAAGCCACTTTGTTTCGCGTTGTTTTAAAACGTCTTCTTTGCCTTCAGTCTTTTTGCAGAAACATGGGAATGCCTTGCCCTCTGCAACAAGTTTTTTTGCAAACACCTGATAAAGTTGACCTCTTTGGCTTTGTACGTAAGGGCCATAATCACCTACATCTTTGCCATCTGGCGTTTGATATTCATCATATTTAATTCCATAATAAGAAAGGGCGTCAAACAAAATTTGTTTAGCCTCTTTTTTCTCACGTTTTTTATCAGTATCTTCAAACCTTAAAAAGTAAATTCCGTTTGAGTTTTTTGCTAAATTATAACTGATAAACGCTTGGAAAAAGTTTCCTATGTGGACAAATCCTGTAGGCGACGGTGCAAATCTTGTTACAATTTGCCCATCTTGCACATTTCTTTTTGGATATTTTGCAAACACTTCTTCCGCGCTCATGTGGATATGTGGAAAAAGTAAATCTGCTATTTTTTGATTTTTCATTTTTTATTTCCTTTTATGCAAATATATTATTTGCCGCAAATTTGCATACCTTCCCTATGCAGCTGATATTTGTGAAATATGATGTCATAAAATAATATCTTTCAATCTGCTTATAGTAAGCCCTTGCAAGTGGTGAAACTTTTTCATATGCAGTTATATCTGCATCATACAATTTAACATAATCATAATATGAAAAATGTTTAAATGCATTTTTTACAAGCGCTCTCTCGCCGGCAAGCGCATCAAAATACTCTTTAACTTGCTTGATTTCTTCCGCACTTTTTTGCGTGCTGATGGTTTTTGCTTGAAGTGCCAACACGCCTGAAGGAATGCTGTTTAATGATGCTTTGCTGTTTACCATAATGAAATTGTGATAGTCACAGAAAATTTCTAAAATTCTGCTGTCAACATAAAATTCAAAAGCCTCTTGAGCCACCTCATCGCTACCAACGCTATGGTCAAATTTAACCTTATTTGATAGGTAGGCAGAAAGTTCCAACGCGCATGCATAAGCCTTGCCAGAAAAACGAGTAGCCTCATCTGCATAGTTTGCAACAAACCCGTTGTAAATTGTCATGTTTTCGTAAACTTCAAGTTGAACAACGCCTTGATATTCAGTTTTTAACGCTTTATATCCTTGGCTTAACTCCTTAAGAGAACGCTCTAGCTTACTTACATTCGCACTCTTTGTATAACCTTGCGCAAGCGGATAATATTGCTCTATATAATTAAGTGCAACAGCAATCAGCTCATCTTGCCAGCCATAGTCAACAGTTGTATAATCATCTGTTTTTTTATTAAATTTATCAAGCATAAACTTAGAAGTAATTTCATTTTGTGTTTTTTTCTACAAATGGTCCGTCATCTTCCAACATTAATTCGATTTGCTGTTGAAACATATTAAAAACTTTTTCACCGCTTTTTGCATTGCCGCACGCAACAAAGCTTAATCCTCCAACAATAGCGAAGACCAAAACGAAAAGTATTGATAACACTTTTTTCATATTACAGCCCTCCCAACACAAAGGATTTAACTTTATTTAAACTTGTAAGCGCATCGCTATCATCAGCGGTAACCTCTTCGTTTGTATAAGTTGAAGTAATTGACAAACTTGAATAAGCAAGTTGTCTTAAAACATTTTCAAAATTCTTTTCGTTAAATTTTGAATAGAACGCATTTAAGTATTCACAGTCGTCTTTTGACGAAAGTATATAATTTTGAATGAAAGTTCTGTCTTTAGGTGCAATATATTTATTCACAAAACGTGAAAATGCTGTAACTTGCACAGTAATGTTGCCTAGTGAATAATCCGCCTCTTTATTTCCCTTAACATCTTCTTCAACAAGCTTTGTGAAAGATTCTGTCAGCACCGTCATATAATCATCCACAGTGGAAAGTACAAGTTTTGACGCATTGTTGACCGACATTGAATTGCCCAAACATTTGTGATACATTTTATTTAAAGACTTAAACATGGTTTTATAAGCCTTCACCTGTTCAACAAATGCGCTGCGATAGTCAATCCATGCATTTTGCAAATATGTTTGCCCATCAAATGAGTCTTTTTCTACTTTGTTTAAAATATCTATTAATTGCTTTTGAGCTTTTCTAATTTTGCCTATTGCTCCATTGATTGAAGGGGCATAAGCACCTGTTTTGTTGGCAAGAGGGTAATATTCGTTATAATAATCCGCCACCTCGTCCATGGCATAGTTAAGCATTGAAATAAGCTGCATTTCGTTTGAATAATAATCTACGCCTGCATCGTCATCAATTTTGTCTACAAATGTTTCATAGTCCGCTTTTATATCTTGATTGTCAGCCATTGTAATTGAAGAAATATCGTTTAAGTTTTGTTTTGAAGTTCTTCCTTTTGGCAAAAACAGAACAAGGCTGACGGTAAGGACAACCGCAGCAACAAGCCCCACCAGTATAATAAGTTTTTTCTTGTCTTTCTTTTTAGTTTTCTTTTCTTCTGCCATACATCCCCCTAGTCATCAAAAACATCATCGTCAAAGTTTTCAAGAGGTGTTTCTTCAATCTTATCAGCCTCAATGTGTTCTCTTTTTGGTATAAATGTTTTTTCGCCAAGATTAACAAATGTTGTATATTCGCCAATCCATCTAAGTTTTACCGTGCCAGTGCTACCATTTCTGTGTTTTGCAACAATAAGTTCAACAGTGCCAGGCTCATCTTCTTGAGGTACGTCATTATATTTTTCTGGGTTGTAAAGGAAAAGCACAATATCAGCGTCTTGCTCAATCGCACCAGAATCTCTAAGGTCGGAAAGAACAGGTCTGTGGTCTGGGCGAGAAGATTTTTCAACGTCACGCGACAACTGTGAAAGTGCAATGATTGGCACATTCAATTCTTTGGCTGCAATTTTTAAATTTCTTGAAATGTCACTGACTTCGTTTTGTCTGCCTTGGTCTTTTTTATTGCTGCCAGAATTCATCAGTTGAAGATAGTCAATCATTACAAGGTCAAGACCTTTGCTTGTTTTAAGTCGTCTGCATTTTGCCAAAACGTCTGCTGGGGTTGTCATGGCAGAATCGTCAACGTAAAGCCCGCTTGTTTCAAGTTTTTTGGTTGCCTGCCAAATGCGTTTCCACTCTTCAGCGTCCATCGTACCATTAAGTGCCTTTGCCATGCTTACTTTGGCAAGCGAGCATATCGCCCTTTGCATAAGTTGATCACGCCCCATTTCAAGTGAGAAGATAGCACAATTTTTGCCCTGTTCAACAGCGGCATTTACCACCATATTCATTGAAAAAGATGTTTTACCAACACCTGGGCGGGCAGCAAGCAAAATAAGGTCGCTATTTTGCAAACCATTTGTAATTTTATCAAAATCTCTAAATCCGGTAGGGATACCCTTTAAAGAGGTTGGGTCTTTTGCAATTTTATCAAATTTGTCAATAACTCTGCTGATTGCACCGCCAGCAACACCCACTTGCTCAAGAGCGCTTGCGCCTTGCTTTTCAGCAACATCAAAAACCTCTTTCTCGGCAAACTGAATGCTTTGTTCTTTATCCTCGCTTTCATAAGCGTTTTCAATGATTTTTTGCCCAGAGTGAATAAGTTTGCGTCTAATCGAGTCTGATTTAACAATATTGCAGTAGTATGTAAAGTTTGCCGCACTTGGCACAACATTTGTAAGCGTTGTAATGTATTCAATGCCGCCTACCTTATCAAGCAATTTTTCTTTATCAAGTTGATCTGTCAGGGTGATAAAATCTACCGGAGTAGACTTTTGGTAAATACGCAGCATTGTTGCATAAATTTCTTTATGCGAAGATGAGTAAAAATCATCTTCTTTCATAAGCGCCAAAATATCAGTCTGCGCTTGCAAGTCAATCAATATACAGCCAAGCACAGCCTGTTCTGCTTCAATATTGTGAGGCATAATTTTATATTCAGCCATTTTCAAACCTCCTAATTTCTACTAAATGGGTCTTTCTTACCCGACCGCTCAAGTTTCTCTTTCTTTCGTTTATCAAGTTTGGAGCAAATCCATACATACAGTAAGTACAGCGCCGTTGTGATTACAATAATGATAAACCCGCAAAGGACATCACTTATAGGTGTATATGCATATAGCACAAATGCTATAAATGCGTCAATCAGCAACACCCCTACCAAAAACCATCCAATGCGTTTATATGACTTTTTTAAATCTCTACTTTCATTTGGTTTTAAAAGCATACGTCCTCCTTGTTAATCTATAATTCTTGTAATCTTTTACGGCATTAATTTTTCTTGCAAGCAATGCAAGGTTTATTTGCTAAATTTCACCGCGAAGAATTTTTCCGCGTTCTCTATTTCTCAAATTGTGGTCTAAAATAATTTTGCGTATTCTTAAACTCTTTGGTGTAACTTCTAAAATTTCGTCGTCCGCCAAGAATTCAATATCATCTTCAAGGCTCATCTTCTTAGGTGGAGTAAGTCTTAAAGCATCATCAGAACCTGACGCACGGCAGTTTGAAAGGTGTTTTTTCTTACAAACGTTTACAACAATGTCATCACCCTTAGGGTTTTGACCTACAACCATACCAGCATAAACTGGCACGCCAGCACCAATAAACAAGTCGCCGCGTTCTTGAGCGTTAAATAGGCCATAAACGATTGCCTCGCCATCCTCATGCGCAATTAAAGAACCAAAATCTCTGCGCTTAATTTCACCCTTCCAAGGTTGATATTCATAGAAAATTGAATTGATTACTCCTTCACCTTTGGTGTCAGTTAAAAGTTCACTCTTAAAACCAAACAATCCTCTTGAAGGAATTAAAAATTCCATACGCATTCTGCTGCCGTGAGGATCCATGCCAAGAAGTTCCCCCTTTCTTACGCCCATCTTTTGCATAACTACGCCCGTACAATCTTCTGGCACGTCAAGAATTAGTCTATCAACAGGCTCACACTTAACCCCATCAATTTCTTTTATTAAAACCTTTGGCATTGAAACTTGAAATTCGTAACCATCGCGTCTCATATTTTCAATAAGAATTGAAAGGTGCATTTCGCCACGACCACTTACTTTAAATTGTTCGGCAGTTTGCCCATCTTCAACTTTAAGTGAAAGGTCTTTAACTGCCTCTTTATATAATCTGTCTCTAATGTGACGAGATGTAACATATTTGCCCTCTTTACCTGCAAATGGGCTGTCGTTTACCATAAATGTCATTTCTACTGAAGGCTCGGCAATTTTAACAAATTCAACCGGTTCAACTGCACTGTTATCGCAAATTGTATCGCCAATTTGAATACCCTCTAAGCCTGCAACACAAACAATCTCACCAATTCCTGCACTTTCAACAGGTACTTTCTTAAGCCCTTCAAACACAAATAGGCTTACTACTTTCGCGCGTACGATTTTGCCCTCATCGTGATAGTTGCAAAGCACAACACTTTGCCCTACCTTTAGGCTGCCCCTACTAATTTTACCAACAGCAAGTTTGCCAACATATTCATTGTGTTCTGCGGAAGACACCAACATTTGACATGGCTTGTCTTCATCGCCACTTGGCGCTGGAATATATTCAACAATTTTCTCATATAAAGGCTTAAAATCAACGCCTTTCTCATTTTGGTCTTCGCTTGCAATGCCTTCGCGGGCTGAGGCAAAAATAAATGGAGAATTTAATTGTTCTTCATCGGCATCAAGTTCTAAGAAGAGTTCAAGCACTTCGTCAATAACTTCTTTAATGCGGGCGTCTGGTCTGTCAATTTTATTAACAACAACAATAACTTTCAATTTTAACGCAAGCGCTTTTTCAAGTACAAATCTTGTTTGAGGCATTGGCCCTTCATAAGCATCAACAACCAAAAGTACACCATCAACCATTTTAAGCACGCGTTCAACCTCGCCACCAAAGTCGGCGTGTCCTGGCGTGTCAATAATGTTGATTTTTGTGTCGCCATAAAGGCAAGAACAGTTTTTCGACAAAATAGTAATGCCCCTTTCTCTTTCAAGAGCATTTGAGTCCATCACTCTGTCTTCAACAACTTGATTATCTCTAAACACGCTACCCTGTTTCAAAAGTTCGTTTACAAGTGAAGTTTTACCATGGTCTACGTGTGCAATAATTGCAATATTTCTAATTTTTTCATTAATCATAATTTTTTCCTCTTTTAACCTTATAATTTTAACATATTTTAAACATAATTTCAAGGATAAAAAAGAAAAAATGCAAAATATTTTACCATCTATAAAAAAGAGAGGATTTTTATCCCCTCTTTTTACACTTTTTTTCTTTGATTTTTATGGTAATTAAATATATTACAAGCGCCATAGAAGGCACCAAAACAATTAGCAATAGCCAGTTTCCGTAATTAACAAGATAGTAATAAATTGTAGTGTAAGTCTTGTCAAGCGCAGCCTCTTCCGCCACCCACAAATGACAATATTGACCTTGACTGTCTCTTGTTTTATATACAGCGTTTGACTTTATGCTTTTTAAATACGTGCTGTACTGATAAACATAAGTTGGACTATATGCCTTTTTAAGTTCTCCCTCAAAAGACAAACCTTCACTTGCCTTTAAATAAAGTGATTTATAACCCGTCGCTACCATTTGACCAGATGCATCTTGTGCGGCAAACGGAAAGAGTGACTTGTTTGCAATCTTAGCCACAAACGCCGGCATCTTGGCCTTATCAGACGTTTCTTGCAATGGGGAATGATAGTACTTCCATGCGCGCGACGAGGCAAAACATATATCAAAACTTACCATATCGCACTCTTCCTTATACGTCACATCAGAGAGTTTTACTCCACTGCCTATTTTATACTCCTCAAGTGGATTTTGAAGGTATACTACAGCATAATTGACAAGAAATTTTTGTCGCAAAATCCCCAGTTGCTGCACAAGATTACTTTTAAACTGTACACTTTCACCCATCATAGAATTTTTATCAAGATATGCACTGTTGACGCCTACACCTATAGTTTGTGTAATTTGTCCATCCTTTGCAAAATTCAAGCCACTGAAGATATAGTTTTGCGGCAATGAAAACTGCCTGCTGTCACACGAACAAAAAAAGGATAACGAGAACATCAACATGAAAACTATAATTATTTTTTTCATATTTTAAGATATTCTCATCATCCCTTTTTAATTACTGTTGAACTACGCTTAATGATGCACTGTAAGAGTAAGATGCGCCGCTAGCTGCAGAAGAAATTGTAAGACTGATATTGTATGTCTTTCCTCCTACAACTGCCACATCTCTTAATGTGTTGTTTACTTCACCAGTCAAATAATTTGCTGAAAAACTTGGTGGCAACTCAACACCCGACAGTACATAGCACTGAGCGCTTGAAACCGAGCCGCCGCAAGAATAAACAAGCGGTGAAGATGTAACATTAACAAGCCCACTTACAGCACCAGAATTAATCATAGTGGCAACGCCCGCAATATAACTTGAACTTGCATTTGCTGTGCTTGTTGTGCCGCTGTTATAAGATAGTTTCATTGTGCCTGCTACATTTGAAATGGCTACACCTGCCACATAGAATATACCCTTGTGGCTTGAAGAATAACCAGAAACCGTTATTGCAGCAGTGTTTGCACAAGCATACATGAAACCGCCATTTTTAACTGTAATTCCAGTTGCATAAATAGTAAGCCCGCTTGTAGCAGTAACAATTTTTATGCTGCCACTATTAGAGCAATCTAGCAATGACCCCGTATAAGTTATACCAGAGTGTAAGTTTACATCGTTAAAGCATGTAATTCCAGCATAAGCCACTAAAATATTAAGCTGTTGAGCAGTTTGATAATTTAAGCCGCTTTCATTATGACAATCAATAATATTTCCAAAGTTTGCGCCCGCTATGCCCGCCATAAACGCTCTATTTGAGCCAGTTCCACCAAGCGCACTAACTTTAAATGAAGTTACAGTGACATCTGTAATATTACCATAATTTTGTGCCGCAATTGGCGCATATAAAATATAATTTGAATTTAATGTATTGTTGTGGATAGTATAATCTACCCTCAAATTGCTTACTGTTGCGTTTGCTGAAACCTTTTCAAACAAACTGCTGTATTGATTGAACATATACGTATTTGACGCAACATTGTTGACTGTATAATTATTTGACAGCGCGTACGTTGTTGACGCATTTATTGTGATGGTATTATTATTTCCAATAAAATGTCCGTTGAATGCTGCGAGTGGCGTGTAGTTTTCGCCAATATTAATTTCAATGTTTTCCATCAGTTTGAAATATACACCAGCATAGTTTCTTAATGCAATTGCATTAAATTGATCAATTGCTTTGTTTTCAACAACGCCTGTAGATTGGTTTGTAACTGTTTTAATAATATATGGCTTGTTTTGACTGCCATTACCACCGGCAAACAACCCAATCGTTTTATTGACTTGACTTGCATCAGCCTCAACATTTTCACTGAAAATGTGAATCACAGGTTTACCATCAGCACCAGTCGTGCTTAAATCTCTCGCTTGAATAAAGAAACTTGTCGCTACGCCCATATTCTGAGGTAAATAGAATTCATCTAAAGTTATACCATTTTCAACAAGCCCTGAAACTATAAGTTTATAATAATATTCGTAAGATTTACCAGTTTCACCGCCTTGCCATTCATACCCAACAATTGTACTGTTCCAAATAATGTTTGCATTATCGTAAACAGTTTCTTCAACTGAAACTTCTAAAACATCGCTATGCAGCAATAATACTCTGTTTGAAGCGCTGTACACTTGATTGTCAACGGCCTGAATTGAAATTGATTCAATATTTTGACCAAGTTCAAAAGTATACGACGATTTTGTCAAATATGATGTTGCGCTTGTGCCATTAGATTTATGCACTGTAAATTTTAATGCATAGAAATCATTTGCCCCTAACACCTTAAAGTTTTCAAAATACCTGCTAAAATCAATGTACGTTGAATATCCAACCACCGCACCCGCATCGTCGGTTTTTTCTACCACTTTAATTTCGTACATACCATCAATGTCTGGCAGTTTATAAACACCGCTAATCACATATGGCATTGAAAGCAACTGGTCGTTGTCATAAGTCATGATTGAAATGTTAAATTTATTTCCTTTCAAACTTGCAAGCGCTGTTTGGCCGAATTCGTCTGGCACCAAAACGGCCATCCTTCCTTCCACATCATCCCAAACTTTAACCTTGCTTGGCAACTCAACTTGGTTGCCGCTAGAATCGGTTGCAAGGACAATCATTTCCCAATCAAATGCATTTTTCAATTCGCCATCAGTTGTTGCAATATGGCTGTCTGTAACAAATGTAATTTCACCATTACCAACCGCAAGCACACCTGCGCTTGTTGGAGCTTTTGCAATGGTTGGATGACTAAATTTCACTTGAACATTTTCACTTGTTGCTGGCACAGTTTCTGACCTAAGCATTGTTGTTCCATCAGAGTAATAGAAATGTCTTTCGGTAGAATAATATTTACCGTCAACCGTTTCAATATTTGCCTGACCTGCTGTCGTCATAGGCACTGCAACAAGCGCGGCAACTTCAACTGACACTAAATCTCTTTGTCTGTTGATAAATTGCGCGTCAAGATAAAGTTTTCCTTCAGCATTTACATGTCCGCCATGCAAATAAATTGCTTGCGTTTCAACTGGGGTTGGATTGACATTTGCATCATGCTTATCATAATATTTTAAATCTACTTTATAAATGATTTCCCCATCATTTCCGTCCTCATCACTAATGTCAGAGGTAAATGTAAGAGGCAAGTTGAAGTATAGGCTGCCCTTTGAAAGTTGATAGAAGTCAGCAATTTCAGCCTGTCTATAATCAAGCATCTTCGCATCAATTGTCGTCACGCCAGACTTAAATATGACTGTGGCCAAAACGTTTTCTTCTGCAAACAATAATTGATTTCCCGCTGCAAGCGCCAATTGATAGTCATAGTGCGGGCTTGATTGATAGTAAGCGTCGCCACTTTCAAGTCTCACAAAATCACCGTTGTTACCTTGAAGGTTAACATAGAATTGTGATGCATTTTTTTCTTCACTATACAAACCAACTTGATAACTTATTTTGTTTGTTGTTGTATTTGATGAGTGCACACCACCATTATTGTTGCTTACAACATAAGTTATATACCCTCTCATGCTGGCAAGCACACCGGATGCCACGTCAGCATTTAAATAAGTAATTTCTAAATTATTATTTCTTGATGCAACATTTGGATTTGAAAGTTTGTAAGGCATTGAAATGCCGTAAATTTTACTTTCAACGCTCATGCTGTTGTATGTGTAGTTGCCTTGCATTGCAAAGGTTACAAAAGCAAGTTGGTTTCCGCCATTTACTATATTAGAAAGGTCAACTATGTTTGTACCTTTTGAAATTGGTAAACATTCTTCTTGTACAGCGCCTGCCGTTAAGTAATAGGCATATCTTACAATCAAGTTGCCGGCTGATGTCGCAGGAAGAACAACTACGCCATTTTCTAAATGCATATTTTCAACATCAAAATCTTGATATGCAAGTGTAAATGTTCCGCTCTTGCCATTTACAACACCTTGCTCACCATTTGATGTAGCATAAATATCAACTTTATATTCAGTGCGAATATTAAAGGTTTGCCCCTCTTCCTCAAGCAGCAATGTCATTACATCGCGAAGCGCAGAAATGTTTAACCTAAAGCAATGTATTCCTTCGCTATTTGTCTGTGGCAACGTAATAAGTATATCGCCAACCGAAGTTAAGTTTATGTCACTACCAAGGAATGTACCCGTCCATGTTTGAGCAATTGAATCATAAACGTAATCAATTGTATATACGTCAGAACTTGCCATTGCCTTTAAGCGCATTTTATACATAAGCGCTGTAGTTTCAATATAGTTTATTCCATCAGATGTTGTCGCCGTTTTGTTTGGCGTAACAGTCATCAAATATTGATTTTCTTTGCCTTCAAATTCACCTTGATCCAATTCGATAGACGCACCAGCAGACAGATAAATTCTGTATGTGGTTGTTGGGGTTGATTCAATATATTTTACTTCTCCGCCATTATCATAAGCGTTTTGCACAAAGGACACTTCATAAACGCCTTTTGGTATAGCTGAGCCTAAGTCGTCAAACAACAATCTGTCAGACGCCAGCCCGCGTTTTGAAGATAAAATGTTTTGTATAAACAATTGAACTTCTGCGTCTGTGACGCTATTCAAATAAGTTTCAAGAAGATTATAATATGAATTTCCATCGATTTCATAATCCATCAGTAGGTCAATTGCAGGTATGGTTATGTAGTAATTTTTACCCTCTGCACCTTCTGCTGAAATTGCAGTAAATTTAATTCTTATTCTTGCATTTAAAAGAGAATAGAAATCAAATGTAAATGGAGACTGATATCTCTCTTTTTCTAAAAGCGTCTCTTCATATGGAGTTGTGTTTGTACCTGTAAAATATGCAACCATGTCGCCATAGAACGTTTCAGCCAGGCCTTCACTTTGAGTAAGGTCAAAGCCAAGCACACCCAACTTTTCTGTAGGTTGTGCTGGCGTACTATATTGTTCCACTTTAATCACAACCGATTGATTTGACGCAAGAATGTTTGCATCTGAGTTGACTGCAACAACACATACCTCATATTCTTTTCCTGCATCAAGACCGCATGTACGAAGGTCATAAACAGCAAGATTTGTAAGAAATTTCTTAGTGTTGGTGCCGTCAAAAGCCACTACATAATAATAATTTGGAAGTTTAGCCCCTGCGCTTAAGTCTTGTTGAACAAAATCCCATTCAAGCATATAGCCGTTTGTCACTTTAAGCCCAAGATCACCCGCGTCTTCATCTTGATAAATTGAGCAAAGTTTATAACCTGAAATTGTAATAGGAAGATATTGAGTATGCACTCCGCCACCCGCTACAATGGTTTTGGCTGCCATAATAGTATACTCGCCATAAGGCAAGTCTACTAATACATCGTTAATCTTTATAGCATGACATGCCAACGCAGTTTCATCCATGTTTGAATCATTTACAGGTGAAAATCTACCTTCGCCTGCCGTATTTTCAATCCAATAGCCATATACTTCTTCAAGCGCTGTGCTTAATTCTGAGTATGTCTTTTGCCCAGAAACCTGCACTACCGTCTCATTGCCGTCCTCATCAGTAATTGTATATTGACCTAAATAATCTATAGCAATTGACTTTGTTGTCACAAAATTATCGTATGCAAATATAATGTAATCTTCGTCGTATCCTGCGCGTTTAACAACAGGTAAATATTCAGGTTCATATTCTCCACTATATACAAAGCGGACATCCCTCCAAGGTGCGTTTACACCGCCGTTATCACGTACAGTAAACATCACCTCATATTCTCTATAAATATCAACGCCAGCGGCAGTCAGTTCATCAGCAAATAATTTTACTGCGTCTTTCATTGCAATATAAAATTTACTGTCTGCTCCAGCATCAGCCTCACCAATCAGCGTTGGTGTAAATTCTGCAACATATGTTTCAAAATCAACATCTAATTTAGCGGTGAAGACAGCATTTGTATAAACATCTGCATCAACAGTTAAAACAATTCTTCCTTCTGCATCTATTTCAGCATTTTTTATGCCGGTATAAGCGTGCGCTGCATATTCAAGCACTTCAATTGATGGTAGCACCGTTCCATCTTGGCTGTAAGCGATTACTTTTATTACATAATCCCCCGCGCCAAAAGCACCAAGCCAATCAGTTGTTGTAATGTCGATTGATGAAATTTCGCTTTTTGTAAATGTTGACCATTTTTCGCCATCTGGGTGAATTAACGCCACTGCATAATGGTCGGCATTTTGGCTGTCAGTGATAGACAAAATGCCCTCACTTGACAATGTAGCTCCGCCAACTTTTCTAAGTCTAGTTAAAGAGATTGTGGTTTCATCTGATGCAACATTTCCTACTGACACAACATTAACTTTTACAGTTATGTTGTTCATATTAAACATTGTCATAGGAATTGAAAGCGTCCATTTATCATCGTCAAGTTTCAGTGAATATATACCTGGAATATTTGCCTCTACGGCAGGTATTATAGGCATCGATGCGCCGTCAACCACAAAAGCAAATTTTACATTTGCCAGAGCGCTCCAACGATCTGCGAATGTAAAGTTGACAGTCCCCGTCATCTTTGCAGTAACTTTTTCAAGTGCACTTTCATTTTCTGATTGAGTAACGGTAATTGTGCCAATACTTTGAAGTTTGTTTATTGTTAATAAATTAGATTCTGCGCTTTCGCCATATAAGCCAACCGCATCTCTTTCTGTGATATTAAGAGAGTAAGGCGATGTAAATACAACCTGTGCAGAAATTGTAAAATCTTTTGTATTGTCATCAAAATCAACACCAAATAAGGATTCAATCTCACTTGCCCTTATTTCTGTTGAAACTGGTGAATATGTTTTTTCAATCGAGCCTTCCGCGTCAACAAGTTTTAAATTTACAACATAAGGGTTAAGCGAATTTCGTCTCATTACATTCAAGCTTGGATTGTTCCAAGAAATTACATCACCAACTTGAGTTAATGAAATTGTTCCAACTTGTTGAAGTATAAAAGGCACTTCTTGCGAGTTTATATAGTAAACACCATCAATCTCGCCCGCTTTTGCAACAACTTGAACCTTATGTTCTCCATTTGCTGAAATGTTTATGCTTGCAGAGGTTGCTCCGGCGTTCATGCTAGCAATATTGCCGTTTACCAAAACTTTTTCTACGGCGTTGCCCTCAGTAAAGTTGATTGTAAGCTCTGATGAACCAGCCTTCTTTGCGACAACCGCGCTTGTTGCACCAGACAATCTTTTAACTTTAATTTCATTTGACATCTTTGAATCAAAATATTTTGAATGTTTTGAAACTACTGCTATAGTTTGCAGGTTTGTCAAATCTATTCCGCTAATTGCTGACAACGCAATTGATGTGTTTGTCAAATCGGCCATAGCAAGAGAACCGTTGAGGTATAAGTCATAACTTGCACCGGCCTCCACTTGTGTCCATGACAATGTTTCTGTATTTTGATTAAAGCTTAATGTCGACGCCTCCAAATCTTCAATAGTAAGTTCATCACTTATAGCTGAAGGAATAAAGTGTTTACCAGAATAGGTACTATTTGCCACAGACTGAACCGCAACTTTTAAATTATCCATTGAATTAAATGCTGCAGCAAAGGTTGAATTCGTACTTAACATATTTTGAATAATTTCATCAAAATCTACCGTTCTTTGATTGCTAGCAACCTCTACTGCTTGTACAAGTGAAGGGCTGCCGTCTTCAAAAATTGTAATATAGAGCAAGAATTTTTCAACTTTTTCATCAGTAAGCTCAAATGAAAGCACGCCATTTGAGTAAGCCAAATTTCTTGGTGAAGATACTCTTTCAAATCCCACTGATTTTGAATGACTGTCTATATAATAGTGGCCATTTGCTGCCGCCTTACCCTCGCTGATGAGATTTACACTAAAATTAGTGCCAAAATCATTGCCCGCCATATCTATCAATCCATTTTCTCCAGAAGGTACAACGGTCAACTCGGTTGTTCCGCGAGTTGCTTTGATGCTGGAGGCAGTTGCTGGTTTTTCTGCAACAAGATAAATGTTTGAAAGGCGATTAAAACTGTCGTAACTAAGTTCTACTCTATGCGCTGCTTGTGCAACTCGAGTTACCGTTAAACTTGTTGGCGATGAATCAAGGTGTATTGTTCCATCATACAAGTCGCCAGCCTTAGCAACAACTTTAATTTCATAATCATCAACATTTTCAAATTGATTTATAAGTTGATGTGTTACGGTTACAGCACTATCTTCTTCCCATAAATGTTCAAGTAAAATCTTTCTACTGTCCTCTGCTCCGTCTATTTCTACAACATAGCAACTTGCATATTCCGAAATTGTTATTTGCAATTTATAACTGCCATCGTCATCAATAAATTGTACTGTTGGCGCTGCAATTTGCTCTGTTACAAAGAAATTATCTTCAAAACATCTTGCTGAGTTTTCAAAATCAGAGTCAAGGCTTGTATTAAAATCTGTACTCTTTGTATAAACGTGTATTTTGTAATATCCAAAGTTCAGCACTTGCGAAATTGATGTGCTGACGGTCTCGCCAGATTGCACTGGTGTGTTTTCTGTAATTGTATAGTTTTTATCGGTTTTGAAAACTTCATAGTAATATTTTGCCCCTGAAATTTCATTCCAAGAATAATATCCATTTGTCTGAGTAGCTGATTTTGTTGTAAGAGGTAATATTGAAACTTCTTTGCTTACACTAGATGTTGTCGATGTAACCACACCGTCAGTTTCTGTGTATGCCTCAACTTTAAATGTATATTTACCTTCTGCAGATGCAATTGCCGACAAATCATCAATGCTGAAACTAATCTGATTTGCCCTTGATGAGTAAGATGTTGTCACCAAATTACCATTAACATAAAGCGAATACCTGTTTGCTTTTAAAAGTTTTGCAAATGAAATTGTAGATTTCTTTCCGTCAAGGCTGTGTGTCAGTTCGCTTATAACGCCCTGTTTGTATACCGAGAAAGTCGAAACGTCTGATTTTAAAACATTTTGAGTTGAACTAAGCCCTTGAGTTACAGTTGTTGAATTTGTAGGTATTGCCTGAATGCTAAATTGATAGTCGCCTTCCGTCAAACTTGACATGTCAATTGTTGCGTGCCCCTCTGCAGCCGAGATTACTTTTGTAACATTGCCGTATGTAATTTGATAGTTTACGTCTACTGCGCTGGCCATGAATGTTATTTCAACGCCAGTTTTTGTAATTACATAACTATATTGAGGTGTTGCAAGTTTTGCCACTGTAATCACGCTTGAGAAATCGCTGTTTAAATAACCTTTAAAGCGGCCTGTACCAGCCACCGAAATGCTGTTTTGATTACCAATAGCCTTGGCTTTATAAGTATAAAGTCCGCTTTCTTTGCCCTCTAAAATTGTTTGACCGCCAGTTCCCACTTCTACAATATCGCTTGCATCGTTAAAGTTTTGTAAAACATATCCTGTAGCGTTGGAAATATTTGAAAATGTCAATGTTCCCGCCGTCTCTGAAAGCGTTGGCGCGCCCAGCCTATACAATGTTATTCCTGTTGTTGTTTGCAGCGAGCCATCTGCCACTTCTGGCTTTGCAACCACCTCAACAAATATTTCGTTTGCTGTATATTGCGAAAAGTCATGCGTAAACTCGCTAGAGCTCTCTCCTGAGGCCACATTAAAGCCTTCAACGTAAACGTCATAAACGGCATTGTCTTTTTCCTTCCATCTCAACGTCGCGCTGCTGCCAACGGCGTGATTTGCAAGTTTTACATTTTCTAAGTACCCCATAACGCCAAAGTTAACTGTTTCGGTCACCTCGTCCGAGCTGTCATATTCATCTTCATACGAAACTGCTTGCAATTTTATTGAATAAACACCTTGCTTATTTGGCAACATAAACGAGTTTGTTGTTGGCGTTGCCGATGTGTATTTAATTGTTTTTCCCTCTTCAACAAGCCCATACTTTAATTTATACGCTGCTGCATTTATAAGCGCACCAGTTGATATACTTTTTACATAGGATTCATCCCAAGTCAATTTTCCATCTTTTGAAACAGATATGTTTTTTGGTGAAGAATATTTATATCGTACATTTACCTTGACCTGCGCCACAACGTCTTGATTATATTTTGCAAGTATGTAAGCAGATCCAGAACTCTTTGCAACAAAATTCGCATCGTCTTCCACTTGGTCAATAATCTCAGGGTTTGAGCTGATAATTTTTACTTCAGCTTTCTCAATTCCTGAAACCGAAAATTCATTAAAAAAGTTTACCCCTTCGCCTACAGAAAGAGTATACTCTGACTTTTTAAAGTTTGCTTTTATATTCGACGGACTATTGCACGCCGAAACAAAAATTAATGTAAATACAGAAAATAAAATTCCTAATAAATATTTTTTCTTCATCACATACCTCATCTTTAATATTTACATATTAACATTTTTTTATTTTTCAAGCAAACGATTTTTTTATTTTATATTAAATAAATATAAATATTTTTATTTAAATCATTTTTCATTAAATTAAAATTTTTGATATTTATAAATTCTTGCAACTTAACAAAAACAAATATTTATAATATTTTTAATTTAAAACCGCCAAAAAATTATATTTTTATTTTCTTGCACTATAAAGATTGCAGCAAATAAATAAAATAATTTATTGTTTTTTACAAAATTGCAATATCTTATAATTTGGCAAAAAATCATTTCAATTAAAATAAACTAAAAACCTTTATTCGAAACAAAATAACAAAAATCACACAAAATAAATTTTAAAGTTATTTAGAGCTTGAATAAATTAAACATAAAATTATTTTTTAACAAAAAACTTTTTAAACATATCAAATTTAAATAATTAAATAAAAAATAGGAAATTTTCCTATTTTTTTTGCATTTTTTATTATTTTTTATTAAATTATCTTTAAATATAATTAAATTTATTCTGCGTTAGAATTTATTTGTCCATTTAATTCTTCAAAAATATCCGGGAATTTAGATTTGCAAAACTGATAAATCGGATATTTTGGGTTATCTAAAATTCCAAACAGAATCAGTCTATCTTTAATGTGACACCTTATCATTTTCACATATTGTTTATTATTGCTATATGTTTTCAAATCAAGTTTTCCTTCCGCAACAAATCTCATTAAGTATTCATATAAATTTTAAACTTTTGTGCAATTCAAAACTTTGACAGGCACTTCGCTGACAAGTTCTGCCTTAAAGCTTGTTTGGTTTTCTTTGAATGTTTCCCGTTCAACCTCATATATATAGCAGATTTCACCTTGAAACCTATCTTTAAATGCACCATGATAGGCTTCATAAAAATATGGAACACCATCCTTTCTTCCATACATGCCATCAAAATCGCCGTGGCTTTTACTACTTCCAAAAAGCAACGCCAGGCACAAGTCTTTAGCTGCATATACATATGGCTTGCCATGAGTCGAAACTCGAGGCTCAAGCAAATTTAATCCCGGCACCTTAGATACATGATATAATTTATCCATACCACCTCCTCACAAACATTATAACACACCGCGAGTTATTCGCAATCCATTTTATCAAAATATATAACAATACAAAACCCAAAAAGAGTCTTTCGACTCCAAGTGGCGCCATCAGTTAAGGTAAGTACAACCATATAAAGGGTTGCAATTCTTCCAATCATAACACCTTGACTAAGGCCATCCCGGCTGATTGTATCTCACTTTGAGAAAGATGAATTGCGCAAATCTTTTGAAGTATGAATGTTCTTTCATTTGAGTTTAACAGTAAATTCCATCAACAGCTGTTAACTTTGCAATAACTTCAACATAAATTCGTGTCAAAATTAAGCAATTAAAAGTTTTTGTTTGATATCTAAAATATCTTTTGCTCGTAAGGTCTTTTTTTCTATTAACGCTTTTGCAACAGCGTCTAAAAAAAATTTATTTTCAGCCAAAATTCTTTTTGCTTCCAAATAATATCTCTCCATTTCTTGAGAAACCTTATTTTCCCGCCTTTCAAGCAAACGGTTTGAACACTCTCGATAGTTCCAGTCATAAGTGTCAAATCCATAAGAACAATACATGTCATTAAATCTGATAACTATTCGGAAAGCCCTTGATATATCAGAGTTTGCGCCAACATCAATTTCTCCATAAATAAGTTCGGTTGCAGCACGCCCTCCCAGCAGGCTTACAACTTTATCTTCCATATATTTTTTCTTGAAAAAATAATCCTCTCGTTGGCTGCAAGATGTCACACCACCAATGTCCCCCTCGTATTTACAAACTGACAACAAGTTGACCGAACCTGGGTTTAACACTTCACTGATAACAGCATGGCCCGCCTCATGATATGCAATCATTTCTATGTTTTCTTCTTTATCCTTCGACAGAGATTCGGGAGCTCTAAAAACAACCCGCATGCATGCCCTAATGATATCTTCGGCATCCAATCTGGATTTATTTTGCGAACCAGCATAAATGCCCGCTTCATTTATCACCGCTTCCAACTCGGCACAAGATGAATATTCTAAAATTTTAGCAACTTCATCAATATCTATATTTGAAATATACTTTTTCCGAGATAGGTAGTACTCAATAATCTTTTTGCAGTCTTCCCCTTTAGGTCTTTCAATCTCAATAATCTTATCAAACCTTCCGGCCCTAAGCAAAGACTTTGGAAACGACTCTTTTTCGTTTGCTGTTGCAATTGAAAATACTTTTAGACCTTTCACATCATCTATACACGATTGAACTGTGACAAACTCATCTGAATTTTTGTGTATCTCATCTTCGTTTGAATATTTATCTAAATCGTCCAGCACAACAACCGCCGGTTGATTATTTTTAGCTGTTTCATAAGTTTCTGAAATTTCTTTTACAAAATCCCCATTAGGTTTGCCTTTTCTTACGATATATACATTCCACCCTGTCTCTCTAGCAAAGCATTGAGCCATCAATGTTTTCCCCAAGCCTGCATCTCCATATAGCAAAATTCCTGCAGGCTGCTTAACGCCAAGTTTTTCATATTTATCAAAATTTTTTAGAATATCACAAGTCCGCTCCAACTCCTTTTTGACAGCTTCATAACCAATAATCTTTTCAAATTCGCTCATCCTCTTTTCTCCTTTTTGCTCGTGCAAGAGTAATTTCTTCTTGCTTCATACCCTAATCATATAAAAATAAGCGTCCAAAAAAAGTCCCATAAGGGACCTTTTTGATTGATTTGTAATTTCTTTTTTTATTTTTCTCTAAAAACCACACCGATTTTGTGCTCGATTTTTTCTATTATATCCTTAATCTTGTTTTTAACTTCTTTTTTAAACTCCTCATTATTGAGGTTTTCTTCCACCTTTTGGATTGCATTATCCAAAATAATATATTTTTCGCTATTTGCGATGGTGGTCCCTACCCCTAACTTTCTTTTGCTTCCCAAAGTTACACATATTTTTTTGATTTTATCAAGCACTTCATCACCTGCTTGTAAATCTTTTAATGAAAGCACTAAATTTAATTTTAATTTTTGCTTGCCTTCATTTTTTAATTCACGAACCCAAAATTCGTAGAAATATCTTTGTTTAGAGTTTTGTGGCCAAGCACTAACGCCTTCATCATACTCGCCTAATAAACTGTTTAAAAATTTAGTTGCAAACCTCACATATGTAACCCCAGAATCAAACTTTTCTTGATAAATTATATTGCCTTGTTCTTCATCTATTTCCGACAAGGCCTCCTTCATAAAACGAGCCACAACAGATGCACCATCAGTTTTATTTGCAAAAATCAAATCTAATGCTTTTTGGTGTTTTTTATAAATTTCGTCACAGATTTTTGTTAATTCGCGATTTTCCACAATTCCATCTCCCAATATTTCTATATAATTTTCTAATAATAATTTAATATATTGATCTTCAACATAATCGTCTATTGCTTTTTGTATAATATCCCTAATCTGCGCGTATGTCATCGATCCCCAATCTTCATCCGCCGGGCTATCACCTAACGGTGTCAAATAAATCAGCAGCATGTCATAACCTAAAAACGTATCTTTTAGTTTTTCTTTATATATTGTTGTTTGAGCGCCATCATCTTTTTGGTTCTCTTTTGAAAACACTTTGTTTTCTATTGCTATAACTTTTTTCTCGTTGGGAAACTCTATTACAATATCCAAATAGTCTTTTTTATTTTTATACCAAGCCTCTCTAGAAACCACCCCATTACTCATATCCAAAAGGAGCCATTCCCCCATCTTGTCGACCTCTCGATTGCCTTTTAAAAACTCAGCAACAAACAACCTCAAAAATTTATCGTTTAATTTGTGATTTTCATATGGGTTTAGAAGCCATGCAAGAAAATTGCTATGTCTAATTTCGTATTTGTTGGTTTTTAAGATTTTAAAAATATTAACATTATCAATATACTTATTCAGTTTCTCTAACGAATTTATATCCAACAAAAACTCATTTAGTATTTTTACTTGTCCGTCATCTATCATATTTCTCGCTCATCCCCTTAATAATATTTTTTATTTTTTCTCTTGTAGCAACAGGCTCAATCAATTCAATGTTTTCACCATATTGTAAACACCAATAGATTATCGTTGACTCAGTTGATGAAATATACGCAAATATCTCTTCATTTTCCATTTCAAACCTTGCATTATCCCCAAACCAATCAGAAACATAATTTTCTGCATAATCATTTGAAATTTTCACTTTTGCCACAATTGGATCCGCTGAAAGCATATATTGATTTTTGCTTGCATAAGCCGCCATATCTAACCCTTTTGTGAAATTTTTAAGTTGTTTTATATCCCTTCTCTCATCATCAACAATTTGCACCTCTTTCATATTGTCAACCCTATAGTTGGCAACATCTTCTGTGTTGTTAAAGGCGCAAACTAAATAGTATTTGCCTTGATTGTTTACAAAAAAGTATGGGCTGACATAAAGTCGTTTGGATTTTCTTTGCTCTCTTTTTTGTTTATCAAAATAAAATCTTTGATAATTAAAACTAATTTTTTTGTTTTGCTCAATGGCGGAATGAATAATTTCTATATTGTAAAAAACCTGCTTATTGTCCGTTCTTGTAACATGATTTGAATTGTAAATATAATTGTAATTTTTCCTATCATGCTTGCTTAAAAGCCCCATAAGTTTTTTTGATAATTTCTTAGCATGCTCGCCATCAATAGACTTACTGGAAAAAATAGCATCAATCAAGAATGTAACTTCGCTAGGTTCTATTTCTCTTTGCCCTAAATAGCACCCCTTTTTTAATTTGATAATGTCATATCCAAGATCAATCAACAAGTCAATATTGGCACCTATTGATTTTCTTTCACATTCCATTCCATAGATATTATAGATTTTATTCAAAATGTCTTCTTGCTTTAGTGGATGCGTTTCGTTGCTATATTCTTTCAACACTTCAAGTATATACAAAATAGACAATTTCTTACTGCTATCTAATGGCATTTTTCACCTCTATAACTGATTATAACAACTGCCTTTTCAAAATGCAACTTTTTCGCACATTTATTTTATCAACCTTTTATAACAACAAACAAACGTCTTCCTAACGGCAGGATGCATCTTTTTTGACACCCGTTTCTAAACAAAAAATATTTAAAGAGATTATTTTAGTACACACATTAAAATATAATGAACTAAAACAAGGAGGATATATATGAATATACAAATTTTGCAAGGGAATATAGCTGACAGCAATGCTGAGGCTGTTGTTAATGCTGCAAACCAACATTTAATCGCAGGTTCAGGCGTTTGTGGTGAACTATTCAAAAAGGCCGGCTACTCGGAATTACAAGCGGAGTGTGATAAAATTGGATTTTGTGAAATCGGACAGGCGGTTGTTACAAAAGGATATAATCTCAAATCAAAATATATTATTCATGCTGTTGGCCCCGATTACAACCTATCACTAAATCCTGAAGAGTTGCTGAAATCTGCATATTTATCCAGTCTAAAATTGGCTGAAAAAATGGGATTGCAAAGCATTGCTTTTCCATGTATATCGACAGGAGTGTTTGGTTACCCCTTAGAAGAGGCAACGCAAATTGCCTTGAAAACAATATTAAATTTTTCAGCCAGAAAGATACAAAAGTGTTTTATCTACTGCTATACCATCAAGGAGTACGCGACATATTTAAAAATTTTTCACCAATTTCAAAATGCAGAATTGAAAACAATGACATTGCTGACTGAGGTAAATAAGTTTTATGTTAAGCACCGAACAAGTTATGATAAAACAGAAGAACAAATGAGGGAATACATTAAAGAACAAGAAAAGGCGTTTTCTCTATTAACTCAACTTGAATGGACTGATATAACAATGCTATCAAAAAAGAACCTTAGACTTATCAATCCCTCCGTTTTATATGACTGGTCGCACATAACCGCAAACTATGACAAGCAGCAAGAACTTTCCACATTGCTGGCAGACGCACTAAAGGAGGAGTAAATGAATCACAGATATAAAAAATTTTTAGAATTGCAAAGCGAGCATATTTCCGCTGAAAGCATAAAGAATAAAACCTTTTGTTCGCAGGAAGAGGCAACTGTAATATATAAAAACTTATTAGAAGATAAAATTGTTGACAATGGCAAGGTTGTTGATTTGGAAAAATTTAATAAAGTAGCCCAACATAGATTTTATTTTGACATATGGCATGAAATCGAAACTTCATTATTTGAAATCGTAAAATATGTATTATTCAAAGACGAAAGATTTATTAAATTGATTTCGAAAGAGTTAAATCTTCAACTCTCTCTAACCTCTTGTGAAAAACGAATTGAATTTCTAGGACAAGTTGACGACCAAGTCCTATTTAAAATCGAATTAAAAGCTATTGAGTTTTTAAATAACATTAAAGACAACGTATTAAAATTAACTAAACAATAAAAATCAAAAAAAACTTAGGAGCATGTATGATAATAATAAGCAATATAGAAGAACTAGAGCAATACAAAGTAGAGACAAAATTTGTCAATGACAAAAGAAGATTTATTAAAAACTTAACAACTTATGAATTCAAAGAGAATGGCAAATTTGCAGACGTTGTATTTAATGTTGATGTAATTTTTAATCCAGGAACAGATTTCTCAAAAGTAAACCTAAATGAGTGGTTTGAAACATACGACGTAGAAAAAGATGAAGGAGATGATTTTGTTAAACTCGTCGCAAAAAGTATTCATGCTAAACAATATTTAAAAGTAGGAATTATTGTTGCAAACAAACTTTTCTTTGACGAAACTTGTACCATTCAACAAAGCATTGCAATAAAAGAAACTTTACAGGGCAAAAAACTGGAATGTGAAGGTTGTTTGATAATTTGTGAAAATATAATATGCGATGTAGTATACGCAGAACAAATTAAATGTCTACATTTGGAAGCAAAAAGATTATGGTTAGACACTTTATACTTTGAAAACATAAAAGCAGAAAATGTTAACTTCTATAGAGAAGAGGCAATATACATCAAAAATTACTCGGGCTGGAAAATGCTAGACAATTAATTACAGCCACATTCCTTAATAAAGTCGTTGTGTATAAAAACGAAGTTGAAATATATATACACAATCCATGCAGATTCTTGCAGGGATTTCTCTTTAGAGATAACAACTAGTGATATAAAAGAATGGGGAAAACCTATTGATTTTAAAGGCGATGCACCCTCTCCAAGTGAGAGCGACACTTTGAATCAAAGTGAGAATAAAAATAAAAAAATTCTTGCGGGCAAGGTTACCTGAAAGAATTACAATGGCTCCCCAGGTAGGATTCGAACCTACGGCCTATCGGTTAACAGCCGAGCGCTCCACCACTGAGCGACTGGGGAATATTAAATGTTGTGGTGTGTAGCGCTCGTCAGTTAACCTTCATCGGTTTAACTACGCTTCGCTCCGTACGCAGAACTTTCAGTTCTTGGCGATCAGCCCCACGCTCCACCACTGAGCTACTGGGGAATATTCTCTGCAATTTTTAATTGCAATATAATAATAGCAAAAGAAAATTTGTTTGTCAATAATTTTTACAAAGTTTTTAAAAAATTTTTAGTGTCTCATCATTGTCATTTAACTCATCATCAATTTTGTTTTGTATTTCCTCATTTTTTTGAGTTAAATCATTTAATCGGTCTTGTTTACTTTTAACAATACAAGAAGTGACAATCACAAAAAGGATGACAATACCTAATAGTGCCCACAAAGAAACATTAATTAATTTTGCCTTTTTTTCTTTTTCCAAAAGTTTGACTCCTCTTTGCAATACTACTATACCACTTTTTTATTAGTTTTGTCCATAAAAATGATGAGAATATTCGCTCAAATAAAAAACTTATTAAAAATATGGCGATTACATATATCCTAAATTGTCCAAAATTAAATTTTAAATTGGTGGCAAAAAGCAGCAAGCATGATGCAACCGCTGCTGCAAACTCAAGCACATGCTTAGTAAGCGCATCGCCCTTTGACGCAAGCGCCAAAATCCTGACACCATCAAAAATAATGCCGCTTGCTATTCCGGCTAAAAACGTCATTAAAATGATTATTGGCTGATTTAGTGTTGGATATAGCACAACCCATCACCTACTTAAACAATCTTTTTAACAATGGCTGTTTTTTATCTTGTACACGCCCTATTTTTATAAGCGAAACGTTGCCAGTGAACACAACTTCTCCTTCTTCCAGATTAAGTTTCTTTACTTCCAAGGCGCTGCCTGTAATTACAAAACTTTTCTCTCCCGCCTCCACAACTGCCTGCGCCTGAGTACTAGACACTACTTTTGTTGCACCTTTAATCTCTAAATTATCCCCCTCCAAATGTAAAACATCAAACATAAAGCACCTCATAAAAAATATATGAAATTTGTTATAAAAAAATGATAGATTTTTATTTAAAAATGCGCTACAATATAGTCATGGAAAAAGATACAATAAAAATAACAAAACAGACAACCGTTTTAGAAGCTTTAACTGAATACGGTTTTTCGTACAACTACGCAAATAAAATGCTGCGGAATAAAGATGTACGCCTTTTTGGCGAAAAAATAAAAGATAACCTCCCCCTTGCAAGCGGCGATGAAATAACATTCTTTTACACTCAAGACGCCATTAATAAAATTGAAAAATACGAAACAATATATCAAGATGAAAATATAATCGTTGTAAATAAATTTGCTGGCATCGAGGTTGAGGGGGAACTCGAAAAATTGTTTTCTTCTACAGCCGTACACAGGCTTGACAGAAACACCACCGGGCTTGTTGTGCTTGCAAAAAACAAATTGACACAAGATGCACTTCTAAACGCATTTAAGTCGCATAGCATCGAAAAAAAATATCTTGCAGAGGTTGTAGGAAAAACCAATTACAAAAACTATACATTTAAAGCATTTTTATTAAAAGACGCAAAAGCCAGTTTAGTGAAAATTTTTGACAAAAAAGTCAAGGGCAGCGTAGAGGTGACTACTATATTTAACACCATTTCTTCAAACCCTTCTTCAAGCATTGTTGAATGCACACTCATCACCGGTAAAACACATCAAATTCGTGCCAGCCTAGCATTTCTGGGACACGCTATAATCGGAGATGGAAAATATGGCAAAAATGAGGATAACAAAAAATTCAAAGAAAAGCATCAAAAACTTCACAGCTATATTTTGACGTTTAAACAGTTAAAGTCGCCTCTTGAATATTTAAATGATAAATCTTTTAAATGTAAACCAAATTGGAAAAATAAATAATTAAAATGCACAAAAAAAAGCACCAAAATATTGGCGCTCTTTTTATTTATATTGCACGTTTTACCGCTTTAATTGATTGAGTTTTAATTTCAAATTTCGTCTAACGTCATCAAGCCGCAATAATTCTGTTAATGTAGAAATCACTTCGCCATTTGTCCATTTAAAATTATTCTTGTAAACAACCATGCCGCATTTTTCATTAATTTCCAAAAGACCACCACAATTAAAACAATTTTCAACTGCAGTTCTAATTCCTCTTTCAACAGTCTCTGCAGTAGAATTACACCTTTCCGCCACCATAGGATATAATTTTTTGCTTATATTGTTTTTTAAATTTTCATCAACATAACACAGCATGACTGCCGTTCTTAAATACTCAAAGCCCATAATATCCGGCTGCACTTTAAATGACATCAACAAATTTGTAATGTTCTGCGAAAGTTGTCCATCGTCCATTTAAAACTCCTAATGCAAAAATTATACATCAGGTTAGCAAATATTCAAAACGATTTTTACAATATTTTAAAATATTTTACAAAATCATTTCCAGCAGCTTGGCATCACGCGATTTTCTTTAAACCAGTCGGTCTCTTTTAAAATTAAATTATTATTGCTGCAATCAACCGAAACATTACCGGCCTTTGACGTGAATACAATGTTTCCGTTCATAGATTTTACCGTGCCGGATGTTTTCCAACTGTCATGGTCTACATAATTATCTACCACGCTTGTAACGTAAATTTTGTCTGTATAAGGTGCAATGTTGTCAATCATGGCTTGTGTAGGAAATTGATTTCCGTTGGTGTCTGTATATTGGCTTGTACCCGCACAAGTACATACAACCACATAATCAGGATCTATCTCTTCCATCAGTTCTGGCGAAGAGGACGTTCCGCTGCCATGATGGCCCGCTTTATAAAGCACACATTTAGGCAGGCCGCCTAAAGGTTTATAAAACTCTAGAAGTTTTGCCTCACCCTCTTTTTCAAGGTCGCCTGTAAACAAGAAGTGATTGTCACCTTGATGAATCATAAAGCACACAGAATAATTATTCTCATCATTGCCCTCGAAATAATTCTCGTAATAATAGTTGTATAAAATTTCAATCTCTACGCCGTTTGAAATCTCAAAAGTACGTGTCGCACCATTTTCATTGTTGTAGCACTCAAGGGCACTATATCTAACAGCACCCGCCTCAACTTCTAAATTTCTATATTTTAGATACTTACTATAGTTGGTTGCACCAGTATCCTCTTTTTTTGTAAGTGGAAAATCTATAATTGTGCCAACTTCATAGTGTTCAAATATACCTTCTCTATCATTTGTACTGTAAAATGCAGCAATATGGTCGGTATCCACATGGGTTGCAATTACATATTCAAGTTTATTGTCCTCTACATATTGATCTACATAATTAATAATTGTGGTTGCAGACGAATTGTCACTGCCCGCATCAACTAAAATGTCAGTTTCGCCGCACTGAATAAAAATGCAATCACCGGTATACTTGTTGCCAAGTTCTAAAAAATGTATGGAAAGTTCACCGCTGGAATAAACATCACTTTTGGGCGCATTGTAAATGAATACGTTGTATGCAAAGCCCCCAACAAAGCCTATAATCAAAATGAAGACAGACAAAATAAAGGCTGAAAATTTATTCTTCATTACCAACCTCCTGAACAATTACATAGCGATATCTGCACACCTTGCCAAAGCGAAAATCATCAATTGAATATTTTATATAGTATTCTCCTGGCTGGCTTTCGTCAATCGTGTTTTCGCTTTTTATTTTATGAGAAACATCACGTCCAAATGAAATTACTTTGGCCCCCTCATCCTCATACTTTTGACCAACATTCAAATAAATTGTCTGCTCTCCAATTATTTCAAATGTGTCATTTTTTGTTAAATAATCTGCAGCGAAAAACCCGCCAACTGCGCCAAGGGCAATAACAAACACAAGCAATATCAGCCAAGGTTTTTTCTTTACATGTTTTTTCGCAACTTTTTTAAGATTAACTGTTTTTGATGAACTTTTAACCGCCATTCATTTCTCCTTAAATATATTTTATTTTTTTGCAAAATAAATGTCAAATTTATCTTATAATTTCAACAATATACTCAACAAAAAAAACACTTCATTAAGAAGTGTTTTTAAATTTAATTAGGATAATTTGACAGTTGTCTACTTACAATGCCGTAAGTTCCCAGTTAAATGTCCCTATAAGTTTTGCATTGTCATCTGTATCATGAATTGTATAAACAACCTCATAAACAACAGGGTTCAAAGAAGTTGCTGTTGTAGGAACTTCAATTGTTGTCTCAGTTGTAGTAGCACCATTAAGTTTGTATGCAACATCAAAATTTTCTAATTTTTTTCCACTCATAGTATCAGTGACACTTGCTGGCAACGAAAGAGCCCCTTCATAAGCATTAGCACCGCCATTAGTGAAAGTGAAAATGAAAGTAATATAATTGTCTTCCTGTGATAAGCCAGTAATTGTTTGTTTTTCACACAATGATGTTGCGACTCCAGTTGCCTCATCACCATCCCAAGACGCAGTTCCTGTTCCTAAATTTTTCAATTCTCCATCAGCAATTTTGTATTGTGCAGTTACACTGCCAACTACTTTATTTGAAACATATTCGACTGATACGCCTCCGCCAAAGCTAACAGATTGAGCTGCCAATACACCTACAACTGACACTAGCGCTGCAAAGGCAAGTACAGCAAAGACTCTAAGCGCAATAACTAATTTTTTATTTTTCTTATTCATAACTAATCTCCTAAATTCATTTTAGCAAAGCAACAGGCTATAAGTCAAGAGATATAGATTATATTATCTAATATTCTTGCTTAATTCGCCTAAGAATGCTATAATGTTCTCATGAAAACTAAGGGAAAATATCTTTTTTTTGACATTGAGTGTTGCAATGGGCATAATATATGCTCGTTTGGTTATGCCATCATAAGCGAAAAGTTGCGAGTGCTGGAAAAGCATGACATACTCATCAACCCAGAAAGCAAGTTTATTTTAGCACCAAAAGGCAAGCGCCCTAAAATGGAGCTGGCGTATCCGGAAGAAATGTTTTTAAAACAAGATAATTTCACTTGTTATTACAACGAGATAAAAACATTATTAAGTGAAAGTGGTTATATTTTACTTGGGCATAGCATACAAAGCGACTTTCACTTTTTAAAATATGCATGCCAAAGATACAAGCTGCCATTGTTTGACATGGAGGGTTATGACACCCAAAAGATTTATCAACGCGAATATCAAGCGCCTCACGTAGAATCACTTGAAAAAATTATCGAACATCTTGAAATAGATGACAGCAAATTGACTTTTCATCGAAGTTGTGATGATGCACTTGCAACTTTTTATGTGGCAAGAGGAATATGCAAGCAGCGTGAAATTGAATTACCCGCACTGCTTGAAAAACACAATGATTGCCTTGTAAAAACAAGACACCTTTTTGACACAAAGGAAAACAAACAATTAAAAAAGAAACAACCTTAATTAAAACCGGTTGTTTTTTATTATAAAAAAGCCTAAATCGAAGTGTTTCGATTTAGACTTTTTTTGGTAGAGATGAGTGGACTGGCGCATGTGCCAGCCGTAAGCGATAAGCACGGAGTCGCGTAGCGGACACCGCCCCCACCTTATATCAAATCTTGCGATTTGATGCGTACGCTTCGCTCCCTAACAGGCCCCCTGATACAAAACTTTTAGTTTTGTGTGTTGTTTCACAACACAAGGTGGGGAAAATAAAAGTCTAAGCACTTCGACTTAGACTTCTTATGGTAGAGATGAGTGGACTCGAACCACCGACCCCCACCTTATCAGGGTGGTGCTCTAACCGGCTGAGCTACATCTCTATACAATCTCGCAATCCTAGATTGCAAGATGCATTATATATCATTTTGTTTCTTTTGTCAACTATTTTTTATTAATTAATCAAAATTTTTTATGTTCGTACACTTTATGTCTAGCAATCACTTTGAAAATGTAAGCAAAAATTATTTAAGATGTGCAAGAAAGGCGGTTTTATCTCCAACTTCACCTTCTACATATTCACCATCAGCAGTTTTGATTAGCGAGCAATTTAATTCGTCACCAATCAAACACTCATTTAAAAAGTTTATTTCAAAATGAGTATAATATTTATTTTCAACCACATTTAAAATAAGGTTTGCGTACTTTGTGTTGTTCATATGCCCATTATGGTCAAGGTCGCTAAATCCTACCAGCCAAGTAAATTTATGCTGCTTGTTTTGCATAGGCAAAACTATTTTACCAAATCGTTCTGCATAATTGACATCTAAACAATATTCGCCAACATAGTTTACGTTATCCGTACGCTGCAATGTGCGATTTTCAGTGTCAATTACGCACCATTTAGATGTGCCAACAACAAGCGTTTGTCCGTCTTCACTTAATATTTTAAAGTCTCTGTCAAAATCAATCCTGCCCTTTACGTGTGGCCACGTTTCAACAACAACCGTTTGATTGATTTGTGGCATTTTTAAGATGTCAAACTTTATTCTGCTTAGCACCCAGTATAACTTTTTACACAGCATAGTTTGATAGCCAACGCCAATCTCTTCGCCGTGCACCGATGCCACATCTTGAAATATACTTAAAATGGATTGAGCAGACAATCGATTATTCAAATCAAAATAACTATTGTACAAACAAATTTTTGTAGAATATTTCATGGCTGTTCATCCCCCGCATCGTCAGTTGTTTGAACTGAGTTTTCTTCCACGCCTACAACATCTTCAGTAGTTTTCACAGGCGGAAGGGATTTCTTGCCTTTTCTTTCAAATTTATGTGCAACTTTTAAAATGAAGTTTTCAATTTGAGGCTGGAATTTATAACAAAGCACAAAAACAACCACACAAGCAATTGCAAGCACCGCCCAAAGAATAAGCCACCAGCCCGAAAATGGAATAATGCCACTTCCTAAAAAACAAGTACATAAAATCGCAATAGGACGAGTGATGAGATTTGTAACAATAAAGAAACGCCATGTAATGTTTGTTGTGCCCGCCACCATACATAAAATATCATCTGGGAAAACAGGGAACAGCATCATAAGGAAAAACACATACTTGCCCTTACCAAGTTTATCAGACCATTTTCGGCAATCTTCTTCGCCAGCTATCCATACAATCAAACGCTTGCCAACCTTTCTGCCTAAGAAAAAGGACAGTGCACTTGCCAGCATAACAGCAACAAAACTTATGCCAGAAACAATCCAAAAGTTTTTAAATACAGCCATCCCCGCAAATGTTGTAGCGGCTGCCGGAATTGGTAAAAACGTAACCTGCAAAAATTGAATTGCAAAGAAAATTAAATAGCTCCATACGCCGCCAGCATCAATAACGGCCTGCAAATCTTCTTCACTTTTGATTTTGTCAAGTGTCCCGGTAAAATAAAGTGGCAGAAAAATTGCCAGAACAATAACTGCCAGTACGCCCGCAACAATTACGCCTCTAAGTATTTTTCGCTTAGTTTCTTTTTTCATAGTATTATTATAACACATAAATTTCATTTTGTATCACTTATTTTCATACACAATCATTTTTTCCTTTATTTTGCGTGCATTATATAACAAGCAAAACATTTATCATCACGATAAAATATCTATTATCACCTATGGTCATCTACTCAGGGTGGACATTTCGTGAACACGTCAAAAAAACTAAAAGTGTCCACCAATAAACAAAAAAACGCTCAATTTTTGTTTGAGCGTATACACAAAATTATTTAGTTATTGTATTTTCTGATATTTCTATTTGTTCAAAGGTTTGCAAAACTTGTTTTGCTTGTTCTCTTGAACAAAATACGTATCCCATTGATTGATGAACAAATCCACCACTAATCGCATCTTTATCAAAATGTGAACTAATTATGTCATATATTAAATCTATAGCCTGCACATTATGGCTATGTTCAAATAATTGACCACTCACAGCAAGAAAACTCCTAAAACTTCTTTTAAAAATACTTGTTTCATATTGAATTTTTAGACGGTCTTTTAAGCCTAATTTTCTGTTAATGTTTTCTTTTATTTGTTCGTTCGTAATTGCTGATTTATTATCATAAATGTGCCAATATAAAGTATATTCCGCATTATCAAATTCGCGATCTAAAATCGACGATCTTTCATAACCTTTTAATTTCTTAACATTTCTATCATTGTCTCTATTGTGAACACCTATTGTTACCAATATACCTTCCTTATTATAAACAATCCATTCGTTTTTATCAATTTTAATCATAAGCTATATCTCCTTGATATTGATAGTATATCATATTCATTTAAACAAGGCAATACCTTTTTTTAAAAACATTAAAAAGTTGTGTTTTGATACAATCTGGGTGTCAGTAAAAGTTAAAAAGACTTTTGCTTGCACGCAGATTTTTTTATAAAAGGGGGTGTAGTTTGGCTTATAGAACATCAAATGGCATTATCTTGAGAAATCCTGCTGAAAAAGCAAAAAGATATGCAAGACAAATGAA
>JAFTTP010000009.1 GCA_017466725.1 Clostridia bacterium
AAATAGTCCCCTTAACCAAAGCCTAAACTTGAACCACAACTTTTTCATAATGCCCCCTTTTAAATAGTTTAAAATAAAGCGCCAAAACCGCAAAAGCAATAATTTATACAAATTAAGCGAATAAAAACGAAAAAAATCGAAATTTTTATATCATTTCACTGTTTAATAAAACACGTTTACCAAAACTTTTTTCAAACCCAGAAAATGACAATCCAAGAATAACATCTTTAAAGTACTTATCATCACCAACCTGCACCTCATCCACACTAAACACCAGCATTTTACCCTGCCCACCAACGCTATTTATTGGCACAAAGTGACCGTTTTTAAAAGATTTAAAATCGTATGACTTAGTAAGCGCACAAATATAATTTACTTTGTCATAAAGTTTATGAAAAACATCAAAATTAACTAAAATTATCGGCTTTTTTGTAATATTATCTGTAAGCACATTGCCGCTGTCAAGATACCCCTCTTCAACAACCTCTTTGCCGCCGTCAACAATCTTTAACGAATAGGTAAACTGTTTAATTTTGTTTGCCCTATCAATGCTTTTATAAACACATTTAACAACAAAATAGACGGCAAGCAAAATAACACACACAATAAATAGCGAAAACTTGCCCACCAGATTTTCAATTGCATGGCACACTCCGCCAAAAACACAAGTTAGAATAAAAATAAGTGCAAAATTACGCAAAAACAATAAAAAAGTTGAATATTTAAAAGAAATAAGCGTTGAAATTGTTAAAGAAAAAATCAAAAGTAAAAGTTTAAAAATGCCGATTAAGTGGATAAGTGGATAAGTCAAACTTAACGCACTTCCAAACAAGCACACCAGCCACTTAAGCCTTACTTTTTGTTTGATGATTTTTCCGGCAAGTTCCAATGCAAGTAAACATGCAAGCATAGAGGTAACAAGCGTGTATTCAACAACAATTTCCATCCCCCCTCCTTATAAAACAAGTGTAACAAAAAAGGCACGCCATCGCCAATAGCATGCCCTGTCAAAAAAGGTTGAATAAAAAAATAAAACAGAGAATTTTCTCTGCTTTAATTAAATATAGTATGGGTCATCATCATATTTATCATATTCTTCAGCTTCGTCTTCGTTGACGCAAACCATTGCGCGTTCGTCTTCGCGCTCACCATTAATTTTAAAATTATCTAAAAGTTTCATTCCATGTTCATATGCATTTTTTCTTCTTAAAGTTACAGAATTTCTTTTTTCGACATCTTTGAGTGCAGCTTTTCTTTTTGCGCAACAAACATCTTTTATTTTTTGTAAAGTTTCTCTAATAACTTGTTCGCAATCTTGCTCTAAATTATTTTCATAAGCATATTGCACTTCGTCCCGCAAATATTTTACAAGCATTTTAATCATACCTTGGTAAAACACTTCGTCCTCAAAAAAGGAATAATTAATATCTTCTAATTCTGAAATAAGAAATTCATGTGTTACTCTTAAACTGTCTTTTTCATAAAGCAAAGCAAACAATCCATAAGCAGCTGCCCCACTATATGTTGGAGAATCAGATTCTCTTAAAAAGATATCTAAATATCGAGGCTTATCGCCTGGCTTACTTATTTTTGCAAAACCACTATCTTCGTAAAAAGTTGCAAATTCATAATTTTTGCTTCGTTGAACACCAAAATGATCAACAAAATGACTTTTATATTCATCTTTTACTCGCATATACATTGCAGAAGGAAGCACTTCTTTTGCTTCATGCAATTTAAGAACTGCACCATCAACTGCAGTCAAAGTTTGATTTTCTTTATTCCATGTTGGATAATAAAATTTCATAGTTTGCTCCTTATGTTATACTCAAACGTCACACTCTGTGTCATATTCATATGCATCTAAAAATTTCACAGTGTTGTTTAATATGTTTTGACGATGATTTGACTTTTCTTCTCTTGCTTTTTTATCTTCAAGTGCTTTTTGTCGTTTTTCCAAGCAAATATCTTTAAATCTTTGCAGGCTTTCTTGAATTATCTGCACAGAATCTTGCTCTAAATTGTATTCATAAGCATACTGCGCTTCATCTCGCAAATACTTTACAAGCATTTTAATCATGCCCTCATAGAACCTTTCATCTTCAAAGTATTCAAATGGCATCTCTTCTAATTTTGTCGCAATCCACTGATGCTTAGGCCTAAAACGCTCTTGCGCATAAAGTTCTGCAAAAAATGCATATGCATCCGAGCCACTTCGTGTAACTTTATCACTTTCTCTTAAAAAGATGTCAAGATAAATTTCTTTGGTTTGCATGTTTGTTGACACGTTGGCGCGAGAAAAGCCTGCTGCATTATGAACTGTTGCGGCTATATAATCTTTGCCAACCTGATTGCCTAAATAGTCGACAAATCTTACATAACTGCCATTATCTATTCTCAAATATAAAGCAGACGGTCTTACGTCTTCTGCATATGATGGCAACTCTTTTCCATTTACAGTTATTACACTTCTTCCATTTTCTTTTCTAAATTCTGGATAATAAAATTTCATCTTCGTCCCCTTCGGTATTAAATACCTTGTTCTTCTGCATCTGCTTCTAAGGCTGCTGCGTGATTTTTCATTGCCTTGCCAAGCGCTTCCCAAAATCTATAACCGCTATGTTTTTTATCTGCACCAAGGCTGCGAATTTTATAGTTTATTTTTTCTCTTTTTCTTTCTTCTGCAAAAAATGTGTCATGTTCTGCAATAAAATGCTCTGCTAGCAGCCCTGCATAAGAATCTGTCATTTTTTGAACAACTTTTTTGTTGTCTTCACCCATTTGTTTGTAATAATGGTCAAAATAAGCCTTAACCATAGACTCTCTTAAATTTGCAAGTGCAATAATTTGTTTTGTGTTTGTTACTTTTACTTTCATTTTTTATACCCCTTTTATATTTTTTACATCCAGTTGAAATAGTCGTCTTCACGTTCTTCAACTTCCCAGCCATCTGCTGTTTGAACAAATGTTTTGTTTAAAAACTCTTCTTCAACTGTTTTGTATTTCACCCAGTTGTTAAGACGTTGTATTAATGGCGTCACCTTATCTTTTTCAAACGCTTTAATTTCATTGCTGATTTTTGTGATTACATTGTTGAAATCTACAAAGTGAATAAACCACATTTTAACATCTGTTTTTCTTTTTGCGTAGTGCAATTCTTTATATGTTTCTATTGCTTGCTTGCTTTTTAAAAACTCTTCTTGAAGTTTTGCAAACAGTTGCATATATTCCTGCCTTAACTGTGCAGCCTGCATATACAGCAATCCGCCAGCTTTACTCATTGCACTTTCGCCAACATCTTGGTAGTATTCGTATGCTACATTTTTAAAACTTCGCACCGCCCTACACACATCTTCAAATCGGCATTTTAAAGCTTCGTACCCGCTTTCCATCATCAAGAAACACGCTTGACAATATTCAAAGTCTGGAATTCTTCGATGCGCAAGCACTTCACTTTCAATCTTGGCGAAGTTTTCACATGCCACCTTGTTTTTATCAAGATAATACTGCATGTTTCTGCGACCGCCGCCATCGTGACTATTTTTACTCATACCTCTCCTTAATGTAATATTAATTATATATAAAAAAAAGCACTTGTCAATATGCAAAATAAAAAAAGAGTGCGCTTAACACTCTTCTTTTTTATTGAAACATCAAATTAGTGCGCAAAATCATCAAACATATCGCTAATTATTATTTCAGTCAATTTATTCTGTTCAAGCGACAGCTAAGTGATGCAAACTAAGTTTGCTATTTACGATTGTTTCTCAACTTTTCAATCCATGGTGGAACTGCTGTGTTTTTAACTTCAACGCGAGAAGAATATTCATTTTTCTTTTCAAATGAAACATCTTGTTTTACTGGCGCTGGTTTTTCCTCTTCTTCCTTATCTTGTTTTACATAATTTGAAAAAAGGCTTCTTGCAGAATACTCTGGTTTTGGTTGAGCCATGTTGCCCATCGCTTTTGCTTGAGCAATTTCATTTGCTTTTTCTTCTTTTCTCTTTTCTTCTTCTGGGTTTGTAAATCCAGTTGCAATTAAAGTGATTTCAACTTCATCATGCATATTTTCATCAATGCTTGTACCAAGAATGATGTTGCAATCTACATCAACAACTTCTCTTACAAGTGCAGCTGCTTCGTTTACATCGTCTTGAGTAAGGTCTGTGCCTCCCTTGATGTTGATAAGAAGACCTGTTGCTCCTTCAATTGTAGTTTCAAGAAGTGGTGATGCAACAGCTTGTTTAACAGCCTCAAGCGCTTTGTTGTCGCCTGCGCCATAACCAATGCCCATATGTGCAAGACCTTTATCTTTCATAATTGTTGTAACGTCTGCAAAGTCAAGGTTGATAAGACCAGGATAAACAATAAGGTCAGAAATTCCTTGCACACCTTGACGAAGTACATCGTCTGCAAATCTAAATGATTCAAGGAGAGGAGTCTTTTTAGGAACAATTTGCAATAATTTTTCGTTTGGAATTACAACAAGTGCGTCTACATATTTTCTTAACTTGTCAAGTCCTTCTTCTGCATTTTTCTTTCTTACTGGACCTTCAAAAAGGAATGGCTTTGTAATAACAGCAATTGTTAAAATGCCAAGCTCTTTTGCAATTTGCGCAATAACTGGTGCAGCACCTGTACCTGTTCCGCCGCCCATACCAGCAGTAATGAATACAAGGTTTGCATCTTTAAGCATTTCAGTAATTGAAGTTTTGCTTTCTTCTGCTGCCTTTTGGCCGATTTCAGGTTTTGCCCCTGCCCCACGGCCACCAGTAAGTCTTTCACCTATTTGAAGTCTTGTTTCTGCTTTTGAAAGCAAAAGTGTTTGTTGGTCAGTGTTTACCGCAATAAATTCAGCCGAACTAACGCCAGCCTCAATCATACGATTTACAGCGTTGTTGCCGCCGCCACCGACACCAATAACCTTGATTTTTGTTGCTGATGTGTTGAAAGTGTTGTCCATAAAAATATCTCCTTAAAGTTTCTCGTTAAATGTATTGTAATATATTTATTTTTTTTTTGCAAACATTTAAATAAAGTTTTTTTGAAAAAATGTATAAAATCACAAAAATATTCAAATTTTTTGCATATTTATTCAAGAATTTGCTTTATTTTGTGTCTTGCGCATTTATCGCATACGCAACAAGCGAATAGATTGATGCAAGCGTTGGCTTTTCCTGACCAGGAAGTGGAGGCACTCCCAGCGTGATGTTTCTGCCAAGGCATTTTGCCAAATAATCTCGTCCGCCCTTGATTTTGCTGATTCCACCACCAGTAAGGTAGATTGGAAGATATGATAAATGTTCATCAGAAAAATCTTGTATACATTTGCTGACAACCTCAGCAAGTTCGTCAATACGGTATGCAACAACCTCATTTGCAAAGCTTTGCATAATGCGTTCCATATTACCAGCCTCACCAGGAATTTCATAACAGTCAGTTGGCTTACCTTTAACTGAAAGCACAACCTGCTTTTTCAACTTTTCTGCATCTTTAATTGACAATTCAAACGCTTCAGATAGGTCGTTTGTTATAAAACCGCCGCCTCGCGAAAATGAAGTAAGGGCCGATACCCCGTTTCCTTGAACAAAAGCAATACTTGTTGTTATGTCCCCTGCATCAATCAGCAGTGACACTTCGTCTTGTTTTTCTTTTGGAAGAATAAACTGTGCTTGCGCAAGAACATCGCTTATGTATTCAACATATTGAAAACCCAGTTGAGCAGCCACATCATTAAACAAGTCGATAAAAACTTTGCTGGCATAAATCACTGAGAGTTTTCCACATAAGTTTGTACCAAAATCGCCAACCGGCTCAAGTGTAGTTCTGCCATCAATATCAAACGAAATTGGGCTTACTGACACCACCTCCACTTCAGCATTTTTGCTTGTCTCACCCGCCATGTAATAAAGCGAATCAATGTCATCTTTTTTTACCCTTCTTCTCTCGCCCAAATTGATTGACATATCAGTCACCGCAACCGAAGAAAACTCGGCTGGCACGCCAATATACATCTTTTTAATTTTATCAAGATAAGGCTGAAATTCTTTTATAACCTCTGAAAAAACAGCAAGCAGTTTATCAGGGTTTAGAAATTCACCTTCATAAAAACCGTCATATTCAATTTCTTTATAGCCTTTTACCGCAAAAGTATTATTAAGCCCCTTACCTGCCACCATAGCACGAAGTCGTGAAGAGCCTATATCGAAGGCCAGCACATATTTGTTTTTCATAATACCACCTTTAAAATCATTGTAATAAAAAAGCCCAAAAATGTCAAACACCTTGGGCAACAAATATTTTAAAATAACATTTTTCTGATTGTAAGTCTAAGTTTCCGTCTTTAGTGTAGTAATTATTAATGTAAATTTCGCAAGTTTTTAAATTTTCTACAGTAAGCGTAGCGTAACTTTCATCGGCTTGTAAGCTCTCTTTACCAACCATGTCGAATAATGCTGAGTATACCTGCGTAAACAAAAATGTTTTATACGTAAGGTTGTTTTTGTAATTTGCAAAGGTGACAGTTTGTCCGCCATATAGCGACAACTTTAAAACTTCAATTTCCTCTTTTAAACCGTCATCATACTGCATTGTCATTTCAATTGACTTAATAATTTCTTGCGCATATGCAAGATTGTAATTGTTTGCATATAATGCCTGATAAAGTTTAGGATTTTGAATATCAAGATAGTCCCCCACTTTTTCGTTTTTTACCTCAAAATCACCACTCAAAAGCATTGCATTTTCACTTGTATTTTCATAGGTTTCATAAAATTTTAAAACTTTAAATTCTTCATCGCAAATATAAAATCCGTCCTCACCTTCAACAGCGTACACCTCCTGCCTTTCCGCAATATGCACAACAAGGGTTGAAGGAAAAACAGTTTCAATGTTTAGTACATTTAAGTATGGAAATTCATTTTCAATTTTATCAATATACTTTTGCTTATTAATAAAGAAAACTGAGCTGCCCATATCAAACTCACCCGCCTCAACAACCTCTTCATCCGTAGCCGTAGAGTGAACTCTGCTTGTCCTATAGTCAATTTTAACTTCTTTAACAGAAAACAAGGTAAAAGCCAATAGGGCAATAAGCCCTATTGTCAGCACTAAACTACAAACACCTACAATTACCTTCTTTTTCAATTGTTATCCTTTTAATACATCCGCCAAGTGCGGTAAGTTTATCTTCAAATTTATAATATCCGCGGTCAATATATGAAATGTTGTCTATTGTGGTATATCCTTCGGCCACAAGTCCCGCTAAAACAAGTGACGCCCCACCGCGTAGATCTGTTGCGCTCACTTCAGCACCAAACAATTTTTCCTTGCCTTTTGCAATTATAATGCCGTTGCGAGTGATAAGGTCTGCACCCATTTTCTTAAGTTGACCAACATGTTTATTGCGCCCATCAAAAATATTCTCTACAATTAAACTGTAGCCATCGCTTACACTTGCAAGCGCTGTCATTTGAGATTGCAAATCGGTTGGAAATGCTGGGTAACACCCCGTTTCAACTTCACCAAAATTGCCAAGTTTTTTCTTTCTTGACAAAATTATTGTATCACCTTCGCATTTGATTTGGCAAGCAGATTTACCAAGTTTGGCCAAAAGTTCTTGGTTTTGCTCCGCTTTTGCCCCTTTTACCACAATTTCGCCACCACACATTGCACCAGCAATTAAAAAGGTGCCCGCCTCAATTCTGTCGGGAATTGCCTTGTATGAAAGGCTGTGCAATTTTTTACCACCCCTTACAACAATCACATCACTTCCCGCCCCTTCTACACATCCGCCTGCTTTATTTATAAAGTTTGCAAGGTCAACAATCTCAGGCTCTTTTGCACCATTTAAAATTCTTGTTTCACCATCTATGCCAAGCGCAAGCATCATAATATTTTCAGTTGCACCAACGCTTGCAAACGACAGCACCACATCCCTTGCTTGCATTTTTCCCTTGCTTGCGTAAATATAACCATTTTTTTCAACCACCTTCGCACCCAAAGTTCTCGCCCCATTTAGATGCAGGTCAATCGGCCTTAATCCAATGTCACACCCGCCCGGATATGCAATCTTAACACTTCCCATACGCGCAAGAATAGGCCCCAAACAAAAAATAGACGCCCTCACGCAAGATGCCAGTTCATTAGGCACATCGTCGGCGGAAAGAGAAGTGTTGTCAATGATAAGGTCATTCCGCTCCCACCAAGTTTTGCCTCCAAGATGTTGTAAAATTTTACACATTGCAAGCACATCTCTATATCCAGCCGCCTTTTCAAGACGCACCTGTCCTTCAATTAAAATGCTGCATGCCATCAAAGGCAACAACGAATTTTTTGCGCTATGAATTTCAACCTCACCGTTTAAGCGATTTCCGCCTACAATAAAATACTGTTCCATCCTTTTCTCCCAACAATATTTTATATGTTAGTGGTCACTTAAACGTCAAAAAAGAAGTTTTGCCAACTTCTTCTTTTTTTAAATTTCCATTTCCCACCTATACATTTCATTGCCAACCGAGTTTATCTCTTTTTTAACCCGCTTAAACCCTACTTTTTCGTGCAAATGTACGCTTGCAACATTGCCTGCCGCACAAGAAGATGCAATTATTGAATACCCACGTTCCTTAGCCCTTCCCCTAATCAGTTCAAAAGCTTTACGCGCAATTCCTTTGCGACGATATTTTTCTATAATCATTACGCCCCAACATAGCCGCCCGTCTTGCTTATCACTTAAACTGATCATGCCAACCTTCTCGCCATTATATGTTATGCAAAAGCCTAATGTGTTTTGCCAGTAATCAATTCTCTTTTCAATGCTTTCTATACTATCATCACTAAAATAGCTTGAAAAATGTTCTCGTATAAACGTTGCATCTTCTTTTTTAAATTTAATTATATCAACTTGTTCCATATTTATATATACTAACGCATATTGTGTCATCTGTCAATATATTAAATGTTTTATCTTTCTATAATTTATAAATTTGACAGCATCCCAGCAAATGTTATATAATAATAGACATAAAAAAGACAAACAGCACTGGAATTTTAAAACGTAACGGCAAAGCACTAAAAATTGCGCTTGCCACCTGTTTTACGTCAATTTTTATATTTCTAGCCAGTATAGGAATAACTACAAATATTGGACTGTCTGGATATAGCAGCAATCAAGAGGTTGTCAGCTTAGCAGAGCAACTTGATGTAGACATGTCTTATACAAGGCAAGTTTTTAATATAAATACAAGAATGCAACATAATGATGGAGAACCTATTTATGTTTGTTTTGATGAAAAACTAACAACCGAAAGCACTACAGCGGCCACCGAGGCTTTAGACGAAATATTTGGACTAGTCAATCAAATTAACCCTTCATATCATTATACCGTGATAGATAAACACGAATACTCTAAATTACAAAATAAAACAAAAATTTATTGCGATTATGACGATCTGGGAAGTTCCTATGGACATATTCAATCTAATTACAATATGTCTTCATTTTTAACCAATAAACATATGTATCGCAATTATACTATACGTGAAGGCCAAGAAAATAGTAAAGACGGTAGTTATAGCTTAAAATATCTTTATCTACATGAATTGATGCACGCTTTTGGCATAAATGACGTTTACAGCAATACAAAATTTCAAGGAAATACTGCAATTAAAACAGATATAGGTATAAGAAGTGAAATGCTGTCACCAAACGATTTCAAAATTTTAATTGCTTTATATGCACCACCAAACGCCAACGAAAATGATATTGCAAGGTATAAAGCAATGGCACACGAATACACTCAACATTATGATGACGTAATTACAAAAATTATAAAACATGACTTAAAAACACAACATTCACTAAAAAAAGGAAACTATTCATTTGAATTTTCAAGTCTCATATATAACAACCAAGGTGAACTACAAGAGCAAGCATTTGAAATTGTGATGCAAGAAAACAAATATACATTCTACACATTAAATAATAATCATCAAATTATTGACTCACGTTCAGGAAAGGTTGAATGGATAAATGGAGTTGCATTACTTAAAGATGTAAGTCTTGAACATGGCTTATATCCAGAAAACCCAACCATATATTTTAAAGATGGTTTCATTGACGACTTTGCTTTACTCATAACGGACAGCGGTCCAAGGTTAACACACTTTGGTTCACCAACATCTGTTTTTTCAGGTATCCTACATGAAACAGAAATGGAAATTCAACAAAAGTAAACGAACTAAAGCTGTCAATATCACCCTTCATAAAACGTCCCAAACACATGCGCAAATCAACAGATCTGCCACCCGTTCGTAGTAATTGATTTAAACAAAAAGTGCATACAAAATTGTATGCACTTTTTTATAAATGTTCGCTTTTCACGCAACCTTATTTGCATTTCATCCAAAGCAGACACAGCGAATTATATTTTTCTAGAGGAGAATTTCGTCTTCTGCTAATCTGCTTTTGCAATCTGCATACATTTCTAAAATAAAATCTTCTCCAACATAGCAATATCGCCCGTCAACAATTCTCAATAAACTTGCATAAACACCTTGCCCCAACTCTTTGATATATTTTTGTGCGCTTTTTTCGTCGCATTTCTCGGCAATAAGCATTACAAACTTATCCATTAAATCCATCCTATCAATCGCCTCTGCCGACCGCCCAATTGTATATCCATGTTTGTCGCTATCTTGTTTTATTCTCATCCTAGATTTCATAAGCAGTGCTGACGATTTTAAATCTTTAATTTCAAGCGCATACAAAATAGGGTACACAAGTTTTGATGCAAGGGTGTGACTTATCAACATTCGATCTTTTTTAATCTCGCCAACAATCAATTTTAGCAGCTGCGGTCTCTTGCCTTCTTCCGCTTGAAACATTTCAATTAGTGCAAGCAGTTTTTCAACCTCACCAGCAATTGACCTGCAATATTCATCGCGTGCTTTTCCATACTCACCGCGGCACAATTGCTGCATCATTTCCTCTAAAGCATGCTTATCTAAATGATATATTTTTTCTTCAAGCATTTGCAATAATTCTTCCCTACTAAACCTTGAAAAATATCCGCCTTTTGCCTGTTCGAACAATTTTTCTAATCTCTTTTCCATACTCACCCCCCTACAATAATTCTATTTTCAACTCTTTGCACTTTTCCACAGTTTCGCAGTCCCAATAACTTGCTTGAACTTCGCCAATATGTGCGCGCCCAAGCAGCAACATGCAAAGTCTAGACTGACCAATTCCGCCACCAATTGTAAGCGGCAACTCTTCAGACAATATCGCCTTATGATAAGCATATTCCAATCTTTCAGTTTTGCCTGATTTTTCTATTTGTTTTAAAAGAGTTTCTCTGTCAACTCTAATGCCCATACTTGAAATTTCAAGCGCCATATCCAACACTTCGTGATAGAAAAGTAAATCTCCATCCAATCCCCAATCATCATAGTCAGGCGCACGCATATCATGAGGCTTGCCGTCACTCAAATCATCACCAATCCCCATAATAAAAACAGTTTTATATTGTTTTGTAATTAAATACTCTCTTTCTTTATCTGTTGTGCCAGGATACATATCAAGCAACTCTTGACTTGTAATAAAATGCACATCTTCGCATATATCCACACAGTCAAACCCCTTTGCTTTTAAAACCTTGCTTGTGTCTGCAACCGCTTTTACAATCTTTTTTACTGTGGCTTTTAAATAGTCAATAGTTCTATCTTTTCTTGTAATAACCTTTTCCCAATCCCATTGGTCAACATAAATTGAATGTGTTTCATCCATCTTATCATCTCTTCTAATTGCTGTCATGTCTGTGTACAAGCCCTTATGAACAGGAAATGCATATTTTTTCAATGCCATTCTCTTCCACTTTGCAAGCGACTGAACAATCTCAAGTTCTTTTCCGTCTTTCAATATATCAAACGAAACCTTTCTTTCCACACCACTTAAATCATCTTGCAACCCGCTTTCTTTTGTAACAAGCAGGGGCGCTGACACCCTAGTCAAGTCCAACTCTTTTGCCAGTTTTCTTTCAAACTTATCCTTGATAAGCTTTATATATTTTTGTTTTTCAATTATACTGATTTCTCTATATTTTTCTTTAATAAATTTCATTGTTTTTTCTCCTTAATTATTTATGATTTTGTAAATTTTCAAATCTCATAATGTTTAAGGATTGCAAAATTTACTTAAACCCCATCCTTAAACAGTTGTTATTGTTGTTGTCATCATCGCCCGCTACGGCATTTGTCTTTTTCATATTCCATCTCCTTTTTTTGCTATTTAAACAAAAACAGCACACTCTTGTATTTTTTGAGAGTGTGCTGTTTATATGACCAAAGTAAATCATATTAAATAAAAACACCCTCTTGGATTTCAAGAGAGTGTTGATTGTCTATTTTTCATGCTTAGATATTTTCAACAACAAAAATGAAACCCATGTTAAATGCATTTAAATTATTATTGTTGTTATTATTAATAACTCTAAACATAGCTTTCCCCTTTTGTTTATGATGACTATAGTTTATCACATATTGCATAATATGTCAATACCTTTTGAAAAGTTTTTCATTGTTTATAAAAAAAGAGCACTTTGATTGCAATTTGTATACATTTTTTTAAAATTCTTAACTTTTCAATTTCCTTGATTGTCTGTCTACATTCAAAACAACCCCTATTGCACTCATAAAGACCAACAGCGAAGTTGAGCCGGCATTCTGGGGCACCCCGCAAATCGTAAGATTTGTGGGGATAAGGAAAAACCGAGCGTCAATTTTTGTGCAAGCAACAGCGAGTACAAACCACAAAGCGGGTGTTTTGACGCAGGTAGTGGCAAGCCCGTTGGTGGGATTGAGCCCCTTAACACGAGTTATTGTATTATAAATTTCTACATTAAAAAAGAGCAAAATTATTGCTCTTTTTTTATTTGTAATTTTACCAATGTGCGGTTTATCAAACCTTAACTGACTGTTCAAATATTTAAAAATCATTTTTCTTTGTCTTTTATATATAATTCTGCCAAGCATGAGTTGCAATTTTTATCTCTATTAACACAAAGTGGACAATATCCATTGTTTTTATAATATTTATTTCCCAAATCCTTTAAAAGTTTAAAACCACACTTTTCTAAAAGGTATTTTGAGTTTACAATATCCTTATCACCCCATGCTTCATAAATTATAGGGTAATCATTTTTGCTTACGCAAAGTTTTAATAAATTCGTCCCAATTCCTTTTTTTTGATAATTTTTGTCTACAACTAAATATAAAATTTCTTTGTATTTAGGCAAGGCTTTAACACCCCATTCATTTTCCGTTTTAACATTGCTTAATCCGCATGCTCCTATAATCTTATTTTCAAAAGAACATACGTAGTAGTTGTTAATTTCATTATCAGCGTGCTTTAAGTTTTTTTGAAAGATTTCATCTCTAGAACAATTTTGGCTGTAATTATCCTTAACATCACAAGTTCCCAATAATTTTGTTATTAAAGAAGCAATTTGTAAAGCATCCTCTTTCTTTGCTTTTCTATAAAATAATGTCATTATTTTCATATCTTTATTATAACACACAAATATAAAAAATGTATACACTTTGATTGCAATTTGTATACATTTTTTAAAATTCTTAACTTTTCAATTTCCTTGATTGTCTGTCTACATTCAAAACAACCCCTATCGCAGACATAAAAACTAACAACGAAGTTGAGCCGGCATTCTGGGGCACCCCGCAAATCGTAAGATTTGTGGGGATAAGGAAAAACCGAGCGTCAATTTTTGTGCAAGCAACAGCGAGTACAAACCACAAAGCGGGTGTTTTGACGCAGGAAGTGGTAATCCTGTTGGCGGAATTGAGCCTGTTAACATCAGTTATTGTATTATAAATTAATATTTTCCCAGTTATATAATTGTTTTTATTGTTCTTTATTATTTAAATTACAAAAATCTTTATCTATTATAAAACTGTCACTTTTACTCAATTTTTCTAAAAGTTGTGGCATATACCCCTTATATAATGCTTTTCCACCCTCTTTATAAATATTTGTTTGATAAACACCCGTTTTAAAATGAAAAGGATAACTAATATTACATCTTGTTAGAGCAGTAGCAAAAATTTCTAACATCCTTTGAATTGTTATTGAGCCATTATAAACAAAAAAGGTTAACATATCTCCTAGTATCATTGGATTGCACTCATTGTTGTTTAATCTAGGTTTTGTTATATCAAATTTATTATTAAATTGATCTTTTAATAATATTCTTTTTTTATATTAATTTCTTCCTTTTCTAAAAGAAAATAAATACACTCTAATAATTCAAAAAATTTAGTTGACCTTGTTGTTAAATATTCATTTTGATTTCGTGAATTTACAACATCAAAAGTAAATGCCCTATAAGGACATCTTTTATTTTGTGCTTCATAAAACATATCTAAATATTCATTGTAACTCATAACATAAACCTTTTATGGCAATCATTATACCACACAACTAAAAAAATGTATACACTTTGATTGCAAATTGTATACACTTACATTAAAAATTTTTAAATTTTACTTTTCCTACTCTGCCTATCAACATTCAGTACAACGCCTATCGCAGACATGAAAACAAGCAAACTTGTTGAGCCGGCAGAGATGAACGGAAGTGGAAGCCCTGTTGGTGGGATTGAGCCGGTGACGACGGCGACGTTGAGAAGTGTTTGTACGGCAATTACAAAGGCTACGCCGCAAGCAAGCATACTGCCAAAGCGGTCTTTTGCGTTTAAACCAATTTTTATAAGGCGCACGCAAAGAAACATCACAACTGCAAGAAAAATGGTTGTTCCGACAAAACCAATCTCTTCACCCATGATTGACAAAATGAAGTCCGATTCGGCAAAGGGAAGAAAAAGATATTTTTGGCGAGAGTTGAAAAGTCCCACACCAAACCATCCGCCATCCCCCAAAGAATAAAGCGACTGAATAAGTTGAAAGCCCTCACCTTGCGGTGATGCCCACGGGTCAAGAAAAGCAAGCAGTCTTTTCATACGATAAGGCTCGGCAACTATAAGCAGTGGTACGGCGGCTGCGGCAGGAATGCCAAACATTAGAGTGTGTTTTTTGCTGATGCCACCAATAATCATCATAAAAAGCAAAACGAAACATATGCACATTGTTACACTCATGCTGGGTTCAAGCATAATTAAAAGCGCCATCACCCCACCAACCGCAAGAATGGGCAGCAAGCCCTTTAGGGTTTTAACCCTATCATGATGCTCACTTAAATATGCTGCGGTAAAAATTACAAGAGCAAACTTTGCAACTTCTGATGGCTGGATTGAAAAGCCTAAAATTGAAATCCATCTTTTTGCGCCATAAATCTCAACGCCAAGGCCAGGGACAAAAACAAGGCAAAGCAACACGCAAGTGCCGCCAACAATCCACCATTTTAATTTTGCAAGCTTGTGATAGTCAAAAAAAGTAAAAAACACCAAACCACACACGCCAAGTACAACGCCTAAAAGTTGTTTGTACAGAAAAAACTCGCTGTTGCCGTAATGATGAGCAGCGCTGTAAAAACTGGCGCTGTAAACCATCACACAGCCAAACAAAGCCAGACATATTGCAATTGAGGCAATTAAAACAATTTCACCCTTGCAGTTCAATCTTTTCATTTTCACCAAACATAATCTCCTTAAATATTTGACCACGAACTGCGTATGAAGAAAATTCGTCAAAGCTTGCGCAGGCTGGCGAAAGTAAAATTTTTTGTCCGTCTTTTGCATTTTCTTTTGCGTATACTGCAGCCTCTTTCATACTGCCAAAAAGCATGGGGCTATAACCATAGCGAACGGCGCAATCATAAATTTCTTTGCCGCAGCCACCAAAACATAAAAGTTGTTCAAAAGCAAAGCCTTTATTAAAAATTTCATCAAACTGAAAATCTTTGTTTTGCCCACCTAAAAGTAGTACAAGGCCGCGTTCTCCCACCGAATTTATTGCCCCCAAAGAAGATGCAATGTTTGTTGCCTTAGAGTCATCAAACACCATCGCACCACCAACTTCGCCCAAATATTCCAGTCTATGTGACGGCGCTTTAAAGTGCATTATACTCTCTTTTATTTGTGCCGGTTTTATTTTGTTGATTACACTTAACGCCACCGCGGCCATAACATTTTCAATATTCTTTTCGCCAAACAATGGAATATCTAAAAGTGAAATTATCTTTGTTTTATTAAAATAAATTGCATTGTTTTTCAAAAATACTCCTTTTTTAAGTATTTTTTTTGAAAAAAACAATGTTTTTTTGTTAATTTGCAAATTCCTTACAATTTCATCATCAAAGTTTAGCACCACTCTTTGATTTTTCTTGCCAGATAAAATTTTCTTTTTTACACGTACATATTCTTCAAAATTGCCATGCCTGTCAATGTGGTCTGGCGCCAGATTTAAAATTGTGCAAGCGTCCGCTTTAAACAGAGATGAAAGTTCTAGTTGCAAATTGCTGACTTCACATACAACTACACTGTTTTTACTTGTCTTTTTAGCAACCTCGCAAAATGGCAAACCGATGTTGCCACACACAAAAGTTTCTTTGCCGGCAGTTTTAAAAATATCCCCCACAAGCGAAGTAACTGTTGTTTTACCATTTGTGCCTGTTATGCCAATAATCCGCCCCTTGTTAAAAAGATAGGCAAGGTCAAGTTCTGACAGCACCTTGGTTTTGGAAAGTATAAAAAAAGAAATAAGTTTGTTGCCCAGCACTTTGACTCCTGGACTGACTACAACAAAATCATATTTTTTCGTCATTGGATTTGTTTCAAATGGAAAGAAGTTGCCAAATCTGTTTTCATCATCATACACACTGACACATGCCCCCTCGCCATGCAACAACTTTGCGGCGCTCTGCCCACTTGTGCCCATACCATAAACAAGAACATTCTTCCCTTTGAAATTTACCCTCATAAAACTCCTTTTACCGCTAGATATCCCATAACCACAGCAATCCCAACCATAAGCGTTGTTATAACATAACATATGACGATTTTGTTTTCGTGAACACCACTTCTCTCAAAATGATGATGAAGTGGCGCCATTTTAAATATGCGTTTACCGTTTGTAAGTTTAAAATATCCTACCTGCAACACATCACTAAGCGCAGACAAAACATACATTATTCCAACAATTGCCATAATAAGTTCCAGCCCACTGAACGCTGCCAAACTTGCAATAAGACCGCCCAGCGCAAGCGAGCCAGTATCGCCCATAAAAATTTTTGCGGGGAAACCATTAAAAATCAAAAAGCCCAGCACAGCCCCCGCACCTGCAAAAGCAACAATGCTTAAATTTTCAAAGCTGCCTATTATTGCAAGAATGACGCCAAAAATGATAAGGTAAACAAAGCTCACCCCACCAGCAAGACCGTCAAGCCCATCTGTTAAGTTAACCGCATTTGTAACAGCAACATAAAAGACAACAACAAACGGAATAATCCCCCAGCCAAGATTGATTGAAAGTCCAAACAAGTCAATCACGCCGCCAAGTTGAAAATACACATAAAAAGCAATAATAAGCGCAATTCCAACTTGTCCAATAATTTTTTGATATGGCTTTAACCCCTCATTTTTACGAAATTTGATTTTAATAAAGTCATCCAAAAAGCCTAAAAACCCATACGCCAGCATAATTACAAGCACAAAAATGCCCTGCAGAATTTCACCAGACAAGAAAAAAATCGCAACAGCGGATGCAATTATAAAAATCCAGCCACCCATAGTTGGCGTCCCCGATTTAGCTGAATGGTTGTCCACATAATGAAGTATTGTTTGCGACAGATGAAATTTTTTGCACAATTTTAAAACAGGAATTCCCGCAATTACCGCCACCAAAAAGGCAATGAAAAAAACAAGAAAAAACTTTAACATATCCCCTCACTTTAACTTATGATTAGGGTTTGTAATTTATTAAATTTTTTTCTTGGCAAAACAAAAAAATTCAGTTGACTATTTTTTTGTTAATATTTATACTAAACTTAATTAGGAGGAACTATGAAAAAGAAAATTTTCGCTTTTGTTTTGAGTTTTGCGTTGATATTTGGAATGTCTATATTTTTTGCTGGTTGCAATAGTTCTACTACAGCTGTAGTAACCATTGATTTTAACAATGATGTAGATTCAAACCAACAAATTACTGTTGAAAAAGGGCAAACAATAGAATTGCCAGACGGTACAACAATCACACCGCCACATCAATATTTAGAGTTTGATTATTGGTGCACAAACACCGGATTAATATTTGAAGAATTTGAAGAAACATGTGTAATTACAAAAAGCATTACAATATATGCAAAATGGAAAATACATGAAAATTATAATTACGCTCAAGTTGTAAGCCAAAGCATGAGTGCATCAGGAATCAACGCGGGAGACTATATAATCTATAAATACCTATCAGATGAAGATGTGATTGAATTAAATGATATTGTAATGATTGAGCACAACTCCCAACTGCAGCTTAGACATATATACCAAATTATAGATAATGGGGATGGATCTTATTCTTATAAAACAAAGGCTTCAAGCAACGCGACTGAAGATTACTGGACTTCTACTAGACACGATGTTGTCGGGTTATATCAAGAAACCATCGAAAACCCTGAACAATATTTAAAATATATTGGTGCATTATAAAAAAGAAAGGCAACTCGCCTTTCTTTTTATTTTATATCATTTTCTTCTTCATAGGCATCAAGTTTTTCAACAGGTTTGATGTTTCTTCTAAAATAGTTGTAAACAACATCAAAGTCATTATAAGGATATTTTCTTCCCTTGATTTCTTGATAACGCTCGCCGCCCTTACCAGCAATCACTATAGTTTCGCCATTGTTATACCTTTGCAAAGAAATTTCAATTGCCTTTTTTCTGTTTGGCTCAATTATGAGATTACCACTTATGCCAGCCTGAATTTCTCGTATAATTTCAATTGGCTCTTCAAACCTTGGGTTATCACTCGTCAGCACAACCTCATCAGCCAGTTTTGACGCAATTGCCCCCATTATTGGCCGCTTTAATCTGTCACGATTTCCACCGCAACCAAATATAGCAACAACTTTTCCTTTTGCAAGTTCTTTTGCCGTTTCAAGCACCTTTGCAAGTCCATCTGGCGTGTGTGCAAAGTCAATTATAACGTTCTGCCCATTGATTGAAATAACATTAAATCGTCCCTCAACTGGTGTAAGGCAGCTCATGCCAAGCTGAATTAGTTTTTCATCAATGCCAAGGCTGCGACAGACAGCAATTGAGGCGAGGGCGTTTTCTATGTTATACCCTCCCACAAGAGGCGTTTGTATTTGCATTGGCGCGCCCATATAATTACAAACAAACCGGCTGCCAGCAAATGACTGCTTTATATTACCCCCGCTTACGTCAAAGCGGTCGCCCACCCCATATGTGATTATTGGCACATCGGCGCTTGATAACAAATGTGAGTAATAATCGGTATCGCCATACACAATTCCCATTTTTACCCTGCCGTTTTTAAACAACCTAAACTTTGCCTTTGCGTACGATGCCATATCACCAAAAAAGTCAAGGTGGTCTTCAGTTATGTTTGTAAGCACGCCCATTTCAAATTTTATGCCTTCAAGTTTGTCAAGGGCAAGCGCGTGCGCAGATGCCTCCATAACAACAAACTCTTGCCCCTCATTTTTCATTTGAGCAAACAGTTTGTGAAGAAGATATGGGTCTGGCGTTGTAAAACCGGTATCAAGATTCTTACCGTTGAACCTTGCGCCAAGAGTGCCAATAACGCCAACGCGCGCCCCCGCCGTTTCAAGTACGCTTGCCACAGTGTTTGCCACCGTTGTTTTCCCGTTTGTGCCTGTAACTGCAATAACTCTTAAATCATCACATGCATCCCCAAAAAAATGTTTACTTGCAATGGCGTACGCCGCCCTCGAGTTATCCACTTTTACACATTTTTTGGTGTGCAAATCTTCTTCGCTAATCACGCAAACAGCCCCTTTTTCTAAGGCTTGAAGGGCAAAATCGTTGCCATTATGATTTTCGCCCTTTAACGCAATAAAAATGTCGCCTTTTTGCACCTGCCGATGATCAATTTTTATATCTGCAACTTCTGCATTTTCCAGAAAATGTGGACAACTTTGCACGCCACATCCAACTAGCAAATCTTTTAAAAGCATAACAACCCCTTTTTAAATATTTTAATGAATTGTTTTCTAATTTTGACCACGCTTACAAAACTAGCTTTATTTCGACAATTATTTGCTGCTTTTGCTGCAACCTTGAAGTTTGATAAAATTTTCAATGGCAGATGAATTAAATTGATAAACAACTTTGCTTTTATCTTCTACCCTTTTCTTCGCCGAAATGATAAGTGCATTTAACAAATCTTCAAAATTACTTTCAAAAAGATTGAACGCAAGTGAGCCCGGTATTGTGTTGACTTCGTTTACATATAATTGTTTGTTGCCATCCATAAGAAAGTCAACCCTTACCACTCCTTTGCACTCAAGTGCTTGATAGGTTTGCAGCGCCCGTGCCCTAATTTCTTTTTCAAGCGCCTTAGCAATTTTAATTTCGCTATGCGTTTTCTTCTCTAAATATTTTTCTTCAAACGTGTAAAATTTTGTTTTAACAGCCTCATCAATCTTACTTGCCACAGCCTTGCCGGAAATATCCACCACCGCGCAGAAAAATTCTCTTGCGCCATCAATAAATTCTTCTATAACAACTTTATCATCATATACAAAAGCATTTTCAATACAGCCCTCAAACTCTGTTTCACTTTCGCATATGCTGATGCCTACACTGCTGCCACATCTTGCCGGTTTTACAATGCACGGAAAGCCAAGCGACTTGCCCACGTTTTGCAAAATTTCAGCCTGCTTTTCTGCATATTGGCATTTGTTCAATTGCACATATGCCGGTGTTGGAATTTCAAATTCTTTGAGTGCCATTTTTGTAAAAGCCTTATCCATACAAATTGCACTTGATGTCACTCCCGGTGAGGTGTATGGAATTTCACACATTTCAAGCAGCCCTTGCAAACTTCCATCTTCGCCACCATGGCCATGATTACATAAAATTGCCGCGTCTAATTTAACAACTTTTTTTATTTTGTTTTTGTTTAAAAAGTAAACTTTGTTGTGACCGGTTTTAAAGGCAACCTGACTTTCCTTCTTGACATTTTTCGCATAATCAAGATATACGTTTGCGTCTGCCAAATTTTCAGCCGTCACCATTATTCCATCACTTCGACAATACAACGGAATTACATTATATTGCTTTGGCATGGCCGCCATCACTTGCAAAGCGGTGATGATTGAAATGTCATGTTCAACGCTTTTACCACCAAAAATTACTGCAATATTTTCCATTTTCACCCCTTAACTATAATTATCCGGAAGGTCATTTTCAAAAAGCACAACCGCGCCCTTGCAAGTCAATAGTTTTACAAGTTCACTCTGCTGGGCGCGAGTAGAGGCAAAATATATGTTTTCCCGTTTCATTCCATGAGAAATTGCCCCCGAAAGTAAGTCGTTTTTGTTAACCTCGTTCATAATAATCAAATAATCGCACTCATCTGCAATCATGCAGCCCAAAGCAAAGTTGATTTGAGACTGCTTACTGCCAAGTTCTACCATGCCGGGCGTAACTACAATTTTTCGCCCCTCAAATTTTGATAAAACCTTTAGCGCCTCTTTAAAACCAATCTCATTAGAATTGTAGGCATCATCCAAAACACTGCAATAATCATTCTGAATAAGCTCAAGCCTATGCGGTGATGGCTCAAGTGTTTTGATTGCCATCTTAATATCCTCTAATTTGATGCCAAGTTTATAAGCAACGGCACTTGCAACAACAATATTGTCAATATTAAATTTGCCAAGAAGTTTTGTTTTTACATGTGTTTGTTGCTGGTCAATAATAAGGTCAAACTCACAGCCATATTGATTTACAGTCACGTTTTCTGCGTAAGCAAAAGACTTGTCGCGACAGGTTAAAACTTTATTGCCATCAAAACGCTTAAAAAGTTTATACGTACTATCACTTTCTCCAAAAAACACAACGCCTTCAGGCTTGATAAACTTTGCAAGTTCAAACTTTGTGTTTTCAATGTTTTCTAAAGTTTTAAATGTTTCAATATGACAATTTCCAATTGATGTAATTACTGCATAGTCCGGATTAACATTTTTTGTCAACTTCTCAATATCTCGAGGTTTTCTGGCGCCCATTTCAGCAATAAACACATCATGGTCATCAAGGTGTTTTAATACGGTTAAAGTTGTGCCCATTTCGGTGTTATAATTTTTTGGGGTGGCACAAACTTTATACTGTTTTTCTAAAATATGCGTGAGAATGTTTTTTGTTGAAGTTTTACCATAACTGCCTGTTATGCCAATTTTAACAATATTTTTCTTGCCTAGTTTATTTTTAGCCTTAATAATATAATACTGCTTAATTAAAATCTCTAATGGCAATATCAAATAGTGCACAACTGTAATCCATACGGGCGTCAAAACAAACACCACGCACACATCAAATGCCGCCAAAAACCCATTACCAACAAACAACATCGGCAATGCAGACAAAAGGCAAACAAACGCCGTCAAAACAATATAAAATCTTATAATCCGTTTTGTAAAAACAAGTTTATTTTTGTCGCCAATAGAGAAATTTAAAGCAAAACAATTTCCCCAAAATTTGCCTATGTTATATCCATTTAGTTGATATGTTTTAACAAAAAAGTAGGCAAACAAGGCATATAAAATTGCACATGCACATAAAAGCATATAAATCATTTAATTCTCCTTTAAAAACTCAATCGCTTGCGTTGCAAACTGTAGAGGGCAGTCTAAAAATGAAAAATGTCCAGCATTTTTAAGCACAACCAATTTGCTGTCATCAATCAGACGACTAAGCCGCCTTGCCATATACAGCGGCGTTTCTTTATCTTGCTGCCCCCACACAATTAACGAGGGGCAAACAACTTCTTTTGCAAAATCTTCAAGATGTGTGTTGACAATGTTTTTAAACAGCGTTTTCATTTCGGGGGATAGTGCACGATAATCTGCCGAGCCTCCTTCAACCTGTTTGCCTAATTTACGCATTAATTTAAATTTCAAAACTTTTGCGTGATAGCCCACATTTCTTCGCGGTTTCATGCCTGCACTGTCAACATATATGCACTTATGCACAAGTGATGGCTTTAGTGCAGACACAATCAAACAAATTCGGCCACCAAACGAGTGACCAACAAAATCGGCAGAAGATATGCTTAAATGTTCACATAAACCCATCACAATATTTGCATATGAAAATATGCTGAAATTTTGTGGATTAAACCTGCTTTTGCCAAATGGCGGAAAGTCAATTAAAAGTATAGAATACTCATCAAAAACGTCGATAAAACTGTTAAAATCTGCCCCCTGTCTACCCCACCCGTGCAAAAACACAAGTACCTTATCGGTGCATCCTTTGATAAACCTGTAATGTACTTGTGCTCCGTTAAAATTGTAAATCATAACCTTTTTTATGAAAAAAAGCCAAAATTGTTGAAAATAAATAAAAAAATTGTTTAAATTATTTTGAAATTTGTACTGATTTGTCTAAAATATAGTTAAGTCAGCACGACTAAACTAAAAAAAGGAAGGTATAGACACTTGAAAATCACAGACGTTAGAATCAGACTCAAAGACGAAGAAAAATTAAAAGGAATTGCATCAATCACTATTGACGAATGTTTTGTAGTACACGACATCAAAGTTATTGATGGAAAGGACGGACTTTTCGTTTCAATGCCAAGCAAAAAGCATGTAGACGGAGAACACAGAGACATTGCTCACCCAATCAAAACTGAAACAAGAGAGTATATCAAAGCTGAAGTTCTTGCTGCATACAACCAAGCACTTGAAACAAAAGCTGAATAATATAAACAAAAAAAGAGCCGCTTGGCTCTTTTTTATTGTCATTGTTTATAAAAAAAGCATCGATTGATGCTTTTTTGTTTATTTGGATACATAATAAATGTTATAAATGTTTCCATCTTCCATTTTAACGTCTACGTTATCTTCATCATAAGCAACGAAAAGGTCACTTGTTTCACCTTCAAACTTAACCATCTCACCTTCGTTGACACTTACATATAATTCCAAATCAAAATAATAATTTATAGAATAAATCCCATCAACTAATTCTGAATATTTCTTCAACTCAAATTCATATTTTTCTCCGTTGCTATAGAAATTAGCACCAACATAACCATCAGCGATTGCATAATCAAGATAAATTACACATTCCTCTCCAAAAGTGTCAGTATCTTCATATGGAATTGTCAATTCAGCGTCTTTGTACGCCTTCAAAACCAAACCTTCGTGTGACAAATCTACATTAGCATAAGGAAGTTTTTCCCCTGCAATAAGTTCTTTTAAATAAAGGTTGATTCTCCCTTCACAAAAAGCATATCCACCACAATCAAACATGCTTTCGCCGACATAAACTGTAATATCATTGCAATATGTCACATAATCATTTTTTACATATTTAATAACATAAGTATTGCCCTCTTCTATAACGCAATTACCACCTGTAAATTCAGTGCCATTAATTGTAATGCTATCCTCCGCAACAACACCTAAGAGAACATTGTTGAATTGATAATTATCAGTTGCAAGTATAGCTTGTTCTTTCTTGACCTCTCGACTTGAGCCCCACCATATTTCTTCTTTCACATATGCATAACCTTCATTTGGAACAATCTTAAAATAAACTATTGCCAAATCGGTAGAATTGATTTTGTATCCTTCTGGCATAGGCAAAGTCATAGCCTCATCAAGATAAGCCTTCAAAGTGCAGTTTTCTGGCACTTCCACATCAACATATTCGTTAATAAGACTTTCAACATCAGTCATAATAGGTGCACCACAGTAATGACCAACCTCTTCTCCATCTAAATATGCATAAAAATCATTTGTCATATATTCAGTCGGTTTGTCAGTTTCATTTAATTCAAGAGAATCCAAAATAGAAGAATCATAAGCAAGTGTTACCTGCTCTGTATAACAACTGCTACGGTCTGTTATCATGCCAGGACCACCCTTATATTCCCTGTAATAATAATCCTCACTGTCTTCAATTGATAAGATGTGATTTTCTGTAAATATAAATTTTACGGTATAATCAAGTTTTCCTATCTTTCCTTCAAAATCGCTTCCTGATTGAACATCTATCTTTCTTCTCTGACAAAATTCATATTTCCCACCGCCAAGTTGTTTATATTTAAGAGTATAGGAAATGTGATTGATGATCCACCCGTCTTCAATTAAGTCTGCCTTTTCCTCTTCGGCGTCTTCATTTAACTCTGCAACATACTGCTCATAAGTTTCTTCAACATCATATGTTATGTAAGAAATTTCCCTTGAAACTTGTCTTGCCGCATAAAATTCGTCGGTTATTTCATTTCCATCCTGCGAATGATAACCAAGTGTGCCATCTTGATATTTTTTTACAGCAGAGTAATCTTCTATACTTCCATCATCATTATACTCAATGTAGGCATATTCATGTGTGTCTGCATTATATGTAAGCTGCGATTCGATGGTTTCAACAGGTTTTTCATCTCCATTTCTGTATTTATACGTATCCACTATAGTGATAGAGTCCGCACATTTTTTCATTGCTACGTTTGCTTGTTGAAACATTTGATGCATCGTTTCTTGACTTGGTCCACCACAACCAGCAAGCAACAATCCGCCACTTAAAACTAAAAGTCCTGCAGCCGCAATTGATGCAATTTTTTTCTTTTTCATATTTCCCTCTCCTTTTATAAAGATTATATCTGCTAAGACATAAAAAAGTCAATCAATTTAAGGACTTTGTTGACTTCTTAAAAAAAAGACAATCAAACGATTGTCTTTTTTATCGAAATACGCTGTGGCAAATTCGGGCGACATCTGGTCGCTACATAAGTAAGTTTCCGTTGTCCGTTTCGATGACTTTTTGTACATTTTCAAGTTCGCCACTTGTTCCGTTGAAGAAGAAGTAATATTTGCCGTCCTCGCCGTTTGCCTCAACTTCCATACACACCACTTCGCGATTGTAATCAAGCGGCGAAAGCACCCAGCGCGACTTTATAATTTCAAATGTTGGTGGCAAATATCCAACCGCTTGAGCCTGCGTTAAACTGCCCTTTGAGATTTTTCTATCTGTGTGATTTGTGAAATATGGGGTAGCATCATAACCAACAATTGTGCCGCTTACCATATTTATTTTCACTTTAACAAGGTCTGGGTATAAAATAATCCCATTTTGAGTTGGTGCGATGTTAAGATATATGTCTTCTTTAATCATGTCCGACCACACCACTTCTGGATTTTCAACACCATTTGCTTTTGCAAATTCAAGTGCAATTGTTTTTGCATTTTCAAAATCTATGTTTGCCTCACCTTCCGCACCGCTGCCGCTGATTGTAAGAATATGACCACCAATTTTTGTGGCTTGCACAAACAGCATTTCATCGTCAGAGTTTAGTGTGCGGAAATTATAAGTTTCAAATTTACCATTCGTTTCGCCCTCATACTCACTGCGCACGCTGTTTGTGAAAAGCTTGTCAAGTTTTGCCCTGACATCCTCTTTGCTTACAGCGCTGCCACTTAAACCTTTTACCTTACTATTTACAACAGAATCACTAAATGGGCCATCATAAATCATGGTAGGATATTCAATATCAACCGATTTGAGCGAAGATAGAGTTGTACTAAACTCGTTTCCGTTTGCATCGATATTCATGCTTGCATCAACAATAGAATAGCCCTTATTTAATTTTCTTGCAAACTCGTTAAGTTGATTTTTTAGTTCAATTACACTTTGATGAACTTGGTTTAAACTTACAACTTCATCCTCAGACAAACTTTCGCCTTGTGCTAATTTCTCTGCCAACACAGATGTATAGCCAGAAATTTGATTGACAAGTTTGACCGTGTCTTCAATGTCATTTTGCGACAGTGGAAGTCCCGAAATTGATATACCCGCCTCGCTGGCATTATTTGACGCCTCAAGAAGTGTTTTTCGTTGATATGTAGTTGAAGTTGCACTTAAGGTTTTTGATATTTTTGTTTCAAGATTGTTTACACTTTCTAAAAGGTTGTAAAAATTGTCATTATAAACGTTTGCAAGTTCTGTCTTATATTGTTTTGCCTCACTTTGGCTTGCGCCGCACCCTACTGCAAGGCCAATTGTGGTTGCACCCAGCACCGCCGTTGCAATTGCAAGAGATGTAATTATGGGCGTTTTTCTTTTACTGTTTGTACCTTTAAAAAATTCGTTGTTTTGTTGTTTGTTTTTCATTTATGCCCCCTATAATGCAAACACATGCTTGCCTATTGTAACAACCGTCTTTCGTGACCAAATCCAAGAACTTGTTGCGGTTGCCGGATTGTAATAATACAAACATCCATATGTTGGATCCCAACCGTTCAACGCATCTTGTGCGGCCTTATAAGCGGTTGAATTTGGCGTTAAATTAATTTGCCCATCATTTACCGCAGTAAACGCCCAAGGCTGATAAATCACGCCAGAAATTGTATTTGGAAAGGCTGAGTTTTTTACCCTGTTTAAAACAACCGCGGCAACAGCCACCTGCCCTGTGTAAGGCTCGCCTCTTGCCTCCGCATAAACGCATCTTGCCAAAAGATTTAAATCGCTTGAGCTGGTCGATGCGCTTGCGCCTTTGCTGCCTGAAAGGGTAATTCCCATTGCAGCCGCCGTCTTAGGCCCCACAATACCATCCACGGCAAGACCGTTTTTACTTTGAAAATATCGCACAGCCTTTCTTGTCTGGTTGCCATATATGCCATCAACTGCACCAGAATAATACCCCCAGCGCTTAAGCTTTGTTTGAATTTTCACATTTTCAGAATATGTAGTCGCCGCTTCAGCAATCATAACCTCTTGTTTGCTTGGCGCCGCCACGGCTGTGGCAACCCCCGCAAGCGAAGATGCCAGCATAATCGAAAGCGCAATTCCTTTAATCAACTTTTTATTCATTTTTCCTCCCCTGTTATACTTTTAATTATCTCCCAAATTTTAGAAATATATACAACATTGTCGGAATTTGTAGATGAAGTAAAGCAAAATGCTGGATAAACAAGACACCACCAATTATTGCCATCACCACTGCCCAGATTTAAAATGAGCGCATCGTAAACGCCCTCTTCAAGCGTAAGGTCGTCATAACACCTTGTAGGAAAATATTCTTGTTTCATCTGGGCGGTGCTTTTGTAAGCAAATCCATTTTCCTCTAAAACTGCATCTGCAGCGCTTTCAATTAAATCAAAATTGTTCTGCACCAAACGCTTTGCATCTTCAAATGTTTCCGCCTCGCTTAAAACAGGAATAAGCGCATCAACTACTGCATCCTTAACAAGATATTTTACTGCTTGGTCTGCTTGCGAATTAGAATTTGCCCTGATATGTATTCTTAAATATTGCTTTTGTTCCACTTGAACTGTTGGGCAAAAGATAAAAATTAAAGCCAATCCAATTACAGAAATTAAACCTAAAAACCATTTCATATTTCACCTTCTGCAAAAAATATTGACTTAATTTATTGAATAATACACAAAAAAACGCAAAAATTTTGATTTTTTTGCGTTTTTAATAAACATTTTGTTAAATTATAACTGTGTCCTTTGATAAAACAGCACAAGCGGAGTATCTTTCTCTACAGGAAATGTGACTTCCGGGTTCTGCGCAAGAATAACCTCTTCTTTTACATGCGCCCCTTTTGCAACATCCCATAACTCTTTGCCTGCGCGGGCAAAAATTACTTCCATTGCATAGTTTTTCTCTTGATACTCTTCGCCAAATGATGCCTCAGAAATCACTCCGCCATTTAATTGCTTACAGCAGTTTACCGCTGCTTTAATTTTTGCGTCATAAATAAGTTCTCTGCCTTTTTTCACAACAACATCTGCATCAGTCACAATTGCCCTGATTGAAAGGCTTGCATTCTCGCCGCATTTAGTTTTATCTGAAATTACAAAAGGTACATCTATTACAACACTATAAAGCGATGAAGTCTCGTCGTTAAGGTACACAACAGTTGTTTGGGCAATTCCTTCAATAAAAATCTCGCCATCCTTAATATAGTTGTTTGTTACGCTGACTTTATTTGCACCGCTAAATAAAAGTTTATCAACTCTTGGTTTGTCTTCGTCTATGGTAAGCGAGCCTTCAATTTTTCCTTCAACAATTTCTGCATCACAAAGGCTGGTCATTTCAAATGAGTTCATAGTAATGTTTACATCGGCTTTTGTACTGTAAAGATCTTTGACTGTGCTGATTGTTGTATTTTCGTAAGCAAATACATTGAAATTGATTGGCACTTTTACAACAAGTTTACCACCTTTTTCATCTTGCACAACCTCAGCAACAACGCCCTCTTGGCAGATGGATGCATAGCCTTCTACGCTTGAGTCTCTTGTAGTGCCAGCAAGTTCTACTTCTTGCTTAAATGTGTCATAAATATATCCGCTTTCAAACTTATCATTTTCGCTTACATACAACACTCTGCTGATTACATCACCCGAAACAGTAACATAATTTGCCCCGGCCTCGGCCGATTTAACCATCGCTTTACTTTCAGTAAGCAAAATCTTTTTAATATTATCGCGCAAATTGATGTCGCTTTCGCTTATCATGCTGTCTTTCCCACAGCCAATATATTTTACAATATCAACTTCTTCGTTTTGATAGCAAACATCGTCATCATCACAACGTAAAGATAAATTTTCTTGATTGCTTACCACAAATCCACTTTGAGAAAGTATAACGTTTACCCTTACATTTTCATCGCCCACAATTTCACTTGTCGCATCAATTACGTCAACATTAATAAGGGCGCAAGCGTTTTGAGCAATTTGCTCCCCTTCAAACTTTGATGAATATGGACATGATGAATTTACAGTACAAATTTCGCCTTCGCCAGTCATAAACACAACCCTCACGTCAACTACACCGGCAAAGGTAACCATCTTATCTAAAACCTCTTGATTTTGCACGCAAGCATCAACTTGAACAGTTAAAATTTTAATGCAATTTGCGCCAGTTGCAACATTACACTCAACACTTAATTCTCCTTTGTTTAGCACAACCTTTTTCGCAGTTAAAAAACTATTCTTCTCAAATGCCATAAACCCTCCACTCATTTACGAGATATTAATACTCTTGGTCGCAAAAAAATATTACAAAAGTTTAAAAATTTTTATTTTGGCAATAACCTATATGGAGGTATTTATGAGAAAAGCCGGAGCCAGCCTAGATGAAATCAAACAAAAAATACTCGCCCTTAAAGGCAGCCATGTTGAAATGAATATAAATAGAGGTCGCAAAAAATTTGACTCTTTCAGTGGTATTGTGAAAGATGTATATCCAAGCGTATTTACTGTTGTTTCAACTGGCGGCGCACAAAATATACAAACATTTTCTTATTATGACGTGCTTTGCGGGAATGTGGTGTTTTTATAAAAAAATATTAAATTTTTATCGTGTATTCTTAATATTGTTAAATTGCCACTTAAACCTTGACAAAATTTATTGTATTTGATAAAATTATTTTGTACTTAATGGAGGGGATATGAAAAAAGAAAGAGAAATTGAAACGGCACACAACTTTCATTAGACGAAGCGCTGGGAATTAAAGTTGAACAAAAACAACCACAACTTGCACCAGAAACAGTTTCATACAGCGAAAGAGAAAGCACAATGCTTAACGACGCTGGCGAAGAAATTTCTGTTGAGAATGGTTATGCGCCTGCAGACGTTGAAGAACTTGAACGTTTGGCACGCGAAGACGAAGAAAATGCTTTGTAATTAAGAAAAAATGTGTTAAAATAATATTAAGGAGAGTAAAAATGGCAAACGTAATTAGAAACATGAATTTTAAACCAATCTTGGAAAAAATCAACTATGAAAGATTAAGCGAACCTCAACCAAACGCAAATGTAAATGTACAAGTTTGGGACGATATGCAAGTAAAAAGACTTCGCTCTGATGCAGTGAAAATTGAACTTACTCGTTTTATCAAACCAGACCCATCTTGCCTTTTCACAATTGAGGCAACCATTGGCGTTGAGGTGATTGTAAACACAAGCGAATATGACGCGCTTGAAGATGAGGTAGAATTTTTCAAAACAAGCCCTGTTGCAAGAGTACTTGTAAACAACTTGGTGACAATCCTTGCAAACCTTACAATGCACTCACAACTTGGCCCAATTGTTACTGCACCAATGTGTCAATTTCCAAAATAGGTTAAAGCAAAAAACACGGAAACTTCCGTGTTTTTTATTTGCTTATTTTTCAAAAATTGCAACAACTTTTGCATCGATGTTTACATTGCCAATATAGTCAGCAAGTTTAACTTCGTTTGAACTTGACTTCAAAAGCATTGGTGTATGCACCATTTCTTCCTTAATTTTTACAAGCGTAAGCCCTTGTTGACCAGACAGTTTTTCCGCCTTAATCTTTGCGTTTTCAAGAGCTTTAGAAAGTGCAATATTGTATTGACTGTCCATATCAGACACCTTATAGGCAATATTGTCAATGCAGCACACACCATTTTCAGTCAACACATCAATATATTCTTGCAAGGCGTCAAGCGCGGCAAGTTCAACACTTATACATGCAGTTGTACAATAACCAGTAATTGATTTTGTCAAACTAAATTCATAGCAAGGGCTACAATTAAAACACTCAAGTTTTATATTATCTTTATTGGCGCCCTTATCAGTCAATGCAGTGGCAACATTATCAAAAATTGAAAGAGTGTTTTCTTTTGAAGTATTGCAGTCATTTTCAAGTGTTTCGATGCGGGCATAAATCACTGCACTGTCAGGTGCTACGCTTGTACTTGCACTGCCTACAACCAAAATGGAAAGTTGGTCGTCCACTTCATATTCAACAACGTTTTCTGGCGTTGCGTTTTCAATAATTTCGCCATCAGTTTGCAGCGCATCTCCTTCAGCACCACTTATTGCATCTTCATCATAATCAGCCTCATCCTCAGCCTCACCATCGTCATCTTGAACATCTAAAACGATTTCTTCTTCGGCGTCTCGCTCATAAATTTCTTCCGCCACAGCCATCTGCTGCATAATTATTGGCTTTTTATTCTCTTCTTCCTTTTTCACTACGCAAAACAATGCCAGCGTCAAGCATCCAAGCGCAAATGCACGCTTTAAAATTTGATTTTTCATTATTTTTTTATCCTCCGCATTTAAGTTGAGCAAAGTATAAAAAAATATTTATCCTCGACAAAATATTTCAAAAAAACAAACTAAGTTTGCCTATTTGACATACTTAGTTTGCAAGATTTCTAAATATTTACCATCTTTTTCGTTTGTTGTAAGCTGCGGCAACACTTGAACGCCGCTTTTCCCGCCCTTTACAGCCTCAATCACCACCAGCACCACACGTCCTCTTCCATTCTCGGTAAAAAACATGCGCTTTGGCTGAAGGTTATTTTTCACCAGTTGACATATAAGTTCCGCCGAGCGCTCGGCCGTATAAACAAGATAAAACTTTCCGCCAAACCTAAGCATTTTGCTTGCCGTTGAACAAAGTTTATCAATTTTTAAAGTGCTGTCATGGCGAGCGACATCTTTCACCACGTTATCATTATGCGACACGTCATCTTTCATATATGGCGGATTTGAAAACACAACATCAGCACTGCCCGCATCAAAATATTTGTTAAAATTATCAACATCGTCATTGACTGGCGTAATTTTGTTTTGCAATTGATTTAAATTAATGTTTTTTTCTGTCAGCTCATACATAGCGCGCTGCAATTCAAAAGCAATACAATTTTTAAACTTGCTTTTTGCTGACAAAAGTATTGAAATCACCCCGCAGCCGCTGCCTATTTCAACACAAAAATCATTCTGCTTTGTTTTGATGAAGTTTGCAAGCACCACAGAATCGGAAGTAAAAGTGTAAAGATTTTTATCTTGTATAATTTTAAGCCCTTGGCACTGCAAATCTTCCAGCCTTTCAGTATCTTTAAGTTTAACTTCCATGCTGCCTACTTATTGTCATTTTTAAATTTAATTTCATCAAGCGTAAACGACTTAACTTCACTTGACGAGTCGTTTTCAAACTTAACTGATACTGTTTTGTTTAACAAATCGTTGTAAATTACAACCCCTTCGCCTTGGGCAGTTGACACCCTGCTGTTCACCTTTGGCATAGCCTTCAAAACTTCAACATAATATGGGTTTTCATATGCGAGGCAACACAAAAGTTTGCCACAAAGGCCGCTGATATTGTTTGGGTTTAAAGACAAGCCTTGATTTTTTGCCATCTTTATTGAAACATGGTCATTTACACCAAACCCCTCTTTACAGCAACATACCTTGCCGCAAATACCAAGCCCGCCAAGCAATCTTGTTGCATCACGTGGCCCAACCTGACGAAGTTCAATTCTCGTCTTAAACTTATCTGCAAGTTTTTTTACAAGTTCTCTAAAGTCAACCCTATCTTCACTGGTAAAGTTTATTGTAAGGCGCGAGTAGTTGTAGTTGCACTCTACATTGATAACCTTCATTTCAAGCCCTTCAGCCTTAACCATTGCTTTAACTTCGTCGTAAAGTGCTGACGCCTTTCTGCTGTTTTCTTCCGCATCGGCAACTTCCTTTTCAGATGCTTTTTTCAGCACATCTTTAAGTGCCCCTTCAAGCTGACCTTCATCAATCGTTTGAATTGCTTTGGTAATTCTTACAATATCTTTACCTTTTTCGGTGTCAACAATAACATAGTCGCCTACTTTTAAGTCTAATCCATTTGGGCTGAACCAATAATCATGTACACCATTTCTAAATCGTGCAGAAACAACTTCTATCTGCATATATACTTAACCTCCAATATGTTTAATAATAAGTTTTCAATTACAACTAGGAAATTGCAATTAAATGTCATTTCTTTAACTGCTTTGTCAATCAATTTACGAATCTCGCTTATGGCCGCTATAGTGTATTCACCTTCAACCATTTGCAACGTGCTTGCGCTTTCTTTAAAACGTATTTTATTTGTTTTGCCAACTTTAATAAAAAGCAAATCTTCCATGATAAGCGACAACATTTCCATAATCAAATTAAAGTTGTCTTTAAATGCAGACAGTCTCTTTGAAAATGACAGCAAGTTTTTACTGTTTTTAAGTTGCGTTACGCAGGCAAGCACACTGTCAAACATGCTTTTTAAGTCTTCCATCTGGGCAAGATAGAACGCTCTGCCCGCATACCCGTCGCATAACACAGATGCAAGCGCGTTGCCTTGACAAAATTCATTTATCACCGCAGTCGGCAACTTAGCCAATTCAATTTTATTACACCTAGAGCGTATCGTTGGCAACACCTGATTCAACGAAGTTGTCGTAACAATAAAATACATGTTCTTGTTTGGCTCTTCCAAAGTTTTCAACAATTTGTTTTGCGCTTGTTCCATGGCATTATCAATATTTTTAATAATGATAATTTTCTTATCTGCAAAAATAGGTTTAATTGAACCTTCTTCAACTATGCTGTCACTATCCGCCACCATCAATCTTTCTTTTTGTGGATAAATCTTCAAGTCGGGATGAGAAAGTGATTTTACCTTAATATAATGTTCATTCTCAACAATTTGACCATTGTTAAAAAGAAGAGCAGCCAGCGACAGAGCAAATTGATATGAATATTGCTCGTCCTGAGAAATAAGCAAAATCGATTTAGCCAATTTGCCCTCTTGCACCTCTTTTTGAAAATTATAAAAGTCTTGCGTATTTGTAATTACCTTTTCAAGTTTCATGCTTATATTCTATCACAAAAAACTCGCAATGCAAAGAGATTTTTTTAAATAAACACTTGAAAAGTATAAAAATTCCAAAAATTATTTGACATCGCCACTCTAGAGTTTTATACTTAAAAAGAGGAGTATTGTAGCAAAACAAAAATATGGCAAATTCTCAATCTTCACAAAAGAAATATAAAATCACCATCGCCGCCCTATGCGGTGCATTTTTGATGCTTGTTATTGCCCTCGTTGGTGTTTGGGCGGCAACAAGCCAATCAATAAGCGCTGGGTTCGATATTTCATATTCAACCACAACCAACGTTGCAGCTAGTGTGCGAACTGAGTACTACGTTCCAGGACAAGACTCAGATGGCGACGGAACAGAAGACGGCGCAATAACTATATTTACTGACTCTAAAGGAAACAAAGTTACCAGCGACGACGGATACGTTGTTTTCAACGCTACTGACGCTAAAGCAACGCGCTCGGTGCATATAGGCGACGTAACACTTACGCCTGAAACACCAAAAGTTGAATTTTATTTTACAATTAAAAACCTACTACAAACAAATTATGTACAAGTCAATCCTAAACCTAACATTACAACACAAGAAAATGTAAACATTGATTTTTACTTTTACAATACAGCAAATTTTACCACTCAAACATCAGCCAGCACAATAAGTGCAAGCGACTTTACAAACTCATCATCAGACAATATCGCGGCTGGCGCTTTTAAAATCATCAAAATTGTCATCAGTGTAGCAGACATAAACTCATACGCATCTTGCAGTGGAGATTTCGCATTTAACTTAGAAAAAACTAACGATGCAGAAACTTTATCAGTACTTAGCAAAACAGAATTACATGAATTTGCAGAAAATTTAGATGGCAGTTATAATGAAGAGCTAGTTCTCGATTACTAAAAACGCAATACAAACTTACGGGCACAGATGTGAGCGAAAATCAAGATGGCAGTATTTGGGCATATGTTGAAAATAACTCCATTTACATCATTTCTCACAACGAAATTTATTTCCCAGAAAATTCAGCGGGCATGTTTTATGTATACACAGATATCAACATGTTGGAGTGTAACCGAGTAGTTTTAAACAATGTAAACACTTCGAATGTAACAAATATGCATAGTATGTTTGAAGAATTGTATGCAGACGAATATATAGGCTTGGAAAACATGGATGTGTCAAATGTTACGGATATGTCTTATACGTTCTCTTATGGGGCTGGCGGAACAACATTGGATTTGTCAAGTTGGGACACATCAAAGGTTACAGATATGGAACATATGTTTTCTGGTTGCTATGATCTTTGCACAATTTACGTTGGTGACGACTGGTCAGTAAATTCGGTAACTAAAAGTGATGCAATGTTCCAGGCGTGCGAAAATTTATTTGGCGCAGAGAGATGGTCGGAAGATAATGAAAACGATAAAACTTATGCAGATTATGAAACGGGATATTTAACATACAAAGCAGCATAATTACTTACAAAATCACAAGAAAAAACCATATCAAACTGATATGGTTTTATTTTTAATATCCTGTTCTAATTTCAATAATTACAACATTATCTTTATGAACGCCAACCTTGCAATCATATACTACAAATTCTAAAATTACATTGTAAAGTTCATGCTCTGATACGTAGCGCATCAATTTGCTAAAGCCCGGGATTCGCCATAACCGATCATCTTCAAGAGATGCATGCAAGTTATATTTTGGCGCCTCATAAATATTTCTATGGTTTGCATCTTCATCATCACGCGCGGTCAAGTCAACCATTTCACTTCCGCCATCACGTCGTACTGTGAAGTCGCCAAGCAAAACAACATCTTCTTGAAAACTGCGCATTGAAACTGAAATTGTAACTTCATCTTCAAAGTTTGAAAGCAGACCTTTTACCTCATCTACATTTTTTACATAGAAGAAACTGCCGTTTGTCTTGTTTGTACTTCTAAGTACATACTCATCTGCAGGATAGTCCGCAAAGAAATCTTCAATTGCTGCAACATCATCAACGTCAAAGACGTCTTGTGGGAAGTGGTTTATCCCCATTTGTTTGATTTTTGCAATACTATCTTTTTTGTCTTTAATTATAATCATTTTGCACCCATAATTTAAAATGTCTTTTGAAAGCAATTAGCACTTAATAATTCTCTTCACTATGCAGTTGTTGCAAAGTTTAATGTAAGGGTAAATGAACCTGCGAAAGAGGCGTCTGCATTTACATCTGTTGCTGAGGCAACAACTTTTATAATTTTAAATTCTCCAACGCCGATATTAGTTGATGTTGACTCAAATGCGCTATCCTCTACGATTGATGCAGAATCAGTTGCAGTAAATACAGAAACATTTGCATATGAAATGTCAATTGTAATATTCTCTTGAGCCGTATAATTTGGTGTTAAAACCGTTTCAATAAAGCCTACCAGCAATTTATTTTCAACAGTAAAATAGAACTCTATTGTTGGTGTTTTTGCAGAAAGTTCAAAGTCTCCAATATATACAGATACTGGTCTTTGATTGTCAGATGCGTTAAAAATTACATATCCGTTTGTGTTTTCAACTTCCTCACCTGCTTGATTTTTTGTTACAACAACAGCACCATCCGCATATCCGTCGTCATTAGCATCTAAGCCAGGCACCAAATATTCAGTTCTAATACCAGCCGCTACGTTTGTACCAACTTCATACGTAACTTTAAAGCCTGCACTGATTGATTGACTTGTTGCCGCCCAAATTCCAATAACGGCACCAATGACAAGCAAGAATGAGCAACATAAAGTGACTACTGTCATTGTAAATTTCTTGTTTGATACATGTGTTTTTGCCATAATTTTCTCCTTTTATACCTTACTTATATTTTAACACGAAAGTAGGGGCAAAAGTCAAGTGATTGAAAAGCATTTTAATAAACATTTATATTATATATTACATTATTTGGTTTACCTCACTTTACGCACAAAAAAAAGACGCTAAGAAAGCGTCTTTTAGTTTAGAAGTTAAAATCATCCTCTACTCTGCTGCCAAAAACAATTTGATTGCGTTTTTCCACGTCATAGAAAATTTTGCTTACATCAATAGGTTTGCTTACCCTTGCAGGCATTTTTGATGAGCGTTTTTCCATAAAGTCGCACTCGAAGAAAGGCGTCATAATATCTTTCATAATGCGTTTTCTGAAAATCTTTGCAATAATTGTCCAGCGAGGAAGTTGTCTCAGTTCTTGCTTATCAATAAGAGGTTTTCTTGTACGTTGAGTTGATGTAGAAATATTCTCGCCCGCAGATGAATCTTTAGTATTTCTTGACCTATTTTCTTCTTCGTGGAATACAGTCGTTTCACCGCACGCCTCTGAGAAAGCTTGAATTGTTGAAGGGTCTTCCGAGCCCAAGAATGTTTCCATTTGGAAGTTACCGCGAATGTTCTTCGCCTCTTCTTGACCATATTTAATATCAAGCTGAGTATACGATTGAAGTATGATTTCAAAGAAGATGTTTCTTGAACGCGCAACTGTAACCATTGTACCAAAGCCTGGAACTGCTGGCATGTTACCAAATTCATCAAGAATGAAATATACTGGACGTTTAAGTTGGCCCTTCTTGCCATTTTTAGGATTGATAGTTTTGTTTGCAACATCTACAAGCACTTTATACAACTGGCTGATACAAAGCACTCCGATTGGGTGTCTTTCTGTTTTGTGATCTGGAATTCTAATAAAGAATGCTGTAGGTTTGTCCGCAAACGTAGTAAAGTCAATATCAGTTCCACTTGTAACATACAAGATACCATCATCACCAAGCGTTTTACCTACTGAAGAACCCAGTGTTGAAAGGAAAGATCTTTGAGTTACTGATGCGGCGCCGCAAACGGTAGACATAAGTTGTTCAACGTTTCCATTGATTGTATCACGACCTTGAGAATATTTTGCCAAAGTTTTAAGTTGGCTTTCTCTTTCTCCGGCTTGATCTCTCTTCATGGCCATTTTATAAAGGTTGAAGAAGTTAAATTTTTCTTTAGTCATGCCAAGACGAGGGTCACGAGTGTCTTCAAGCATTGCATACATAAGACCGGTAATAAAGTCACGGCAACCATTTGGCCAAGTAGGATCTTTACATTGAGGATCATCTGGAATAAGCGATAGGGCAATATTTCTAAGGTCACTCTTTGCTTCGTCCTCAAGCTTAATCTTTTGAGAAATGAGTTCGTTTTTAATCATTTCATGTGTAGGGAATGCTTTTCCTTCAAACCCATACCAAGTATTGCCATAAGTTACGCCATTAAGGTCGCTTTCGTCAATTCTTGTAAAGCCCATATCTTCAGGTGTACAATCAATATACTTTTTAACCTCTGATGCCAAATTATTTGCACGTTGATATGTGTTGTACGCAATTTCCATTGGGTTCCACATTGAAGATTCATATGGATCGTTAAGGTTTAAAACAATAACGTTATAACCTTCTTTTCGCAGTACCTCGGCATTGTCTTCATAAAGTTCACCCTTTGGGTCTGTCATGACAAGACTTGGTTTTTGCCCCGAGTGAGATAAAATTCTTATTGTAGGGTTTGCCAAAAGTTGAGTTTTACCAGTACCAGTGGTACCTAAAACAAGAGCGTGCGTTTCAGGCTTCATATTCACCTCAAACTTACCCCCATGCTTTTTCATTCTGAATACAAAGCCCGTTTTCATTGTTTCAGGCAAAGTATTCCATGTTGCAAAGATAAGTTCTTTGTCTCTTCGCATTTCATCTGGCGAAATAAATTTCGAGTCAAATGCAATGTCAGTTTCTTCGCCTTCTGTAGTCACACCACGATTTTTAGTTTTAATGCTTTTACTTTTTGTGCATAGCCCAATAATAGCACCACCGGCAGCGCACACGCCAAGCAAAATTAAAGCCAAATCAGACGTCAATGCCGCAGTTACATTTTGCTCGCCAAGATACGTAAATGCAAAGCCGGCAGCGTAGCCAATGGCACCTAATACAAGCATAAAAATAAACGCCCATGTAAGTTTCTTTTTCATAAAATTCTCCTTTACTTTTAAAATAACACTTTTATAGTATTATGTCAAACTTATTAGAGATTTTTTCAAATTTAATAAGAACTTTAAGGCGTTTTTCTTTAATTATTCCACTGTAACACTTTTTGCAAGTGAACGCGGTTTATCCGGATTATTCCCCAGCATAACCGAGGTATAATAAGCAATTCTCTGCATATAAACAACGGCAACAATAGGCAAATACTTTTCAGGTAAATTTTCTAGAACAATCTGCCTGTGCAATTTTTCGGTAATTTTATATTGAGACAGTGCAATAACCTTTGCCCCTCGACTTTGCACCTCTTTTATGTTGGCCGCCATCTTAGCCAAAGTCTTTTCTGTGGTGGCAAAAGCAAAAACAAACGTTCCCATTTCTACAAGGGAAATTGTACCATGCTTAAGCTCGCCTGCAGGATATGCCTCAGAATGTATATATGAAATTTCTTTCAATTTCAAACTACTTTCTTCTGCCAGCAAATAATCTTGCCCTCGCCCAATCATGTATAAACTTTTTTCATTTTGAATTTCCTCGGCGATTTGCTTACAAACGTCATCGATATTCATTTTTTCAAGAACGCCCACAACTTTCAGAAGTTGCCTGTATTCTTGTGCAATAAAATCTTCGCCCTGCTTTATATATTTAAAATATGCGGAAAGCAAAAACATCACCGCAACTTGACAGTTGAAAGCTTTAGTGCTTGCCACTGCAATTTCAGCCCCAGCATATGTATAAATCACATAATCACAAAAACGTGTTATAGAACTGTTTTTAACATTTGTAACCGCTAAGCATTTTAGGCCATGTTGCTTGCATAATTCCACAGCCCTAAGCGTATCGGCAGTTTCGCCGCTTTGACTTATAAACACCGCAAGCGTAGACCGATTATATAAAAATGCTTTTGTCATAAGTTCTGACGCAAGCACACAATCCACTTTAATCCCGCACTCTTTTTCTATAATCTCGCCACCAATCCTTCCTGCATTATACGCAGTGCCGCATCCAACAATCAACAAATTATCCACATCTTTTATACAATTTTTATCAATTTTTTCTAAAAAATCGCTAGAATTTTTATACTTTTCTATTGTTTTAAATAAAACTTTTGGAATCTCTTCAATTTCTTTCAACATAAAATGTGGATAATTTTCTTTCCCTGAAGACTTAAATTCTTTATCAACTACAATCTTTTTTGGCTTTAATTTATTAAGGTTAAAATTGTAAATTTCCACATTTCCACACTCTATAACCGCAATATTTTCCTCGCCCACCAAAAAAATATTCTCTACAGATTTCATACTGTTTACATCAGAGCATACCACCCCGCATGTTTTATCCACACCGACAAAAGCCGGACTATTCTTTCGCGCAACATAAATCTTATTCGGATGTTCAACATTAATAATAGCAAGCGCAAAACTGCCTTTCAACTTTTTACAAACTTCGCCCAGTGCAACAAGAGGATTGCCGTTATAATGTTTTTGCAATAAGTGCGCAACAACTTCAGTGTCTGTTTGGCTTGCAAACTCAACTCCAACAAGTTCGTTTTTAAGCTGCTCATAATTTTCTATAATGCCATTATGCACAACAGCCCACTTGCCATCAGCGCTAAAGTGAGGGTGTGAATTTTCTATATTCGCCTCGCCATGTGTAGCCCACCGCGTATGCGAAATTGCTACGTCAGTATCAACATGTATATTATTTAATATTTCATCTAAATGTTTAATTTCGCCCTTTTCTCTCACAGAAATTAAGTTTTTGCAACCTTTTTTAATATTTTTTTGATATTTTTTATTGTTTTTTTTAAAATTATTTTTATTTATAAATGCAATGCCAGCAGAATCATATCCTCTATATTCCAAATCTTTAATTCCACGTATTGTTTCTTGAAGTGCATTTTTTCCAACATATCCATAAATTCCGCACATGTTTATTTTCCTTTTTTCTTGTAGGTATTTATAATTTCTTCTTTTATATTATTAATATCTATTTTCTTTTTCCCTTTTGGGTAAAAAATTATTGCTTTATTATTTGCTTTTTTATAGCATACATAAAATATGTTTTCTTTTTTATTTGTTACTATTGTTTGTTTTGAAAATAAATTAAAAATATTACACACCTTTAAAATTATATTTTTATTTTTTAATATTTTCGCACAATCCCTATGAATTATTTTTGCATCTAAATTTGTAAGTTTTTTTAATTGCACATAACTCATTTTTTCAATTGTATTTGATTTTTCAAAAATAGGATTTATTTCTTTAATCCCGTCTTCATCAGTCCAATTTTCATAAATACAATCATTTAATGTTTTTGCAATAATGGCTCCACTTACATCGCTGCCACCACGAGACATTAAATGTATTTTATTTTTCTCATTTATTCCATAAAAGCCAGGCACAATAATTTGCTGATATTTATTTAAATAATAATTCAGTCTTTCTTTAATTCTTTTATAATCAATTTTTTCTTTTTTAAAAAATATAATCTTCTCTGCGGGCACAAACGGAATATTTAAATATTTACTCATAATAAAAGAAGTTAAATATTCACCTCTAGAGATTAAATAATTATAATCTTTATTTTTATTATAGCATTTAATAATATTGTCAATTTTTTTATTAATTTCTATTTTTTTATTGATTTTTAATAATAATTTATTAAATTTTGCTTTTATTTTGTTTATTATTATTTTTCGGTCAATATTTTCTTTTGTCAGCGCAATTAATAAATCTGTTATTTTTTCATCATGCTTATTTATTTTCCCAATTGCAGAAAAAACAAGCACACGCCTATCTAAGTTTGCTGACAAAACTTTTATATTTTTTATTGCCTTTTTACTGGCAGTTGCACTGCCGCCAAATTTACAAACAATCATTTTTTTCTTCAATTAATTTTTCTAAAATTTGCACTCCATTTTGCGCTGCGCCTTTTCGCAAATTATCCGACGAAATAAACATTGAAAAACTATTCTCATTAAATTCATCTTTTTTAAGCCTACCAACCAACACATAACTTTGATTTCGTGAACAAAGCGGCATTGGATGTGTAATATATTTCACACCTTCGCTTTCTTCAATCGCCTGCCTAATTTCCTCCCAACTCGCATTTGCTTTTGTCTCAAAAAATATCGAAATGCTGTGTCCCACATCAACAGGAACGCGAACTGTAGTTGAAGATATTTTAATATTAAAATCATTTAATATTTTTTTACTCTCATAAATCATTTTTTCTTCTTCAGTGCAGCGCCCACTTGCATTAATATTGCCAATATATGGAATTAGATTATTTTTTATTGGAAAATCTAATTTTTTTAAATTCTCTTGCTTTAATTCGTTTATTTCTTTTAAAGCATCTCGCCCCGCTCCGCTTACTGCTTGATAAGTTGAATAAATTATTCTATTTATACCAAATTTATTCTTAATATTATAAAGCGCCATTACGCTTGCAATTGTAGAACAGTTTGGATTGCACAAAATATTACCAACCGCATCATCCATATTTATTTCTGGCACAATAAGCGGAAATTCTTTTCTGTAAAGGGATGAATAATCAATCACCGTACATCCTCGCTGAGCCAATCCTTTCACAAATTTACTAGACACATCATCACCCGTGCAAAATAAAGCAAAATCCAATTTATTTTTAAATAAATTTTCTTCTGTTAATTTTTCCACCTTCAACTTTTTACCACCAAATAAAATCTTTTTACCTTCTGTCGACGCATAAGGAAAAATATTATTTTGATTTAATCCTTGTTCCTCTAAAATTTGCAAAGTTTTTCGCCCCACAAGCCCTGTCGCGCCCACAATTGCTATATTATACTTCATCATATCCCCCATATAAATTTAAATGAACATAATAATAAAATTGTGCGTCAAAAATAAAAAATGCATAAGACTTCTCTCATGCATTTCTTTTATTTCTAATTTTGTTAATTACTGACAAATATCCCCAAGCAATCAACCCGCCTATAAATACACTCACCATATTAAGAATTGCGTCACTTAATTGCACCGAACGCTGAATAGGCAGAATAAACTGGCAAGTTTCAATTAACGCCCCACTCGCAAATCCAAGAAATATAAGCAGTATAAGCCTTACCCACCATTTTTTCTTTTGTGAAAAATATAATATAAACATTCCAACAGGTAAAAGCATCACTAAATTAATTACAAGGTCAAATGTGGAAATATTTAAAAGTGACCATTTAATTGTTTTAGCGCACCAGCGGCCACCAAAATCAAAATTTATAACAACTTTGTTTCCGTCTATGCCCAGTTTGCCAAATACTCCACAAAATAAAACTCCAAGATATAGGCAGAAAAATATTATAGTAAAAATATTTTTAAGTTTTTCTTTTTTAATCAGCCATATTGCAACCGGCAATATAAAATAACAAATAACTCCCAGCAGCAGTACAAGCCATGTTGGCAAAATCATATTTCACCTCTCGCGGTTATAAAATATAGCCATTAAGTTCTAAAAGTTTTTGTGCACTTTCAACAGAATCTACACCCTCTTTATTTTTAATTGGCGCAAACTCTTTTTCCCTTAAAACTTCAAATGGTAAAACGCTTGAGGCAAGTTCAACCAAATCAACCCCAAGATATTCAAATTTATGCGCATTTGGTACCTCTGGTTTTATCTTTTCACCCTTTTCGTTTACATATTCAACCTTTTTGGTTACAATATGCAATGGCAGTTTTTCATCCTTAATTTTATACAACAAGTCAAGATTATATAAATAGTTGAATATTACACCAAAATTATATAATCTTTCACCCTGTTCATCCACTGCATGAGCCATTTCATCAGTTAAATCAATATATTCAATTACGCTTGGCTTACCATCACGTTTGCACATAACGCCTACTTTTTCATAAGGATCTGCCTTTCGAATAACTTTGGCGCCAATTTCATATCCGCCAGCAATTGTTGCACCTACAAATACAGGATCTCCCATTTTTTGCAGAACATTGTCAACAGCAAACACATTAAGCCACTTAACACCACTTGTTTTTAAAAACTTCTCGCAGCCAGCATCTTTTAAAAGCGAGTTAAACCATCCCCCGTGGCCGTTAGGGCTTGTTGCAACCCTGCCCTTTTCCTCTAAAAGCACTTTACCATTTAAATCAACACAAGGTGCCATCTCTTGCACGAAAAATTTAACATAATTTTCATCATATCCAAAATAATTTTTATCAGCCAAAAATTCACGAGTTTCTGCATCATTTTTCTCGCTTGTCATAATGAAAAATGGCATCATTATCCCGCTTTGTTTTACAACATCAAGCGCGTTTTCAAAAAGTCTTTGAAAAATAAAAACATCCTTTGTCTTCCCAATATTATATACGCCCTTAGGATGATCTGAACCAAGCCTTGTACCCATGCCGCCAGCAACAAGCACAATACCAACCTCGCCCCTCTTTAGCGCATCCAAGCCAATCTTTTCAAACTCAGCGCGCTTTTGAGTAATCTCATTTACAGTCATTGCCTTGATAGGTGTAATTTCGCCTTTGCTTGAGGCCTCATCTAAGCCAATATGTTCCAAATATGAAAAATCAAGCTCTTCAATTTGTTTTTCCAGCAATTTAAGTTCGCTGCAATTCAATTCTTTTTCAAACCTTAAAAGCTGTTCTTGGCCAAGTTTCTTCAATTTATCTCTTACGCTCATAAATCACTCCTATTTGTATTTAATTTTCTTTCTCTTTTGTATGGATATGGCAACAGTTTTGCCGCTGGGACCTTAAGAATTTTACCACTTGCAACATCTTCCACAATTACATTTAATGAAATTCCAAACTTATCAAAAATGTATCTGCACAGCCCGCATGGTGACACAACTCTTGTCCCGCCATCTTTGTTCATTTTTACAGCAACAATTGTGTCAAGTTCTCTTTCGCCGCAAGCATACGCCTGACCAATTGCAACTTGCTCGGCACATACCGAATGCGAGGTTTTTAAATTTATTCCAACATACACTTTCCCAGATTTTGCCCTAACCGCACATCCAACATGCATGCTTAAATCTGCATAAATATCGCAATTATCTTTTGCCACTTTAGTGGCGATTTCAATAAGAGCGCAGTCTTGTTTTGTCAACTTCATAATTTCTCCTTTAATCTTCAAATGTGTAAGATATTTCACTGCAATTCATCATCACTTTTACCTCAACTTGCGCCTTACCATTTAAAATTAAATGCACCTTTTCTTTGCCAACAAGCGCATGCTCAAAATAAAGCGGATAATCTTTATAAATTTTTATAAATTCTCTTATTGCATAAATGTTTGCTTTTTTACCATAGCCCAACTTACTTTTTTCTTTTAACATCTTTTTAGAAAATCTTTTAGAAATTTCAATATTACAATCAGCATCATCTAATAAATTGGTTTTTATTTCAACCTTTTTAGCCTCAAATCCCGCCAAAGACGCAGCAAAGTCAGCGTTTGACGTTAATGAGAATGTGATAATTAAATTATCTCCCTCCATTTTAATTTCTTGCAACATTTCACGTTTTAAACATGGCAAAAGCGGCAACGATTTATTTGTTAATTTAAATTTTAATTCTTTTTTCACAATTCCTCCCCTGTGTTTAAGTAGTATAACATAAAACAATCAAAATTGTTTATCATTTTATCAACTTTTTAATAAATTCTGCGTATAAAAGAAAGGAATTTGTTAAACATTGTAATGAGGAGGGAAAATGAATCCATTTACACATCAAACAAGGGATATTGAATCATACTGCATGAATTGGGCGGAGATGTACCCAAAAGCATATGATAAAAAGAAAACATCACCATACACAAAAACAAGAATCATTCTTATGAATGGTACAGAGTTTGAATCCAACTGGTTTTTACATCAATTTGCAAGAAATTGTCCAAACAATGATATCCGCAGAGCAATTGCTTTAGTGCGCGAGCAAGAGCAGCAACAACAAAAACGAATTGCTGCATTAAAGCCAATTGACGAAAATATTCTAGAAACAACTATTGCATACGAACAACTTGCCGTAGACCTTACTGCCATTCTTGCACAAAACGTTGATGATGACAATGCTAAAAACGCCTTGGATTTTGCACTTTTAGAAGACTTTGACCATCTTTACCGTTTTGCAAATCTTTTAAAAATGGACTACGACATTGATGCAGATGTTATGGTTGGCAAATACACCGAAATCATGCCGGGCAGACCAACAATAAACGAACACCGTCACCCAGTTGACAACGTCCGCTATTCAATGAACGCAAAACGCGCAGACGTTTACACTAAACTTGTTGGCAACATTATCACTGCAGCCGAGCAACAAACAATGAACTATTATATGAATGTTGCCGCCTTCTATCATAATGATTTAGGCCGCAAACTTTTCTCTGAAATTGGCATGGTTGAAGAAGAACACGTTTCGCAATATGAAAGTCTAAAAGACCCAACTTGTACATGGCTTGAACAGTGGGTTATGCACGAATATACCGAGTGCTATCTTTACTATTCAATGATGCAAGACGAAAGTGACGCATATATTAAAAATATTTGGGCAGAACATTATGAAATGGAAGTTGCGCACCTTCAACTTGCAAATCAACTTCTTAAAAAATACGAAAAGAAGGATGGCGCTAAAGTGGTTGGTTGCGAAGAATTTCCAAAACTGCTTAAATTTGGCGAAAACAAAGAATATATTCGTAGAGTGCTTGAAACAGTTGGGTATACTTCCATCGAAGAAGACTATGTGCCAGCAGCAAAACTAGATGAAAACCATCGTTTCTTCTTGCACTTAAAACAAATCAATGGCGCAACAAAAGACGTGCCAAGCCATGCAGTGATTGAAAAATATATTAAAGAATTTGGCGAGGACTACCGCTATCAAGAATCGCCACATCCAGTTAAAGAACTCGACAATCGCACCAAAGACAACACAACTGCAGGAACACGATAAACAAAAAACTCGGATAACCCCGAGTTTTTTTATCTTGTTTTAATGCTGCTTATTTTACACTTATATCAATTATTCAAAATAGAATAAATTTTCAAATTTTTCATCAAGAGCAATACATAATAAAAGTGCAAGTTTTGCTGTAGGGTTAAAAACTCCCTTTTCTACAGCGATAATTGTCTGCCTTGTTGTACCAACTAAAGCCGCCAATTCTTCTTGAGATATTTTTTTGCCTGTGCGTACCTCTTTTAAACGATTTTTTAAAACTATATCGTTATTCATTAAATCACCCCTGTTAAGTCTAGAATAAAGTTTGCAATCATAATGCAAGCACCAAGCCCTTCAAGCACAGCGCCAATCAAAACCCCAGCTGGACGCTTAGCCAGAAAATATTGACAAAAATAGAACACACTTGCCCATATAAAACAAATTGCTGCAATTGCCCATATACATTCTCTTAAGCCTAATGCGCCAAACACAATGATAAATGCAACGGCAAAAATGCCGGCAACAATCACTGCAATCCAGTTGGATTTATCAATCTTTCGTTGTTCCATTTCTCCAACAACTGCTTTTTTGCTTTGTGCTTTTTTAAGAATTTCTTGTTTATCCATAATAACCTCCATATGTAAAGTTTTCTTTACATCTATATTATATTCTATTTAAAATTAAATGTCAAGTTTTCTTTACATATTTTTTAAATAAAAAAGAGTGCTTTTGCACTCTTTTAAATATTTTAAACTTTAGGTTTTACCTCGTCAGTTTTATCTTCACCATCAAGCGTGTATTTTGTCACTTGTGAATAATCTAACGTTGAGCCCTCTGCCGCAGAAATTCCTATATTTTCAACGGTATCGTCTTCCGGTTTTGTTGTAATGGCTACGTTGCCTACAAAATCAACACGTCCGTTGGCCGCAATATTAAGCAATACAGAAGCAGTGTAAAGTTGTCCGCTTCGAATATTCTGTCCTAAAATCTCAGTGTCATTCAAAATCAATGTTCCACCATCTTGTACAACAATCAAATCTCCGGTATAAACATGCGTGCCCACTAATCCATCTTTAAATTCAAGAACTCCACCTGATTTGATGGTAATCGAACTAGTCATAATTCTCAATGTAAATCCTTGCAAATCTATGGTAATATTTTTCTCTACAGAAAAACCTTTATTGGCGCAAGATTTAATTAAATAAATTGTTGCTCCGCTTTGGCAAGCGCCTATAGCATCTCTTATTTGGTCATAGTATGTCCATACATTATTTGTATCTCTTACAGCAACGACAGCTGTGCTTGGGACTGCACCATCTGAAACAACTGTATATTTTGTCAAACCATCATTCCCATCAACATATTCCTCTGCAACGAACGTGTATTTTACATATTTTGCAATGTCGTCTGTATAATCACCCGAAGAAATTTCCAACGCAGCATCCGAACCTAACTCAAACTTACCATAAACATCGCCAGTGAAATTTTCATCAATCACAACACTTCCTGTAATAGAAAGCGCAACTTTGTTGGTTGATGCGGCAATAATTTTACCCTCACCTAGAAGAGTAACGCCTGCCACCTTGGCAACTGCATCTGTAGCATTATTACCATTAAGTATAACAGCGTCAAGCGTAACTGCACCCTCTGCTGTTAGCAGTGTTTTAACTGTTCCGTCGGAAGTGATTGTTCCATCTTTGAATGTAACATTAGAACCAGCGCTTACACTCAGGCAATTAATTGAATCGTTTCCCTGATTTTTAATTGTCCATGTGTGTTTGTTGAGGTTGAATATTACATTTTTACCAGTACCAATTTCATAAGCCCCTGAAGATACGTCTGCGCTTAAAACAACAACCACATCTTGGCCAGATTGAATAGAGGCAAGCGCAGTTTCAATTGTCGTATAATATCGTTTTATGCCTTCAACTTCAACACATATAGGCTTGGTTGTAGCGTCTACTTTAGAAACTTCATAAATTAAAGACGTATCATTTCTTACACATTCATAAAATTCTGCGCAATACTTGCTTACATCTTTATCAAACGTTCCTCCAAATATTGTCAAATTTTGGATAGAATCAAGGTCGGTAATTTTATGATTGCCTCCAGACACTACAACTGTAAAATCCTTAAATTTATCCAATTGATAAGAGCCACCACAAATTTCTAACATTGAGCCGTCCGACATATTAAGCTCTACTGGTTCTTCAACACCACCTTCAATTTCCCATGTCGTCAAAGCCGGCTGAATCAATTCTACCCCTCCAGAGACTTTAACAATTGCATCTTGGTGTGCAGTTATCAATGCTTTACATCTAACATCGGTGTATTCAGCCTCGTTAGTAACTTTATCTACAATATAGCATCGACGTAATCCGTTTAAAGTAACATCCTCAAGCATTAAGGTTGCATCTGAATATACAACAAACAGAACAGAATTGGTATATTTGTAAGGTGTCATATCTCCATTTCTTACAGTAAGGTTAATGCCACTTGGAACATATATTGCATTTGATTTATACGAAAATCCATTTAAGTCAACGATAATGTTTTTATTTGTTACGCCAGATTTGTTAGGCAGAATAGACGTAGTTTCTTTATAATCTTTCAAAAAGTATATTGTACTGTCAGTCTCTGCATCTGCAATGACTTTATCCGGCTTATCTGCGCTATAATTTCTTTCGCCTTCACTATTTACTACACAAACGTAATTTGTATTTGGTACAGCTTGAACAAGAATTTTTCCATCTTCGTTAACGCTCTCGTACCCAATTTTGCACTTATCCACCGCAATGGTTTCATCAGCTGTAACATTGGCAACTTTAACATTCGCAAGTTGAACGCCTTGCCCAAATCTATTTGCTACCGCAATTGATGACGAAGTAATTGTTCCGTTTTTAATTAAAACAGATGCACCACTCTCAGCTTTAAAGCTACCTTCCGTTATAGTATACGTATTTCCATAAAGATCAATTTCAACTTTAGCGTTATTTTCAAATGTCAAACCTGCAGCTTCCACATCTTGTCCAATTCCAAGAGTTACTTTTTCATTTGCGCCAATTGCAGCAACTGCATCGCCAATTGATGAATAGTCAGTCACTATACCATCTTTTTCAACGTAGAAGCCGCCTGTTTTTTTAATCTCAAACCCGTCATCGGTTTCTATGCAATCATAGAAATGTGCACAATAGTTATCAACATTAAAATCAAAATCTCCGCCTGAAATTTGAATGTTTTCATCAACGCCAGGCAGGTCTTCAAATTCAACATTAAAATCACCGTTTTTAATAGTAAGTTGTGCGTAATCTGTCCAAGAGTTGTCGATAATATCAAGACGAGTATCATCTTTTAAGTATACCACATCACCATTTACAGAACCAGAAAAGTTTTCATCAAATGTCAAAAAGACTCCTTCATCATACGTACCATGAAGATTTCCATACTTCATATATATTGCTTTGCCATCATCTTCCGCAAATATATGGGAATTACCAGTAACTACTGATGAGCCAAAATGCAAAGCCAACACTCTTTCGCACTCTATTCTAGCATCTTTATTTGTGCCGTCAAGAGTAAAATTATCAAGTGTAAGGTTTGCATAATTGCTAACTAATGTTACAGCCCCTTGCTTACCTTGCTTAATCTTTCCATTTTTGAATGTTACGTTTGAACGCTTAATAAGCTGGAAACCATCGTCTTTATGGCCTGCTGAACCCGCCAATTCGCCATGAATTGTATATGTATGTCCTTGGAAATCAAAAATAATGTTTTGGTCGGCCTCAACTCTAACACCATCACCAGATGCATTTTTATCCAAATAAATTGTTATAGGCTCTTTTGAATTAGTTTCTTTAACATATTCGTAGATTGCATCAACAGCAGCGGGCAGAGTGTCAAAATACAATCTTTTCGTCCCCATTGCATCAATCATCTCATCGTCATTTACTTTAATATACGCAATGTCGGTTGGTGCTTGTTCTGTTCCACAACCAGACAATAAAGTTGGCGCTGCCAATGAAGCAACTAAAACCGATCCTGCTAAAAACGCTTTGATTATATTTTTCATATCGCATTTCTCCTTGTTAGTATTTTACCACCATTTTTTTATTTTAGTCAAGCAAATGGCCGCAATTTTAGTATTTTTTTTATTTTATTGTTATCCCATAAAAACAAGATTTTATTTTTATTTTAATTCCAAATTAAAACATAAAAATACAATAAAAAAGAGCGCAAAAATTGCACTCTTTTTTCATTGTATTTTAAACCACTGCACTTACAGTCCAAGTACTGCCTGAGCCACTGCATGTATATCCTTCTGCAACATACTCGCTTACATCAGCATCAAACGTACCGCCTGTGATTGAAATGCTTGTTGAAATTGCTTCAAGTTCGGCAAGACTATATGTGCCTGCAGTAATTTGCAATGCAACCACCACATGTCCATCATCTGGGTTAATATAATCAATTATTGAATGTTCGTCCATAGTTACCGTTCCACCGCTAAGAACAAACACAGCAGTCATATTATAAATCGTTCCATTGCCAACATTTCTATAACCCTCTATAGTAGCATTTTCTAACGCCAGTGAGCATCCCGATTGAACAACAACGTATTGTGCTGTCATTTTATGCGTACGGAAAGTTCCATTTTTAAGTGTCAACGAAGCGCCCGATGAAAGCGTTATTGGCGTCATTAAGTGACACGCTTTTCCCATTGCATCAATGGTAATGTTTTTATTGCTAATCGTGCCTCCTTTTGCAGCCTGTTCGTTTTTAAGAACGTAAATCGTTCCACTTGATGAAATTTTGCTTACAGCATCTGAAATATGATTTACATACTTATAACCTTCCGCCGTATCATACGCCAAACCATATGTAGACTTTGCAACCATATAAGTTCCGTCTCCATTATCTACACATTCATAACCAAGCGCTGTATAAAATGAAAGGTTCTGTTTCGCAAGCGGAACGTTCAAGACAGTCAACTTGTCTCTTGCTATGTAACCACCACCCTCTGGATTGCGTACAACTGGTATATAGCCATTTGTGTCCAAATCTATTACAAGATGAGCATCATTTGTGACTACCATCACTTCATCATCCACATCATCACCGATCATAGACGCTCCATATATAAAGGTATTTCCATCAACACACTTAATAGTAGTGCCTAATGAACCAGTTTCGCCAATCAAACGTTCGTGATATATATGAATACCATTTAATATTAATGCAGAAGCCTCCGTATAGATAGCTGTTGTGGCATCACGATAGTAGTCGTCCATCGGAACACATTTAATCGCCCCATCATTAATTGCTACATTTAAGTTTTTACCCAATTTTAACGATATATAATCACTATCGATCCAAGCAGTTTCGTTATCAAATACGCCAGTATCTGCAATAGACCAAGTATAGCCATTTAAATTAATTACCACAGTTGTCATGGTCGAATATGTCAGCTCGGTATCTTGCGTTTCGATGTCAGCACGAACGCTGATGTTGTTGGTTTGACCTTCTTGAACGTTTGAAAGAAGTTCGTCAAAGTCAGAGTAATAAGATCTTATTACGCCATTTACTTCAAGTTGGTAATTGAGGCTTGAAACTGCTTCAACCGTATAATAATCACCATTCACAGTTGCTTTGTAAAAATCTTCACATATCGATGATGGGTCACCATTAAACACTCCACCACTGACTACAATGTTTGCTGCATCAGCCAGTTCATCCATATGGTAAAAACCTGATGTAACTATAATTGAGCCTGTGCTAGATTCAATAACATGAGTTGAATTGTCATAATCTGCAAATCGTACGCCATCAGCAAATTCTACTGTTGCATTTTCAATACTTAGCAATGTTGAAGCAAAGTAATCTGTGCCATCGTTATTGTTAGTTCCGCAAAACCTCATATTGCTTAATTTAACACTTGCACCATCTCTTACTTTGAAAACGTAGTCCGCATCAGCACGGTATGGCGCCATCTCACCATTTTGCAATGTAACAACTACATTTTTTCCAGCAATGTATGAAGAAGATGCCCGGTAGTAATTGTCTTGAAAATCTATTATTACATTTTTAGATGTGTAGAAGTTTACAGCTTGATAATTGTTGATAAGATAAACGGTGTCACCGTTTTGAGTATTTTCTCTTAATACGGTTTTGAATGCGGTTGAATAATATGAAATTGTTCCATCTGCGCTTTCAACAGCAACTGAATATGATGAATTTATAATAGAAACTGCATATTTCCCGTCCCCTGCAGAAATGCATTGGTAACCTTTGTAAACAAAGTCTGATACGTCTTGACTAAATGTACCACCTGCAATACGGATGTATGAATCACTCAGAGTGTCAATGACACCTACAACATTCCCCACAAAATTTTTATCAAATATAATTTTCCCCAAGCCAGCAAAAACGTGATCAGTATGCGCAACAATGCTGGATCCAGCGTAAATGTTTGTTTCGCCAGTAACATAAATTACCGCCTCATCCCATGCACTAAGTACCCCCAAAGCTGGTCCAGAGATTGTATCACAATTTATAGTTACATCCTCAACCGTAACTTTTGATGCTCTATCAGCACATATCACATCATATCCTTCTACGTTCGAAACTATTGTTCCATTTTTAATTTTTAATGTTGATTCGTAAAGAGCAGTAATGGTTGTAGTTGCATAAGTAAATCCGTTAAGGTCTATTTCTACGTTGGCTGCACCACCCACAACAATACCATCTGAAGCTTGGTCGTTATAATCATCACCAAGAACAATTTGAACAAAATCTTCTGCACTGATTCCATCTAACGCTTCGTCGATTGACTCAAAGTAAGCATATTCTCTCGTTTTATTAATGTCTCTTGCGACCTTAGTTTCCAATCTTTCAACCTTGCCAGTTGCCGCACTATATTCATAGAATGGCGCAACAAACGCACTCATATCTACAGTTGTTGGGAATGTACCTCCATACAATTTAATGCTTGGACGCGAACAAGTGTAATTTAATTCAGTATTTACAAAAGTACCGGCATAAATATTTAAATGCATTTTTTCCATATATGAATCTTCTTGGTAGCGTTCAGAATTGTATGTGTATGTGATTGGACCAGTAACTGTGCCTGTATAATTTTCATCAAATGTAACTGTAAAGCCAGTTATATAACTACCCAAAATTCCATATTTCATACATAGTGCTTGAGGATATCCAGTAATTGTTTGAAGTTCACCATTTTCATCTTCATCTACATAAGAATACTGCTCAGTGCCAATTGTAATGTTCGAATCTCCAGTGAATAAAAGTTCACCATAGCCACAGTCAAGTGCATTTACAGCATCTTTTCCATCACCTGTCACGCCATCAACGTTGAAGTCATTAATTATGGTATGACCATAGTTACTAATCATTACTTTTGCACCATTAGTGCCGTTCATAAGAGATCCATTTGTAAATGTTACATATGAGTTTTTAATAATTTGGAATCCACTTTCTCCCTCAAGACTTGACCCTGCGTTTTTACCGTCAATTGCATAAGTAAATCCGTTAAAGTCAAATATTATGTTTTTGTTTGATGGAATTCTAACACCATCGCCTGCTGCATTTCCACAAAGGTAAATTGTTGTAGCACCTGCTGGTTGAGTGATTGCTGTTGATGCAAGTGTTTTTACTGCACCATCATTTGATGCTGCTTTTGCCATTGCAACTGCAGCTGCATCCATATCTGGGACGGTAGCAGCAGCTTCCGCTAAAGAACCATAATATGTTTTGACACCATTTTCTTCGATGTAAGCAACAACAGTTTCCGACTCTTCACTATATCTCATTGTAAAGTTGAATATACCACTGCATGTTGCCGAATAGTTGATGTTTGCAACGCTTACAACAACTTTAATAATTTTTACAGAGCCTGTTCCATTTAATTTGTTCTCTGCTGTTTTGCATGGAATGTTTTGATAAGAAGGGCTTACAAATGCCTCATGAGCAACTGTAGATGCAGAATTTGCAAGTGCAAAATCTGAAGAATTGTAATAGTAATAGTTTAAATTAATATTATCTTGTTCTGTGATTTTTGAACTTTCAGTAATTTGAACATATCCCTTTGATAACAAATTTTCAAATGTAAAATAGAATTCAACTGTTGGATTTTCCGGGGTAAGCGCAAGGCCAATAGGATTGCCTTCGGCGTCGAACTCTCCAAGATAAACCGACTTAATTGAATAATCTTCCCCAGCGTTAAAAATAACATATCCGTTTGTATTTTCAACAGTCTCTCTAGAATCGTTTGTTGTTACAGTTACTGCGCCATCCTCTTCGCCATCACCGTCTCCATCGCGTCCAGGAATGTAATATTCTGTTCTAACTGCGGCTGCAACATTATCTCCCACTCTATATTGCACATTAAAGCCTGCAGTAATAGATTGTGATGTTGCCGCCCAAATACCAACAACCGCAGCAAACACTGCTACAAAAGCCATGCACATTGCAGCAATCGTCATTTTATATTTTCTATTTGTAATTTGGGATTTTGCCATAATTCCCCTCCTAAAATATCTCTTTATAATTATAAATCATTCTACAGCCGAGGTCAAGCATTTTGTCGCTTTTTCGACATCTTTTTTTAAATACCCCCTTGATTATTTTGACACCAACCTGTCGCTTTATTCAAAAAGCGTCAGAAAAATACAAAAACCACCGCTTTTTTGTTATTTTTTATATACCTTTTACAATTGACTTTGCGCTTGTTTTTTATTATAATAAAAATAAATTTGGAGGAACCATTAATGAAAAACGTATTAATTACTGGAGGCGCAAGCGGCATGGGCAGAGCAACCGCTGTGAAACTTGCAAAAAATGGATACAACGTATTTTCTTGCGATATAAAAACCAATGAAGAAGAAATTAAAAACATCACTCAACTGCAAGTTGACGTGACAAACATGCAAAGCATACAAGACGCTTTTGATTTTGTTTCAAAACAAACCGACACTCTTGACGCAGTAATAAATTTTGCAGGAATTATAATGATGAATTCTTTAATAGAAATAAGCGAAGAGGATTTTTTAAAAATATTTAATGTAAATGTTTTTGGCGCATATAGAATAAATAAAACATTTTTCCCTCTTGTACAAAAGGGCAACGGGAAAATTATTATTACTACAAGCGAACTTGCAGCAAATAAAATACTTCCTTTTAATTCCATTTATTCAATTACCAAAAAATCGCTTGACGCATATGCACAAGGATTGACCATGGAACTTGGCCTTTTAGGAATCCCAGTAATCACCATTCGCCCAGGCGCAGTTGAAACACCAATAATAAAAGACTCCACAAAAGAAATGGAGGCGTTAAATACTGGCACAAAATTATATAAAAATACAATTACAAAATTTAAACATATTGTAGACAGCGAACAAGGCGGAGCAATATCACCAGAAAAAATTGCTAATCTTGTTTTTAAAATATTAAATAAAAACAATCCAAAACACATATACAAAAAAAATACAAGCAAAAAATTAAAATTATTAAATATGGTTTCTACAAAATTTCAACTGAAAATTTTAAAAATGATTTTAAAATAAAATAAACAATTATAAAAAAATCAATGTTTTTTCAAAAAATATTGATTTTTTATTATTTTTTTTATAAATTTAAATAAAATATTTTATTTTTAAAATAAAAAGACAGCAAATGTTTGCCGTCTAATTTAATATCCAAACCGCCAAATTTAATGTTGTTGCAATACACAACCATATAGGATAAATAGAAATAATAAAGCCATTCATAGCGTCCTCTTTGCAAATTTCTAAATAAAGCCTAATTGCAAAAAGTGCATTTATAACAATCACTACTACGCCTAAAAATAATTGATGCAATGTGAAAAATACAAGACACCATAAAATATTAAGCACACCGTTTACAATAAGCAAAATAATATTTTCTTTTGTCAGCGGACGCCTATTTTGCCACTTAATAAGCACATAGGCAAAAAGACCATAAATCACTGTCCACACAATAGGAATAATCCAAGAAGGAATCCACTCTGCCGGCTTAATTAGTTTATCAAACCACCCCATACCAAGTTGAGTAAATAAAGTACCAAACCCCGCAACCGCAACAATAGAAATTAATGTAATCCAAATATATTTTTTCATATTTGTATTATATCGCAATAATTATTTTTTATTCATAATAATTAAAAATAAATAATAAATTATTAAATTTTATTGTAAAAAACAAAAAAAAATAGATAATTTTCCCGTTTGTTAATTTATTTAATATTTTAACAAATAAAAACCAGACAAAAAAATTGTCTGGCAAATTCATTATTTAAGTTATTATTTTTCTAAAGATAATTCATCCACAAATTCTAAAATTTGGTCACAAACATTTGCAATTTCACCTTTATTTTTAAGTTCTTCTTTTTTCAATCTCTCTTGCGCGTCAAACCAACTTCGCTTTTGAAAAACATAATGAGAAGGATTATTAAAAAGTCCATTTGCAGAAATCATAATATCCGCCTGATTTTCATACGCATTTAAATCTGCAAGAATAATATTGTTTGCACCGCTTTTTTTCTCAGAGTTTCTTTGTGCGTAATCAAGCCCAGGACATATAAATACAGTTGTTGAAACATCCAAAACCTCACTTACCAGCACTCTTATTTTTTCCTCATTAAAAGTAAACCCGTTTAATCTTAAAGCTGCTTTAACTTTACCAGATAATCTTAAATTATCTTTTGTTTTCCAGCCAACTGCAGCCGGAGCATCAATTATAAGCGGCTCATCCAACACCATAAAAGCAGTATCCAACATTGCAGACGAGGTCAACTCAAGCACATTAACATAATCAATATCCTGCTCATAACAGCTTGTAACAATATCATACATTTCAACCGCATCATAAAAAGGTTGCAAATTACCAAACATATTTAAATAATAATTATATAAGCCTACAAAATCGTCAATAAGCTGCAATTCTTGACTTCGATACCGTTTGTTTTTCAACAAATATGACAATTCGCTGTCGCTTTGAATATCTTTAATGCACCTATCAACAAACGCTTGCTGTTGATTAAACTCAGGTCCAATCAATCCTTCCTTTTCAACCCTAACAACAGTAATTAAATCATCAATACATAAATTTTTAAAACCCGTTTTCTTAGCAAGCTCCATCGCCAAAAGACTTTTTCCTACGCTAGATGGGCCGATTAAAGTTATACTTCTAGATAAATTTTGGTGTTTCATCCTTTTCCCCATAAAATAATTATAACACACTTTTTTCATTTTGTATCACTTATTTTCATACACAATCATTTTTCCCTTGATTTTACGTGCATTATATACCAAGCAAATCATTTATCGACACTACAAATCATTACCAAACACTTACCGTCATTCGTAAACGGTGGACATTTGGTGGACACGTCAAAATTTTCAAAAGTGTCCACCTCTAGTAAAAAAAAGAGGATAATATTTTTTATATTCCCCTCTTTTTATAATTTCAAAATTCCAATTAATACTTTTCTATTTCTTCTATTTGATTATTATAATTTTTAATGCTATTTTCTTTCCTTTCTTCTAATGTTTTAATTAGTGCTTTTTTATAGTTTGGCCCATATTCTAGCATAACGCCTCTCCACATTTTTGTTAACTTTTCATCTACTTGATATTCCCAACCAAAATCTTGGATAGATAAAACATCAAAAGCTCCGACTAAAATCCTTGTGTCTTGTAAAGTATTTTTGTCCATGAAACGTAAGAATAAATATGGGCTTTCATATGGGTATTCGCCATGTATAACTACAATCCCTTTTTCTATTATTGAACTATCCATAATTAAGTTTGCAGCTTTATCTTTTATAAAATTAAATCTTGCTATCTTTCTACTGGCTTTTCTTTTTTGTTCTGTTGTTGGATGAAAATTTATTTCTTCGTGTCTTATTTTTATCATTTATGTTCTCCTTTATATAGATATATAATAACATAAAATAGAACCAATTGCAATATGTATTCATTATTTTTTTTAATTACATTGTTTTGATACAATCTGTGTGTCAGTAAAAGTTAAAAAGACTTTTGCTTGCACGCAGATTTTTTTATAAAAGGGGGTGTAGTTTGGCTTATAGAACATCAAATGGCATTATCTTGAGAAATCCTGCTGAAAAAGCAAAAAGATATGCAAGACAAATGAA
>JAFTTP010000010.1 GCA_017466725.1 Clostridia bacterium
CGAAGAAGGCATAATAGTTTGCGAGCAAGAGAAAAGTGTTGAAATAAATTATTTGCCATTCAACGTTTTAGACCAGCGTGTTTACGGAATAAAAAAAGTTGTATATTTGACAAAATAAAAGCAGACGAATGGTCTGCTTTTTTGTTGCGATAATTAAATTGTAGGTTCAAAGTTTTCAAATATAATGTTGTCGCAGTGTTTTACAACTTTTACGTATTCGCTTTGGCTCTTTACCGTCCAAGCGATAAGTGGAAGTTGTTTATATTTCCTTACATGCATATTAGGCAACTTTCTTGCCTCGTAAGATATAAAATCAGGGTGGCTGACTTTATTATTTAAAAGCATTCTTTTAAGTGCATATTTTTTGAAGAAAGAAAGTTTTTCACCCTTAAAATATCCAGCAAGTTGTCCGCGCAAAATGTTTGGAGCGTGTTTGTAAAAATACTCCAGCACATAAGGGTTAAAAGACTGAACGGCATATTCTCCATGATAATCTTTAAGGAGCTCGATTACCGCTTTTTCAAGTGCGCCAACTTTGTCGTTGTTTTTAATTTCAATTAAAAGTGGCACCCTTCCATCAACAAATTTAAGTACTTCTTCAAAGGTTGGAATATGTTCTTCGCTGCCTTTAAGTTTTAAAAGGTCAAGGTCAGCTTTATTTAAAAATTTTATATAGCCATCATTGTCTGTAAGGCGAGAAAGCGCCTCGTCATGAAATACTACAACTGTTCCATCAGCAATTATGCGCACGTCAATTTCAATTGCATAGCCAGCATTGATTGCTTTTTCATAAGCGGCTAAAGAGTTTTCTGGAGTGGTTTTGTCGTGAAGGCCTCTGTGAGCAATTGGTTGCTGTACAAGCCAAGAGTCAAATATATTCATAATCACCTCAAAAATATTCTATATGATTAATATATCATAACTAAATAATAAAATAAAGCGATTTTTCGACTTTTTTGAAATTTTATCGAATTATATTAATATTATGTGCGTTTTTTTAAAAAACAATTGATTTCTAGAGTTAAAATATATATAATCTAGTGTATGGAAAGAATAAAGAAAATTAGAAACTTTTGCATTGTCGCTCATATTGACCATGGCAAATCAACACTTGCTGATAGGCTTATTGAAAAGACTGGCACACTTGCAAAACGTGATATGCAAGACCAACTTTTAGACTCGATGGAACTGGAAAGGGAAAAGGGGATTACAATTAAACTTACCCCAACTAAAATGAACTATACCCTTGACGGCGTTGAGTATGAACTAAACCTTATCGACACCCCAGGACACGTGGACTTTACTTATGAAGTTTCACGTTCTTTGGCGGCGTGTGAGGGGGCAATTTTGATTGTAGATGCATCTCAAGGTGTTGAGGCTCAAACCCTTGCAAACGCATACCTTGCAATTGACAATAACCTTGACATTTTGCCAGTTGTAAACAAAATTGACCTGCCAAGTGCTAGGCCGGAAGAAGTAAAGCAAGAGGTTGAAGATGTGGTTGGAATTCCTGCCATGCATGCGCCTTGCATTTCAGCAAAAGATGGCACAAACATCGAGCAAGTGCTTGAAATGATTGTAAAAGAATTCCCTGCGCCAAAAGGTGATGAAAACGGTAAACTTAAAGCACTGATTTTTGATAGTTATTACGACAACTTTAAAGGAGCAATTTGTTTGGTAAGGTTGTTTGACGGCAATCTTCAAGTTGGTGACAAAATTAAAATGATGCAAACTGGCAAGGTTTATGATGTAATTGAAGTTGGTGTGTTTGTGCCAAATGCAAAGCCGGTTGAACAGTTAAGAGCAGGTGATGTTGGATATTTGGCATGCTCAATTAAAACAATCAGCGATGTTGAGGTTGGTGATACAATCACAAAAGTTGACAATCCAATTAGTGAGGCTTTGCCAGGCTACAAAAAAGTGCAACCAGTTGTGTTCTGCGGCATTTTCCCTGTAGATGGCGCTAAATATGAAGAGCTCAAAGAGGGGCTTGAAAAATTAAAACTTAACGACGCTTCACTTCAGTTTCAACCAGAAGTGTCGCAAGCGTTGGGATTTGGTTTTAGATGTGGTTTCTTGGGGCTTTTACACCTTGAGATTATTACCGAACGTTTAGAAAGAGAATTTGACTTAGACATTATTACAACATCGCCAAGCGTTTTTTATCATGTTTATAAAACAAATGGCGAGATGATTGAGCTTTCAAACCCTTCATCACTGCCACCAGTTGTTGAAATTGACTATATTGAAGAGCCAATTGTTAAAGCAAGTGTGTTTACACCACCTGAATACGTTGGTGCTATTATGGAACTGTGTCAAGAGAAACGCGGAATTTATAAAGATTTGACTTATTTAGATGCAAATCGTGTACGCCTTGATTATACACTTCCGCTGGGTGAAATTATTTATGACTTTTTTGATAGTTTAAAATCACGTACAAAAGGGTATGCAAGTTTTGATTATGAAATGGCTGGCTATCAAGAAAGCGACCTTGTAAAAGTTGATATTTTGCTTAATGGTGAAAAATGTGATGCCCTTTCAATTATTGTGTTTAAAGATAGGGCTTATACAAGGGGCAGGGCTTTAGTTGAAAAACTTAAGAAAATTATTCCAAGGCAACTATTTGAAGTGCCAATTCAAGCGGCAATTGGCGGTAAAATTATTGCCAGAGAAACAATTAAAGCTATGCGCAAAGACGTGCTTGCCAAGTGTTATGGCGGCGACGTGACAAGAAAACGTAAACTTCTTGAAAAACAAAAAGAGGGAAAGAAGAGGATGAGAAAGGTGGGCTCGGTTGAAATTCCATCAGAGGCCTTTATGTCAATTCTTAAACTTGATGATGGAGAGTAGGATGCTGGGGGTATATATTCACATCCCGTTCTGCGAAAGTAAATGCGCCTATTGCGCATTTTCGTCTTTTGTTAAGGCGGAAGATGAACACAAAAAATATATTGATAAAGTTATAGATGAAATTGCGCGATATCAGGGCGAAAAGAAGATTGACACCATATATATTGGTGGCGGTACGCCAAGTGTGTTATCTATGGAGCTTATTGATAAACTTATAGGGGCAATTAAAAAACATTTTATACTTGCTGAAAATTATGAATTTACCATTGAGGCAAATCCAAATTCTTTAACAGAAGAAAAGCTTGTTTGCTACAAAAACAACGGCGTAAACAGAATATCGCTTGGCGTGCAAAGTTTAAACGACGTGCAACTTGCTTTTATAGGTCGAAAGCACAGCGCAAGTCAAGCGCTTGAGGCAATAAGTCTTGCAAAAAAACACATCAACAACATTTCTTGTGACCTTTTAATAGGTCTTAAAGATATGGATGTGCAACAGTTTTGTGGTCAAATTGATATGCTTGCAGGTTTGGGCGTTAATCACATTTCGGCATATATGTTGCAAATTGAAAATGGTACGCCGCTTGAGGCAATGACTAGGGCCAACCCGTTGCTTTTGCCGGATGATGACCAATGCGTTGAAGTTTATGATGAAATGGTTAAAGTGTTGGCGTCACTGGGATATGAGCGTTATGAAGTTTCAAATTTTGCTAAATATGGATATGAAAGCAGACACAATTTTAAATATTGGACTGGTGACGATTATATTGGTTTTGGGTTGAGCGCGCATTCTTATATTAATGGTAGACGCTTTGCAAATGCTGCAAATTTTGATGATTATTATGCAGGAAAATTGGCAAACGAGGAGATTTTAACCAAAAATCAAAAACTTGAGGAGCATATTATGCTTGGCCTTCGCTGCAAGGCTGGCATAAGCAAACAATTTTTGCGCATAAAAGGATACAACATAGATGAAAATGAAAGTTATGCCGAGTTTTTGCAAAAAGGAATATTGCTTGATAATGGCGATAACATCAAATTAAATCCGAAATATTATGGTGTAAGCAACTATATAATTGTAAAATTGCTGCCATAAAATAAAAAAGATTGCAAAAAACACTTGCAATCTTTGTTTTTTTGTGCTAGAATAGGCTTGTAAAGTAAAAATGCTTTACAAAATAAGCTATGAAAGTTGAAGAGAACATCATTTTAAACAAACTTTTCGATGCATATGGCGTTTTGCTCAGTAAGGGGCAACAATTTATCATGTCGTCCTACCTGCAAAATGATTTGACCGTTACCGAAATTGCTGAAAATTTAGAAATTTCAAGGCAGGCGGTTATGGACAGCGTAAGCAAAGCGGGCAAAAAGTTGTATGAATTTGAAAAAAAATTGGGTTTTTTAAAGAAAACTGAAACTTTAGAAAAAGAAAATGAAATGTTAAAACATAAACTTTCAAAATATGAGGAGGAATAATGGCACTTTTTTCATCACTTTCAGAAAAATTTAACCATATTTTCTCGAAGCTGACTAAACGAGGACGACTGACCGAGCTTGAAATTAAAGAGGCCATGAGAGAAGTCAAAATGGCACTTCTTGAGGCCGATGTAAACTATTTGGTGGTTAAAGATTTCATCAAAACCGTTTCTGAAAAAGCGGTTGGCGATGAAGTGCTTAAAAGCCTTACGCCAGCCCAACAAGTTATCAAAATTGTCCGTGACGAACTTACAAGTTTAATGTCTTCAAACGAGCAAAAACTTGCTGTAAGTCCAGCGCCACCAACAGTAATTATGATGTGTGGTCTTCAAGGTGCGGGCAAAACAACAATGTGTGGCAAACTTGGTGCGCATTTAAAAAAATCTGGCAAAAAAGTTTTGCTTGTTGCGTGTGACATCTACAGGCCTGCGGCAATCACTCAACTTCAAGTGGTAGGGAAGCAAGCCAATGTTGAAGTTTTTGAAAGGGGCACACAGAACCCAGTAAAAACCTCAAAAGAGGCTATTGCACATGCAAAAAAACAGGGCTATGACACGGTAATCATCGATACGGCAGGAAGACTTCACATCAATGAAGAATTGATGAGCGAACTTAAAAACATCAAAAAAGAAGTGTCGCCAACTGAAATCTTGCTTACAGTTGACTCAATGACTGGTCAAGATGCGGTTACGGTTGCCGAAAGTTTTAATAACGACCTTGACATTACCGGCGTTGTGCTTACAAAACTTGATGGTGATACCCGTGGCGGTGCGGCGCTTTCAATCAGGGCTATTACAGGAAAACCTATCAAATTTACCGGCGTCGGCGAAAAGATTGGCGACATCGAGCCTTTCTATCCAGACCGTATTGCAAGCAGAATTTTAGGTATGGGTGACGTGCTTAGTCTTATTGAAAAAGCGCAAGAGGCTGTCACTGAAGAACAAGCCAAAGAGATGGAGAAAAAGTTTAGAGAAAACTCATTTACTTTTGAGGACTATCTTGCTCAGCTTGAAAGCATCAAGAAGATGGGCAACATCAAAGACATTCTTGGCATGATTCCAGGCATTGGCAGCAAAATTAAAAACTTAGATATTGATGAGGCTCAACTGCAAGTAAACAAGGCAATCATACAATCTATGACGCCAAAAGAAAGACGCAATCCAGAAATAATCAAGGCAAGCAGGAGACAGCGTATTGCCAATGGAAGTGGCACATCAATTCAACAAGTAAATCAGCTTCTTAAATCGTTTGAACAGTCAAAAGAAATGATGAAACAAATGAAAAGCGGAAAATTTAGAAACAGGTTTATGTAAACCAAACAACAGATGGTATTTCATTGCTTTAGAGGCAATTTAAAATACAAAATTTTTATAGGAGGAAAACATGGCAGTTAAAATTAGACTTACAAGATTGGGAGATAAAAAAGCACCTTTTTATAGAGTAATCGTTGCAGATTCTCGTGCACCAAGAGATGGAAAGTTTATCGATGTTATCGGAACTTACAACCCACTTACAAACCCTGCTGAAATCAAAATTGATACAGACAAGGCAAAAACTTGGCTTAAAAATGGCGCAACTCCAACAGAAACAGCAAAACAACTTCTTGTTAAGAGTGGCGTAATCGAGAAATAATTTAAGGGAGATTACTATGAAAGAAATCGTTGAATATATCGTTAAAAGCCTTGTTGTTGACAAGGACGCAGTAAAAGTTACTGAAACAGAAGAGGAAACACAAACAGTTATCAATGTTTCTGTTGCTGAAGGCGATATGGGCAGAGTTATCGGCAAAAGCGGTAACGTTGCATCAAGCATAAGAACAATCATCAAATCAATCTCATCAAGAACAGGCAAAAAGGTTTTTGTTAAGTTTGGAGAATAATATGCTTGAAATAGCAAGAATTTTAAAGCCACAAGGCATTAAAGGTGAAGTTAAGGCCGAACTTTTGACCGATGTGGTTTCAATTTTTGATGTTTTGACAGAGTGTCTTGTCGGAAATAAGACTATGCATATAAAGCATGTCAGCCTTCGACAAGGCTTTTTGTATATAAAATTTGATGAGATTTCTACGCGTAACGATGCCGAACTTTACCGTAATCAAGTGCTTAAAGTTGACAAGTCTCTTCTTGAAGAGATGAAAGGGGAAGATGAACTTTTAGTTGACGACCTTATAGGCGCAATTTTATATGATGATAAAGGCAACATGGTTGGTCAAATAGTTGAAATTTTAAACTATGGCGCAAGCGACATTTTTGTTGTTGAAAAAGAGGGGCGCGAATATTCAATCCCTTACGTCGAAGAAATTTTCAGCATGGAAAATGGACAACTTATTGTTGATAGCAAACGTCTTGAAGAGGTTATGGTATGAAAATAGATATCTTGACGCTTTTTCCAGAAAGTTTTAGTTATCTTAATTCAAGCATTTTGAAGAGGGCGAAAGAAAATGGCATTTTAGACATTAATGTCATTGATATTCGCACTTTTTCAAAAGATAAACATAAAAAATGTGATGACTATCCTTTTGGCGGCGGTGCGGGCATGCTGATGAGTGTTCAGCCAATTTATGATGCTGTGCAAAGTGTGAGAAAGCAAAATTCTCACATAGTTTTTGCAAGCCCAAGCGGGAAGACACTAAACGTGGAAAAAGCGCAAGAATTGTCTGAAAAACAGCATATCATTTTCATTTGCGGGCACTATGAAGGGGTTGACCAGCGCGTGCTTGACCTTTTACATCCCGAAGAAATTTCAATAGGTGACTATGTGCTTACGGGCGGTGAACTTCCAACAATGGTAATCATTGATTGCCTTTCAAGGTTTATTGATGGCGTGATTACCAAAGAAAGTTTAGACGAAGAAAGTTTCTCGTCGGGCAATTTAGAATATCCACAATATACTCGCCCTCAAGTTTTTGAAGGAATGTCTGTGCCAGAAGTTTTGGTGTCGGGCAATCATCAAGAAATTGCAAAGTGGCGAAAACAAAAAAGCGAAGAAAAAACTAGGGCGGTAAGGCCAGATTTGATTAAATAGGAGGGCTCAAGATGAAAATAAACTGGTTTCCAGGGCATATGAAGAAAACTATGGCTGAAATACGCAGCAAACTTGCAAATATTGATGTTGTAATCTATTTGCTTGACAGCCGCGCGCCAATTTCTTCAATCAATCCAAGTTTGTCAAAACTCTCTCAAAATAAGCCTGTGCTTTACGTGTTTAATAAAGTCGACCTTGCAGACGAAAACCGCGTAAAAACGCTTGCAAAGGCCTATAAAGGCGAAAATAGCGACTATATTTTAATGAACAGCACTCTTTCGGGTGGCGCAAAGACTATAAAACAAAAAATCAACGCCCTTGCAAAAGAGAAAATTGAGCGTTTTGCTAAGAAAGGCATAAAAACAGTAATTCGCGCAATTGTAATTGGCGTGCCAAACTCTGGCAAAAGCACACTTGTAAACAACCTTTGCGGAAAGGCTAAGGCTGTTACTGGCAACCGTGCTGGCGTTACTAAAATGACGCAATGGGTGTCAATTGGTGACAACATTGAAATCTGTGACACACCAGGTACGCTTTATCCAAATCTTGAAGACCAAGAAGTTGCAAAAAAACTTTTGTTTATAGGCAGCATTAAAGACGAAGTTGTTGCTGACAATGTTGAACTGGCTGAAGAACTTGTTAAACTTATCAATGAAAAATATCCAGCACTGTTAAATGCCAGATATGGTGATGATTTAACCCTTGAAGGAATTGCCAAAAAACGTGGTTTTATTGCTGGGAAAGGCGAGTATGACGTCGAGCGCAGTGCCAGCGCCGTAATTGACGACTTCCGTAAATGCCGCATAGGCAAAATTACGCTGGATTAGGTTATGAAGAAAGTATTTAATAAAAAATATGGTTCAATGGGCGAGATTGAAGTGTTAAATTACTTAAAAAAGAAAAAATACAAACTTTTATCGCAAAATTATAAAACAAAGGTTGGTGAGGTTGACGTTATTTGTCAATATAAAGATGTGATAATATTTGTTGAAGTTAAATTTCGTGAAACGCTTGAGTTTGGCCATCCAAGCGAGGCAGTAAACCCGCATAAACAGGCAAAAATAAGGCGAGTTGCTGAAGAGTTTTTAATTCGCAATCAAATGACAGGCTTGCCTGTGCGCTTTGATGTTGTTGAAGTGCTTGGCAATGAAATCAACCATATAGAAAATTGTTTTTAAGCGGCTTAGTGCCGTTTTTTTTGTTGGTATAATGCGTTTGTATTTTGTCAATAATTTTGCCGAGAGGTGAATATGAAAAAGAGTGTTGTTGGCGTTTTGCTTGGCATTTGCGTTGCTGTATGCGCTTTTGTTGGGTGCGAGAATTCAACTGACGTAATTGCAAGTTATATTTCAGAAAGTACAAGCGCGGGCAGTGAAAATTATGGGGTAAAAATCACATATGCTGATGACAGTCGGCTTGAAGGGAAGGGTGTTGACACGCAAGTTAAGTTTTCAAAGCGCGGTGAAATTACAATTTGGGAAGAGGGTGGCACCAAATTCACATATAAAATTGAGGATTATGATGAGTGGTACTCTATGACTGTAATTTTGGCTGAGGCGAAAGGAAATGGCGGCGAGGAGCAATTTGAAAGGTTTGACGAGGTGATTGCAAAGTCATTCTATTTCAGCAGCGACCAATCTCAAGAGGTTACTTTTAGGGCGGTTGTAGGCGATATAGAGCAGAATTCTGCCAGCACAGGTGAAATTTTGGTGGGCAGCGAGGCCATTTCAAACCAATTTACTTTAAAGATGAATAAAAAATCATAAAAATGCTTTTATTTTTCTTTGATTTATAGTACAATTGTTACAGGAGATAAATATGTTAAAGGTAAACAACTTATTTTTGAGATATACAAGAGAGTTCTACGCACTTTACAATATAAATATGGAAATTGCAGACGGTGAAAAGGTTGCTTTTGTCGGTGAGGATGAAAGCGGTAAAACAAGTTTGCTCCGCATTTTTGCTAAAAGTGAAAAATTGACAAAGGGCGAAGTTTACATTCGTGACATTCCACTTGAAAAACTGGATTATAAAACAGACCTTGTTGCAGGGTATGTGCCAGCGCACCCAGAGTTTTTAGAGAAGAAAACGGTATATGATAACCTTAAATATGTCCTTAAAATTTGGGGATACAGCGAAAGTGAAATGGAAAGCAAAATCAATGACACAATCATTGAATATAGCCTTGAGAAAATTAAAGACACCAAAGTTAAAGATTTGACTAAAGAAGAAAAATATGTGCTTTCACTTATCAGATTGACATTTAAAAACCTTGATTTTCTTATGGTAGACAACATTTTTGACGACCTTAACGAAACTACGCTTGAAGTGATTATATCGCTTATCAATCAACTTGCAAGCAAACACACAACACTTATTGTTGCAACCAAAAAAGAGTGGATTGCAGACAAGCTTTGCAACCGCAAAATTTACTTCAAATATGGCTCAATTGTTGACAAATTAAACTAATAAAAAAGGAAGAACTACTCTTCCTTTTTTATGTTGATTTTTTTAAAAATATATTTTGAATGTGAATATTGGCTAGAAATATTGATTTTTAAAAGTTTTATGCTATAATACTTACAATTTGGAGGTTTTATGGAAAACAACAAGGAAAACAAAATAGAGTTAACGCCTTTTCAGTATGCTTCTCATTGGTGGGTTAAAAGGATTAAAGATTTTGTTGAAGATGTAATAAAAGTTGGATACAGCACAGATGAAGGTGTGGCCTTTACACAAATATTTGATGGACTTAAAGCTGAACACTGGAGAATTATATATTTAAAAATTTCTCAACTAATTGAAGATGAATACAAAAAAACTGGATGCTTTGTTCAATCTACAAAAGCGTCTTGGAATGATCACTACATTGGACATGAAAAGATAAATGAGATGTTAACATCAGTAACTAATATTGATATTCCTAACGCTACATTAAATCCTACAGGACAAATATCTCTTAAACTTTCGATTTTTGATGAAGAGGGAAGGCCCGCCGTGTTTTTAAGTAATGATAATGGTGCGGATATAATGGTTAAAAAGATAGATTTAACTGTTGAAAAAGATTATATTTTAACTGGCGAACAACTATTATTGACTGAGGAGGCAAATACATCATCTATTTAAATGGCCTAATTATATTTATCTAAAGAATTGATAAATTAGGCAAAAAAAGGAAGAACTACTTTTCCTTTTTTTTGTTGTGTTGGCTGGTTATAATAATATTTCATCTTTGGGGGAAGAGGTGCGCTCTTCCTCTTTTTTGCTGCTTGCTGCCATAATGCTGGCAAGTGGATTGTCCTTGCCCATAAGTGACGAAATCATCGCAAGGGGATTGCCGCCTGCCCCACCGCCCATAATCGCAGACAGCATGTTAAACATTTGATTGTTTTGTGCTGTTTGTGGCTGCCTTTGTGTTTGAGTTTCTTGAATAAAAGCCTCTGGCGGATAATTTGCTGCTGACGGGTTTTGTTGTGGCGCAGGGGTGTGCGTTTGCTGGTTTTGCTGCCCCATAAACCTACTTAAAAGTTCTAAAATTGTTTTATCCATATATATTTATATATTCGCTTTTATATTAAATCTTTACTAATTTTTATGTCAAGCAAAAACAATTGTTGCATATATTGAAGTAGGAGGGCTTATATGGCAAAGTTTTCACAATTTAAATCGGAGGGACAAAACCAAAGTGTTAGCGAAGAGCAAATTAGAAACAAATATGACACCTACAAAAATATGTCAAAGCAGCAGCTTAATCAAACACTTTTAAGTGAGGTGGCAAAGCAAAAGCAAAGCGGCAATTTTGACTATAACAAACTTGAAAGTATGGTCAATTCGCTGCAAGGTATTTTGCCAGAACAAGACTATCAAAATGTTAGGAGCTTGCTTGAGAGTTTAAAATGAATGGAAGAAAGGTAGATGATAAACTTTTGCTTGAAGTTAACTCGCTTTCATGCGAAAAAAAGTGGGAGTGTATTGTGCATGCAAACGATTTTGCCCGCACAAAAAATATTCTCAAAAACAACGATATTCAAATTATTGATGAATATTTATTCATAAAAGCATTTCGAGTAATTGTAAACAAAAGACAACTTACATATTTATCTCGCATCACTCAAGTGCGTTTTATTTCGTCGCTTTCTAAGGCAACCGCACTTATGCATGTTTCAAAAAAGGTGCTGGGGGTGGATGATTGCAGGCTTTCAGGCAAGGGGCAAACGGTGGCATTTATTGATACCGGCCTTGCCCCACATGCTGATTTTTATTTGGGTGAAAATCGCATAGAGGTGTTTAAAGATTTTATAAACAACAAGCAAACTTGTTATGATGACAACGGGCATGGCACCTTTGTTGCAGGTGTATGCTCGGGCGGTGGTGCGCTGTCTGCGGGCAGGTTTTCAGGGGTTGCTCCTCAAAGTAAAATTATTTCACTAAAAGCCCTTGACAAGCATGGCGAGGCGTCAGCCGATAAAATTTTAAAGGCTATGGAGTGGGTGTACGACAATTATAAAAAGTACAACATCAAAGTTGTTTGTATGAGTTTTGGCAGTGAGCCGCTTGGCCTCAACGATCCCATAATGAGTGGGGCAGAAAGTTTGTGGCAAGAGGGTATAACCGTAGTTGCGGCTGCTGGCAACAGTGGGCCAGAATATCAAACTATAAAAAGTCCGGGCGTATCAAGTAAAATAATCACAGTTGGCGGTTTTAATGACAATCGGATGGAAGAGGTGGTTGATGAAAACTTTTTTGAAATGGCAGAGTTTTCGTCGCGCGGCCCAGCCTTTAAAAGATTTAAACCAGACCTCGTTGCGCCGGCAGTTGAAATAACATCATGTGGCATCAAAAAGCCATATTGTAATTTAAGCGGAACCAGTGTGGCTACGCCAATGATTGCTGGTATGTGTTTACTTATGTTGCAGCAAAATTGCAGCTTAACTCCAAACGAGATTAAGAGGCGTTTGCTTTATTCGTGCAGGCCAATTTGTTTTAACCGAAATTTAGAAGGCTTTGGCTATCCAAGCATTAAAAGGTTGTATAGAAGTTAATTGTTATTGTCAGCAATGGCTGTTTGAATTACATCATAAATTTCTTGCTTAGCATCATTTTTGATGCTTTTTTTCATGTTTTTTATAAAAATTTTGTCGTTTTTGACTAAATTATCTAGTTTTTCAATAAATATTTCTTGATTATATTTTTCCTCTTCAAGCATTTCGGCATAACCTAAATTGTAAAATAATTTTGCGTTTTCAATTTGGTCGCCCCTAGAACATGCTTTAGAAAGCGGGATTAAAAGCATAGGTTTTGCAAGAGTTAAAAACTCATTTATGGCGCCAGAGCCTGCACGTGATATCACATAATCTGCAAGGTTTAAAAAGTCGCCCATATTGTGTGCGTACTCTACAGGAAAGTAATTTGGGTGCTCAATTTTTTCAAATTTGTTTTTGCCGGTAATGTGAATTACATTAAATTTGTTGCACAAGTTTTCAAGGTTGTCTTTGACAATTTTGTTTAAAAAGCTGGCGCCGCTTGAGCCGCCAACAATCAATAAGTTTGATTTGTTTTTGTCGATTGAATTGAAAAATGACACTGCCTTTTTATCGCCATTTAAAACCTCAGCTCTGATTGGCTGGCCGGTAAAAACACACTTGTTTGAAATGGCAGCAGTTTTCTCAAATGCGGTGCACATATAGTCGCAAAAGTGCAAAATAATTTTATTTGCAAGCCCCATTGATAAATCGCTTTCATGGCTGACAACTTTTATTTTTAACTTGTTTCCACCAATCACAACAGGCAGTGCAACATATCCACCTTTAGAAAAAATTGCAACCGGATTGATTTCTTTAAGCAGCCTCTTTGCTTGCTTGATTGCCTTGATAAGTTTAAAGGGGATAAGCAGGTTTTTTAATGTTAATTTTCGCTGAAGTTTTACTGAACTGATTTCATGAAAAATGATGTCTTTCTCTTTTGAAAGAATTTCCTTTTCCATTCCGCTGCCGCCGATATAGTGAATTTCATATTTACCTCTCAATAATTCAGCCACAGCAAGTGCGGGGTATATGTGTCCGGCGGTGCCGCCGCCTGTTAAAACAATTTTGTCCATTTTGCTCTCCTTTTTTTAATTAGTATATGCCTAAAACATAATTTTAATTTATGAATAAATATGCATGCATGCGCAAATTTATAACTTTAAAAAATTGGTTAATAAAGTTAAATTTAATTGGTTAAAATCTTAAATTATGTTATAATAATACAAAATAAACAATTTAAGGAGCATTATGGCAGAGAAAAATTATGACGCAAAAGATATAGTCGTTTTAGAAGGGTTGGACGCAGTTCGTTTACGTCCAGGTATGTACATCGGTACAACTGGCGCGAAAGGTATGCACCATCTTTTGTGGGAAATTGTTGACAACGCCATTGACGAAATTTCAAACGGACATGGCGATACAATTACAATTTCAATCCACAAAGACAACTCAATTACTGTTGAAGATAATGGAAGAGGTATTCCGGTTGATATACACCCAACACTGAAGAAAAGCGGTGTTGAAGTTGTTTATACAACTTTGCACGCAGGGGGCAAATTTAACAACGAAAACTACAAATTCTCAGGCGGACTTCACGGCGTGGGTGCGTCTGTTACAAATGCGCTTTCTAAGTGGTGTAATGTTACGGTGTATAAGGGCGGAAAAGAGTATTTAATTGAATTCCACTCTTACAAAGACGCTAAAGGTAAAATGCATAGCGGTGTTTCTAAAGGTCCGCTTAAAGAGATTGGCAAAACAAAGAAGTCAGGCACTAAGGTTACATTCCTTCCGGATGAGGCAATGTTTGGAAATTTGAAGTTTAATTTTGAGACAATTTCAAATCGCGCAAGAGAACTTGCTTTCTTGAACAAGTGCCTTACAATTAAAATTTTTGATGACAATGCAGGCGAAGAAGTTTCTTACCATTACGATGGTGGTATTGCCGATTTTGCAGAATATTTGATTGAAGGTAAAACTAAGCTTTTTGGTAAGCCAGTTTATTTCCATGCGGAAGATAAAAACTTCGATTTAGAAGTGTCATTTATTTATACTGACAGTTATACAGAAAACGCATTCTCGTTTGTAAACAATATTCCAACAATTGAAGGCGGAACTCATGAAACCGGCTTTAAATCGGCATATACAAAGGTTATGAACGATTATGCCAGAACAAATAATCTTCTTAAAGAGAAAGAACCAAACTTTTTGGGTGAGGACTTTAGAGAAGGCATTACTTACATCGTTGACATCAAAATGAATGATGTTCAATTTGAAGGGCAAACAAAAACAAAACTTGGCAATCCTGAAGCAAAAACTATTGTAGAAAGCTTGACTATTCAAGCCCTTACACGTTTCTTTGCAGAGAAGAAAAATCACTCAATTGCAGAGACCATCATCAATAAGGCGAAAGGTGCGGCAAAAACAAGAGAGGCGGCGAAAAAGGCAAAAGAACTTACTCGCGCAAAAAACTCTGCTGAAAACTTTAACCTTGTAGGCAAACTTGCTGCAGCAACTGGCAAAGATCGTACTAAGTGCGAACTGTTTATTGTCGAAGGGGATTCTGCGGGTGGCAGTGCAAAGCAAGGTAGAGACAGAAAATATCAAGCAGTTTTACCGCTTAGAGGAAAGCCACTTAACGCAGAGAAAAAACATATTGACCAAGTGCTTGCCAACGAAGAAATTCGAACAATTATTTCAGCACTCAATACTGGTATAGGCGAAGATTTAGACCTTTCTTCACTTCGCTATAACAAAGTTATCATTTTGTCCGATGCCGACCAAGACGGTGCGCATATCAGGGCAATTTTGCTTACATTCTTTTTCCGCTATATGCGCCCACTTATCACAAATGGGCATGTTTATATTGGCCTGCCACCACTTTACAAAGTGTATAAAAAGGGCTATGAAGAATATGTTTACTCTGATGCAGAACTTCCCGAGGCGATTGAAAGGGCTGGCAAAAATTATAACCTTCAAAGATATAAAGGTCTTGGTGAAATGAACCCTGACCAGCTTAAATATACAACTATGGATGAAGAAAAACGCACGCTTATTCAAGTGACGATTGAAGATGCCGCAGCGGCAGAGAAAATTGTTTCAACACTTATGGGGGACGATATTGATGCTCGTAAAGCATATATCAATCAACATGCAAACTTCGACCGTGAAGACTATTTTATGAAAAACTATAAGAAGGTGAACTAGGAGAAAATATGGATAAAGAAAACTTTGAACAATCACAAATGGACACTAGCGCTGCCGAACAAAAACAGGAAAAAGAAATTGTGACAAAGTCTTAAAATGACCATAGCGGAATAATTTTTAGAAGTATGTCGCAAGTTCTGCACGACTCTATGATTCCATATACTGAATGCGTAGTTTTAGACCGTGCACTTCCTCGTGTTGAAGATGGTTTAAAACCTGTTCAGCGTAGAATTTTATACACTATGCTTGAAGAGGGCAATACACCAGACAAGCCATTTAAGAAAAGCGCAAACATTGTTGGTGCATGTCTTGGTCACTATCATCCACACGGCGACTCATCAGTATATGATGCAATGTGCAGAATGGCACAAAACTGGGTGCTAAGGGCGCCTCTTGTTGAAGGTCATGGAAACTTTGGTTCTGTCGATGGTGATAGTCCAGCAGCTTATCGTTACACAGAAGCCCGTCTTGCGCCGCTTGCGCTTGAACTTATGAAAGACCTTGAAAAAGATACTGTAAGATGGAGCTTAAACTTTGACGACGCAAGAAAAGAGCCTGATATGCTGCCGGGAAGATTTCCAAACCTTCTTGTAAACGGTGCATATGGTATTGCTGTAGGCGTTGCAACAAACATACCACCTCACAACTTAAGCGAAACTATTGATGGCGTTGTTGCCTATATTGACAATCCAAATATTAAAATTGACGCACTTATGAAAATAATAAAAGCGCCAGACTTTCCAACAGGCGGCATAATCATTTCACAAGATGGTGGGCTTGAACAAGCATATAAAACAGGTAAGGGGAAAATTGTAATTCGTGCAAAGGTAAACATTGAAAAGAGTGGTGATAAAACCGCGCTTGTAATTACCGAGTTGCCTTATCAAGTAAACAAAGCTTTGCTCCTTCAAAAAATTGCAGAACTTAAAGAAACAAACAAAGAAAAACTTGCATCAATTACAACTGTTCGAGATGAATCTGACATTCATGGTATGAGGGCAGTAATTATGCTTAAAAAGGATGCTAATCCTCAAAAGATTTTAGATTATTTGTTTAAATCAACAAACCTTCAAGTGTCTTATGGCATCAATATGGTGGCAATTGCAGACGGCAAGCCAAAACTTTTAAATTTGCTTGAAATCATTTCGTACTATACCGCATATCAACGTGAGATTGTTGTGCGCAGAACAAAATATGACCTTAATGTTGCAAAAGACCGCGCACATATTTTAGAAGGGCTTTTGGTTGCAATCAAAAATATTGATGAAGTTATTAAAATCATTAAGAAAAGTTCAACAACAAGCGAGGCAAAACAAAAAATAAAAGAAAAATTTGGGTTGTCTGAAAAACAAGCGCAAGCCATTATGGATATGAAACTTTCTCGTCTTGTGCATTTAGAAGTAAACAAAATTGAAGAAGAACTTAAAGAACTTCATAAGAAGATTAAAGAACTTGAGGCAATTTTAGGCTCTAAGAAACTTCAGTTTGAGGTGGTTAAGAAAGAGATGCTTGAGATTAAAAAATCTTATGGCAGCCCAAGAAAAACCGCAATCAATACAACTGGAAATGTTAAACTTGAAACTATTGACGAGGATGCGCCAGAGCCAGTTAAAAACTATGTAGTGGCAATTTCTGCCGGCAATACTGTAAAACGCGTAAGCACCAAAAACTATGCAATGTCACAAAAAGGCATTGGCGAAAACACTGTGCTTACAGATATTCCAAATCAAATTGCAACCCTGCCTTCAGATGAGCAAATTCTTATATTTACAAATCAAGGCAATGTAATCAAGAAAAAGGTAAGTGAATTGCCAGAATGTAAGTGGCGCGACAAGGGGGCAAGCCTTCTTGCAATTGAAAAAACAAGCGTGCTGAATGAAATTCCTGTATGCTTTATGAAGATTGAAAAGAAAGGCGAAGTGTTGTTTATGACAAAACAAGGCATGGTTAAAAAGAGTGACATTGGCGACCTTGTTACAATTAAATCATACTACCAAGTTTGCAAACTTGCAGAAGGGGATGAAGTAATTTCTGTTGAACTTGAAAAGAAAGGCAAAAGCATTTTAATGCTTTCTAAAAAGGGTATGTCGCTTAATTTTGACGCAGCTGAAGTTCCAGTTCAAGGCAGAATTTCTGGCGGCGTTAAGGGGATGAATCTTGACGATGGTGACAGCGTAATATTCGCCAGCCAACTTGATTTTGGTCACGTTGTTGTGGTGGCGGAAAATGGTTACATCAAAAAAATAAGCACAAACCATTTCCCACTTTCTCCAAGATATAGAAAGGGACTTAAATACATCACGTTTGCCAAAACTGGAAAAAATGTAGCTTACGCATGCTCAGCTGAGGGGAATGTAACACTGGCCGTTGACTTTGGTCTTAAAATTTTGCCAATGGAAACAAACAAACTTCCTCAATCAGACCGCTTAGCCAGCGGAAATGAAATTATAAAGAAAAACTTCTTTACAATCAACAAAGTTATAGATTAAAAAAATACCGCTGCTCAAGCGGTATTTTTTGTTGTCCAATTTACGCTGCTTTGTATGTTAAATATCCTGTTGTCCAGTTTGCATAAGTTGCATCATTTGTATTGCTTGCAGACCATTCAACCGCACCAGATTGTATTGTTGTCAACATTTTAGCATAATGGGGAAAACAAGGTCAAGCAAATTTATCAGTTAAAAAAACTTTAATGAATAAAATGATATTCAACTTTGCTGTTTATCAGTTCTAATTGCAGCGCAAAGTTCATACAATTTTGATGTAGAATAAAACCTTTCGACAATCTTGTGCGGAATGGATTATTTTTCGACAAAATTCTAATTTGGTAAAAATCAAGAGTATTTTATCATTAAAAGCGAGGTTTGTGATGCCTTTTTGTGTTATCAAATCAAGGACAATTAAAATTATATGTGCATTTGTATTAGTTGCGGTGCTGCTTGGCGTATCGTACGAAGGTGGTGCGTCCGCGCTTGTGTGGCTGGGGCATTCGTCTAGGCTTGTGCCAATCTATAATGTCGCCACCGAGAAAAAACAGGTTGCAATTTCTTTTGACGCGGCGTGGGGTGCTGACAAAACTGAAGATATTATGAAAGTTTTAAAAGAGTACAACGCTGGTGCAACATTTTTCTTAGTGGGCTTTTGGGTTGATGACTATACCGAAATGGTTGCCAAAATTGATGAGGCGGGTTTTGAAATTGGCACGCACTCAAATACGCATCCCGACATGGTGAAATTAAGCGAAAGTACCATCCGTGAAGAACTTACAACGTCAATTGCCAAAATCAAGGCAATAACCGGCAAAGAAGTTACGCTTTTTCGCCCGCCATTTGGCAGTTACAACAATACTCTTTTAAATGTTTGCTCTGACCTTCAATTAAAGGCAATTCAATGGGATGTAGACAGCCTTGACTGGAAAGGGTTAAGCGCTGGCGCAATTTGCGAAAGGGTAATGAAGAGGGCAAAAAATGGCTCAATAATTTTAATGCACAATAATGCAGACAATGTTGTCGAGGCAACGCGATTGACACTTGACTGGCTTATAAAATCAGGCTATGAAGTCACATCGGTGGGCAATCTTGTTTACAACACAAATTACACAATTGACGCAAACGGCACACAGCACGCAAAATAAAAGGAGAAAATTATGAACAGTACCATAGCAGCAACAAACAATAAAGGCAAAATTCAAGGTAAAATTTTAGAAACGCCACAGCACTCTTTTGAGGTTGAAGGTGAGAAATTTTATGAAGGCAAAATTGTAGTCGGAAGACTGTCAGAGGCAAACGATATTTTGCCGTTTACAATTTCGGAAAAACTTATTAAGGCTTATAATATAAATTTAGATGGTGGGCAAGACGTCAATTTTGGCGGCGAACTTCGCTCTTATAATAAAATGATTGATGGAAAAAGCAGACTTATTTTATCCTTTTTCGTCAAAGAGATTTTGACCGATGAAGAATTTATTGAAAACACAAATCAACTTTCGCTGACTGGCTTTATTTGCAAAACTCCAGTGTTTAGAACAACACCTTTCAATCGTCAAATTTGTGATATTTTACTTGCGGTAAACAGACCAAATTTTAACAAATCAGACTATATTCCTTGTATTTTATGGGGGCGAAATGCCAAATTCATACAAGGACAAAAAGTTGGTACAAAACTGGAACTTTTGGGTAGAATTCAATCGCGCGTGTATCGTAAAGAGGTGAGTGAAGGCGTTTTTGAAGAAAGGACGGCTTATGAAGTTTCTTGTCAAAAAATAAGCGTGATTGGTCAAAATCAGCAGCAAACTCAAAACCTTGCATAAAATTATAAAAGACAGATTAAAAAAATCTGTTTTTTTGTTTATTTTAACCTTGACAAAAAACAAATTGTTGTGATACAATGCAGATAATTAAAAGGGGAGATATTATGGAAATTAAAAACATTGACAAAGTTATCGTTCGCGCAAGACAAGAATTAGAAGAAAATGGAGTATCATTAACATTTGTTACATTGCAAGAGGCCGTACTTCAAAGCAAAAACCCACAATATATGTACAAATTTGTAAAGTATGTTGAAGGGGCAAATGTTGAAAGATTTGGCGCTGCAATTAGAAGAACTAAAGATGCTAAATACATTGAAAAGTTTGAAGAATTTGTTAAAGCCAACGACGAGGAAAATGATCTTTAATAAAAAGCAAGAGGAGATGTCCTCTTGTTTTTTATTTGTTGCAAAAATTGTAATATAAATTCATAATTTCTAAATAGCGATATTTGAGAATTGAAGAATAGTTTTGCAGCGGGGTTACTTTTTCTGCTGCGCACAACTTTTCGCCAATTTGATAGCCCTCTGTTGCCATTTCATATACTGGTGATAGCTGCTCGGGGTGTGGTTTAGGATATAGTGTGTTGAAATTTGCAAGCGTGGTTGCAAAATTGTTGTGACAGGTATTAACTGCCAGTTTTGCCGAAATTTCGTTATAAACACCAGTGTCAAGACTTATGGAAACATCATAAATAGATGTGTAGAAATTGATGCAAGAAGAAAGCAGATTGACTATTACGCGTGCCTCATCGCCAGAAAAATTACCGTTTATTGAATATCCATCAAACGAAATTGTCAAAATTTCACTATCTAAATTTTGATTAAGTTTAATGCTGCTTTGCACAAGCTCGGCATCTGCTTTATTAAGATAACCGCTTGAGATGATGTGATAATATCCATCTTTTTCCCACACAAAGCCACCTGCGCCAATTTGTTGATAGTCGCTGGCATGACTTTTTGATTCTTTTTCTACTTGCGATTTTGATAGTGAAATTAAGTACAAATCAAAAGCGTTGGATGAAACAGTTTCTGTATTGTTTTGACTGGGGACTATAAATGACGAAAAAAAGTTGGCAAGCATAAGTGCAGCCACAAGCGCGCATGTTGCTAGGGCGCCTAGAAATTGTTTTTTATGTTTTTTAAAAAAAGTTGTCATAGACTATTGAATTTGCTCCTCAAAATGTTGTATCAATGTAGTGTATGACAAAAAAATACAATCTATGAGGCAAAGTTAAGTAAAAATATTTGTAAAACGATTGAAAAAAGGCTATAATTAGATTGAAAAATTGTCTTTTAGAGGAGGAAAATATGAAAATAAAACCTTTATTTGATAGAGTGGTAATAAAACCTATTGAAAATGAAAGCGAAACAAAGGGCGGAATTTTGCTTCCAATGGCAGCGCAAGAAAAAAGTCAACTGGCAACTGTTGTTGCTGTTGGTGAAGGCGTCAACTTTGATGGTGAAAAAATTGGCATGAAAGTTGCTGTTGGTGATAAAGTGCTTTATGGCAAGTTCGCAGGAACAGAAGTTGCAGTTGATGAGCAAAAATTTGTTGTAATTGCCCAAACAGACATCTTGGCGGTTATTGAGTAAGGAGGGGGATATGTCAAAGAAAATTTTAGAAGGTTTATCGGCAAGAAAAGCGCTTGAAACTGGTGTTAATACGCTTGCCAACACAGTAAAAATCACATTAGGCCCAAAGGGTAGAAATGTTGTTTTGGGTAAAAAGTTTGCGTCACCTTTAATTACCAATGATGGCGTAACAATTGCAAAGGAAGTTGAACTTGACAACCCTTTTGAAAATATGGGGGCCGAACTTATTAAAGAAGTTTCAATCAAAACAAACGAGGTTGCAGGCGATGGCACAACAACAGCATGCGTGCTTGCCCAAGCAATCATTCGTGAAGGGATGAAAAACTTTGTTGCGGGTGCAAACCCAGTTATACTTAAAAAAGGTATTTTTAAGGCGGTTGAAGTTGCTACGGAAGAACTTAAAAAACTCTCTAAACCCGTTGAAAATTCAAATGATATTAAGCAAGTTGCAGCCATCTCAGCAGGCGATGAAAATATTGGTCATTTAATTGCTCAGGCGATGGAAAAAGTTGGCAGCGACGGCGTAATCACTGTTGAAGAAAGTCAGACTATGCAAACTGAACTTTCAATTGTTGAAGGCATGCAGTTTGACAGGGGATATCTGTCGCCATATATGTGCTCAAACACTGAAAAAATGATTGCCGAGCTTGACAATCCTTACATACTTATTACAGACAAAAAGATTACCAATATTCAAGAAATTTTGCCGCTGTTAGAGCAAATTGTTAAGATGGGGGCAAAACTTCTTATAATTGCAGAAGATGTAGAAGGTGAGGCGCTTACAACCCTTATTTTAAACAAACTTCGCGGTACGTTTAACTGTGTTGCTGTTAAGGCACCAAGTTTTGGCGAAAAACGCAAAGCAATGCTTGAAGATATTGCTGTATTGACAGGTGGAAAAGTCATCTCTCAAGAACTTGGATATGACTTTAAAAATATTGGAATTGATATGCTTGGACGCGCAAAAACAGTTCGGGTGACAAAAGACGATACCACCATTGTTGAAGGGGCAGGCGCTCAAGAAGAAATTAAATCTAGGGTGGCTGCAATCAAGGCACAAATTAAAGAGCAAAAAAGCGAATATGAAATTGAAAAACTTAACGAGCGTCTTGCAAAACTCTCTGGCGGCGTGGCTGTAATCAAGGTGGGCAGTGCAACAGAAATTGAAATGAAAGAGAAAAAACTTCGAATCGAAGATGCGCTTTCTGCAACAAAGGCAGCAAGCGAAGAAGGCGTTGTTGTAGGTGGCGGAGTTGCATTGCTTAAAACTGCAAAGTCAATAAAACAATTGATTGAAACTCTTGATGGAGACGAAAGGACGGGTGCCAACATTGTGCTTAGCGCAATTGAAGAGCCTATTCGTCAAATTGCCAAAAACTCGGGCGTTGACGGTGGCGTTGTAGTTAATAAAATTTACGAACATATTGAAGAAAAATCATACGGCTTTGATGCCCTCAACAACGAATATTGTGATATGTTTGAAAGAGGAATTATAGACCCTACAAAAGTTACTCGTTCAGCCCTTCAAAATGCAGCAAGCGTAGCGGCAACTATGCTGACTACCGAGGCAATTGTTGTTGAAATTGAAGATAAAAAAGAGGGTGGATCGCAAAATCCAGATATGTACTAAAAAACTCGGCATTTATTGCCGATTTTTTTGTTTGTTATTTTTTTTGATAAAATAGTATATTTTATTTGCTAAAAAACGCGAAAATTGTTAAAATAAAATATATCAAGATAAAATTAATAATAGGGGCGCCGTGAAAACATTATTCAAATCAAAATCATTAATGGTTATGCTTGTGTGTATGTTCTGTTGCTTAGGCACAGGACTTAGTCTTTTGTTTACTCCTGTTTGGGCAGAAATTCAAACAACATCAACCGAAGATTTGTGGACAGATTACGCGGTTGCACCAGCAGGAAGCGGAACGGAAGCAGATCCGTATAAAATAGCTTCAGCTGCAAATCTTGCATGGATTGCAAGTCAAACCAATAGCGTTGGAGAGGATTTTTCAGGCGTCTACTTTTTACAAACTGCACACATAAATTTGTCGGGGCATAATTGGGTGCCAATTGGAATTTCAAGCCAATATGACTTTTCAGGCCGTTATGATGGTGCTGATTTCAGCATTAAAAATTTAACTATCAATGGAGATTATTCATATGCGGGCTTATTTGGATACGCATCCCGTGCTGCAATTAAAAAGTTATGTCTAGAAAACACGTCAATCAATTATAACGGAACAGGAAATTATGTCGCCGTTGGTGGAATTGCAGGAAATTCTGCAATCACAGACATTGAAAGTTGTTCTGTTTCTAATTTGACAATTGAAGATGGCAGAACTTATAACAGCACCGGTACCGTCCCTGTTTATCTATATTGTGGTGGAGTGGCTGGTATAGCAGTTGGTGAAATAATCAATTGTGGTGTTGAAAATGTGACTTTCAACCTTGATGCAACGGTGACCTCCACGCAAAGTGTATTTGCTTATGTTGGCGGAATTACAGGAAGCTTATCCTCCACAACGCTTTCATATTGCTCGGCTGAAAAAATCTATTTATATAATTCTATCAGCGCTCAATCATCGCTACGTTTAGACTATGGCGGCATTGCTGGCGCAATGTCTGATGAAAAAACATCCATCGAAAATTGTGATGCAAAAAACACAAAATTGCTGTTTAAAAAGTCTGCAAGTGCTACTGCATCACAACTAAGATTTGGCGGAATCATTGGAATGCTTTATGGTGGTGCTGGGGGCACTATAAAGGCGTGTAGCGTGGAAAACACATCAATTAAATATGAAGGCAGCGGTTCGGTTGGTGAAATTTATGGCAATCAAGCTTCTGCCTCAACAGCAACAGTTGTTGATTGCGTAACAACCGGCTGCACTATTAAACAGCTTACTTATTGGACGGATGAGGGGAATTACGCAGTGCCAGTAGGGAGCGGAACGCTAGCCAATCCATATAAAATTGCCTTAGCCCAAAACCTTGCATGGATTGCCGTGCAGACAAACAGCGGCACAACATTCAGTGGAAAATATTTTGAACAAACAGCAGATATTGATTTGGCTGGGCATGAATGGGTGCCAATTGGCATCAACGCTAGTCATGCCTTTACAGGTAATTATGATGGTGGAGGTTATACAATTTCAAATGCTACAATTGTTTCGACAGAAACGTATTACGGTTTGTTTGGCTATTGCTCCGGTACGGTTGAAATTACAAATTGTAATTTAACTAATGTATCCATAAACGAAACAGAGCAAGATATAGCGGCTGGTTGTTTAATAGGATACTTAGCTGGTAATGGTGCACGCATTTCAAATTGTTCTGTAAAAAACAGCAACATTATCGGAGATAATCAAGAAGCTTTTAATGCTTTTAGTAATAGGGTCGCTGGGCTAGTAGGCCTTGGGTACGGTAAATCTAGTGCAAAAATCCAAATTAAAAATTGTATTGTTCAAGAATGTAATATTCAATCGTATTCAGTTGGTACAGGATATGCTGGTGGAATATTATCATACGGTAATTATTTAGAAATAGAAAATTGTTATGTTTCAAGTTGCACAATTGTTTCTGATTCTTTAGATACTATCGCATATGCCGGCGGAATTGCAACATACATATCAAACTCTAGCATAAAAAATGCTATGATAAATAGTAGTGAGCTTTCCGTTTGTGGCGGGACTGAATTTTGCGGAGGAATAGTATGCGATGCAGATAAAATTACAGTTTCGTCTTGTTGCGTAAACAATTGTACTTTGAGTGGAAATTATACAGTTGGAGTAGCGGTTGGTTGTGCCGTAGGTTCAACAACATTACTGACAGACTGTTTGTTTATAAATTCTGGCACAGAGTTAAGTGGACAAGAGGCAGGTACGCCTACTACATCTTGTGTTGTAATACTTGACTCAACTTCAAACTATTACTATACTGGTGATACTGATTTTGAAAACTGGGCAATTGTCAATGGCAAACCTTTACTTAAGTCATTATTCCATATTGCGTCTGCAGGTGAAGAATGTAGTGCGCAAACGTTATCAGAATTAGGCTTTCATAGCGGCGATTAACAGACCTTACATAAATAAAAACGACTGAAACTTCAGTCGTTTTTTTGTCATTTTAATGGTAAATTGAAGTTGGGTGTTATAATTGAAAAAACAAGTAAATTTATTTGCTAAAAAACGCGAAAATTGTTAAAATAAGATATATCAAGATAAAATTAAGCATAGGGGCGCCGTGAAAACATTATTCAAATCAAAATCATTAATGGTTATGCTTGTGTGTATGTGCTGTTGCTTAGCAACAGGTATTAGTCTTTTTTGCGTACCTGTTTGGGCAGAAACGCAAACAACTGCAACTGCAGATTTATGGACGGATTATGCAGTTGCGCCCGCTTTGGGTGATGGGACTGAAACGGCTCCATACCAAATTAAATCTCCGGAGAATCTTGCATGGGTGGCGCGAGAAACAAACGCAGGAAACTATGATGTTGCAAATGCTTATTTTAAGCAAACTGTGGCCATCTATTTAAATGGGCATGATTGGGTGCCGATAGGAACTGAGGAACATCCGTTTTATGGGGAATATAATGCTGCATGGAACGAAGTTTATAATATGACTACAATTGCAACAGATTATGCGGGGTTGTTCGGTTATTGCGTGGGAAATATAAAAAGTTTAGACATGATATCTGCCAAAGCAACTGGCTATTTATGTGTGGGGGCATATGTAGGATATTTAAAAGGTAGTTTAGTATCAGATTCTCCGCTTATGGCTACCGTTGTTGCAAATTCATCATCAACGGTATATGCTGGTGGAATTGTTGGGTATCTTAATACAACATCAGAATTTGAATTTAATTCAGGCCCCAATTCTAAGATTAAGGTTACTGCACGTTCATCTGGAGGCGAGGTATATGCTGGTGGCGTCGTTGGATACTTAAATTCAACGGAGGAGGTTGACATACTTGCATATGGGGCAGTAACTGTAACATCCACTTCAACTGGCGATGTGTATGCTGGTGGTGCTATTGGATATTTAAGTTCGACTTCATATGTAGATATAAAATCCTATGTAGGAGTTACAGCAACATCTACTTCAACTGGAACTTCAAAGAGTGTCTATGCTGGCGGGTGTATTGGCGCAAGAACTGGAGATTCGACATCTTTATTTTACACACGTTGGCTTGGAATGAAGTTGGAAGCCAAAGCTTCAAGTGGCGAGGTATATGCTGGTGGTAGTTGCGGATATTTGTCTGGAAATGTGGGCAGAATTTATTTTGAGGCATCTACCAGTCAAACAGTAAATGCTAATGGATCATCTAAGGCCCTTGTTGGTGGCTACGTCGGAGGGTTTGCTTGCTCTTATATTGGGTGGTATTCAAACAAAATATATAATTTGAATAGTATGACATTAACCGCTCAAAGCAGTAGCGGCTTTGCTCACGCAGGTGGATTTGCTGGACAAATATATGCATCCTTTACTCTGCCAATATCTGTAGAGGTTTCCTCATGCACCATAAAAGCATTGTCGACATCATCCTCCGCATATGCGGGTGGGCTTATTGGGCTTTCTCAAGAAGAATTTTTGTCGAACAATTATACAATTACAGTTTCGGATTGCACAATTGAGGTGAGCTCTGGCAGCTCGTGTTCGGCATATTCAGGTGGAGTTATAGGGGCAGGTTCTGGAGATCTTTCAAACTGCAAGATAAGCGATTTAAATATTACGCTCTCTAAGTATGGCTGTACGGCAGGAGGTATTATAGGAAAAAGTGTTGGGACAATAATATCTCATTGCGATGTAAGTGTCAATGTAGTTGTAGGTAGTTCACAATATCATTATGTTGGTGGTATCCTTGGTGAACATGCATCTGGATCTTTACAAATTATACAATGTGAAGTTACAACTTCCGTTACCCTTCAATCTTCTGCGCAAGCTCGAGTTGGCGGAATTATTGGTGGCGTTCGCAACGGAATTGTTTCATTAGAGGGGGTGTATGTAAAAGCGATGAATGTATCTTTAAGCGCAGACAATCTTTATTTGGGAGGTGCTATAGGTGATTGCTCAGGTTCAAGCTCTTGTTGTGTGACAATTTCAAATATATACATACATTCTGACGATTGGACCAATAGTTCATCTTTTAGCTACATCGGTGGGTTTATTGGCCAGAATTTTGATTCACGCCTTCAACTTAGTTCGTCTTATTTTGAAGGAACTTTATGTGACGGTTCCAGTGCTGGAAGTGTGATTGGATTCTTAGGATCAGTTTCAACAACAATGATTGCAGATTGTTTAGTACGCACAACAAGTTCAAACTCAACGTGGACTGGAAATTCAGCTGGCACGTTGACTAAGTCTTGTCTTGTGTTGGAAAATGCTAGCAGCCGTTATTACACAACTGACACAGGAGATTGGTCTAACTGGGCAATTGTCAATGGCAAACCTTTACTTAAGTCATTGTTCCACATTGCGTCTGCAGGTGAAGAGTGCAGTGGCGATATACTTGGAAAGCCAATTGCTGATGGTGGTTTAGGCTATACAGAACTTACATAAACAAAAAAACGACTGAATTGTCAGTCGTTTTTTTTACTTTTCAACATAAAACATTTTTGTTAAAATTTTAAGCATAAGTGATTTTGGTGCAAACTTTTGAAGTTGATAAAGCATTTTATTTTTTGCGCCCATAATATATTGAGGTTTAAGTTTCTTCTTTTCAATAATTTTTACAAGAATTTTTGTTGCCTTTTCAATTGGCATGCGCTTATGCTCTCGCAGTGATATTTTTTCAATTGAATATTGAGGTGCGTTGCCATATTTTTCGTTTGTTTCAAAGGTGTTTACGCGGTTTTTGGTAAAATTTGTTTTAATTTCGCCAGGGCATATTGCTGTTGATTGAATTTTTGTGCGGCTTAATTCCATGCGTAAACAGTCGCTCAGCATTGATACTGCCGCTTTTGTTGAGCAGTAGTAAGAGCGGAAAGGAATAGGATAGAGTGCACAAACTGAACTAAAATTTATAATTTTCCCTTTTTCACTCATCAGTGGTAGACAGTTTTGAATTGCGTTGACAGTGCCCATAACGTTTACATCATATTGCTTTTGAACTTTTGCGTTGTCAATAAGTTCGATGGCGCCATAAATTCCAAATCCAGCACAGTTGATAAGCATATCAATTTGTGAGTGCTTTTGTGCAATTTGCTGGAAAATATTTTTAACTTCATCATTGTTTGATATGTCGCAGTTGTAGTCATCGTCTGCAAGGCTTATGCCAATTACAATATCACCTTTTTCTTCAAAATATTTGCGAAGTGCCTGTCCCATACCGCTTGATGAGCCAGTTATGATAATCTTTCTTGTTTCTTGAGATTTTTTATTTTTCATTGTTATTCTCCAATTAAATACAATAAAATTATATATAAATGCAGCAAAATATGCAAATAATTTGACTTGTTTTTATAAAATATGGTATATTACATTCTAAGCGGAGGGAAAACTTGAACAAAACTAAGTTTATTTTAATAATTCTTGCAATTGTTTTTGCGCTGGGGGATATCGCATGGTCAATTTATGATGTTGTGACATATTTTATGTCGTCACCAATCGTGCGTGATCCATTATTTTATTTGATTTACGAATTTTTAGTAATTGCAGTTGAGATTGCAATCATTACGCTGCTTACTATATCAATTTGGAATAATGGAAAACATTTTAGAAGTCGTTATGGCTTTTATATGACTGCGCTTGTGGCCGCGGTGATTATGAACCTGACATCACTTTCAACTGTACTTTTGATTGTAACAATGTTTATTTCAGATTGGACTTGGATTAAGAATGCCGATGAAAGCAAATATCATAAGGAAGAAAATGTAATAATTGTTCCAAGCAAGCAAGAGATTATTGCCCAGCTTCGCCAGAAAAAAGACAATGGTGAAATCACAGAAGAGCAATTTGAAGAAGAGATTATGAAACTTTTATAAAAAAACGACTGAGATTCAGCCGTTTTTTTGTCGTTTTGATTTAAAAAAGTTGCTAAGTAGTGACGAAATTTCTTCTTGATAATTTTCTTCAAAAATAATTTCAACTGTATGATTAAGGCGCTTGCTGGAGAGTATTTTTTCACATAAGTCATCGCAAGAAGTTTGCTCTTTACAGCCATAATGAAGTGTCTTTATTCTGGCGTTGGCAATTGCGCCCGCGCACATTGGACATGGCTCGAGCGTTACAAAAATTTCACAGTCCTCAAGTCGCCAACTTCCAAGTTTTTTGCAGGCTTTTTCTATGGCTATAATTTCGGCATGTTTGATGGCATTTTGGCTCGTTTGGCGAGTGTTGTACCCGCGTGAGATGATTTTCCCATCATAAACAATTACAGCGCCAATTGGTACTTCGCCCTGAGCGCATGCCTTCTTTGCAAGTTTTATTGCTTCATTCATAAAATTTTTCATATTTCTATTTTAACTATATTTTTTGACAATGTAAAGTTGTTTTGTTGTTTTTTTTATTTTTTTGTTGTATAATATGCACATTAGAAAGGGGAATGGTTCAATTTGACAGACAAAGTACAAATTATAAAACGAAATATATATAATCACGATGACAGCAGCAAAGTTTTCATCCTTTCTTTGCTTTGTCCGTTTATTTTGTCCTTTTTCGCCTCATATGTTGCGCAAATGCTTGCTGATAGTTGGGGGATTAAACTAGAGCAGGTAAAATCAAACATATGGTTTGACCTTGTATGTACCTTGTTGATGGTGGCGGTGTATGTTGCAATTTGGTGGGGCTATAATAAAGCCAAAAACATTTCTTTTTCGGCAATTAATTTTAACACTAAAATGAAGTGGCATACTTATTTAATTTTGCCAGTAATATCAGTGGTTGTTATTTTAGGTTTTCAATATCTTCCACAAGCTTTTGATTTCTTCCTTGAGGGGATTGGGTACCCTATAAATGATGCATTGGGTGGGGTTAATCCTACAGATGCGGGCAGATATATTTATTGTATTTTTACGCTGGCCGTCGTTCCGGCATTTGTTGAAGAATTACTGTTTAGAGGCGTAATATTCAATGGTTTGCGCGAAAGATTTTCGTCGGTCGGGGCTGTGCTTATCTCTGCGGGGCTGTTTGCACTTGCACATAAAAATTTACAGCAACTAATCTTTCAAGCAATATTTGGTGCAATTCTTGCAATAGTTGTACTTAGAACAGGCTCAATTTTTGCCTCAATGATTGTACATTTTGTCAACAACTTTATTGTAATTACAATGCAATTTGTGAAAAATTTAACAGGATTTTCGCTTGAATTGCCAAATACATGGTGGTTCTATTTGGTGGCTATTGGCGGCGCTGCCGTGGCATTTGCAATTTGCTTTATAATTGATAAATTCTATTTTAAACATAAAACAAAAACGGAAATTTCACCAACAAAATCAAATATCTCCAAATATTTTTATATTGCCCTTTTGGTTGGCGGAATAATGTATTTGTTAAGCGTTGTGATGACAGTAATGTTTTCTTCGCCAGCAGCATAAAAATAATTGTCTAAGGGGTTTGACTTGCAAAAACAAAAAAGCGTAAGTAAAAGAATAAATCGAACGTCTGCTATAACATATTTCGCTATAGTGGTGCTTTTTGTTGCATTAAAAATCCTTCGTCATTACGGTTGCCTTGATTTTTTAGGCAAAAGCATGGGGATAGTGTTGCCGATTGTTATACAAATTGGCTTGCTGTTTAGTTTAAGTATGTGTGTAATGTGCTTTTCAACTAAGCAAAGCCCACTTGAAATTTTTCGCTTTTATGGATTTAAGAAGATTTCTTGGAAAGGCGTATTAATTGCCATAGTAATGGGCGTAATAATATATGTTTTAAATGTATATTTCTCAACGTTTTTAAATTATTTCTTATCGTTAATTGGTTATACTGTTGAAGGAGAGCCTTCAACAACATATCCTATTGGAATGCTGTTTTTAAACTTGTTCTTATCAGCTGTTTTGCCGGCAGTATGTGAGGAAACGTCGCATAGAGGTATGCTTTTAAACGGCATAAGCTCGACAAAGAAACGTACAACGGCAATAATTTTTACCGCAGTGCTGTTTGGGCTTTTACACGGAAACATCTATCAATGCATTTACGCAATTGCAATCGGGTTATTTTTCGGATATATTTCATCGGTTATGGAAAACATATATCCTGTAATCATTATGCACTTTATGAATAATGCGCTGTCTATATTTATGGGGTATTCAGATTTTCATAGTTTAGGCGTTGAAACAATTTTAAACTATCCGTTTACGTTGATGAACAATAATGCGGTGTTAGGTGTAATGTTTTTAATTGCGCTTATTGTGTTTTTGGTGATGTTGCTAAAACTGCTTATGGGGCAACTATTTAAACATACAATATTAAAACAACTTCATGGACTTAACGACAAAGTGCTTAAAACAATGGAGCGTGATGATTATTTTCAAGACCTTTCAACAATTGTGAAAAGTGGTGAAATTTATAGGCTAAGCGAACTTCAAGATTACGCTCGCTTTAAAACATTGTTTTATGCTTATGGGAAAGAGTTTGGCTTTACAAGTAAGTTGAAAAATGTTGTAGGCGAGGAAGAACCTGTAAAAAGAGATAAAGTTGCAACCGCATTTTATGTGACGTCAACGGTCATTCTTGGTGCGGTTGTTGTGCTTGAATTTGTATTAAAAATTATAGGAATTATATAATGATTACTTTAAACATTGTGTGTGTAGGAAATTTAAAAGAAAAGTTTTGGCAAGAGGCGTCTAAAGAATATGAAAAACGCTTAACAAAATTTTGCAAGGTTAAAATTACTGAACTTGCCGAACAAAATAAATATGAAAATATTGAAAAAATTAAAGAAGTGGAAGGGGAAGATATCTTAAAGCATATTGAAGGCAAAGCGTTTTTGCTGGATATTGGCGGGGTGCAATATTCAAGCGAGGAATATGCGCGCGTTATAGAAACTTCATCTTTTTCAGTAAGTACTATTACGCTTGTAATAGGCGGTTCTTATGGGGTAAGTGAGAAGGTTAAACAGGCCATTAAAGATAAGATATCTTTTGGAAAGGCAACCTATCCGCACAACCTTGCAAGAATAATTTTGTTAGAACAAACTTACCGCGCATTTATGATAAATGGTGGCGGCAAATATCACAAATGATAAAGAAAAATCAGCAAGCTATGCTGATTCTTTAAAATAAATTGAAGAATAAAAGACCAAAAAGATAACCGCCAAAAATTATTGTTAAACTTATAAGAGGCATATGTTTATTCATTATTTTCGATCCTCAAAGTGCTCGTCAAATAATCCTTTTGGCTGGTGACTTGGCATTTCGTTGTATGGTGGATGTTCTTCAAAGCGACTTAAATCAAGCTCTTTGCCGCTTTCAACGTTGTGAATAGGCATTGGCTCATCTTGTTTATGTTTCATTTTTTCAATATTTTTAGCAAGGTCTTTACGATTTCTTCTTGTCCAAATTGGCAGCACGCCTTTATTTTTAATAATTTTAAACACTAAAAATACACTTGCCGCGCCAATTACAATATAAATAATTCTTGAAAACATGCTTGCTTGATAGCCGAAAATGCCTGCAACAAAGTCATACTGCAGCAAACCTATAAGCAGCCAATTGACGCTGCCGATTAATGTTAATAAAAATGCAATTAAAGTCAACATAACAATCTCCTTTTCTTAGTAGTTTGCAACAAATAAAATTTTATACAAAATGGGTGATTTTGGTTGACTTTCTCAAAACAAATGCATATAATATTGTTCGATACGTTTAAAAAATAAGGAGTAAATAAATGACACATTTCTTAACTGCTGAAGGCAAAAAACAATTAGAAGAAAAGTTAAGTTTTTATAAATCTACAAAGAGAGTTGAAGTAAGCAAAAAGATTGCTATTGCAAGAGAATTTGGTGACCTTTCTGAAAATGCAGAATATGATGCTGCCAAAGAAGAACAAGGACAAATTGAAGCTGAAATCAAACAAATGGAAGACATCCTTCTCAACTGCAAAATTATTGAAGCGACTGCTGATGAAGGGGTGATAGGCATTGGCTCTACAATTAAAGTATATGATGAAGAGTTTGATGAAGACCTTACCCTTACTATTTTGGGCTCTACTGAAAGCGACCCAACTAAAGGCATTATAAGCAACTATTCGCCAGTAGGCACAGCTTTAATCGGCCACAGGGCAGGTGATAGAGTTACAATTAAGATGGAACATGGCGATATTACTTATAAAATTCTTGAAGTAAAGTAAAAAACAACAAAATTTGGCATTAAAATCTCTTGCCAAATTTTTTTTTATGGTGTATAATAATTATAGCGAAAACATTATTGGGATAAAAATATGACATTTAAAAATTCTATTAAACTTTTATGTGCAAATTTTGATCACGTATGGAAACTTTTAGTTTACCATATTTTGTCAATTGCGCTTTGCGTAGGGTTTTTGGCAATTTTTGGCGGACATTATATTGACTGCTTTAATCTCGCTTCTGCAGAGGTCGATTTGCCATCTGTATTTCAAGAAGGTACACTGTATGGCGCAAGTTTTGCCACAGCGCTTACCACTATTGTGAATTTTGTTATTGCATTTTTCGTTATTTTGTTTGCTACAAATGTTGGCAAAGGTGTGTTTTTCTGCATAGTAGTATTTATTGTTTTGCCTTTCCTTTTAAATGTAGGAAAAATCGTAATTTCAGAACTTGCTTATGGCTATATGACTGCATGCCAAAAGCAAAGTTTTACTGGCACACTTTTAAAAACGCTTAAGGTGTCACTTCCTTACTCAATCATCAAACCTTTATATGCAATCCCATTTAATGTAATCACGCTTGCTTGTATTTATGGACTTACAAGAGTAAACTTTACGGGGCTTGACGCCTTGTTCCCATTTGTTTTTGTACTTGCAATTGCTTTAGTGTGTGCGTTTAAAGAAATTTTCAATGCCGGCTGGGCACCTGCACAAGTGGTTTACAACTGCAATATTTTTAAATCTTATAGAATAGGCATAAGGGCGGTATTTAGAAAAGGGCTATCAATTTTCTCAACTGCGTTTGTAATTTACCTTCTTACCATTGTATTGTCATTGGTACTTGGTATGTATGCCCTCATCATTATTGTACCAGTTACATCTCCATTAATTCATATTTTTGAGATGACAGCATTCTTCCAAAGCCAAGGTATGAGATTTTATGTTGACAGTCAAACTGTATTTTCTCCAAAGCGTCTTGAAGAGAATGACAGAATTGAAGATATAAAGTATTTGTTATAATTTAAACCTCGACAAAAACAAACAAAAAAGTGCAAGAAGTGGCGAAATATGCCATTTTAAGCGCTTGCTTTTGTGTTGAAAAAATTTAAAAATAATAAAAGGAGAAATAAATGAACAATAAAGTAAAAATCACCTTTTTAGGAGGTGTTGGGGAAATCGGTAAAAATATGACCGCCCTTGAATACAACGATGAAATCGTTCTTATTGACGCTGGACTTACCTTCCCAGGTGACGAACTGCCTGGTATTGATTTAGTAATTCCAGATATGTCTTATTTAATTGAAAACAAATCTAAAATCAAAGCGCTTTTGCTTACTCACGGTCATGAAGACCACATTGGCGCTGTACCATTTTTGCTTGAACAAATTAATGTGCCTGTATATGGCTCAAGACTTACACTTGCGCTGGTTGAAAACAAACTGAAAGAGCATCCAAAGGTTAAGTTTAAAGGCATTGCAGTTAAGCCAAGAAATGTTTTAAAACTAGGCTCTTATGTTATCGAATTTATTAAGGTAAGTCACTCTATTGCCGGTGCACTTGCGCTTTCAATCACAACACCTGTTGGAACCATTCTTCATACAGGCGACTTTAAAATTGATTACGAGCCTATTGATGGACAAATGACAGACCTGCCAAGACTTGGCGAGATTGGAAGAAAGGGCGTTCAGCTTCTTCTTTGCGAAAGCACAAACGTTTGTCGCAAGGGGTATTCTATGAGTGAAAAAAGCGTTGGTAGAGCGCTTGACGAAATTATTAAAAATCACGCCACTCAAAGAATTATTGTTGCAACGTTTGCATCAAACATTCACAGAATGCAACAAATTATGGACATTGCTGAAAAATATGGCAGAAAGATTGCCTTTACTGGCAGAAGTATGCTTAATGTAAGTGAAGTTGCTTTAAAACTTGGTGAACTTAAGTTTAACAGAGAAAACATAGTTGACATTGAAAAAGTTGATAAAATGGATGACAAAGAAGTGCTTATTATGACCACAGGCAGTCAAGGTGAACCAATGAGCGCACTTACAAGAATGGCCTCTGGAGAATTTAAAAGCCTTAAGATTAAAGAAAACGACCTTGTAATTTTGTCAGCATCACCAATCCCGGGAAATGAGAAAAATGTATATAACGTTATCAATGCTTTATATAAACTTGGTGCAGATGTAATTTATGATGAACTTGCTGATGTGCATACTTCAGGTCACGCATGTCAGGAAGAACTGAAACTTATGCACAGTCTTGTAAAGCCTAAATTCTTTATTCCTGTCCATGGTGAATATAGACATATGAAAACTCATAAAGAGCTTGCAGTAAGTCTTGGTATGGAAGAGCGCAACATTCTTCTTTCAAGCATTGGTATGCAGGTTGAACTTGGCGCAAATTCGCTTAAAGAAGTTGGCTTTGTTAAAGCAGGCCAACGCCTTATTGACGGATATGGTATTGGCGATATGGACAGCAACGTTTTGCGCGAAAGAAAACAACTTTCTGAAGACGGATTCTGTGTTGTTTGTGTAAGCATCAATAATATTGAAGGGGAAATCACTGGTGAACCTTTTATAATCACTCGTGGTGTTGTGTATACTGACGAGCAAGAAAGTTTTGTTCAAGATGCTAAGGCGTGCATTATCGCGTCACTTAAAGAATCTGATCTTAGAGGCGCAGAGCCATCAATGATTAGGGCTTCACTTAGAAGAAACGTTTCAAACTTTATCTTTAGAAGAACAAAGCGCCGTCCTATGATTTTAACTATTGTAACGCTGGATTAAGACTATGGACTTAAATTGTATACAACAAATTAAACTTAAAGCAAAAGAAAATTTTGTGCCAATTGTACGCGATGAAACATTAAATGCAATGCTTGGTATTCTTAAAGAAAAGCAGCCTACAAGAATTCTTGAAATAGGCACAGCGGTGGGATACTCAGCCCTTAATATGCTTGCCGTTTGTAATGCGGATGTGGTGACAATCGAGAAAAACGAGCAGCGTTTTGAAGAGGCTTGCAACAACTTTGCTGAGGCGGGCTGTACTGGCCGCATAAAGCCCATTTTGGGCGATGCTATAGAAGTGCTTGAAACGCTTGTTAAAGGGAGCGAGAGGTTTGATTTTGTCTTTTTAGACGGGCCTAAAGGGCAGTACATTAAATATCTTCCGTTTATATTAAAATTATTGACTGAAAATGGAGTGATTTTTGCCGATAACGTTGGATTGTTAGGGTTGGTGGCGGACAGCGGTAAGGTCAACCACAAAAACAGAACTATGGTAAGAAATATGCAGCAGTTTTTACAGCAAGTTACTACAGATGTCAATTTAGAAACTCAAGTTTTTGATGTTGATGATGGCTATGCAATTATAAAACTGAAACAAAAAAACGACAGAAAATAAGATTCTGTTGTTTTTTTTGTAATCTTTGACGCAATATAACAGTATGGAATTTGAGGCGGGCATTATAAAATTTTTGCAATCAAATGCATCTAATGGTTGGATAACGACCTTTCAAGTAATCTCTATGTTTGGCAGTTACTTGGGGTTTTGTATTGTGTTTTTCATAATTTTTATTAAAAATAAGCGTTTAAGTTTTGTGTTTGCGTTGACGTTTGCTGCAGCGTGTGTATTTAATTACGCTTTAAAACGCGTCATATGCCGACATCGACCATTTGTTGACTATGCCTATATTTACAACTTTGGCAACGAAGACGGTTTTAGCATGCCGTCAGGTCATAGCGTTTGCGCGGGGCTGTTTGCAAGTTTTTTAATTTATCACTTGTTTACTCAATCAAATGATATATTGACTAGGGTGGTGGGCTCAATTTGCATGGCGCTTTTGACTGTTTTGATTGCGTTTTCAAGGGTTATGCTTGGGGCGCATTATCTGACTGATACAATTGTTGGAATAATTATTGGAATTATATTTGCAATTTTAGCTGTTTGTGTGTATAATATCTGCAGAAGAAAAATCTGGAAAGGAGCTAGAGGCGGAGAATAATGAAAGAATTGTTTTCAGTTGTCACTAAAAGTGAAAGCGAAACTATGTCTGTTGGTGGCGCGCTTGCTAAGACTGTTGGCAAGGCGGTTGTATTTACCCTTGTGGGTGATTTGGGCGCTGGTAAAACACACTTTGTGAAAGGCTTTGTTAAAGGTCTGGGATGCGATGATCTTGTCACAAGCCCAACATTTACGCTGCTTAATGTCTACGAGGGTGGCAAAGTGCCGGTTTATCACTTTGATATGTATAGGCTAAATTCGCTTGAAGAGGCCGAAGAACTTGGTTTTAATGAGTATTTTGATTTAAAGACTTTAGATGGAATAGTTTTTGTTGAATGGCCAAGTCAAGTTGATGGGCTGATAAAGTGTCCACACATTGAAATTAAAATTGAGAAACTAGATGAAAATCAAAGAAAAATCACGTTGTCAAACGTAGTGGGGGAAGAATAATGATTGTACTTTCAACTGCTTACAAACAAGCGCTAATAGGAATAGAGCTTGATGGCAAACAAACTTTTAAATGTTTAGATGCAAACTGCAAACACTCTGAAAATTTGCTGCCAGCACTTGATGAGTTGTTGCAGGAAGTGGGCAAATGCCTTGCGGATAATGATAAATATGCTGTAGTTATTGGTCCGGGTTCATTTACAGGTTTAAGAATATCTACTTCGCTGATAAAAGGGCTTTTGGCGGGCGAAAACACAAAAAATGTACTTGCACTCACCACCTTTGATTTGATGGCATATAGTTATATTAAAAATTTTGCACCTAAAGAAAATTTTGTTTGTGTCATCAATGCACTAAGCGGAAAATATTTTGTTTGTGAATATAGCTGCACTGGTGATAAAATTGGCGCCGAGATGATGATTGATAAAGAGGCTTTTTCAAAACTTGATAAGACCACTGTTTCACTTGAAGAAGAAGGTGTGGGACAACAGCTTATAAGTCCGTCTGCGCAAGAACTTCTTGCGCTTGCAAAACAAAAATATGATAAATCAAACTTAATTTCAGCAGCACAACTTGTGCCTTTATACATAAGAAAAAGCCAGGCAGAAGATGCGCTGGCAGAAAAAGAAAAAAAATAAAAAATTTAGTTAAAATTGATAGACATTTATTTGCTATATCAGTATAATGTCAATAGAAAGTTTGAAAGGAGAAATCAAATGAGTAAAAAACCAGTATATATTAGATGTCCAAGATGTGAATTAAACTACATACAAAAGAAAGATAAATACTGTTCTGTATGTAAATCTGAAATGGAGGCAAAGAAAGATTATACTGATGACATCGACGATCTTGAACTTTGTCCAATTTGCAAAACAAACTATATTCAACCAGACGAAATTATGTGTGCAAACTGCTTGAAAGAACACAGAAATGAAGATGGTGAATTGAATACAGATTGGGACGATTACATGAATCGCGAAGACGACGAAGATGTTATGACAATGGATGAAGAGATGGGTGAAATGACATCTGTCAATGACATAACAAAATCAAGCCTTCTTGATGATGATATGGATGGTGACCTTGACTTTGACGAGGGAGATGCCATTGATTTTGATGAAGTCTTTGATGACGATGACGACGATGACGATGATTAGGATGACGACGATGAAGAAGACTTTGACTATGACGACGATGATGACGACGCAGACGAGGACTTTGACGACGAAGATTAATTTTGTTTAATAAAAAAACACTAGCAAATTGCTAGTGTTTTTTGTTATTTTCTTTTACGTTTAGACGTTTCGCTATCTTGCATTGCAACAACTTTTCTTTCAAGTTCAATTAAGTGGTCAGCAGACATTGTGTAGTTAATCTTTTCTTTAATGATATTGATTTTTTCGTTGATTGTTGCTGTGCGAGAAGTGTATTGTTTAAATCTCTTTTCAACGTCCTTAGAAATTTTACCTTGTTTTTCATTTCTTAAATTGCGCATATATTGTTTATGAGCCTCTTCAAGTTCTGTTTTTTCATTTTCAAGGCAGTCTCTTGCGGCGATTAAGTTTTCAATTTCTTCATCGCGAAGTTTTTGTGCTTGAGCCATAATAAGTTCGTGATTTTTATTTAAACGTCTGTCATAAACTTCAGTTTTGATTTTTTCAATTTTCTTAATCTTAACATTTTTAAGAACAAGTCCTAAAATTGCAACGATAATTGCAACGCCTGTAATGATTGATGATGCTGCAAGCCAAGCAGTTGAACCGTCGGCTTCAGTTTCTGGTTCATTATCAGGTGTTTCTTCTGGCTGTTCATCTTCTTCGGCTTTTACATACTCAGACGCAAATACTGTCTTGTTGAAAGATGATTGAGTGCGTTCAAACAAGTAAGTGTCTTCATCTGAAGTTGTAAAATCTAAGTTTGTAAGAATTGCAGTGCCTGTAGTGTTGTCGCAATCAGAATTGAGAGTAAACTCAAATGTAGGTGTAGTTGAAGAGTCGCCAGTTTTGAAGTAGATTGTGTATTCTTTAAGTGTTCCATCTGTAGTAAGTCCTACAATTTCTTCGAAACTATCAAACTTAACAGTTACGCCATATTTGCAATCGTGCTCATCTGTGGCTGCATTTTCAGCTTCAGGATTGAAGATTGTAGCAAGCGAGAAGGTGAGTTTGTAATAACTGTTTGCGCTAAATTCTTTTTTGAATTTAGAAGTTAAAGTTGCTTTTGCTGCAGCTGTTGTTGTAACAACAAGCAAGTTGTCGTTATCATTTGTGATGTCATAAATTGTGTTGTTTCCGCTTACAACTCCACCAAATGCAACTTCGCTGTCAGTATAGTTTGAGTCCATAGATGTTGCTGCAAATGAATATGCAGAAGAGCCAACAACTTTGTTTGTAGCATCAGCGCCAAGGTCTAATTTTGTATAGAAACCAGTTGTATCAGTTGTAAAAGTTGCACTTTCAAATGCCTCTTGAGTAGATGATTCGAAGTTGAATTTATCTAAGTAAAGCATTCCACCAACTTTGCTGCCTTCTTCACCAAAGTAAATTTTAACATAAATGTTTTGAGTTGTCGAGCTGTTTGCTTTAAGGTAAATGTTCATTGTCGCCCAGTTTTCAAGGTTTTGAACATCGCTTTGAGAGAATAGTGTAATTCCATTGTTGTCCACTATCTCTACTTTAAATTTAGATTCGTTTGTAGTTCTATAAACTTGGTTGTAATAATCAAATGATACTTTATAATATTCACTTCCAGAAAGACTAAAAGAAGGTGATTGAAGTGATTGATATGAGTTTTGTCTGTTAAACATCATATACACGTTTGATGGTTTGTTGCTTGAATTGCTGTTTCCTGGGTTGATTCCTGCCCAGTCATATTTGTCTTCATACATCAAATCGTATACGCTGCCAGTCCCAAGTTGAGAATAACTGTTTCCGTCAAGATATACAACGCCACTTTCGCAAGCATAGTCGTCACCTTTTACTGCAGTCCAACTTGTTGCTGCAAGAGGATATTCAAGTGTACTGTTTGCACTTGTTGCAGCATCAAAAGATGCGTTTGTAATTGAAGTGCTTTCTGTATTTGATGTAAGTGTTAAGCTGTTTGCAGAATCAATTTCGCTGTCGGAAACCATTTCAACGTTGATGTCGTCAATTACTACGCAACCAACTGCGCCAGTTTCTTGATCGCCAAGCCAAAGCTCTAAGTTTACATAAGAAGTATAGAGTGAGTGGCCTTTAACGTAGAAATCAATTGTTTGATAGTCGTTTGTCCAGTTGTTTGAAACGTTTGAAGTATAGCCACTTGTTTTTCCGCTGCCAAGAGAAAGGTAGTTGTCTGCCGAGCTATCGTCACTGATTGTTTCAGTATAAATGTCGTAGATATAGTCGTTTTCTACCAGTTTAAGATAGAATGAACCACTTGTCATATCGGCCACCTTAAGCTTAAGACTAACTTTGTATGCCGCGTGTGGCTTAATTTGAATTTGTTTTGAAGTTAAACCAACATAAGATGATGAATATTCATTTGAAGTTGTTTGCATAACAAGGGCTCTGTCGTTTTCATAAGAAAGGTCGTTGCCAATGTTTGATAATCCTGTTGTAGTGGCAAAGTCTGCATAGTCAATAATCAATGCTTTACCGTTGCGGTGTAGTGCAGTCCAGTTGTCTGATAGCAATGCACCTTCATCTTCAAAGTCAAAGTTGTATCCAGTAATATCTTCAACAGACTTATGTTCTTCTGCAAGTTTATCAACCATAAAGATTTTATCGCCATTTGTAATTTCAGCGCTGTCCGTTCCTTTATAATTGTGAGAAGTGCAAAGTGCAAAGAATTCGTTTTCGCTGTAACGATAAGCGCTTGTATAATCGAAGAATGCAACACCTTCACTTTTTGTATTTTTAGAACCTAAGTAAAGTTCAAGATTAACGGTTTGAGTGTTTTTGCCTGTAGCAACAAAGAAATAGTAGTCAGTCCAAGATGTAGGTGAAATTTTTTCGTATGCAAGGTCAAACTTTTTGCCATCTTTGTCCACAAGTCCTGAAAGATAGATTGAACTTTCTGCAAAAGCGTCACCATTAAGCATTGTTTTAGCAGATACTTTGAAAACATAGTATGAATTTGCTTGAAGGGTGAGTGATGTTGATTTATATCCTTGTTTTTCTTGAACGTTGCTTTGAGAACTTGAAGATTTAGAATTTATCATCAAAATTCTTGTATCATTTTTATCTTTTGCCATAGGGTTGGCTGAAAGAAGATATGTGTTTTTATATTTTGCAAAAGCCTCAGTTTCAACATTTCCTTCTTCAGATTCAACTACATTTCCAACGTCGATAATCATGCCCTTTGCTTTGCTGCTGCCAATTGTTGAAGTCCAGCCTGAAAGTGAAGCACCTGTTGCATATGGTGAAGAGCCTGATGCAAAAGAAGGATTTGATACGTCTACGTTTTCTCTGTATCCTGTGCTGTAAGAATAAGACGCCTCTTGCGCATAAGACACATTGTCATGATTTGCAAGTGCAGCGCCAGTGCCAAATAGGGCGCAAGGAAACATAAGTAATGATGCTAATTTTAAATAAGATTTTCCAATATTTCTAGTTTTCTTCATAATTCGTCCTTTTAATACCTCACTATTATACAACATTTTTTTTAAACAATCAATCTTTTTTTGATAAATATTTATATAAAAGTAGATTTTATTATTCAACAATATATAAATTGCCGGTCAAAATCAATCAAGAATAACTTGAGTAAGTTTTGCAAAAGATATAAGAAGGGGGATAAAAAAAGTCAAATTGCAACAAAAAAAGACAAAAAAACTGCTTAAAATAGGCGAGAAAAAGTTTAAGCGGACGCGCGCTGATTTTTTTGCTGAATTTTACTTGTTTTCGCCTAAGAAAATCAAAACAAAAGGTAAGCACAAAAATCAAAAAATGTGGCTTGTTTTTGCGGGCAGTTTGATGGGGTTTTTAAATGGATTTTTTGGTGGCGGTGGCGGCATGGTTTGCGTGCCAATTTTACAAAAGTTTTTGTCGCTTGATGCTAAGCATTCTCACGCAACAGCTATTATGGTTATCTTCCCTCTTAGCGTGATTTCGGCAATTATTTATGTAATAAACGGGTACATCACTACAGAGCCTTTAATTTCAGTGGGAATAGGTGTTGTAATCGGCGGGATATTAGGCTCGTTTGCCCTTAAATTTTTACCGCCAAAAGCCGTAAGAATAATATTTGCAGTTATTATGTTTGCAGGGGGGATAAAACTTATCATATGAGCATATTATCAATCGTTTTAAACGTACTTTTTGGTGCTGTTTCAGGCGTTTTTGGCGGACTTGGTATGGGTGGCGGAACGCTGCTTATTCCGCTGCTTACAATCTTTTTAGGCTTTGAGCAAAAACTGGCTCAAGGAATAAATTTGTTGTCATTTTTAGTGATGGCAATTTTTTCTCTTATAATTCACTTTAAACATGGTTATGTGCACACAAAGGGCATATGGCCATTAATAATTTTTGGCGCTATATTTTCGGTTTTTGGCGCTATTTTAACGGGGTTTGTGCCTACAAAATTATTAAGGCGACTGTTTGGCGGGTTTTTGTGCATTTTATCAGTTTATCAGGCACTTAAAATACTAAAAAATTAAATTATATTCTTAAATACAGTTTACATTTGCTTGAAAATGTGTTAAAATATCGCTAACGGAGGAGACTATGGCTGAAAATAACACATTAGGACCAGTTGATAAGAAAAAATGTATAGGATGCGGCACTTGCGTTGCCATTTGTCCAGTAGAGGCAATCAGCTTTGATGAAAATGGAAAAGCTCAAATTGACCGCTCAAAATGCATCAGATGTGGCGCTTGCCAAGCAAGCTGTCCAGTGGAAGCAATTGATATCAACAGAAACTAAAATAGCAGGTGAATTATGGAAAAAGTAGCAATTATCGAACTTAATGAAAACGCATTAAGACTTACAATTTATAGGGTGTCAGGTGCAAAGCATACAGTTGCATTGTGTCAAACACAACCATTTGCGCTGGGCAAAGAAATTGAATTAAACGAACTTTTAAGCCCACAGACAAAAAATGATATTTTAAATATTTTGAAAGTTTACAGAAAGATGATTGAGGGGTATGGAGTAAGCAAAATTATTGCCCTTGCCTCAAACGTGTTAGTTCGCGCAAGAAACTATCGTGGATTTATTGACGAAATTTACAACAATACGGCTTTAAATTTGATGATTATGAACGACGAAGAGCAAATTAAATATCTTTTTAACTCAGTTGTAAACACAATTGACAGCCCAAAAGGTATGTTTGTTTATGTTGGAAATTACAATTCATACATTGTCAAATATAATAGACGTGCAATTCTTGGAAGTGTAGTACTTCCATTTGGAAGTTATAATGCAATACAAGATGGCGAAGATTATGACGATGCAATCAAGTCACTTAAGAAAAAAATCAATGTAAAAGAATTGACTGGTGACAGCGAAGAAGAAGTCAGCTATGTTGGTCTTGGCAATGCCTTCCTTGCTTTAGGGAAGTTAAACAAAAAAATTGCAAGATATGCCCTTGACATTGACAACAACTATAATGTTACTCGCGAAGGGCTTGATGGCACATACAACTTCATCAAAGGGCTTGAACTTGATAAAATACGCAAAATCAAGGGAATAAGTTATGATGACGCAGATAAAATTGCAGGTGGGCTTGTAGTAATTAAGGCGATTTATGAGGCTTTAAACATTTCAGATGTTTGCATTTCAACTGCAAATATTAGAGATGGCGCATTTATACAAAATGTAGTGCTTAATTGTCAAGAAAGATTTTCAGATTTGCTTACAAATTCACTTGAAAACTATTATGAATTCAACAAAAATGAATTCTCAGTAAACGATCTTGTTTACAACATGTCTATTATACTCTTTAAGCAACTTAAGGTTATGCATAAACTCCCAAGATATTATGTAAAGCCACTTAGAATTGCTGCGTTTATGTACGACAGTGGAAAGTCAATCAATCCAGAGCAGTATATTAAATATGGTTTCAACAAAATTGTATACTCAGGGATTAATGGCGTAAGTCACAGAGAACTTTTGCTTGCAGGTTTTATTTGCACTTGTCAAGACTTGGATGAATTTTCTTTAAACGAATGGATAAAATATAAAGATATACTTACCGATGAAGATTTAGATGCGGTAAGAAAACTTGGTGTGATTGTAAAACTTGCAGTTGCGCTTAATGCATCTCATAAACCAATCGTACAAGATATTGTTTGCGACATTTTAGGCGAATCAATTATTATGAAAACGGTTGTTGAAGGTGATGCAAGCTATGAAATTCTTGAGGGAATGAAAGTAGCGCAAGACTATAAAAAGGTTTATAAAAAGAGCCTTCAAATTATTTAATTAAGTTAATAAAAAGGGGTGAACATGAAAAGAACTTGGGGCGCAGTTGTCTCAACTTTGGTGGCAGTTTTTCTTATTGCAGCCGGCATCAACTGGCTGTTTCCGCTTGTTTTTAATTCTGAACGCACCTACTCAGAAACAAATTGTTTGACAGAACAAATTTCTTCAGATATGGATGTTTATGACATAGCGAAATTATACCGTGACGGTGATTCAACAGTTGCGGTTAAAGTTTTTGCTAAACAAATTTCAAGTGGCACAAGTTATTCTTCTCTTGGAAGTGGCGTATGTGTTGCGTCAAAGGGATATCAAACATCAATCATGTCTGGCACGATTCCTTTAGTGGCAAGCAAAGGTAGTTATATCATAACAAATCATCACGTAATTGATATGGCGCAAGATTCTGCATATACTGATGTTTCAATGTATGTAATCAATGAGGCAGAAGAAAAATATCCTTGCAAAATCATTTGGGCAAATAAAAATCTTGACCTTGCTGTTTTATATTGCGATTCATACAATTTCAACTACATCACAATGAAGGATATTGTGGTTGATTGTGAAGAAAAAGACAGATTTGACTATCAACAAGTTTTTGCAATTGGTTGTCCATTAGATGAGCAAGACTATCTCAACCGTATGACAGTTGGAAATATTGCAACAAATGACGTACTTTCAATGTTTACAGCGGCATCTATAGGTGGCTATACAGTTATGGACAACATGTACGAAGATGTTGTTGATATAGCAGTCGGCATCACATCAGGCAACTCTGGTGGCGGCGTGTTTGATGAAAATGGTTACTTGATTGGCCTTACCACTCTTGGCACAAGCGAAAGCGTGACGGGTGGAAATCAAATGAACGGCATGGTTTCGGTGTATCCAATTATGTCAATTTTAGACCGTTTGATTGAAAACAACGAGGCAAACGGAGCAAACACTATATATACACTTGAGAGCCTTGGAATTTATGGAATTGATGCAAACGAAGCTAGTGTTGCTGGTGATGTTACTGTTTTAAAAAATGGCACAACAAGCTATTATTTAAATGGACAATATTACTCTGCGTCTATATATTCAGTAAATTTTGCTTTTGATGACGAAGGGTATCACATACTGAAAAATCAATCCTCAAAATTCAATCGTCTTTACAGTGGCAATACAATTGTTTCTTGTCAAGATGCAAGCGGAAAAACTTGGACAATTTCAGACAGAAACGACTTTATCTATTTTCTTTTAAATGTCAACGAAGGTGACAGTTTAAAAGTTACTTTAAAAGGCAGCTTGGGCACGACATCAACTTATACAATTACTTTATAATTATACTCGTTTGTAAAACTCAATTTTAATTTTTGAAGTAGGAGAAACAAATGACTAAATTTAGATATGCCATTGAAATTGGCGGCGCTTACACTAAAATTTATGTAAATGACATGGGGTATGCTCTTTGCGAGCCAACACTTGTTAGTGCTGAAGCGACTGCGGATGGATATCAAATCACGGCGATTGGGCAAGATGCCAAAGACATGATTGGAAAAACTAACGACAGTACAGAAGTTTTTAGCCCAATTTCTAATGGAAAAATCATGAATTATGAATATCTAAAACAAATGTTAATTGGCTTTTTTGCCAAAGTTGATTTTAGAAAAAATATTGATAGCGTAATTGTACTTATCAATTGCGGCATCACAGAACATGACCGTGAGAACTACTTGAATTTAATGCATGAAATAGGTTTTAAGGAAGTTGAACTTGTGCCTACTGCATTATGTGCGTTGTACGGCGCAGGAAAGAATATAAGTTCAACAAAGGCAAATTTAATTGTAAACATCGGCGGCGCAAATACTGATATTGCTGTGGTCAACTTAAACAGCATCATAAAAGGCGCAACGCTCGGGCTTGGCGGAAAGGCTGTTGACGTTGCAATTGCAAACACAATTGCCCAAAACGACGGCGTTGTAATTGGCCTTGTCACCAGCGAGCAATTAAAAAGAGAAGTTGGCAGCCTATATCAAAACGACACATTAAATATGGAAGTGACTGGCGTAGACATCGAAACTAAAGTACCAAGGACATACATTATTTCTGCAAGTGATATTGCATTGGTGTTAAAACCATTTTTTGATGAAGTGATAAGAAGTGTTGATGTTACACTTGCATCGCTTGCACCGGAAATTACGCATGATATTATAAATTCTGGCGTGATTTTCACTGGTGGTATGAGCAACGTTTCTGGATTAGAGGATTATTTCAAACGAAATTTAAAATATCCTTTCAAAATTGTTGAAGATGCTGAAAGTGTAGCTATTATGGGTGCAGGTAAACTTCTTAATGATGATAGACTTTTGAAGAAAATTGTAGAGAATACATAAAATTGACTATATAAGACATATAAAGGAAGAAATCGACATTTCTTCCTTTTTTGTTTTAATTTGTTTCAGGTAAAATTGAAATGAGAGGTGGCTATGGCGAGAAAAATTGTGTTGACCAGTGGGAAAGGTGGGGTTGGCAAAACAACTGTATGTGCAAACCTTGGCATCAATCTTGCAAAACTGGGATTTCGGGTTGTAATTATTGATGTCGATATTGGCCTTAATAATCTTGATGTTGTTATGGGGATTGAAGATAGGGTGGTTTTTGACATTACAGATGTTGTGATGGGTAAGTGCCGCGCAAAACAGGCGCTTGTTCAAGATAAAAAAGTTTCATCGCTATATATTATGCCGTCCGCTCATGCCTATAATAAAGTAAACATTTTAGGTGAACATATTAAAAACGTTTTATCAATGCTGGATGCCAGCTTTGATTATATTTTAATTGATTGCCCAGCAGGCGTAGAGGCGGGTTTTCATAGGGCTGTTTTTCCTGCAAATGAGGCACTTATTGTTGTAACGCCTCACATTTCTTCTATTCGCGACGCGAACAAGGTTGTAAACTTGCTTGATGAGTATAATATAGAAAGCAAAGGACTGATAATAAATCGAATGAGAGGTGATTTGCTGCTTGATGGACAACTTCTCAACATTGAAAATATTGTAAAAGCATTAAACCTGCCTTTGTTGGGCGTAATTCCAGAAGATGATGAAATAGGTTCATCATGTTCGGTTGGCGGACGTATGCAGTCGGGAGAAAGCGCAAGGGCATTTACACTTTTAAGTGAGAATATTCATAATGGAAGTAAGAAAATTTTTGATTGTACTTATAAATATCGCGGTCTGATGGGATATTTGCGAAGAAACATAAAAAAGAGGGTTTAAGGAGGGGAAATGAACTACCAAATAGCACAAAGAATTCACAACCTTATGGATAGTGATAAAATTTGCAATCCGCAAAGCGTTTGTCATGTGTTGGAGGAAGAATTTAAGCCGATTGTAGAAAACTATCTATCACTTACAAAAGATTTTAAGGTGCGTTTTAAAAAAGATAAAGACAAAAACATCTTTTTTCTTGAACTGGAAGTAAGCAAAATAAAGCCATTTGGTTATATACCGCAATAAAAAAGAAGAGAAATTTTCTCTTCTTTTTTATATTACTATTTATCCCATACTGGATATAGAGTTTGATTTCCATCAGCGCTATTTACAGTATATGATTTAATACCAGTTCCACCGGCTTGATAATTCTTAGGCACGGTAGTTGACCAAGTGGTTGACTTGTATGTGTATCTAACGCCAATTAGTTCGCTATGAACAGCTGTTGCCCAAATGCTGCAAGAAATTTGATATTTGCTTTGTGTAAGATCAATTACAGTTCCTTCAAGCGCTGTTATAGAATCTGGGGTAGAAGGTTGTGTTCTATAACCTGCACCTGCGGCACCATCTTCTTGAATATATCTGTGTTTCATATCAAAAGTAATGGTGTAATAATATTTTGTATCCACAGTCCAACTTGCGGTAATATTTAAATCGCTGTTTGGCATAACTGTAGGATTAGAACTATAACCATTAAATGTATATGTTGTTTTATAAGAACCATATACATCCTCTACATAGCTGTTTTGAGTTGGAATGCTTACCGCTGCACCTTGGTAAACCTTGGTAGTTGAGTTGATTGCGGTGCCAAACTCACTGTAAATTGTAAGAGTATACGCATTTCTAATATGAAGTGCAAGGTCATTTTCTGGCATTGTAAAGTTGCCAGTATATTGTGATGTGAATGCGCTGTCATAATAGAATAGTGTAGGATAGTCACCAGTTGTAACTACTTGTTTTACACTTGACAGGTTGATGTTGTCGCCAACCTTAATTCTGTAAGTGTAAATTTGAGTGTTGTTGTCATAAAGTGTAAACGATTTTGTAGTTTCTGTTTTAACAAAATCCCACTTAGCGTAAAGTACTATGCTTTCGCTTGGCATTTGATATATTGTAAATTTCTCTGTGCAAGTAGAATCTAAGTACCATCCACCGAAACTATAAGTTGTTGTTTCGTCGCCAATTGTTTCTTGTTTTGTGTCAAGAGATGGCACAACAACAGTTGTTCCTTCAAGTTGAGTGATGTTGTCAACTACATCTGTTGAATTTGTCACAAACTTGATTGTGCGGTAGTAGAGTTTCACTTTGTTCCATTTTGCATAAAGGGTAGTATCGCGTCTTGGCATTGTTGTGGAAGTAAACTCAGTGCCTTCTTTAAAGCTCTTAGTTGTATACCAACCAGCAAACGTTGCCGTTGTTTTTGTAACGCCGTCATCTGTTACAATTGAATTTGTATAAGTTGGAATTGTAATAGGTGTGCCATACTTGCCAGTAATATCTGCTTGTTCAGAGCCACCATTTTCTTCAAAGTAAATAGTGTATTGTTTGTCACCAGCTTTACCCCAGTCGCCGTCACTTGCTTCCCATTCTTCGCCGTAACCATATTTATAATTTGTTACATAGTTTTGAAGTCTTGACATATCAACGGTTGAACCATAATCTACAATTGTAATATCATCAGACGATAATGTCAGTTTAAAGATATCTGCAAGAGGCATATAAACGTTTAATCCAAGTTGATATAAATAGCTCTTCATGTCAGCATCTTTATTGAGAAGAAGTGAAAGTGCAAGGTCGCCCATAAGTGGGTTGTTTGCAATTTCTTGTAAGTTGAGTGAAAGGTCAAAGTTGTTGCCGTCACAAGCGACTGAATTTACAACATTGTTAAGGTCGATAGGTTGTTCTCTATTTTGTGCAAGTGTCATTGCTTTTTCAATTTCAGCCATAATGGTATCGCTAAAGCCAATCATATATTGAAGGTAATACATAATGTCTGAAAGAAGTGTATCTGCACTAATCTTAGTACATTTTTCATAATGACGTTTGCTTGCGCCAAACACAATGTCAACATATTCGCTTCTGTAAATGTAAAGGTCGTTGCCATCAAAGTAAAGGTAAACATATCTGTCGCTTCCGCTTTCAGTATCACCAAACTTGTAAGGTACGTCGTTGTTTACACCTACAATTGCAGGTATTTCACCTAAGATTGCTTGGAATTGTACTTTTCCGTCAACCATTTTTACTTGAGCGTCTAAACCAACGTTCATATTAATATTAATACCAACAAGATCGCCAGCAACTTTAATATTGCCTTTAATATTAAAGTCATCTTTGTGTGTCATATTTAAGAACGCTTTAACAAGTTCTAAAATATTTTCTACAGGGATGTAGTCACTTTCATTGATTGTTGGAATTGCGATTGTTGTTCTAGATCCGTTTACTGAAACATCAATAGAGATGTTGTCAATTGCGGTTGAAAGATTTACTTGTGAGTCACCGTTTGAAAGGGTGATTGGCATATCATTATATAATGTCATAATAAAGCCGTTTTCTGTTTGAGTAAATGCTGTAATCAATTCTTCAACTTTGCTTGCATCAAATGTTGATTTGATTGCGTCGAACAGGCCAACAGCAGTTGATATAATTGAACTTGTGTCGCCCTTCATAAGCACATTGAATATATTGTCAAGCATGCCAGTCGCTTCAGTTTGTGGTAAGTTTTTACCAGCGCTTTCCGCAACTTCTTGAATTGCTTTAGGAAGTTGTTTTACATCAACAACAAGTTTTACGCTTTCAGCAAATTCAAGGTAAATTTTGTTTTGATAATATTGTCCACTGAGGTGAGCGCCATATATACTTGTAGTAAAGTTTACATAAACTTCGCCGTCAGTTGCTACAACATAGTCAATAGGAACGTTAAGGTCAAGCGCGCTGTCATAAATTGTAATACGTCCGCTGAAAGTTGAGTTGTCAATCATCGAGATGATGTTGTCAACTGTTGGAAGTAAATCAGCCAGATTTACATATTCTTCTTTAAGCAAGCTTAAATCAAATACTTTATATTCGTTTAATTTTCCGTTTGCCTTAATGCCAAAGCCTTCATATCCAAATCCTAAAAGATTTTCTTTGTCGGCCTCAACTGTAAAGTTTCCAACATTTTCAATAGGTATTGAATATTTACCATTTTCTACAGTAATTCCGTCGAAGAATGCTAAGTCAATTTTGTTAAGGTCAATTGTAATGTTGAAAGTATCAAGCATTTCAATAATGTCAACATTTCCAGAACGGATTTTTTCAATAATGTTCAAAATATCATCAAATGGAAGTTGAATATCAAAATGTTTTTCAAGTAAAGCCCCAACTTCTGGCAGGTCTGCCAAAGCAAACTTAACATTAAGGTTTCCAAATTCAACATATACAACATTGTCTGAAAGGACTATGATGTTTACATCAATTCCGCGTACATTTACATTAATTCCAATGCTAAGCGTATTGATGTCAACTGAAAGATGTCCTTCAACTGCAATCTCTTCATAAGCAAATTCAAATGTTGCACCTAATTTGCCAGTTGAAAGGGTGTTAAGTGCTGGATTAATCAAATTGAATAAATCTTTGTTATAAGCAGCTGCAACTATGTTAAGAAGTACATTGATATCAGTATATTCACTTTCAACAATTTCAGGTATTACAACTTGAGTTGCATTTCCGTTAATTGAAACTTCAAATGGGATATTTTCAATTTCACTTGATACTGTGAGAACTTTATCACCATTTGTGAGGTTGATAACCATATCATTGAACAGTGTGAGAGCAATTGTTGTATCAGTTGCAACAAATGATTTAACAAGAAGTGCGTTAACTGCAGGGTTGAGTACATTTGCAACTTCAGCAAGGATTGCATCAGTATCAATGTTTGTATTGATGTCCATGTTTGC
>JAFTTP010000003.1 GCA_017466725.1 Clostridia bacterium
AATCCAATTCAGTTCAAAAATTTCAGGAACATCAGATTGACGATAGAAAACTACTTTGTCTGGGTTAAGCCCGCAGGCAAGTAAAGCGCAAGCCATATTGTAAGAGTAGTCTTGCATTTCTTCTTTATTGTTTAGTGTTGTTAGTGCGTGATAGTCAGCAATAAAATAGAAACAGTCATATTCGCCCGTTTCACTTAATTCAACTGCTGGTTTAAGTGCGCCAAAATAGTTTCCAATATGTGCGTAGCCGGTAGGTTTAATTCCTGTTAAAACTCTCTTTTTCATAGTGCCTCCATTTAGTGTATATTTTAATCAATTAATTAAGTTTTGTCAACAATATCGAGTGAAATAAAAAGGCTGGTGTAAGCCAGCCTCATATTTAAGTCATTTTAAATTCTTCAATAGCATTTAAATGGTTCAAATATTTTTCAACAAGTGCATTTTCATCCTCGCCAGATTGAATTCTTTTTACCATTTCGACGATTTGTGAATTTATAAATTGTAAGTTTATAAATTTTATCGCGCCTAAATCTTGTTTTGTTCTTTCCAAGTGAGCTTGCCAAATTTGTTCAATTTCTGCTTTAGACTTTGTTGGTTTGCTTAAATCTAACAGATATTCATAGTCGCCATCTTCGTCATAGCCAACATATTCATAGCCATTTTTTACCATTGCTTTGTAAGAGCCAAAGTTTTCCATATCGGCACCGCCGCGTATTGTCTTTACTCCACAAGCCTTTGCAATGTCACCTATACATGAAAGGATTTCAACGCCATAGCCTTTAAACCAGTGTTTTAGCAAAACATTAAAACCAAAGTCCCAAGTAGAGTTGTCTGTGCATTTATGGTATTGTCCAAATCTGCAAGTTCCAATAATCTCGCTGGTTTCTTTTGAAAAAGCAACTCTAAAATACATATAGTCGTAATATTCAGTTAGATTTTTAAATGTAGGCTGGGACAGTTTGCATAACTCTTCAACGCTGCCGTACGGGTCTCTCATTGCGTTATATCTTGCGTTGAAAGGATTAGCCCAGCTATCACCAACAATTTGCTTTTCTTCCTTTGAAAGCATGCTGAAAGGTTTTAAAAGAAGTCGCTCAGTTTCAAATATGGTGTTTGTCATGCTGCCTCCCTTTGCATTAATTTAAGTTTTCTGCGTAGAACATATTTTTGAATTTTGCATTGTTTTCAAATAGTTCGTCAAATGTACCTATGTCAATAATCTTTCCGTCATCAAGGAAGAAAATTTGGTCTGCATTGCGGATTGTTGAAAGGCGGTGAGCCACAATTACAATTGTGCCTTGACCTTTAAGTGCTTCAATACTTTGACGGATGTCTTCTTGTGCGAAGTTGTCAAGTGATGATGTACTTTCGTCAAACATGATTATTGCGCTGTTTCTAAGAAGTGCTCTTGCAATTGCAAGGCGTTGTTTTTGTCCGCCTGAAAGTTTAATGCCGCTTTCGCCGACCTTTGCGTTTATACCTTCTGGAAGGGTGCTGATAAAATCAGCTAAAGATGCGCGTTTAATGCAGTCTATTACTTCTTCATCGGTTGCATCTTTCTTTGCAAGTAAAAGGTTTTCTTTAATTGTCATATCAAAGATGTAAGGAAATTGATTTACAAGTGAAAGGTTGCTGCGAAGTGTTTTCTTATCAAGGTCGTTGATGTTTACCCCATCAATAAGCACTTCTCCGCCGTCAACTTCATACATTTTTGACATTAAGTTTAAAATTGTTGATTTTCCGCTTCCGCTTTTACCAACAAAAGCAACGGTTGTGTTTGGTTTGATTTTAAATGAAAGGTTGTCAAATATTTTGTTTGTAGATTTAATTTTCCTCTCAGGAGGATTTTTCTTATATTCCTTTCTTTCTTTACGTTTCATTTTAGACAAGTCTGGTTTTTCTTCATATTCTACAAAGGCAAATTCAACATTTTTAAATTCAATCGCACCTTTCACTTTCTCAAGTGATGTATTTCCAAAGTGTTCAGCAGGAAATTCTTTTTCATTATAGAGGGCAAACATTCTTTCAACAGACACTTTAATACTTGTAATAGCATCGCCCATATTCCCTATGCTCCATACAACATTATATAATCCATCATGGTTTTGATAGATAAGCATAAATGTGCCCGGAATAATTAAGGCTTTTTCTAAAAGAATTACACCTACAATCATCATTGCAAGTCCGGCAAGTTGAAGAATTATGTTTCTAAATCGCCAGTAACTAATGTTTGTTATGGCCATTTTATAGTTTGCATCTTTATATTCAATATAATTTTGCTTTGCCACTTCACTAAGTTTGTCTTCAAGGCCAAGAGATTTTATATCTTTTTCACTTTTTACAATCTCAGTTGAAATTGAGTGAACTTTATCATGCTTTTTGCGTACAACTTTTTGATTTTTTCGATGTAACTTCATACGCTTTGTTTCAATCAATCCAGTTATAGCAATAGTGCCAAAAATTATAAGTCCGATATACGCATTTAAAAACATGATGTAAATGATTAAAGCCATGGCGGTCAAAGTTGATGTGATTGTGTCAACAAGGTTGACAATGTTTCTTACCACGTTGTCAGGCTCTTGCACCATACGCGAAACAAATGTACCAGTATTGTTGTCAGTGTATGCGCGAGAACTTAATTTAAACGCTTGGTTTGATATATCATAATTCATGTCAGCCATAATTTTGTTTGACGTTTTTTGATAAATTATTGATGATGTATGCCAGCAAGCTGCACGTACTACGTATATTCCTGCGCAAATTGCAAATAGAATTATTGCCATTTTATAGTCAGGAATAGGCTGTGAGTCGGAAATTGTGCAAAATGCAACACCATCTGCAAGCAAAATGCTTCCGATAACTACGCCTACCGAGCCAATAATATCCAACATTAAGTACATAAATATTGCAAGTTTGTGTGGCTTAAAGTATTTCCAAATACTTATTTTTTTATTTTTTTCTTTCATACATTTCTCCTTTTGTTTTTAATTTTTGTGTTTAGCAAATCTAAACTAAACATTTTCTTTAAAGGACAAACAAAAAACTTCCATAAAATCATACGGAAGTTTTCGTGAAAGTATAAGTTAAAAAATGTTCCTCGCAAAAGAAAAACCTACTATATGATTTATGCAGATGTTTAGTTGTTTGTTATTTAAAATCATTGTTCTGTCCTCCTTTTGTTATATTTTTGATTTGTTTTCGACAAGATAAATATAAAACTTTATTTTTCTTTTGTCAATGGTTTTTTAAAAAAAGTATCACCCATTTGTGATATTTTTTGTATTTTAACTATTTTTCTATTTGTGAAAGTCGATTTTTAAGTAATTTATATAAAGTTGGCTGTAAGTTAAACTCGGTTTTTAGGTGTTCAACCTCTTGCAATCGCTCTTTTTTCACAGAAACAGCAATATTTGCTTTGCTTGCGCGTATAAGTAGATTCTTAGGTGAGTGAGCAAGGTCAACAAATTCCATTAAATCAACCTTATATCCAACGGACGCTAGCAGATTGCAACGCATAATGTCGGTATAAAGCGCTGCAATGCGCTCTTTTACAATTCCATATCGTGTAATTATAGAAAAATTGTCAGTTTTAATTTGATTATTAAGTTCATGTTGACAACATGGCACGCTGAAAATCATTTTCGCTCCCCAGTTTACAGCATTTGCAAGAGCAAAATCAGTTGCAGTATCACAAGCGTGAAGAGTGACTACCATGTCAGGCGTAAAAGGTGGATTATAGCCATTAATATTACCAACTTCAAATTTCAATCCGTCATAACCATACTTTTGTGCTGTTTGATTGCAATGCTTGATTACATCTTCTTTTAAATCAAGCCCAATTATGTGTGGATTTATATTTTTAATGAATTTAAAGTAATAATATATAATAAATGTTAAATAAGACTTTCCACATCCAAAATCAATGATATTGATTTCGCTTAGGTTTTTGTCTTTAATATTGTCGTCAATAATTTCAAGAAAACGGTTTATTTGCTTGAATTTGTTTTGCATGGATGCAACAATTTTGCCTTCCTTTGTAAAAACACCAATGTCAACAAGTGGAGGGATATCATCAAATTCATTCAAGATGTAATTTTTCTTTCGGTTGTTGCTTGCTTGTTGTGATAAGCTTGATTTATTTTTAAGTTTATTGAAAAACAGTTTATTTTTCTTGGAAAGTTTTAAGCAATATTCGGTGCTTTCGCTAAAAAAGTTGAATTGTTTAAAGTCGCACTGAGCGTTATACAAAAATTCTTTCAATTCATCTTCATTTAAGTTTTCGTTAAACACCTGTGTTTGTGTATATTTAGAAACAAAAAAAACATTTTCAGTCTGTTTAACATCAATTTTTTTGTATTTACAGTCTTTATTAGATAAATTGCTGATAACAATTTTTTTAATGTTATCAGCAAAAATCTCATTTAAATATGTTTTAAAATCTTTTTCCATATTTGTTCCTAATTGTTTTCTTCAGCTTTTCTTGCCATTTCATCAAGTTGATATTGATGGCGCTTAAAGAAATCTTCCCGTTCTTTTAAGAATATAAGTTTTTTGCCTCGTTTAGCGTCAAGCACGTCATAAACAGAGCCAAAAATATATTCCCAATTAAAGCATTTTTCCTTATCAAGACCAATATAGTCAGCAACGTTTTCTGTTCCGTTTGGCGCGATAGGGTGAAGTAGGGTGTTCGCGACAAAAATCATTTGAAGGGTATTAGCAGTTAGTTTTGCCATTTTTTCTTCGGTATCAGCTGTTGCAACTTCTTTTACCCAATATTTGTTGATATTTCTAATAAATACATCAAGTGCGTTGTATACTTGGTGGAACTTCTTGTCGTGCATAAATCTTTCAACGTCAAGAATAGTTTTGCTACAATCTGTCATAACTTTTTCATCAATTTCAGTCGTAGGAAGAACACCGTCAAATGACTTTTGAGTAGAGTAAAATAGTGTGCGTAATATACGATTGTAAACATTTGTAAGAAGGTTGCCCTCTTTTACCATTTCATCTTGTTCATCTTCTTTTGCGTTTGGATTAAAGTATTTTGGGTTAAGTGAAACATTATTATTTGTAAGGTTCATTGCGAGGAAGTGCATTCTAAACTGTTCGGCAGTGTAATATTTCAAAAATTCTTCTGCCATAGGTGGTTTAATGGTTCCAGATGAACTTGCTTTACTGTTCATGTATAAGATTGATTTAATAGGGTTGATTTTAGTCACTTGAAGTTGCCCCTCGTCAGCCTTTAATTTTGCATGTTGTCCTTGTGTAGCAAGAAACAGCGCTTGCTGAGCTGGACCATAGAAATAAAGATTATCTTCTCCAAGGAATTGATATACTTGAGCATCTTGACTACACCAATATTTTTTCCATTCATTTTCATCTTTACCAATTTTTTCAAGGTACGTTTTTGTAAAGGATATAGGTGCCCAAAGACTTTCTGGCCAAACGTAGAAAGTTTGTCCGCTTATTCCCAATACATCTGGGCATGGTACACCCCAAGCAAGGTCGCCGGTAAGTCTAAATGGTGTAAGTGTTTTGCCAGTGCGATATCTTATTCCGTTGTTTGCAAAAATTTGACATGCTTGTTCTCTGTCTGTAAGTTTATCAAAAACAATTGTCAAACTTGGTGATTTTTCATTTCTTGTAGATTCTGTAAACTCAGGAAGTTGGCACTTAATTTCATCAAACTTATCAAAGAATTCGCGTTTAATATAAACTTCGGGTTTTTTGAAGAATTCACGAATTTCTTTCACCATAAACGCAGGTGTGTCTCCTTTGCGGTCGATTGAGTCTATCCATTCTGTCAAAATGTCGGTGCAATTTTCAAGATTAAAATAAAGATTTTTTACTTGAACAAGCTTTGGAGTTTCACCGCTTAACTGACTTATAGGATTGATTAGGTCTTGAGGCAAATAAGAGTGGCAAAGGTCGCATTCATCCGCATAGCCTTTTTCACTTTGACACCCTTCAATAGGGCATTTACCAATTACTTGACGACCATTTAAAAGACAATGATGTTTTTCATCATAGAATTGCCAAGAAGAATGAGTAGAAAGCATGTTTGCTTTTAAAAGTTTTTCTATAAACCATTTGCTTGTTTCTTCATGAATTTCTTTCGCTCTGCCAAGAGCAGACGCACCAAAGAAATTAAAATCAATGTCAAATTTTTTGATTATTTCTTTTTGCCCAATATGATTTCTTTCTACATAACTGGTTAAACTTTTTTCTTCGCTTCCACTTTCTTTTAGTTTTCTAAAAGATTCTGTTGCTGGTGCACCATAACAATCGGTACCAGAGACGAAAATTACATTTTCCTTGCCTATTCGGTCGCGAAGGAATCTAGAAAAAATATCTGCACGCAGTATCATCCCAATATGTCCATGGTGAAGAAGTTTGTTCCCGTATGGCATGCCAGATGTGACGACTGCGCGTTTAGGAAATTCAGGTCTTGGTCTTACAAATTCACTCATAAATTCTCCTTTTTAAGAAAGGCCAGCTTGTGTTTAATTCGGCTCAGCCCATTGTCAATACTTTTTTTGCTGATGTCAGCAATGTTTGATATTTCGTTGTAACTATACCCCTTAAGATAAAGTGAAAGTATCTTAATTTCAAGAGGGGATAGGGTTTTTAAAATTGATTGTTTTATTTCTGTAAAATGTTCTTTTTCTAAAACTGTGTCATCGGGCAGTGGGATAGATGAGGGTAAAACTATTTCTAAGGTTTCTTCAGCATCCTCCTCATGTGACACCTTTTCTGCAATTGGAAGGGCGGTTGAAAGCATCTTATTTTTTTCAGAGCTTGCCATTTTCACTGCAGTTTGAATTTGGTGCTTAATGCAGGTGGATGCAAACGTTTTAAAAGAGGCTTGTTTGTCGGGGGCATAATGCTTGATTGCTTTATATAGCCCAATCATGCCTTCTTGTACAATATCTTCCATTTCGCCACCCAACAGGAAGTAACTACGTGAAATTTTGTTGACAAGCGATTTATATTTGTCTAGAAGTTCGTTTAAAGCATCATCGTCGCCGACTTGTGCTTTGTTTAATAATTCTTCATCTGAATACATAATTTCACCTACTTAGTTGCGCGTTGTCTTACAACTTCAAATACGCAAATTCCGCATGCGACCGATGCATTGAGAGAGTTTACTTTTCCCATTAAAGGCAGTGATACAACTCCGTCGCATGATGCAATTACAGTTTTCTTCACACCAAACCCTTCAGAGCCAATTACAAGCGCAACTGGAATTGAAAGGTTTCTATTGTAAATTTGCTCGCCGCCGGCTTCGGCCGCAAACACCCAAACATCATTTTCTTTTAGCATTGAAATTGCATCTTTAAGGTTTGTTACTTTTGCAATTTTTACATTTGTAATTGCGCCAGTACTTGTGCGTATTACCGTTTCATTTACCTGACATGCACGATTTTTTGCAATTATAATTCCATCTACGCCCGCGCATTCGCAAGAACGGATGATTGCACCAAAATTATGTGGGTCTTCAATACCGTCAAGCAGTACAATAAAAGGATTAGTTCCTTTATCTTTGCTTACATTTAAAATGTCCTCAATTGTGCAGTATTCAAACTCAACTGTTTCAGCAATATACCCTTGATGATGGCCTGTTTTACTGTGCTTATCAAGTGCAATTTTAGGCAAAAATTCAACCTTTACCTTGTTTTTGGCTGCAAGTGCAATAATTTCATCTTTGCGCGATTGATAGTTTTTGTCAACCATAACCTTGTTGATTGTACTGCCGCCTTCAAGCGCCTGCCTAATGGCATTTTTTCCTTCAATAAACATTTTATTTTCCTTTTTCAATCAGTTTAACAGATAAATTTAAAATTTCTTTCAGTCTCTCTGTGTTTCCAGACAGATGTAAAAATCCAATTAACACTTCAAATGCAGTGGCATGGCAGTATTCTGCGCTGCTTGCATTTTTTGCGTTGTGTTTTGGCTTGGCATTTCTGCCTCGCCTTACAATTTCTTTTTCTTCTTCAGTTAATTGCTCTTGCAATAATTCAAGCACTTTTGCTTGTGATGACGCTTTGCAATAGTATGATGCTAAAGTGTGATAGTTTTCAATTTTGCGGTTTGGCATATTAAGCACAAATTCGCGCACGAAAAGGGTATGCACACTGTCGCCAATAAAGGCAAGGGGAAGAAGGTTGGTGTTTAAAATAGATTTAAAAGTTTGCTCTTCCATAAGCGCCTACACATTAAATCTAAACAGTACAATGTCGCCATCTTGAATAACATATTCTTTGCCTTCAATGCGCACTTTACCTTTTTCTTTTGCTTTGAGGTAGGTTCCGGCTTCAATGAGGTCGCTATACGAAACAATTTCCGCTTTAATAAAACCTTTTTCAAAGTCTGTATGAATTTTACCTGCAGCTTGAGGTGCTTTGGTACCTTTTGTAATAGTCCATGCGCGCACCTCTTTTTCTCCTGCAGTTAAATAACTCATAAGGCCAAGAAGATCGTATCCAGCGGTAACAAGCTTTTCAAGTCCGCTTTCTTTAATACCAAGTTCCTCTTTAAACATTTCTTTGTCTTCTGCGTCAAGAGAGGCAAGTTCTTCCTCGATTTTGGCGCAAAGAGAAATTACTTTGGCATTTTCCTTTTCAGCAAAAGCCCTTACTTTTCCAACAAGATCATTTTCTTGTTTGCCTACTTCATTTTCGCCAATATTTGCCACATAAATGACAGGTTTTGCAGAAAGAAGTTGTAAGTTTTTAAGTACTTTTTCTTGATCGTCATTTTCGGGTTTTACGCTTCTGGCTGGCAGATTGTTTTCAAGTGCATCTTTAATTTTACGCATAAGTTCTACGCCTGCAATTAAAGATTTGTCACCCGTTTTAACAAGTTTTTCATCTTTTTCAAGTTTCTTAGTCACTTGTTCAAGGTCGGCAATCGCAAGTTCCAGATTGATTACTTCAATATCACGCAGTGGGTCAATATTCCCGCTTACGTGAATAATTTTATCATTGTCAAAACATCTTACAACGTGTACAATTGCATCAACTTCGCGTATATGGCTGAGGAACTTGTTTCCAAGTCCCTCACCCTTGCTTGCGCCTGCAACAAGTCCGGCAATGTCAACAAATTCGATTGCCGCTGGTGTAATTTTTTGTGTGTTATACATTTTGCCCAGCACTGTCAGCCTTTCGTCTGGCACATCTACAATGCCAACGTTTGGCTCGATGGTACAGAAAGGGTAGTTTGCGCTTTCTGCACCAGCGTTTGTAATTGCGTTAAAAAGTGTGCTTTTGCCAACGTTTGGCAATCCTACAACTCCAATTTTCATGTTTCTAGTTTTCCTTTTAAAGTTTAAGCAGCTTGAGATATCCTCAAACTGCTTATAATGTGTTTAATTGTGTTAAGCTGAGTGCTCTTCTGCTTCAGCCTCAACTTCATCTTCAGGCTCTTCAAGTTCTCTTCCTTGGCCGTATATCTGCGATTCTTCACGTCTCTTTTTATCCGCTTCATCGCTTTTGATAATATTTCCAAAAATACGTTGAAGAATTGAAATTCTATTTTTAATGCATTTTGGTCTCTTAGAAGTTTCCAAGTCTGCAGTTCTTGTGCCGTGACGAGAGTCCTTAATCTCATCATGAACACGTTCGGTTGCTCCCTTTGCTGCTTCTACAGCTTCAGTGACTTTTTTGATTACATCTTCAGGTGACATAGTAGGGAACTCATCTGGTTTTATACCGAGCGATTTAATAATTTCTCCATCATTTTTGGTGAATATGAACCCGGTAGCTTTGGAAATTTTAGCCAATTTCAAGAGGCTCATTTTGTCGCCGGTTACAAAATCGGTTAAAACATTTTTAAGCTCTTCTGCACTTAAACCTAATGCAAGGATTGCGTTATATTTGTTTGTAAATGTTTCTGCATTGGCAAGTACTTGCAACTCGTTCGCCATTGCTGTTAAATAGTCGTAATCGTGATCAGTGATAGCGTGTGAAGCGCGATGCACTTTTTGTTCGTTCATCAACTTAATTTTTTCTCTAAGAATAACTTCTTTAGCAGTGATAGTAAACACCTCGGATTGCTCCATCAAATTAAATTCACCGCGAACACTTTTAGTTTCTGATGTACGAGTTGCGTCATCAGCACTTGTAATTCTATCTAGTTGAAGTCTGATTTTACCAATATTTTTATTGCTAATTCCAAGCTCTATTAGGTTTGCAATAAGTTGATTATATGCTGTTTTTTCATCTTCGGTTGCATCAGGTGCAGGTTGTGTGAATAATGTGATGATAGATTCAAACTTACCTTCAGCACGCGCAAGCCTCCAAGCTTCAGCAAAACGTTGTTCTGTTTCTGTTAAAGAAGTTATATGCGCTTCGCGTCTAGCTTCATCTTCTATCTCTCCAGGACTTAGAGCTGCAGAACTTACAGCGTCTTGTCGTTCGCCACCTAACGCCTCATTGTATAATTGATGTGAATAAGTTACCCCAAGGTTTCCAGCAACGGTAGAAAGCTCAAATTCATCTCGTTGTTTGATTACGTCTGTAATTTCTGTAATTTCAGATGCCCCAGCAAGTTTAATCCATTCTGATACGAGAGAAGTTGTAAAACCTTTAATTTCCAGTGGTAAACTTGCATGTGCTAAAGGATAGGTATCTCCGATTACAATAGGTTTTTCATCAACGATGTCTAAGCTGTGTAATACTTCTCTAATGCGTTCCAGTTTATCACTTCCAGTTTCTTTGAACACTGCTGTGATTGCTTCTGTAAATTCTCTTCTTTGATCATCGGTTAAACCATCAGGCAAATGTTCTAATAGGGTTGGGAGGTTCTTCTCTGCAAATATGTTTGCATAAACTTCTTGTGCTGTTGGTGCGCCAGTTTCAATTGTTGTAGCGCCATATCTTTCTGTGAGTACTTTTATAATTTCTGCATTAATGTTTGCTCTTTTTTCTTCAGTATCAGCTTCTCGTACAAGTTTGTCAATGTCTTTTCGTATTCCTTCTCTATCATCAACAGGGAAACGCTCAATAATTGATTCAACTGCTTGGTACACCTGCAATGAATCTGTGAATGTGGTTACTGATGTGTCAATTTCCTCTTCTAAATCGACATCTGCTGATATTCCTAAAGCTGCATTTTCTGCTTTAGCTAAATGATATGAGGCTAAGGTTCCGTTTTTTATCACCTCTAACATTTGTTGGGCTGGTTGCCAATGAGCTTGATATTCTGCAAGCGCTTCCTCTGTAAGTCCTGAATCTTCCAAACCATCTAAGTGTTCTGCGATAAATGCTTGATAAATTAAGAAATCTTCCAATGCAGAGTGCACTTCAACTTTCTTTGGACGACCTCGAACATTTCTCTTTGGTTGAGTTACTTTAGGTGTATTATGGTCAAATGACGCAAATTCATCGGTATAACCACCGAAAGCTCTACCTTCTCGCGATGCCACAATTTGATTAAATTGTGGTTGTATTTCAGCCAATAGTCTAGCCCGTGTACTTTGCTCTATATCTCCAATCTGAGATTTGAAAACATTAAATAATTCTGCACTAATTACATTAGGTGCTTTAAGCAAATCTCGTCTAGGATCAGTAAAATGTCTTGTAATAGCAGGATTTCGTGTGCCTACTGTAAAATGATATAACGAATTATATGCTGATTCTTGTTGAGATATTGTATCGTTAGTAAGTGAAACAGGTTCAACATCAAGGTTTGTGGTATAAAGTTGAGCAAGCTGTTCAAATAGACTGTGCGTATCAAGATTTCGCTTGCTGGCTTCGTCATAGAACGTCTGATATGTTGATGTGATTGATGAGAAATCGCATTCTGAAAGTGCAGGCAAGAGTCTGAAGTCGTCACTATTGATTGAGTCTAACAAATTTTGTACTTCAGTAATTGTTTGGTTGTTTAATCTAGTTGTTTGCAAGAAAAGGTAATTTTTAAACTGTGTACCAAGTTCGCCGAAAGATGTTGCAGGCACCATGTCATGCAGGTCTACAACTGATTGAATGTAAGCCGTTGTTAATCCTGTGTTAGACGTAATTCCTTCTTGCTTTTCCCTTGTTTCTCCAGCTATTGTTTCAACGCCATCCATTTGACCAACCATTGTTGCGCCAATTTCTTGAAGTTGTGCAAGACAGTCTGCTTTTTCTTCTTCAGATAGTCCAGCAAAAATTGAATTGAGTTTATCTTGACTTGCGTGCTCATCAAGGGCAAAATGCCTATAAATCGTTGAGCCATATCTTTCAATAAACTCTTTTCGTTTTCCATCAAGTTGTGGGTGAGAAATGACTGATTCAATTTGTGTATCTCTCATGCTGCCAAGCGCAACTTTTTGTTCTGTTAATAATTGAATGTGGCCATTTTCAACAGCGTTTAAGTCTCTCAACGCCAAATAGAAATCGTTAAAGTTGCTTGATTGTTCAAGTAAAGTTTGAAGTTTTGTTTTATCTTCACGTGTAATATCTGGTCTAAAGTGACTTCTAATAAACTCTTCAACTCTTGCACTGCGCTCTTCAGCAGGGGCATGTTCAATGGCCTCCAACCCTTTTTGCATTGATTCTCTTATGTTGTGTCCATCAAGTCCAAGCAATTTTTCTGCGCGGGTAGGGTCGCCTTCTCTGTGAGGATCTGCATTAAATCCAACACCAAATTGGTCATATGCTTTTGTAAAGTCGCTGAATGCCTCATCTTGCATTGCAAGCCCAAGTTTAGCAGAAAGTTCAGCTACTTTTTCTTGACTAAGGTCAAGTGATTGCTCGTTTTCTAAAAATTTTCCAAGTTCAACAGCGTCTTCAAGCGCTTCTTGTTCTGCTTGAGTTAGTATTTGCTCAGCCTCTCCAAACGCTTGTTTATATTTAAATTTGTCTGCAGTTGCATTAAGAATGATAGACGTACCTGCAACCGCCAGACCAAGACCAACAATCAAAGGTCCTATACCTGGGATAAGACATCCTAAAAAGGCAAGCGCAGCACCCATTGGGAATGTAACCTTTGTCCAGTTTTCAATTTGATTTTTATAGCTTATTTCCTCAGGCTCTGTCTTTTCGTCCGTTTTTTCGTCTTCGTCAGAGCTTTCGTCTTCCTCTTTGTCAGGTGAAGGCTCTTCTGTGTCTTTTTGCTTTTCGTATGTTTTAAGGAATGCTCTTAATTGTTCGTTGAGCCCTGTTAGGTTTGCCTTTAACTTGTTTACAAAAGATTTATCGGCTTCCGTTCCCTTGTCTAATTCTCCAATGAGCTTATTAACCGTCTTAAGATTGCTGTTAAGCCTTGTTACACGGGCATCGATGTCGCTTTCTTCAACTATCAAAGCGTATAAGTCAGATTTCATCTCTTGAAGTGTATTGTCAAGCGAGGTCATTCTTACTTTGATTTCGTCTGCAAGTGAATCATCGAAATACAAATGAATATCTTCTCGCATGTTGTTTATAAGTTGAATAATAGGGTTGCTGTCAAATGTGCTTTCACGTTCTTTGCGCTTATGGTGTTCGGCAAGAATTTCTTGCGTATGCGATTGAATGGAGCCTGCATAAGCGTGTACAAAATATTGAAGAGTGGCGTGTGATGGTTCGTTTAATTTGCCTGCAAGGCGCTGTTCTATATTTGGTATAAGTTCTAATCCCTTATCGATTTCGTCAGGAATTTGTTCATATGCGATGTCGCCATAATCGGCATGATTTTGATATGCGTTTACTAAACTTTCAATGTGTTTTGCGCACATTTGAATTTGAACCAAGTCACCAATTGCTGGTTTGCTTGCGGCTTGTTGTAAAGCCCAGCGTCTAAATATAGTGTCAGCAATAGCGACTACATCGGATAATTTTTCCTCCTTGCCGACTTGAACTCCTTTATCACTGGTATCTCCCATAAGCGTAGACAAATCGCCTCTTGCTATTTTTTCGTCAATTTGAGAGAAACCTTCAGTGGTAACCGACATAAGTCTATCCCATCGTATGGTGTTGTTATGCTCGGCAAAACGTAATTGTTCGCCAATTTGTGCGGTACCATCAATTATTTTAGTAAGATATGTTGCAAGCTCTGCGCTTTCCTCATGAATTGTTTTAATAATTTCTTGAGCTCTTACAGTGTTGCCATGATTTATATATAAAAGCACATCAGTAAGAGACTCTCTTTCTGGACTTCGTTCTGCAACTGAATCTTCATATCCAGCATAATCGGGATTGTTGATCTTTAACTGAGATGAATCTTTAGGTTCTAATTTGTATATTTCAGTACCTATAGTGACATCTATAGCGTTTGGCGCTATATCATTCGTTACATTTGAGTTTCTCTCTAAATATCTTAAGAAACCATATGATAGGCTATTGTCTGCTAAAGCAAAACGTATACTTCCGCTGATGCCCTCAACGTTTAATGCAATACAATTTCCATGTTTATCGTCTTTCAGCGCCACAAATGATTGAATTCTATGAAAGTTTACTCCCTGAAGAATGTATGGTACAGAAGGATCTGTACTATGGTCAAGCATAATATAATGAGGCTTGCTGCTTGAAGAAGGGTAGGCTTGAAGTTCGAAGTTGCCAGCTTTAACAGAACCTGTTTTTTGATTTAAAGTTTTAAATTGGGCTACCAATAATTTGAATATTGGTAATGGGAAATTCTTTCCATACGACTTTGGCGTTTTGGCAAACAATTCGCCGGTTGTGGTGTCTCCCAAAATCATATCAACAGCCTCTTTAGTCATTTCAATTGAAAGTCCCTGTTCTACCTTTGTGCTGTAAACGTCTTTGGTTTGTCCAGTTCCAAGTTCAAGTCTTACTCCAAGAGCATTTGCCTTCAGGGTGCCTTGCTTGCCGCCAAAAGAAACAGTCAATTCCATTTCTTGACCAATAGTTTTATTTGCTCCTTGAGTTTGTCTTGGCAACATTGTTGCGCTTTTGTCGGTAAGTTCAATTTGTATATCATGAGGCAAATTTAAACGTTTTTTACCTTCTTCGGTAAATGTAAGTACAAATTTGCCGTTATTGTTTTTTGTGATTGAAAAAATTTGTTGGCCTTCGGTTGAAAAACTTAAAAAGGCAGATGGATCATCAACCAAATATAAAGGTTGAGTAATTATTGAATCTCCTGTTTTTATTTTATTATACACTGTAGGGATATTAGCCATGATTTGCATCTCCTTTAATATTTAATACAAATATATAATAGCATTATTAAACTATAATTGTCAAGTGTGAGAGGGAAAAAATCGATCAAACTTATTCTTTTTTGCAAAGAGGGTATATTACGCGCGAAAAATGTTGAAATGGTGGTGATTTTTCAATATTGTTTTTATGAAAAGATAATTTTATTTGACTTTTTCAAAAAAACTGCTACAATATAGAAGAAAACGACTTTTAAGGAGAGAAACATGGGACTTTTTGGGAATCAAAATAAGGCGCAAGTAAAAAAACTTAAGAAAATTGCCGATCAAGTAATTGCGCTTGAAGATAAGTATAAGGATTTTTCAAACGAGCAACTTCGCGCTTGTACAGATGAATTTAAAGATAGATTAAAGGCTGGGGCAACGCTTAACGATTTGTTGCCAGAGGCGTTTGCGGTTGTTAGAGAAGCGTCAACAAGAGTGCTTAATATGCGCCACTATTACGTTCAAATTTTAGGTGGAATTGCATTGCATCAAGGCAGAATTGCAGAAATGGCAACTGGTGAAGGTAAAACTTTGGTTGAAACATTGCCTGCATACTTAAATGCATTGACTGGCGAGGGGGTGCATATTGTTACTGTCAATGAATATCTGGCAAAGCGTGACGCTGAATGGATGGGTAAGGTTTACAAATTTTTAGGTTTGACTGTGGGCGTTATTTTAAACGAACAAAATGATGAACAAAAACGCAGCGCATACCTTTGCGACATCACCTATTGTACAAACAATGAATTAGGGTTTGATTATCTTCGTGATAACATGGCTAGAAGCCGTAAAGATAGGGTGCAAAGAGGACTCAAATTTGCAATTGTCGACGAAGTTGACTCGATTCTTATTGACGAAGCGAGAACCCCACTTATCATCAGTGGAAAAGGTAACAAGTCGTCAGAAGGATATATTGTTGCACAACAATTTGTTAAAACTTTAAACAAAGAAGAAGATGTTGAAATTGACATTAAAACAAAGCAAATTATTTTAAGCGAACAAGGCGTTTCGAAAGCAGAAGCATATTTCAATATTGACAACCTTTCAGATATTAAATATCTTGAACTAAACCACAACATAAACAACGCACTTCGTGCAAACTTCATCATGAAAAGAGATGAAAACTATATTGTTAAAGATGGCGAAGTAATAATCGTTGACGAATTTACTGGGCGTCTTTCAAAGGGAAGAAGATTTTCTTCAGGCCTTCACCAAGCTATTGAAGCTAAAGAAGGCGTTGAAATTAAAGATGAAAATCAAACACTTGCAACAGTTACATTCCAAAATTTCTTCCGTTTATATTCAAAACTTTCTGGTATGACTGGTACTGCAAAGACAGAAGAAAGCGAATTCCGTTCAATTTATAGTCTTGACGTTGTTGAAATTCCACCAAACAGAACAAGACAAAGAATTGACTATCCTGACATCATGTATGTGACAGAAAATGGCAAGATTCCAGCCATTATTGAAGATATTAAAGAATGCCAAGAAATTGGCAGGCCTGTACTTGTTGGTACAATCAATATTGATAAGAGTGAAATGATCTCTAAACACCTTAAAAATGCAGGGATTAAACACCAAGTACTCAACGCAAAAAACAATGAAAAAGAAAGCGAAATTGTGGCTCAAGCAGGACGTAAGGGCGCTGTAACAATTGCAACAAATATGGCTGGTCGTGGTACCGATATTTTGCTTGGTGGAAATGCTGAATTTATGGCTACAAAAGAGATGCGTGATGAAGGTTTTAGCGAAGAAGAAATCTCTTATGCAACAGCATTTAACTATGTGGACGATGAAAAATTAAACAACGCCAGAGAAGTTTACTCAAAACTCTATAAAAAACATAAAGAAGTGACTGACAAAGAGAAAGAAGAGGTAATCGCACTAGGCGGACTTCATATTATTGGTACTGAAAGACATGAATCTCGCCGTATTGACAACCAGTTGCGTGGACGTGCTGGCCGTCAAGGAGACCCAGGTTCAAGCGTATTCTACCTTTCTCTTGATGATGACCTTTTCAAACGTTTTGCAACTGATAGGCTTAGAAGTTTGTTCTCTTTCTTTAAGATTGATGACTCAACACCACTTCAAGTAAAAATGATTGCAAAACAAATTGAGGCGTCTCAAAGAAAAATTGAAATTATGAACTTTGGCCAAAGAAAAAGTGTACTTCAATTTGACGACGTTATGAGCAAACAAAGAGAAATCATTTACGCTGAAAGAAACAGTGTGCTTGATGGCGAACCTGTTCATGATAAGATTATGGATATGTATCCAGAAGTTATTGAAAAGGCAGTAAGAAAGGTTATCAGTGATGACAAACCTTACTATGAATGGGATTTGGATGCACTTCAAAAAGAACTTGAAAAAGGCATTATTCCAAAAGATTGCAACATGATTACCGAAGAATTTGTTGAAGGATGCGACTGTCAAGACGTGATTGATAAAGTTTTGGAAGACGTTATGAAGAGATACGCTCAAAAAGAGAAAGAAGTTGCAGAGATTGGCGTGAAATTTGAAGATGTTGAAAGAAACATTTTGCTTAGAATGGTTGATATGCACTGGATAAGCCAAATTGAAGATATGCAAATTATGAAAGATGAAATCATCTCTCGTCAATATGGGCAACAAGACCCTGTACTTGCATATAAGAAAGAGGGCTTTGAGATGTTTGATAACATGGTTGAAAAAATCAGAGAAAACACTTGTAAAATTTTGCTTAACATGCAAATCAAACAAGATCCTCCACCACCTCAACCAGCACCATATACTGTAAATTTTGTAGGCAAAGAGCTTACGCCTGAAGAGCGTGCTGCTAAGGCGAAGGGTAAACTGCAAGTTCAAAAGACTGTTGTGAATGACAGTCCAAAAACTGGTAGAAACGATCTTTGTCCATGCGGAAGTGGCAAAAAATATAAAAATTGCCGCTGGGCAAAAGACAACGCTCAATAAAAAATAAGAAAAAGAGGCAAATTTGCAAAAAATGCCTCTTTTTGTTTTGAAAAAATATTTTGTTGTGCTAAAATTCAAACAAGGAGCATTTTATGAAAAGTTTTGTCTACCCAGCAATTTTCATTAAAGACGAAGACAACAGCTATAAAGTCCTCTTCCCAGACCTTGAAATTACAACAGATGGTCAGTTTGTGGAGGAAGCTTTTTTGTATGCGAAAGAACTTTTAAAAGCTTACTTTGTTGCCGTAATGAAATATGACTTCGATTTTAATATGCCAACAGATTTTGATAAAGTAAGAAAATCGGCAAAACAAAATGACATTGTAATGCTTATCAGTACAGATATTACAAAAAAAGACATTATGTAATATATAATTAAAAATATATTAAAAAATTTCGGTCCAAATTGTTGACAAACAAAAGAATATGTGATAATATAATGCTAGCACTTCGTCAGGAGGTGTTAGTTTTTTGTTAGGAGAAAAAGAAAATGGCATTACCAAAACGTAAAAATATTATTCTTGCTTGCACAGAATGTCAAGAAAGAAACTATGCATCAAGCAAAAACACAGCAGCAAATCCAGAAAGAATTGAAATTACAAAATTCTGCTCACGTTGTGGAAAGAGAACAGTTCATAAAGAAACCAAATAATCGGGGGAAACTATGTCTAAAAAAATGAAGTCAGAAAAAAAGACAAATTTGACGGCAGAGGTTGAAACTGCTCAAACTGTAGAAGTTGAACAAGCTTCTGCTCAACCAGCAAAAGTTGTGGCAGACAAAAAACAAAAAGACAAAAAGAAAGTGGACAAAAATAAGAAAAAGCCAAAAGAAAAGGGCAAATTAAAGAGAAAGGCAAAAGAAACCATCTCTGAAATTAAAAAAGTCACATGGCCAACTTTTGGTGAAGTTTGCAAAAAAACAGGCGTAGTTCTTGTAGTTGTTCTTGTTTTTGCAGTATTGTTATTTGGAATTGACATGGGCTTGGGCGCTTTAGTCGGTTTACTGCGTTAATAGGGGGTTTTATGGAAGAAAAAGATACTTTAAATGAAATCCAAAACGAAGAAGTCGTTGAAGAGGCAACTGTTGTAAGCGAAGATGAACAATCTTATCAAGAGTTTGTGGATTCGCTTGAAGCAAAGTGGTACGCTCTTCATACATTTTCTGGTTATGAAAATGTTGCAAAGGAAAACCTTGAAACTGTTATTGAAAAGTTTAATCTTCAAGACAGAATCTTTGACATCATAATTCCAATGGAAGATGTTGTAGAAGAAAAAAATGGAAAGAAGAAACTTGTTCAAAGAAAGTCTATGCCATGCTATATCTTGGCAAAAATTAAGTATGCTGATGATATTTGGCACAACATCATCCACACACGCGGAATTACAGGATTTGTAGGCCCAATGGGACGCCCACTTGCACTTACGCAAGAGGAAGTGATGAAACTTAAACTTGAAAAGATTAAGGTTGAAGTGGATGTAGTGGCTGGCGACAATATTGAAATTGTTGACGGTGCACTTACTGGCATGATTGGAAAAGTGACTGCTGTTGACAGTGAAAGCGGCACAGCATCTGTAAATGTTGAGATGTTTGGCAGAGATACTGCTGTGGAAGTAGAACTTACTCAAATCAGAAAAATTAACAACTAATTTGGTATATCGCATTATACCGTAAGGTAAAATGCTTATTATACACTCGAGATGGAAACCATTTCGTTTTAAACTGTGGGAGAGTGGAACTGCCGTTCGCTCGTTGTACCACTATAAGGAGGATAAAATGGCAGAAAAGAAAATCGCTGCGGTTGTAAAATTACAACTTCCAGCAGGTAAAGCAACTCCAGCACCTCCAGTAGGTTCAATTTTAGGACCTCATGGAATCAACCTTGGAATGTTTACCAAAGAATTCAACGATAAGACTGCTGCTCAAGCTGGACTTATCATCCCTGTTGTTGTAACTATCTATGCAGATAGAAGCTTCACATTTGTACTCAAAACTCCACCAGCTGCTGTTCTTATTAAGAAAGCACTTGGACTTGAAAAGGGTTCTGCAGTACCAAACAAAACAAAAGTCGGAAAAATTACAATGTCACAAGTTAGACAAATTGCACAAGAAAAGATGCCAGACCTTAACTGCACATCAATTGAATCTGCAATGTCTATGATTGCTGGTGCTGCTCGTTCAATGGGCGTAACAGTTGTAGAAGACTAAGGAGGATAAAGATGAAAAAAGTTGCAAAAAGATTAACTCAAGCATCTGAACTTATCACTCAAAAAGCTTATGATGTTGAAACAGGAATTGAAACACTTCTTTCACTTCCAAAAGCAAAATTTGATGAAACTGTAGAACTTCACGTTAGACTTGGTGTTGACGGAAGAAGTGCAGATCAACAAGTTAGAGGCGTATGCGTACTTCCTCACGGAACTGGTAAAAGCCTTAAAGTGCTTGTAATTGCAAAAGGCGACAAAGCTGATGATGCAGTTAAAGCAGGTGCTGACTATGTTGGCGCGGAAGAAATGGTTGCTAAAATCCAAGGCGGATGGCTTGATTTTGACGTTTGTATCACAACTCCAGATATGATGGGCGTTGTTGGACGCGTTGCTAGAGTTCTTGGACCTAAAGGCCTTATGCCAAACCCAAAGAGCGGAACAGTTACTATGGATGTTGCTAAGGCAATTTCTGACGCTAAAGCAGGTAAAGTTGAATATAGACTTGACAAAACAAACAATGTACACGTAATCATTGGAAAAGTAAGCTTTGGTAAAGATAAATTGGTTGACAACTTCAATACAGTTATTGAAGCGCTTGTAAAAGCAAAACCAGCAGCTGCAAAAGGACAATATTTGAAAAACATTTCTATTGCTTCAACTATGGGCCGTGGAATTAAAATCAACGTTGTTATGTAATGCTTAAAAAACCTTCCAAACGGAAGGTTTTTTTATTTATATTTTTTAATAAAAAATGACTGTATCTGTTGATACAGTCATTTTTATTTAATCATCAAGCAAATTTTACTTAAATGATTATTTTACTTTTTGTCGTTTTCTAAGTTTTACCGTAATGAAAATAAGTACTGCAGCAGCAATCGCTCCAAGTACAATTGCAAGAATTGCAAAAGTATTTAAAGGTGCTGTTTTGGTTACTTTATACGAATATAGCAGGTGACCACTTTGCGTGTAAACTTGAATATAATACGTTCCAGATGATGAAATTGAAATGCTGTCTGTTCCGTTATATGAGTCAATGTTTTCAGCAGTATAGTCTTTTCTTAGACGACCAATTTGGATGTAGCAATCTCCAACAGCATTGTATAAGTTTGTTGTGTTGAAACTTATCACAATAGTTTTTGTTGTTGATGCGCCTTCACTAATAGAAACATTAATAGGAGGCTTTGCAAGATTAATCCATAATGAGAATGTAAACGAATCTCCAACAACTGCGGCGTAATCTGGATTGTTAATGTTTACTGTAATGCTATATTTGCCGTCGCCAGTTTTCTCATCAAGGTGATTAAGATTGATTGAAGATAGGTATACTTTGTTTTTAACTGTAATAGTTTTGAAGTTGCCATACTTAATTAAATCCTCTGTTACGTCCTTGCCGTTTTTATAGATGCTTTCAATATAGTAGTTGCCGTGTTCAGAAAATTCAAATGCATAGCGTGATTCATTTTTGTTTACAATTGAGAAACTATAAACTTCTTCTCTAAGTTGTACATTTGTATTTGATTTAGCGATGAAATGTACTTTATAGTACCCAGGTTCAGTAAATGTATAAACATTGTTTTCAGATGTCATTTCAAGAGCTTCACCATTTTTTGTAGCCACAATTGTTGGAGGCTCAGATGCGAGGTAGTAATAAGATGCTCTAGGCAATCTAAGTTTTACTTCGCTGTTATAAACGGCCTTTTGGATTGGTGCTGTAACAACTTCTTCGCCATCAGCATTTTTAGAAATCACTTCAAATGCTACAGTTGGTAAGAATACAATTTCAACGTATTCGTGTCCGTTGAGTGTAGCGCCGCTAAATGTCTGGCTGTTTGCTTGACTGCAGCTGTCGAGAATTTGTAAATAATATGTTCCTGCCATTTCAAGATAAACATAAGACAAATTATCGTCTGCCGCATATACGGTAAGGTCAAGTGCTACTGGGGTGTCGTTTATAAGTTTATATACCCTAGGTTGTATTTTATTGATTTCAATACCATAGTAAGATGAGAATGAAACTTTAAGTTTGTTAAACTTGCCCGCAGTGTTTTTGTCGGCTGCAACAAATGCATTGTTTCCATCTTTAAGAGATACTGATTGTCCAGATGCAAGTTCATAATTGATGCTGCTTGCAATATCGTTTGAAATAGGGATGTATACAATTGCAAATTCGCCCTTTGCCTCATCGCATTCATAACTGTAAATTTCGGTAACAATAGTTCCTTTTCTTATTGTATTTGCTAGCGTTACCTTAACATCAAGTTCTTCGTTGCGAATTATTGACAATCTATTTTTAGAATCAGCGTAATCAAGTGCTACGATATAAGTTAATTCGTACTCTTTACCGTTGGCATTTACATAATGATTGCTCGATTTAGTCTGAACATGTCCATCAACTTTAATTTGATAGTAAGCAGAGTTCGAGTCGCATATTTCAAGTTCAAAAAGTTTAAAAGAGTTTGTTAAAACTTGTTCATCGTTATACTTGATTAAAATATGGTATAATCCAACTCCAGAAATCTTGTAAGAAACAGGTGAGTTGTCATCTTTAAACCCGTCAATATTTTCCCAGGTCAATCCACCATCTCTAGAAAGATATACGCTGTAAGTTAAGGCTTTTTTGTAGATTTCTGTATCACTGTTTGAGTGATATAGTCCGTTAGGTAACATTACAGTAACATATCTTGAGAATGTTGTTACAACGTTTACTGGGCCTCTAAATGTTTGTCCATCTTTTGTAAATTGCATTATTTTTGGATTTGGTTCCATATCAGATTTTATGCCATCTGGTGTTTGTCCGATGTTTTCACGATTTTTATTTAAGAATATAATTCCATACTTTGAATCGTTGATTGCATTTTCGACACTTGTTTCGGTTTTATTTACATTAGGTAAACGGTTGCAAATTCTTAGATAAATAGTTTTTAAAATTTCTTTATTGGCATCAGTTGCATCGTAAAGTTCTATTTTGACATAACCATCAAAGTAAACACTTCCACTTGATTGAAGGGTAACTTTACCATCTGTAGAATTCTTAGTTACGTTTATTCCTTCCGCGTTGCCTACATTTGCGCCATAAACAGATGTGTTATATGTGTATGTAAGTGTTTTTGATGAAACATAAGTTGTATAATCTGCATCTTCAACAGTATAGTATTCGCCAGTAACTGTATATTCTGGTGCTTGTCCTGTAAGGATGATAATAGTTTGCTCTTTGCCAAAGTTGTCTGTTACAACAAACTTAACTTTTTTATTGCTGCCAGCAGTCACTGAAATGCCTAATGCATTTGCTGAAGAAGTGTTGTAAACTTCTACAATTTTTGAAAGTGGCTCCCATACGCCATAAGTTGTTTGATTGATTTCTGTAAGCTCAATCCAGCCTGAATCAAACACTGAAATCTTGATGTTTTGAGGGAAAACATAGCCTTTTGTTGTACTTTCAACTTGTTCTAAAGTAGGTACGTTAATCAGAATTTTTGCTTTATCATCTTCTGTATTGATATTGTCTTTTGACATAATCAATGCAGAGTCTAATACTGTTATATAACAAGTTTTTGTTTCGCCCAATATTTGATCTGCAATTGCAAGGGTATGTTTATTTTGAGACGATTCGGTTACATTGGTCACTTCCGCAAGTTTTTCTTGTGAGTATGATGCAAGTCCATTTGAATAAGTGATTTTATAAACTTGACCATCTGTTAAGAAAGGTGATTTAAAATAAGTAGAAGTTGTTCTTGCGCCCTTGTTGTTGCGAGTGAATGTAAAGTACAGCCAAGGGTCTTGATTGTAAGATAATTCATCGATTGCAAATTCTGGTGTGGCATAAATATTGTATGCTGATTGAAGATTTGCTTGTTCAACTTCTTTGTCTTGTCCGCCTGCAGTATATTTAATTGCAGTTGTTTGCGCTGTGTCTGTAATATAAACTATGTATGTAGTGCGGTTTCCTGCCCAGTCGGTTTCAATAATTTCATAACAATTTCCCTCAGTCATATCATTTGAAATTGACAGGCGGCTGAAACTGTTTAAGTAGTCAGATTTGCTTGATTGAATATATGTATCATATACAATTTCTCTGTAATATACTTCATTTACTTGGCTTAAAGAGTATTTGCCTTCAATCAAATCAGTGCGCATTTGTGTAAAGAATTCGCTGCTAATAGTAAATGCGTAATATTTGAAAACGCCATTATCTACACTTGTAATGTAGCTTGCTTCCGTACTTGAGACGGTAGGGTCAAAACTTGCACCAGTATAGTCGGTATAAACTCTCATGCTTTTCTTTTGCATCTCAACAGAGAATGTGTCGTTTGTGGATGTTGCAACGTTTTCCATCATTTTGTTAAGATTGTCTTCAAATGCATGTATATCAAAGTGAATTTTCTTAACAGTTTTAGAATAATACTCATCGCTATGTCCTTCAAATTGGAAGGAAATGGTAATAAATCCTGTTTGATAATAATCTTCAATAAGGTCAGTTAATTCTATTTTGTAAGATTTTTCAGGAAGAATGTCGATTGCATAACTGATATCATTTGTGTAACCATCTTTAATTTCTATTTTGGCTCTATCTACTTTTGCCATGTAAATGTTTTTAGGGTCTGACCATTCAATTGTAAGGCTGTCAGAGTTTGTATAATAAATCTCCATTTCGCCTTCAAAAATGCCCTCATTGTTTATTTCAGCTTGTTCAAGAATATAGCCATCTTCATTTTTTACATCAAAATTAGGTGCATTTTCAGTAATTCTAAACGCGAGTTTGTAACATTTATACATGTTAGATTGAGGGTCGTTTGCGCATTGGTATATAGTTACGTAGTATAGTCCAGGTTTAGTGAAATTTTCAACTGCATTCCCATAGCCTTCAGCTGTTAAGCCTTGTGGACGCTCGTAGAAAGTAAGATAGTCGTTTGTAGTTTCATAATGAAGTCTGTTGTTTTCATGAATTGATTTTGTTGAATAATACTTTGTTTCGCCGTCGTTTGAGTAGGTGATTTCAGCACTAAGTTCATATTCATTCATGCTTAATGTATTGCTTAAATATTCAAGTAAAGCATCTTCTGAAAGTCCTTCTTCAACAACAATTCCATCATGCATTACCGAATAAGGTGCGGTGTTTGAAATTGTAAGTTCGTTTCCAAAGAAAGATAGTAAATTGTTTATTTTTAGATTAAAATCATTTGTAGCATCATTGTAAATGCTTGCAACTGTATATTTATATTTTGGAATATAAAGTGCAAGAGGTAATTTGTTTGAGTTGAATGTTACTGTTTTTGCATATTCATCAGGTTGATTTGTTGAATATGAAGTTTGAGTATAGAATGAACCCGAATTTAATCCATTTTCATTATATCTTGGGAATGAAATATGAATGCTTGAATTGCCATCTCCACTATGGGCGTTGATAACAATATCTCCACCAATTAAGTTTTCAAGTGCAGTATTGCTGCCACCATCATTAACTTCGGTTAAAGGTGAAATAATGCCATTTGTGTCAACATAGAAAGTGAATTGTCTTGAAAAGAAGTCGGATGCCTTTGCAAGGGTGTTGGCGTCAATTGTTGTGCGATATGTTCTTGTAAAGACATATTTACCAGCAAGAGGCTCATCAGTTTGACCAAGTGATAGAGGGTATTGTTGTTTTTCATCTTCAGTATATGCTGTATGCACATCAAACTTAAATAGTGTAAGGCTTATTGTAGCATCTTTTGCGATTGTGTAATAATGATAGTAAGTGCCTGGAGTTGTAGTAGTGTCTGTTGCTGCCTCATAAGGGTAGTAATTTAATTTCACTTCTTCAAGTTGTGCACCAGAAGAAGTAAGAGGAATGTAGCTTGCATAAAGAGGTTTTGTTGTGTTTAGTGCAGGCAAATAACTAAATTTCTTTCTATAACCGCTGTTGTCGTAGTTGTTGCCATTACCGTCATCTGAGTCGGTTGTAAATTCTCCGGTAGGAGTTTTGTAAATAGGTGCAACATTTGAATATTGTTCACCTTCAATTGGCTCGTCTTCTAAAGCCCCATTATCATAATAAATGTTAAATTGTGCTAGGTCGCTTGAAACGTTAAATGAAAGGTAAGCGCTTGGGTAGTTTAGGTAAGAATAGAATTGATCAGAGAAATTGTAATTGTTGCTTGAGTCTCTTAAAATAATTTTACAATTACCATCATTTGCCTCTTTGTTTCCGTTGATAGTTGTAAACAAAGAAACTTGATATTTGTAATCTGTGCTTAATTGAGATGAGTAAGTTGAATGTTTTTGAGGCTTAACATAGAAAGTATCGTTGATTTCAGCAGCAAAATAATATCCATTTAAAGTGCTAAGACGCGAAAAACCCGAAATAGTTTTAGTTTTGTTGCTTAAGAAAGTGTTGTAAGCATCTTCAAATGATGCATCGCTTAGTTGTTTTATTCCGCTTAATTCATAACCTTTATAATCGGCAAGTTGTAAAGTTTCGCCAATGTAAACACCTTTAAATTTACCCCATTGGATAAATATATCTGCTTGATCTTGAGGTATTGAGATGATTGCACTGTTTGTAATAACCTCGTATGTTTCTGTATCGCCTACTGTTGCTTTAACAAAAACAGGTGCAGTTTTGTCAATCATAAACACTTCAAAGGTGTAGTTTCCGGCTTGGTCATATACTTGCAAAATGTAAAGCCCGCTGTCTGATTTTACATAGGTTCCTGGTATGTTTGATGTAAAGTCGTTTGTATTTTTATATTCGCTCCAACTTGACGATTTATCAAAATTTAACATGTAAGATACTGGCAACATGTTGTAACTATCAAGCAGGTCAAAAATTACATTTGATTGTGCATTTTTGTCTGAAGGGTAAACATCATTTTTTTCTGCAAGTGGAATGTATTTTAAGTATCCATATGTTTTGGCACCGCTTGCTTTTTTATCCCATCCAAAAATTATTGGTCTGTTTGTTGTAGCATTCGCGCCAACTTCATCAGAAATGGTATATGTTGTTGATATTGTTTGGTTAACGTTGTTTGCATGTACATTAGATATTCCAAAAGTGTCTATTGTAAATGTTTGAACTGTAGGTACCTCTGTAAGAGATGAGTTTATAGTAATTGTAAATTTAGCATTTGCATATTCTTCAGTGTTTTTAATTAAAATTCCTTGCTTTGTTGTTGCTGCATTGTCCTCGCCATCAAACTTAAATTCTCGCGCCTCATATATTAGGTCGCCATCAACCGACGATAAATCTTTAATTGGCTGGTCTTCAAAGAAGTAAGTTCCCGTCAAGTAGTTGTAAGCAGAAATTCTAATATCAACTTCAGCGTCAAATTCGTTTGTGTCAGCTTCGTTGATTACAAATACGCTTTTGTTTGTGTATCCTCTTGTATACAGTTCGTTGAAGTTTTTGTACGTAAATGGATATGCCTCAGTACGTTCGCACTCGTCGGCGCTGTATACTGTCACCACTGGAGTTGTGTTTGTAATTGTAAAGAAGAAAATTTGATAGTGATAGAAACCGGCTTGAGAGATGCCTGATTGTGAAAGATAATCACCAAATTGATATTGAATTATATATACGTAAGTGCCTGCAATATTTTGGTTGAACCCTGTAAAGTTAACTCCCGTTCCAAGAGTATATTCTTTTATTCCATCTTCATCAACATCTGAAACTGTAACAGGATAATAGTAAGAGTTTTCTGATAATGCTGCATTGGTAATAAATTTTACAGGTGGTTGATTTGTGCTAACTGGCTCCTTTCGGTCATTATTGCTGGTAGATAAGTATGCCTCAATTTTATTTTTTAAACCCGTTGAACCCGTCAAATCAAATCCTGTAGTTGCGCTTGTGTGAGGTGATGTTATTGAATTGTGCTTGTTCACCAAACTTGTAATATCTGCAGTGTCGGTGTAAGCGCTGAGGTTAAAGTCGAAAGATTTAAGTTCGCTTTCAGTTGGTTGATTTGTTTGTTCATCTTTAACGTCGTAGTTTGAGTGGAGTGCTTGATATCCGTATATGAAAACTTTTTGTGCCTTATTTTGCAATGTCTCGTCTGTGATGTTTTCGGCTAGTGGTAATTGATAAGTTGTTGTGGTCGTGTCATTTTGTGAAACATATAGGTAATTAAAGTTAACGTCATATCCACCAATGTCAACGAATGTAATTTTTGCAGCCCCATTTGAAAGTCTTGCATCAATTGAAATTTTGTTTGTAATTAAATCGCCTTGACTGTCAACAATTACAATTTGTCCGTCGCGGTATTCAATATAATAATATGATGTATTGTCATCAGCATCTGTGTGTTTAACACTGATTTCAAAGTTTCTATAGTCATAAGTTAATGTTGGTAATGCGTTTACATTGGTTGCATCTGAATAGTTGTAAAAGTGATATGTAGAGTAAGATTGAGATGAAATCAAACTAGCATGCTCTAAGTTGTCTGAGAAATTTACATTTTGTACGCCAGAAGATTTGAAATATGTGGTTGAGTTGAAAATCATAAATGTACAGCAAATTTCTTTTTCTTCAAGAAGTGTAAATGTTTCACCAGCATTGTCGGTATAGTAAACAAGTGTTGGAATTACAATTGTATATAACCCTTCTTCGTTTAATGTGATTGTACGGCCTGTCACATCGATGTCTGAAAGGGAAGTGTTTAGCGAGAATGTTGCTTTAAATTTTTCAGGGAAGAATCCCGCTTCATCTTTAGAAGGGAATTCGCCAACTTCAGTATAATTATCTATTTCAGATTTAGCACCATCAAGTAAGTTTGTGCCAACCATACCTTCTTCATATTGAACGTTTGAAACATCCTTGTATAACGAGAGCGATGAAGTGAAATTAAAATAATAATATTCAGTTGGGTTGTCGCCTGCAGCAACGGCTTGCGTGAAATATGCAGGGTTCTTTTTTCCTGTATAAGTTGTGCCTGTCCCTACATACTCAATTTCTTGTCCTTGCCATGCAATGTCCAAATCAATTGAAGGTGTGCTTGCATTTATAAGAAAGATGCTGCTAATTTCAGCGCCGTGTTTTTTGTTTACTGTCAAATAATCTGGCAGGTCATTTTGCACCTTGTCGTAAGACGCAAAATCAGCAGACGAAATTTCGTTTGCTTGATTTTGAATATTTGTGGAAACAACGCTTCCGCCGATTATTCCAAAAAATGATAATGCAATTAATAAGCCTTTAAATATTCTTTTTGCTTTTTTCATATAGCACCTCTCTTTTTAATAATTTTATTCTAACATAAAGATTACAAATTTCAAAATATTTTGACAAAATTATATATAATATTTATATATAATTAATATAAACATAAAATCATTTTTTAATCTTATAAACAATCATCAAATAAAATAATTTCAATAAAATTGTTTTTTCGAAAGATACACAATTTATAAATTTATCAAAATTTATGCAAAAATAATAAAAAATATAAAAATATTCATTTTTTTATTTGTTTTTTAATAAAAAATTAATAATTTTAATTAAAATTAATATTTTTTTAACGCAATAAGAATGGGCAAAATAAATGTTACACAATAAAATGAATGTGAATAAAATGTAATATGAAAAAGTTATCGCTATGTTTAATTGTTAAAAATGAAGAGAACTCACTTGATGATTGTTTGAAAAACTCTAAAAAATATGCCGATGAAATAATAATTGTTGATACTGGGTCAACAGATAAAACAAAAGAAATTGCAAAAAAATATACAAATAAAATATTTGATTTTAAATGGTGTGATGATTTTTCGAAAGCAAGAAATTATTCTTTTTCAAAAGCAACAAATGAATATATAATGTGGCTGGATGGCGATGATATTATTTTAGAAAATGATGTAAACGAAATTATTAAATGGAAAAATAATAGTGAAAATTGTGATGTTTTAATGTGCAAATATGTTGTCAGTTATGATGACCAATTTAATTCTATTTTTGAATATTATCGTGAAAGGATTGTAAAAAAATCGCCACAGCTTTGTTGGCAAGATCGGGTTCACGAAGTAATTGTGCCGCATGGTAAAATTATTAGAAATGAAAATATAAAAATATTTCACAATAAAAAACAAACAAATTCAAGTGAAAGAAATTTAAATATATATCGTGATATGAAACTAAAAGGTGAATATTTTTCGCCGCGAAATCAATTTTATTTTGCGCGTGAATTATATTTTAACGGATATATTGCGCAGGCCGTCCAAGAATTTAAAAAGTTTCTTGAGGATGAAAAGGGGTGGGTAGAAAATAAAATCGAGGCACACTTAAATCTTGCAAAATGTTATTGTTTGCAAAAAGAATATGACATGGCGCTTTCCTCTCTATATGCGTCTTTTGTGTATGACCTTCCTCGTGGTGAAATCTTGTATGAAATAGGCAACGTATATGTTGAAATGCAAGACTTTAATCGTGCAATTTATTGGTTTAAACTGGCGCTGTCTGCAAGGCCAGAAACTGAAAAAGGCGGTTTTGTTAATAAAGATTGTATAACGTTTTTGCCGGCACTGCAACTATGCTATTGCTATTTTAAATTAGGGGATAATTGCTATGCATTTAAATATCACAAACTTTCGCAAAAATATAGACCAAAAGACGCAAAAGTGCAACACAACGAAAATTATTTTAAAAATTTGTATACAAAAAAGCAACCCAATTAAAAGGTTGCTATTTTTTAAAATCTGATATTGTCTAAGTCTTTAAGCATTTTTGTATTTGTCTTTAAAAACTTTTTGCGTTTTGCGTCAACAACTACCGTTACTTGCCCGTGTTTATTGAAGTGTGCAAAAGTTTTGCCAGGCTCTTTATCGCAATCTACAGCAATGTCTGCTTGCTTAGTTTTGAAAAACTCTGGGTGTACAATATACATATAAGCACATGTATCATTTGTTGCAATGCGCTTGTCAGGGAAACCTCTTTCCCAATATTCGCTGTACATGTCATATAAGAATTTACCCACTTGGTTTTGGTCTCTCATAAAATAAACATATTCTTCTGTCAAGTGTGCCTTTCTTCTGCCAATGTTTGATGGCACCATAACAAGAGGTAGTTTACTGTCAAGCACAATTTTAAAAGCCTCTGGGTCTGAAGAAATATTAAATGAAATGTGGTCAGGAAATCCTGGAATACCAAATGGCGAACCGCCCATAAAGACAATTCTTGGAATTTTATTTATAATGTCTGGGTGTTTAGTGAATAAAGTTCCAATGTTTGTATGAGGCCCAAGTACAAGCAATTCAATGTCGCCATCGCCTTCTTTAAGTACTTTATACATTGCTTCAACAGCACCTTCCTTTAAAACCTTATGTTGAGTGGTTTTAGGTGGCACATATCCGCCCATACCTTCTTTTTTATGCACGTGTTCGGCTGTTTTGCTGTTTCTTGTCATGGCTTTTTCTGCGCCTTGTGCTACAGGAATATCTACACGTAATTTGTCAAGTAAGTGCAGCATGTTTCTAGTTGATGTTTCAATTTTTACATTGCCCACAACGGTTGTAATAAGTTTGATGTCTAATCTTTTGTCATAAATTGCAAAGACAAGACCGGCAGTGTCATCAACACCAGGGTCTGTATCGATAATTACTTTAGTCTTTTTATATTTCATAATTAAGTCCCTTTTAAATGTATGCTGTATAACTTAGTATAGTGATAAAAAATAAAAAAATCAAATGATTTTCAACCAATTGTAATAATTTGTCTTTAATTATAAATATTTTGCAATTATATTTACTTTTTTTGAAATATTTGATATAATAAACACATGGAGATGTATCGAAGTGGTCATAACGGGGCGCACTCGAAATGCGTTTGTCGGGGAACCGATACGGGGGTTCGAATCCCTCCATCTCCGCCAGAAAACCATTATACGCACCCTATGAGAAATAATCAAGGTTGCGTATTTTTCTTTTTGCAAGATTGTTTTGGAATTACTTTCAAATATGATATAATAAAAAAAGGAGAAAAAATGTTAGGAGCAATAATAGGTGATCTTGCTGGTTCAATTTATGAATTTGATCAGTTTACACAACATAGTAAAGTAAAAATTAAAAGTATTATTGAGGACAATTCTTTTTTTAGTGATGATACAATTTTAACAGTTGCAATAGCTGATGCAATTATAAATAACAAAACTTATGAGACAACATTAAAAGAATATGCAATAAAATATGGCAATAAAATTCCACAAAATATACCATATTTTAAAACAATGTTTTCACCAGGTTTTACTGAATGGGCAAAGGGCAATTATCAAGGACAAAGTTCTGGTAATGGAGCAATGATGAGAGTTTCTCCCGTTGGATATCTTTTTAATACAGAAAAAGATGTTATTAAAAATTCACATCAAGCAACTATACCATCGCACAATACCAAAGATGCTTTATATGCAGCTCAAATAATTGCGTTAATAATATTTTATGCACGAAAAGGTATGACAAAACAAGATATTATTAATAAATTAAATTTGAGAATAGTAGAACCAAACATAAAAGAATTTAACTATACTTGTTCCGATACTATTGATTTGTGTTTATATTCATTTTTTAACTCCAATAGTTTTGAAGAAAGCATACGATTGGCAATATCTTTTGGTGGTGATACTGATACAAATGCTTGTATTGTTGGAAGTATGGCAGAGGCAATGTTTGGAATAAGCAAAGAATTAAAAGAGAAAGCATTAGCAAAGCTTCCAACTGAATTTGTTGAAATATTAAACAAATGTTATAAAAAGTTTAATGGGTGCGTATAAAAATCCTAACCCCCCCGCCATGACATCGTCTATCCGTAACAATAAAAGTATGGATGGATTTTTTTGTGTAAAAATATATTTCAATGATGTTCGGAAAGAAAACCTAACTAGCGATTAAAACTTAATATTTAGATTTTGTTTAAATAATTTGTTAAAATTATGCTTATTTTGCTAGTTTTTTGTAGTTTTTTAATGTTTTTGCGCAAATTTTTTCTAATTCTTTTTTATTTTTTTTGTTATATTTGTGTATAAGTGCATTGCATTCAATTCCTAAACTAGTTGCGCTTTTGATGGAACCAAATGAGTCCTCGAAAAAGATAATATTGCTTATATTAGTGTTTAATTTTTTGACTGCACGCTCAAAAAAAGTAGTTTTGTATTTTGGAGCATCTAAGTTTTTTTCAGTTAAAATATAGTCAAAAACATTTAAGTCAAAATGGTCTAGCGCCTTTTGTATCAAATCGTCTTGGGTGGCGGTTGCCAGCACTAAGGTTTTACCTTGATTTTTCAAATGTGTTAAATATTCTTTTGCGCATTTGATTGGTTTGATTTTTGTTGTGTAATATTGTTCCATCAAATCGTTCCAACCGCTGCTGATTTCTTCGTACGATGCATCAACATCAGCAAGTTTGATGAAAATTTCAGCCATTTCGCGATTGGTTGTTCCAACGCGTAGTGTGGCCATCCTTTTATCCACCTTTTTGCCATATTTTTTAAATAATTCTTTGTCTAAAACGCGATGCCAATATTTTAAAGAACTTACCAAAGTATTATCAAAATCAAACATTATAATTTGTTTATTCATTTGTTTCTCCTACAAATATATTAACATAATAAAGTTTGTTTGTAAAACGATTAGTTGATTTTAGCCAATAAAAAAAATCATTAAGAACTTAATCTTAATGATTTTCTTTGCTGCGCAATTAACTGTCAATACGTTTAACTGTAAGCACGCAATTGCCATTTTCAAAAATTGTTGTTGTGCCGGTTGGCGCTGTAGTGGTTGTAAGTGCAAGGTCAAGCACATCTCCAGCTGCAAGCGTTACAATTGTGCTTGTGCCTAGATGCGTGCCAAAGTCTGTACCGCTAGTATTTGTACTTTTTGAAAGTGCAATTGTTGAAGTTGCCGTAATAGGTACATCATTTACTCGAACAACCGCATTGTAAGTGTTTTCTTCGGTGCTGGTAATTTCCAAATTATAATTTATTTCATAATCGCCAGCCGTTGCAATGGTAATCTCATTCCCAGCTGTTGTTACATCAAGAAGGGGTAGTGGGGTGTTGAGTGAAAGTTGCACAAATGTGCCGGCGGTTGTTAGTGTTGGCGACTGAGGTGCAGTATTATAAAGTCCGCCATATGCAGACAATCCAGCCTCGCCAGCAACTCCAGTAGCGCCTGTGGCCCCAGTTGCACCAGTAGCCCCAGTGATACCTGTTGCGCCAGTAGGGCCTGTGGCACCAGTTGCACCTGTTGGGCCCGTAACACCGGTGGCACCAGTAGCGCCAGTTGGGCCGGTAGCTCCGGTTATACTAATACCTGTTGCGCCAGTAGCCCCAGTTGCACCAGTCGGACCTGCAATGCCGGTAGCTCCAGTAGGGCCTGTAATACCAATTCCAGTAGCACCTGTAGCTCCTGTTGGGCCAATAGGTCCTACGGGACCGGCCGGGCCAATCGCTCCGGTTGGACCGATTCCAGATGTGTTGATTACGATAGTTCTTCCATTTCGGTTGCATCCGCAACCATTATTTAAAATTGTTGCCATAAAAACCTCTTGTAAGGGGCATTTTTCAGCCCAATACATATTATGAAAAGGTTTTATATTGTGCTACTCATCTTTTGGGCGAATATTAACTGCTAAGCGATAAACTTGTTAAATTGTTCTTGATAATTAGTGCCATTCGGTTATATTCTGGTATGTTGATATCTCGCTCAAGCAAGCCTACCAATTTAATTGCCTCAGCAAGTTCAGTGCCGGTTAAGGCTCTTTTATTTTCATTGATGTCAAGCGGTGACGCAAATAGAGAATAATATAAGTTTGAAATCAACAGTTCAGTTTGGTCTAAAGTAATCAATTTTTGTTCGTCTTTTTCATTTTCTTTTAATGTTACAGTTAATTCATATAACGACTGAATATTTTTCTTTATTTGATTTAATAATATATTTTCTGCTTGAATGTTTACGCGCGGTGAAAATATACCTTGCGATTTTGTAAGCTCATATCTTTCAGTAAAGTTGTTATAACTACAAAAAAACTTGTGCATAGATTTCTCCTTTACACAAGTTTTATATGAAAATTTAATTAATTATGTGAGATGAGGGCAGACATTTGTTGTATTACCTTCCACCGTTTCCAGAACCTGCTTGTGATGTCAACCATTCTTCATACGCGGCGGCATCCGCAAATACGCTGTTAGGCCAAATAGCCTTTAATATTTCAGGCAAAAGCAGGTTGATGAATAATACCAGCATCATCAATGTTGCGACGCCTATGATGGTATTGCGCAGTCTTGTAGATGCGGTTTTTCTTTTATCGTCACTTTCTGCTTTAGCAAGATTGATTCCTAAAATGATTGCATACACAGCACCTGCTCCGCCTACGAGGCCAAGCATGCACCACAAAATATCAGGCAGAACTTTATATGTTTCATTTAAAAAAGTTAAATGATTGTAATAAACATAATTTAAAAGGTTCATATTTCTCTCCTTAATTTGAATTTTAACACATTTTTTATTTTTATGCAAATAAAAAGATACATAAAAATTATATAAAATAAAAAATCACACTTTTTTCGTGTGACTTTTTATAACAAGCAAGTGTTAGTTTCTATTAAAGTTTAACACTTTTGAATGCGCCTAAAATTCCTGGGAGCAAGTATAAGAAGAAGATTACTAAAACAAGTGTAACAACAATTGAGATTACAACTGTGATTAAGTGTTTTCTTGCTTCATCTCTTTTTCCTTGTTCAGATGCACGTGCAAGGTTAAAACCAAGGTAAACAGCATAGATTACGGCAGCAAGTCCAACAACGCCAATGATAATCCAAAGTGATGTTTCAATTATGTTTACCGCTTTTGCTGCAGCTTCTGCGGCTGCAGATCCGGCACCAAAGACAACATCAAAATATGCTTTCCATGAGAATGTGACAGCATTGAGCAATGATTTCATAAATTTCCTCCTTTATTTTTAATTGACAATTTTATCTTAACATAAAAATTTATAAATTCAAAATGATTTTTAAATATTTTAAAAAAAATAATAAAAAAAGGCTTGTAGGCGTATTGTTTTGCCATTTTTAAGCCTTTTATCATTAAAATTATTTATTTTTATTAAATAAACGTGTTGGTAGTAAAATTGCCAGGGCAGGTATTTTGATTGCATCCACATCCGCAAGAGTTGCTATTTTGCCCGTTCAGTGACAATAATAACAGCAACAAGAAATTAGTATTTGTGTTTAAGTTTGTGTCTGTAGAGTTTGTTAAAACAGAAAGCAGAAGCGCAAATAAAATAAATTGTGTATTCATAAAACCTCCTTAAAAAATACAAAATTATTTTGTTTTTGACAAAATAGTAAAAAATTCTATTTCTCTTTTTCTTTTGCGGTTTGCTTTAATAGAGTTATAGCATTAATATGTATGACGGAAAAATAAAAAATGTGAAGGAGGAATAATGCAAAATAAATTTTTATTATTATCAGAGCGCAGCAGAAAAGAAATACTTTCGGTGATGCCCCATGATGGAGAGATATTGAAACTTGCAGATTATTTTCAAAATTTTTCAGATTCTACCCGAATTAAAATTTTGACATGCCTCTCTATGATGGATATGTGCGTCAATGATTTGTCTACTGTGCTGGGTATAAATCAAACAACAATTTCTCATCAACTTAAGCAACTTAAAGACCAGGGGATTGTTTCATACAAGCGTGACGGTAAAATCTTATTGTATAGCCTTGTAAATGACAATGTCAACGATATGATGATGTACGCATTAAACGTTATTTGAGAGGGCTTTAGGTGGGAAATCAGTTGATGATTTTTAAAAAAATTGTACAATCCAACTTCGCCGCTTGACTTTTCGCTTATTTCGTGCCATACTTACCACTAGGAGAGAGCATGAAACGGATTATTGAAGATTTAAACGATATGTCTTTTGTGTTGCCTGATGATTGGGTTGTATCGACTGATAAATATCAATTATCAAATGGGCAGGGCTTTATTAATTGCGAAAATTATATATCACCGGATAACAAAGTGGTTTCATTATTTCAAATACAAAGAGATCCAGATGAATTTTTTGAACATTATCACAATCTTGTTTACTCTTACAACGAAAAGCAAGACGGTTTAATTTTGGCAAAGCAATTTTCAATAACTGTAGATGAATACATCTTTCCACTGTATATTTTAAAAGGGGTCAAGGGCAACCCTATATATATAGTTCAAATTTTTATTAATTGTGGTGATTGTCTTGGGTGTTTTATTTTCAATATAGAAAATTTTGACGAAGACAAAAAGGCATTAATTGTAAAAAACAAGATATTTAAGCAAGTTTGTGACATATTGAGGTCAATACAATGAAAAAATTGCTTTTACATAGTTGCTGTGGGCCTTGCAGCACTCAGGTTATTGATGTTTTACGAAAAGAATATGATATAACTATATATTATTACAATCCAAATATAGATACAGAAGAAGAATATTTGCATAGGCTTGCTGAACAAAAACGCTTTTGTGCTGAGGTTGGCGTTGAAGTTATTGAAGATGGTTACAATCCGCACGAATTTTTATCGCGAGTTGTTGGGCTTGAAAAAGAGCCAGAAGGTGGAGCAAGGTGCAGCGTTTGTTTTAGAGTAAGGCTTGAAAAAACTGCCGCGAAGGCTCAATGGATGGGGTTTGATTTGTTTGGTACGACACTGACAGTCAGTCCGCATAAAAATGCAGAAGTTATAAACGCAATTGGTTTGTCGGTGGCGAAGAAAATTGGAGTTGCCTTTTTAGAAGGTAATTACAAAAAACAAGACGGATATAAAAAAAGTATAGAATTTTCTAAAAAATATAATTTATATAGGCAAAATTATTGCGGATGCATATTTGCCAAAGGAGATAACACCAGCAAGTGAAAGATTTGCCATTTACCGAGTATTTTAAAAAAGAGCAAGAAGAAAAGGTTGCGACAAAAGTTCTTTATCGCATACTTTTTGTGATGGCGGCAATCTTTTTGATTTTCTTTAGCGTGAACTATGTATTTGAACAAAAGTATTCTTATATTACAATCAGCGGAAGGTCGATGCAGTCTACATTGAATCCATCGCCAGTCTATACCTCAATCACTACTGACGGCGAAACTACAAAAGCATGGCTTCAAGACGGCGTGTATATTGAAGAAACAAAAAATGTTGACTACAATGACATCATTGTTATTAACAATGCAGCAAAGGATAAAACAGTTATTAAGCGCGCATTAGCATTTGGTGGTGATTATATAAGCATAGTTAAATTACAACTTGAAGATGGTGCAAGCGAATATCGGTTTATTAGGGTAAAAGAAAACACTTCGATTGTAGAGGTGTTGGAAGAAGGTTATGTTAACAACCATACGGCATGGGCAGCCGACTTGCAACTGCCACAAGACGTTCAAACTCCAACAGTCGTTTATGAACCAGTTTTTTATCAAACCTTTTCAAATAATGGTTATGATGCAAAACTAGTAACTTTGCCTAAATTTGATTTGGAAATAAAAATGTTTAAAGTGCCTGAAGACGAGGTCTTTTATATGGGGGACAATCGACTTTTCAGTGCGGACGCTAGAGAAAAAGGTACCATTTCAAACGAGAGCGTGCGGGGCAAAGTGGTGGAAATCGTGCGAAACGGTTCTTACTATAAAGGCAATGATTTTTACTTTTTTAATCGTTTAGGCGGTTATTTTAGGGTGATTTGGAAAGAAATTTTAAGATTTTTCGGTGCTAATGTATAAAATCGTTTGGAAATAGGGAAAAAAAGTGTTATCATCAAAGTAGGTTAAATAACCAAAAAAAGGAGATTTGTTAATGAATAAACAACAATTTATCAAAGCATTTGCTGAAAAAGCACAATTCACACAAAAGGATGCAGGAATTGCTTTCGAAGCTATGGCAGCAACAATTGCTGAAACTCTTAAAGCAGGAGAAAAAATTCAAATCGCAGGATTCGGTACTTTCGAAGTTAAGAAGAGAGCTGCAAGAACAGGAATCAATCCTCTTACAAAAGCAAAAGTTAAAATTGCTGCTTGCAAAGTTCCAACATTTAAATTTGGAAACAGCTTCAGAGAAAATATTAATAACAAATAATTGGTTATTGTCAAATAAGGTTGCCTTGCGGCGGCCTTATTTGTTTTTAAGTTGATTTATTTATCCAGCAAATGTGTAATTAAAAAATAAAAAGCCCTTTAAACGTTTGATTTTTTTATAAAAAACTTGTAATATATAGTTAGGAGATGAATAATGTCAGAAAAAAAAGCAGATTTTCAAAGTAATGACAACTATCATTATGTGATTGCCGGCTTTACTAGGTTTAAAGACGTATTTAAAAAAATTAAAAAAGCAATGCCATACTACCGTTTTGGCAAATTACCTAAAAAGAAAATCACAGAAACTTTTTATGATAATGAATATAATATGCTTTCAGATGCAGGCATAATTTTGTCTAAGTCTGCAACAAAGAAAGATGCATTTTTCAATATAAGACGCTTAAGCAGAACTTTGCATAAAAAAAGTAAAAAATATAAAATTGATAGTGGCTGTCAATCGTATGACCACCCAAGGGATTACGCACAAAAAATTGCAACAGCAATTGACAATATGTTTTCAGCATCATTGCCTATAGATGTAGAAAATATCGTTAAGAAAACTAAACCTATGATTGAAATTATACTTGATAAAACACCTTATGAAATGGTTTGTGGGACTGGTTTTAAAGGTAAAATTACACACGAGAATGTTACTTATAAGGATGTAGCGACGGGCAAAAAGGTAATTCAAGAGAGTGTATGCTTATCAGTGCCTGTAGGCGATGCGGAAGAAACACAAGAAATTTTGAGGGTGATTGAACGCGTAACGCCATCATTAGTGCTTTTTAAAGAAAGCAGATTTGAACTTGCTCAAAAATTATTATATCCAGAACCTGTAGAAGAGGTAAAACAAGAATTTGATGAGGAATAATTAAACTGACCATTTTGGTCGGTTTTTTATTCTAATTTAAAGTGGAAGTGAATATCTATACTTTAGTGAAAAACACTTTAAAATTCCACAATAAACTTACCTATGCAATTGGCGGATTAGGATACAGTTCAATGTCTCAAACGTTGAATAATTTTATCATGTTTTTTGCCACCGCAGTTATGGGAATTTCGGGCTCGCTGGTGGGCATTGCAATTGCAATTTCTTCGCTTTGGGATGGGGTGAGCGACCCTCTGATTGGACACCTTTCAGACAACTGTAAAAACAAGTTTTTTGGCAAACGCCTTGGTTTTATGCTGTTTGGAATTTTTATGATTTCTGCCATTAATTTGCTTATTTGGTCGATGCCTATGCAGTTGCCAGAGTGGATGAAATTTATTTGGCTGCTTGTGGGCATGCTTGCCATTGAAAGTACTAATACATGCTTTGGCACGCCTTACTCAGCCCTTGCCATTGACCTTGCGCCTGACTATAATGATCAATCTAAAATTCAAGGATTTAAAACTTTTTTTAACATTATTGGAATGATTTTACCAAATATTTTAATGTACTTTTTTATGCCATCAATTGCCATTGGAATTCAATCTGTGCACACTCAGCAAGGATACATCAAGATTGCTGCAATCAACTCGGCGCTGCTGATAGGGCTGGGCTTGATTACCATTTTTGGCACCCTTAGGTATGTAAAAAGAAACAAAATTTATAAATTCAGTGATGGAAAAGAAAAATTTGAATTTTCAAAACTGCTTGGCGGCTATTTTAAAGTGCTTAAAAATAAAGATTTCCGCTCGGTTATAATAGGGTATTCATGTGCAACAATCGCATCCTCCTTTTTGACGGGTGTGGGGCTGCATTTATTTACTTATTGTTACCATTTTTCAAGCTCGCAGATTTCAGTTGTGCTTATAGCGATGTTTGGCGGAGCAATTGCATCTCAACCTTTGTGGGTTTATCTGTCAAGGCGTATAGATAAGAAAAAATCGCTTATTATTTCGCTTTCAACAATCATTTTAGGCGTATTTATCGTTGCGGTAACCTTTTTGTTTAAAGATTTTATTGCGTCGCACACAATGTTTTATATTGCCTTGCCATGTATGCTGTTTTGTGGAATTGGCGCAGGTGCGATGTACTGTTTGCCGTTTTCAATGTATGCAGACGTTGTTACACTAGAAATGGTAAAAACGGGAGAAAATAATGCTGGTGCATATACTGGATATTTTACTTTTACCTATAACCTTGCAAATTCAATTGCGCTGTTAATAATAGGGTTTTTGTTAGATTTTATTAAATTTGATTCTTCTCAGCCCGTTCAAGCATTGTCTGTGCAAAAAGGGCTTGGAATGATTGTGTTTTTAGGTTGTATTATTTTTATGTCGCTGGCAATTATGGCGTTTTCTTACTATTCAGTAAAGCGGGCACATGTATTAAAGGTTCAAATGAAAATTGAGCGTGATAAAACAACAAAAAATGTAAATAATAACTAACATGAAGAAGTTTATTATTTGTTTTTTATTTGCTTGTATGTTTTTGCTGTCAGGCTGCGGTGGAAAGAGTGTTGCTTACAGCTTTATAGAGCAAGATGCATATCATACAGGTGGCAACATCACCTTTGTTTATGACCATATTTCGCACACGGCATATTTTGGCGACAAAGGGGAATTTATTGAATACTATGATGAAGACATTGCTAAAGGCTGGCGTGAAGAAGGTAATCGAATTGGTTTTAAAATTGCTTTGCCACAAAATGTTGATGATTATATGTCAGCCACAGCAATTATAGATGGCAAAGAGATGTCATATGACCAGTTTATTGTTGGTGAAGAAGTGAAATATGCATTATTTCAACCTATAGTAAACAAAGAGACCTCGCTTTTAATAATAAAAATACGCTGGGAGTCCAGCGCAAAGGAACAAATATATAATATCGTTATTAGAGAGGGGACAGGGTTTATTAATAAATAAAAAAGACACTCAATTTTGAGTGTCTTTTTGCATGGTAGCCTCAAGGGGAATCGAACCCCTGATTCCGCCGTGAAAGGGCGGTGTCTTAACCGCTTGACCATGAGGCCATATATCAAAAATTAGGGAGTGCTTTTTGATACTCTCTAATTATATGAGATGGCAATGCATAAGTCAAGCATTTTTTCAAAAATTTTCAAAAAAATGTAAAATTTATTTTATTTTTGTCGTTAAAGGTGGCGTCTTGCAATTGCGCAGGCGTGTATTTTCCTTGCTTTATGTAGAAGTTTTGCGCACGCGTTGATTGTTGCACCCGTTGTAATGATGTCGTCAATAATCAAAACGTTCTTATCTTTTACAAGTTTAGGATTGGAATTTGTAATAGAATTTTCAAGGTTTGTTTGGCGCTGTTGAAAGTCAAGCAACTTTTGATTTTTTGTGACTACTGTTTTTATTAAAACATCTGCAACCGGCTTGCCGCTTAAGCGACTTAATTCATCTGCAAGAAGTCTAGCGGGATTGTAGCCCCTCTTTTTAACCGTTTTTGGATGTGATGGCACGGGTACAATCAAGTCAAACTCGACATTGTCTTGCTGCAATCTACTGTAAATATGTTTTACAAATGGTTTTACTAAATATTTTGCGCTGTCCGACTTTAGTTTTAGTATGCTTGAGCGGGTGTGTTCGTTGTACAAAAATGGGCAACTGCAATTATTGAATTTTGGCTTGTTTGTTTTGCAGTGGTCGCAAACGATATTGCCATCCTTGATGGGCGCATCACAAAGTATACATCGATTGCCGTTGTTGAATATGTTTTGTTTTTTACAACTTGGGCAAATTTTGCCTTCTACCACATCGCGACCACAAAAAATGCATGTTATTCCTTCTGGAAAAACAATATCTAACAATTTATTTTTAAGTTTTAAAAGGCTTTTTCGTATCTGCATATTTATCAGCTGTATAACAACTTTATTTTTTTATCTGCTGTGGTAAGCATACTTTTAAGCAGAGTAAAGCGCTGTACAGTGTAGTTGTTTGACACCATACGCTTAAGGTTTTTTTGCTCGCCGACAAGTACAACCATTTTCTTTGCACGGGTGACGGCAGTGTAAATTAAGTTTCTTGTTAAAATCATGCTTGTTCCCGCAATAATAGGTATCACCACTACGTCAAACTCAGAGCCCTGACTTTTGTGTATTGTAATTGCGTAGGCAAGTGAAAGTTGATTTATTTCTGTACGTGGGTAAAGGCAACGTCTGCCATCTTCAAACATGACCACCATTTCGTTTGTTTGAAAGTCGATAAGTTCGATGGTGCCAATGTCGCCATTAAATATGCCTTCGCCCTCTTCTTCAATTATGCCGTTAGATTTTTTCCAAATAAGGCCATAGTTGTTTGTTGTTTGCATCACCTTATCGCCAACGCGGAAGATAGTCTCGCCAACCATAAGCTCCATTTTGTTGAGGGCAGGTGGGTTGATTGCCTCCTGTAAACTACGATTTAAGTTGTCAATACCGCAAACTCCTGCTTTTAGAGGTGCAAGCACTTGAATTTGCGTGCTTTCAAGGTTTGTAAATTTTGGCAATCTGCGTACAACCATATCCACAATTGAGTTTTTAATTTGCCCCAGGTCAACATGCTCTTGAAAGAAGAAATCTGTAGAACTGTTGTCAATATGTGGCATTTTGCCGTTGTTTATAAGGTGGGCATTCGTAATAATCAAACTATCATCACTTTGGCGGTATATTTTTGTGAGCATTGATATGGTGATGATTTTACTTTGAATGATATCGTCAAGCACATTGCCTGCGCCAACACTTGGCAACTGGTCTTTGTCGCCTACAAGAATAAGCTGGCAGTCGCGAGGCAGCGCTTTGCAGAGGTGGCTCATCAGCGCAACATCCACCATTGACACTTCATCCACAATTACAACATCGGTTTTGAAAGTGTTGTTTTCGTTGTAAACAAATCGGCTTATATTGCCAAGCTCACCAGATGCAACTTCAAGCGCGCGATGTATTGTTTTTGCATCCTCGCCGGTTGAATCACCCATTCTTTTTGATGCGCGTCCAGTAGGGGCCAAAAGCATATATCTTTTGTCATGAGCCTTTAAAATTTCAATAATACATTTTATAATTGTAGTTTTACCGGTACCGGGTCCGCCGGTTATTACAGAAACTCCCGAATTTATCGAATTTCTAATGGCATTTTTTTGCTCTTCATGAAATAAAATGTTAAATTTTTCTTCAAAATGGGCAATTTCATCATCAATCTTTAATTTTTTAAGTTGAATTGAACTGTTAAGCAGTGCAAGCTTTTGTGCAACGCTAGTCTCATAATGGTGATATTTGCTTGGTGTGACAATTTCGACGTTTTCGTGGAACATCACAAGCGTACTTTTATCAAGCGTAAGATTTTCTAGTGCATTTTGATATAATTCACTGTTTGCATCATAATCAAGTTCTAAAAGCTTTGATGCTTGTGTAAATAAAACCTGTTTAGGCAGGTATGTGTTGCCAGTTTTTTCAACCGATGACGAAAGTGTGTAAATTATTCCTGCGCGTACTCTAAATTCGCTGTCGGCAGGAATTCCTATGCTGTTTGCAATTTTATCAGCGGTCATAAAGCCAATTCCGCTTACATCTTCAACAAGGCGGTATGGATTTGTTTTTACAATATCAACCGTTTTTGCGCCGTAAATATCATAAATTTTAAGCGCCATGTTGGTGGAAATGTTGTATTTTTGCAAAAACATAACTGTATTTTGAAGTTTTTTAAGCTCTTTAAATTTTTCACCAATTTCGAGTGCTTTTTTAAGCGAGATGTTTTTCACCTCTGCTAAGCTTGTAGGGCTCATTTCAATTATGTCAAAAGTTTGTTCTTTAAAGTGCTTTACAATGTTTCGCGCGGTGACGGGGCCAACACCTTTAATAAGCCCAGAAGATAAATACCTTTCAATTCCAGCCAGCGAGGTGGGCAGGGTGATTTCATAAGAAGTAAAAGCAAACTGATATCCGTACTTTGCATTGTTTACATATTCGCCTTCAAGTTCTAAATTTTCGCCTACGTTTGCATTAAGAAGTTTGCCAACACAAACAACAGGGGTTGTTTTAAAGTCTAAAACAAACACTGTGTAGCCATTTTGCTCGTTACGGAATATAATTTCTTCAATAGGTCCATCAATTTTCATATTTATATTTTAATAATAATTTCTTTTAAAATCAAGTAAAAATAGTTGCATTTAAAATTTATTTTTTATATACTATTTTAGGAAAAAGAGAGAAGGATATGAAAACTACAGAAAAAATCTTAGAAATTGAATCACTGCTTGAAAATTTGATTAAAAAGAATAGAGAAGGTAGTGTTTTAAGGATGAAAATACTATTCTTTAGCGACCTCTATCAAGACCTTTCAATAAGCATGATTATTGAAAAATTGGGCATCAAAAAAACAAATTTCGCACTTATGAGTGCAGCACTTGAAAAAGAGGGCTGTCTTGTAATCAAAAAGTCTAATTTAGACAGACGATGTCGCATGCTTGAGCTTACACAAAAAGGTAGGGATGAGCTTAATAACTATTTAAATGAAATGAGCAAAACTCTCGGCTCAACACCACTTGAAATTGAGACATCTCTTGACAACTTAGGAAGATATTTAAACAAGATTATTTAAGGAGTGGGAAATGCTTAAACTTTTTAATTCACTTACTAGAAAAACAGAAGAATTTAATCCAAAAGATGCAAACAATGTAAAAATGTACTCTTGCGGACCTACTGTTTATTACTATCCTCATATTGGAAACTTTAGGGCATATCTTTTTATGGACAACATAAGAAGGGTGCTTAAATATAACGGCTTTACACTTAATGGAGTTATGAACATTACTGACGTTGGTCACCTTACAAGCGATGCAGACGAAGGTGATGATAAAATGCTTGTTGCATCTAAACGTGAAAATAAATCACCTTGGGAAATTGCCAAATTTTATACCGATGTATTTATGGCAGATGCAAAAAAATTAAACATTGACTTGCCAGAACACATTGTTCCAGCAACAAGTGTAATTGAAGAAATGATTGAATTTGTCAAAGTTTTAATTGAAAAGGGCTTTGCTTATGAAACAAGTAAAGGTATTTACTTTGACATTGCAAAATTTCACGCATATGGCGCACTTTCTGGTATGGATATCAGAGAAAAACTTGCCGGTGCAAGAATTGAAGTTGATGACGAAAAACGCTCACCATACGATTTTGTATTGTGGGTGAAGGCACCAAAAGAACATATTATGCAGTGGCCTAGCCCATGGGGGATGGGATATCCAGGCTGGCACATTGAGTGCTCAGTTATCGGAGATAAATACTTGGGTGAATATATTGATATTCATACTGGTGGGGTTGACCATAAACCAGTTCACCATGAAAATGAAATTGCACAAAGCAATTGTCACTATGGTCACCAAGTAGTAAGCAACTGGATGCACTTAGAATTTTTGCAAATTGACGGTGGCAAGATGAGCAAAAGCCTTGGCAACTTGTACACAATTGCCGATTTAGAGAAAAAGGGGTATGCTGCAGAAGACTTTAGATTTTTCTACTTTATGGCACACTATTCAAAACAACAAAACTTTACTTTTGATGCGCTTGATATGGCGAAAAACACACTTAAAAGCATCAAAAATCTTGTTAAAGAACATAAAACTGGCAGTGCAAAGGTTGATACTGCCGGCTATCAACAAGAGTTTCTTGACAGCATAAATGACGACCTTAATATGCCAAAGGCAATTGCTTGCGTTCAAAAAATGCTTAAAGAAGAAAGAAGTGCGGATGTATACAATGCATTCATCAAATTCAATCAAGTTTTAGGCCTTAATCTTGATGAGGAAGAAATTCCAGCAGAAATTAAAGAGTTGGCTGAAAAACGCTGGCAGGCAAAACAAAATAAAGACTGGGCAACAGCAGACGCAGTTAGGGCAGAACTTGATGCAAAAGGTTATGTTGTAAAAGACAGTAAAGAAGGATATGAAATTTTAAAGAAATAAGTGACCAAATGTCGCTAAACATAAAAAAGACTAAGATTTATTTCTTAGTCTTATTTTTTATCTTTAATTAAAATATTTACAAAGTTCATCACTGTTTCCAATTCTAAAGCGTCAAGCTTGTTCAGCTTTTCAATCAATTCACGATATTGAAGTGGATATTCCGTTTTGTCATCAAAAAAGTCTGCTGGTGAAATCCCAAAATAATCACAAATTACTTCCAAGTTTTCAATGGAAACGTTGCTTTGTCCGTTTTCTATATGTGCAATATAATTTTGATTTTGCCCTATTTCTACGCTTAGTTTTCTTGCAGAAATATTTTGTGCTAATCTTAAATTAGCAATTCTTTTTCTTATGAATTCGTGTATCATATCTTTATCATACCCCATTACAACTTAAAAAATGAGACCTAACAGGTCTCATTTAGTTGACAAGTGCATCTTTAAAAGTATATAATTGTAAAAAATAAGATTTTAGGGGGTGTAAAATGAAATATTTTGGTATAAAAGAGGAGGATATGGGGTTGTTGGTCTATGGCGTGCCACAATATTTGATAAATTATGTTAAAGAACTCCAAAAGACGTATCCTGAAGTAAAAATACATATTCCAGTTTATGAAAAAGCATTAAAAATTCAAAAGCAAACTTATGGCAAAAATTATACAGTGCGATATTATGTTGAAAATTTACCACAAGGTTTTGCCTTTGAAGATGAATATTATAAATATCTTAAAGCAAATTATAAGGATGTGATTTAAAATCAAAAAGCAAGCCTAATTTGGCTTGCTTTTTTGTCGCAATATTCATTTTTATAATTTGATTTATTTAAGTTTAACTGTTGCGCCAGCTTCTTTAAGTTTAGCTTCGATTTCTTTAGCTTCTTCTGCTGGAACATTTTCTTTGATTGCTTTTGGAGCTGATTCAACGAGAGCTTTAGCTTCGCCAAGACCAAGTCCAGTGATTTCTCTAACAGCTTTGATAACTGCAATTTTGTTTGCGCCGATTTCAGCGAGTTCAACTGTGAATTCAGTTTTTTCTTCAGCAGCTGGAGCAGCACCAGCAGCAGGGCCAGCAACTACTGCAGCAGCAGCGCTAACGCCAAATTCTTCTTCTAACATTTTAACAAGTTCGTTGATTTCAACAACTGTTTTGTTTTTAATAATTTCAACAAGTTCTTTATTTTCCATTTTTATTTTCTCCTTTAAAATTTTAATTTATTTGTTTATGCACCTTGCTTTTCAGCGATTGCATTAAGTGCAATAGCAACACTGCGAACAGGGCTTTGCAACAAGTATAAAAGTTTTGATATAAGCACTTCTTTTGATGGGATTTTTGCAAGTTGATTTACCATATCAGCGTCAACTCTGCTACCATTTAAAATTCCACCTTTAACTTGCATTTTCTTAGTGTTTTCCGATGTTTCAACGATGATTCTTGGCCCTGAAACTTCATCTTGCATACCAAATGCAACAGCTGTAGTTCCTTGTAAAATATCATCATAACCAGTCATACCAAGATCTGCCAATGCTTTTGAGAGTAATCTGTTTTTGTATACTTTGTATTCAACACCAGCTTCTCTTAAAGCTCTACGCATTTTAGTGTCTTCTTCAACGGTTAAACCACGATAATCAACAAAAGTAAGTGAAATTGAAGATTGAATTTTATTTTTAATCTCTTCAACTATTTCTTTTTTTGCTTCTAAATTAGCACTCATGAAATTTTCCTCCTTTTTTATAGAATATTGCGCCTATAAAAACAAAATCTCTATGCCTAGGAAAAAAGGGCATAGAGATGGATAAAATCAATCTTTATTTACTTCTTTCCTCGGCAAGCACACGTCAGTGTTTATGCTTTCGCACTTGCTGTCTATGGACAAGACTTTATTTTTACATGCAACATTATAAAACAAAAAATCGCCTTTGTCAAGCGATTTTTCAAACTTTTCTAAATTATTTAATAAAAGAAAGGTCTTCCGCAGTAAATTCCTCTACTGTTACTTCATGTTTTGGCTCTTTTTCTGCATTTTCATCCATTTCTGGCGCATTACGATATATGTCAAACAGCCACATATGGTCGGTGTCACGCAGCGAGCGCATATGGTCTACCAGTTTTTCATAAACTTCATCAGAAAGCGCCTTTATTGCAGGGTAGATTACGCTGTTATGCCACTTTTTGTTTTCGTTTACAAGAACACTGTAAAGTGCTTGAATTTTTTCGTCACTAACATCTTGTGAATAAAATTCTACAACTTTGATTAAATTATCTCTAACATTTTTATTTTCCATACGTTCTTCCTTTAAGCGTTTTCACGTTCTTCTAATTCTTTTATAAAGTTTGTCAGTCGCATTGAAAACAAAGGGTTGCCTATATGATGTGCAAAAATGGCAAGTTCTTGAAGTGTATCTTCGTCTAACAACATTGCCAACTTTCTACACGTTTTGGCATCTGCGTTAAAAAGTGCAAAATGTAAAGCATTCAGCGTTGCCCCATCATGTGTTTTTTTATGGTCTGCATATAAAAGTTTTACGGTTTTTATTGAGGCTTCTTCTTTAAGATATTCCCATTCAGTTTTGTGTTTCATTTTTTTCTCCTTTAAACTTAACGATCTATTGATTGTGAACTGGCTAGAAGTTCCCATTGGATTAATTCTGGGAAAATTTGTTCGCCTATACCTTGACCATAAGTCACCAACTTTTGAAGTGTTGCTTCACTGATGCTGTGTAAAAGTTTGTTTAGCGCCTTAATATTGATTGCACCTGTAGATTTGTCTGTGCTTGCAGTTTTAAGTGAAAAATACAGTGCGTTAAGTGTAAATCCACTGCCTGTTTTTTCATATTCCTTCACAAGAATTTTCACAGAATGTTCAGCTGCTTGGTGCTCTAAAAGTTCCAATTCCGTCATTTTTCTCTTTGCCATTTATCAAAAATCCTCCATATGTATTTGATTATATCATGTTTTACTTTTTTTTCAAGGGCTTTTTCTTAAAAAGTTGATAAAATATTGACTTAAATTGAG
>JAFTTP010000011.1 GCA_017466725.1 Clostridia bacterium
ATTGAACAGTGTGAGAGCAATTGTTGTATCAGTTGCAACAAATGATTTAACAAGAAGTGCGTTAACTGCAGGGTTGAGTACATTTGCAACTTCAGCAAGGATTGCATCAGTATCAATGTTTGTATTGATGTCCATGTTTGCAAGGAATGCAGTAATGTCATCAACAAATGTTGCAGTGTCAGCAACAAGTTTAAATTTGTCAGCAACATTTACAAATACTTTACCGTTAGTAAGGTAGATGTTAATGTCAAGGTCCATAACGTTTGTATGAGCGTAAGCAGTGTTGTTTACTTGGTCATATTCAAAAGTTACAGTGTAAGTTGTGTCATTGATTGTTGCATTAATTGAGCCAGCAATTACATCGCTTTCAACAATGTCAAGTACATTTTGAATAGTAGGGAAGAAGTCGGTTAAGTCAATGTAGTTTGCTTTATCTGTAGTAAGAGTAGTGTTTTCAAAATCAACAAATGTTGCAGTAATGTCGTTAAACTTAACACCAACAAGTTTTTCAGCAGTGTAGTCAAGTTCAATTACATTTCCATCAAGGTTGATTGTAACCATATCTTCAGTAACAGTAATGTTGTCGAAGAAAGTTAAATCAAAGCCGTTTACAAGAGAGGTAATGTCAAAGTCAATGCTACTGATCATTTCTTCAATTGTCATGCTTTCAGCAGTGATCATGTCAATAGCTTTAGCAATGATATCACTTGGAAGAGTGATGCCAAAGTTGTCAGCTAAGAAAGCTTCAATTTCGTTGTAAGAGGTAAGTTTTACTTGGAAGTAGAGGTTGCCATATTCAACGAAGAATACTTCATCTTGATAGAACAGATTGAGTGCAGTATTGTTGATTGAAGTGCTTACTGCAAGAGATTTATCGTTAAGAGAAAGATTAACACTTGCAGGAAGAGTAACATCACCAAGTACTACATTTACATTAAGACCAATGTTTCCAGTAGAGATAGTATTAAGAGCAGGAGTAATTAAGTTAAACAATCCTTTACCGTAAGCGGTAGAAACAATGTCAAGGATTGTATTTACATTAATGAACTCATCTTCAACAATTTCAGGTATTACAACGTCTTGTTTGCTTACTTTCACAACTGCAAAGATTGAACCGTTGTCGAATGCAGAGTTAAGTGCAATTTCATTCGAGCCGTTTGTTATGGCAAATGTGATGTCGTTGAATAATGTGATGATAAGTCCGCTTGAAGTTTGTCTGAATGATTTAATCAGTCTTGCATTGTTTTCAGGTGAAAGAACTTCTAAAATTGTAGAAATAATTTCAGCCGTTTCAGGCATATCTAAAGATATATCCATATCGGCAAGGAATGCAGTAATATCATCAATGAATGTTGTAGTGTCAGCAACAAGTTTAAATTTGTCAGCAACGTTTACAAATACTTTACCGTTAGTAAGGTAGATGTTAATGTCAAGTCCCATAACATTAGTATGAGCATAAGCTGTGTTGTTTGCTTTGTCGTAAGATGCAGTAAGTTCAACTTGCACATCTTCAATATTAACAACAAGTTTTCCATAAAGCTTTTCTGCATTTGCAATAGCAAGTACGTTTTCAACTGTAGGAATGAATGCTGTAACGTCAATATAATTTGCTGGGTTTGTTGTTAATTCTGCGGCTTGATATTCTGTAATATCTGCGCTTATGTTGATTGCGCCGTCAAATGCAAAGCCGGTAAGTTGAGTTTCGTTATAATCTATTGTAATTGTATTTTCGTCAATAGATATTGTCGCTTTCCCATCTGCAACATTGATGTTGTCAAAAATTGATAGGTCAATTGATGATAAGTCAATGTTGATTTTGTTTATAACGTCTTTAATGTCAACTTCAACTTTTCCCTCAGTAAGAAGTTTTAACATTGCGTCAACAATTTCGTGTGGAAGTGTAATTCCAACGTTGTCTGCAAGGAAACTTTCAACTTTATCAAAATCAGTAAGGGCAAATGTAAGGTATATGTTGCCAGCTTCAAGGTAAATTGTTTCGTTTTGATAGAATACATTTAAGTCTAATCCCATTACGTTTGTGCTGAGAGATAGCTCTTTAGTTTTGAGTGAGATGTTTGCTTGTATAGGAAGTGTATTGCCGTCAAAGTCGGCATCAATTGTAAGTCCAAACTCTTGAGATGCCAATGTGTTAAGTGCAGGGGTGATAAGGTTTGTTATACCAGTGTTGTATACTTTAGAAATTAAGTTTAGTACAACGTTTATGTCAGTATATTCTTCATGATTGATTTCTTCAATCTCAAGTGCACTGTCAACCCCCGCAACTGCAATGTCAACGTTTACATTTGAGATGCTTGTTTCAAGGGCAATTGTCTTTTGACCATTTTCAAGTGTAATTGTAATGTTGTCAAGTATTGTAATTTCGAGGCCGTTTTCTGTTTCCTCAAAACCAGTGAGCAGGCGAGGGTTTACGCTTGGGTCAACCACTTGCATAATTGCATCAATCAATTCTTCGGTGTCAACTTGTGGCATTTCGATGCCTAAATTGTCAATAAATGCAGTAAAGTCACTTGCAACGGTGCTACAATTGCAAACAAATTTAAATTTATCAGCAAAGTTGATGTAAATATTGTTGTTTGCGTAAGTTAAAGCAAGTTTTAAATCAAAAATTGTTGTATAAGCAGTGGCAAGTTTTTGTACTTGGTCGTATGCAAAGTTGATTTCAAATTCATTGCCATCAACTTCAATAGATGCATTTCCTTGAATAAGTTGACAGTTTATAATGTTAAGTGCGTTATCAATTGTTGGAATAATTGATGCTAAATTGATGTATGCGTTTTCATCTTGAGTAAGTGCAACATCGCTATATTCAATGATGTCTGCTTTTGCCTCAAATCCAAATCCATTAAAGGCGATGTAAGAAAGGTTACCATCTTCAGCAGCAATGCTTATTGCGCCAACATCTTCAAGAGTGATGATTGTAACATTGTCTTCAACATCTACACTTTCAATAAATGAAAGGTCAATTGAAGAAAGGTCTAAGTTCATATCAGTTGGAAGGGCAACTTCTTCGCCGTTGAGCACTGCAAGTACCATATCAAGTACATCTTGTGGTAATGTAATGTCAAAGTGTGATTTTAAGAAAGCTTGCACCTTGTCAATGTAGTTGAGATTAAACTTTGCGAAAATGTTTCTAAATTCGATGTATATAGTATTATCTGCGAAGTGTAAATCTAATTGTTCATCAAAAGCGTTGATTGTAAATTTTGCACGTCTGCTTTGAATGTCAAGATAGAGTTTTCCGTTTGCAAGTGTTTGTGCTGATTCTGTGCCGGTTTGTGTTACGGTTAAGTCAAGCGCAAATTGAGTGTTGTTAATGTAGTTCATTAAAGGCTCAACCACTTCCAGCATATTCAGCGCGTTTATATATTCTTCTTGATTTTTTTCTTCAATAACAATTTCTTCAGGGTAGTCTAAGCCGCCATTGATTGTTACGTTTAATCCTTCTGAAATGGCCATATCTGAGTAAATTCCAAGAAGATTGTATTGGTGGTCAAATATAAGTGATGCGTCACCAACTAATGGAAGAGAAATAACAAGTGTAATTCGGCCGGTTTCTTCATCAATAGTTTCTTCTTTAATGTTGCTAAACATGCCAAGCAAGTCATTTAGAGGCATATTAAGAATTTCGCCCACTCCTAAGTCGTCAAGGTTGATGTTTGCAAGTGATAAAATTTGAGTAATGCTGTCCATAAGGTTGTTCGTTTCAACCATAATCTTTCCGCCTAAAGCGTCAATATAAATAAATCCATTTTGGTAAGAGAAGTTTACGCTGATTGTTTGTGCGTCGTTTTGTGCCGATTGATTTAATGTTGCAGCAGCACCATCCATGTTGGAGCCAATAACAACAGCAATGTTTCCTTGAGCGCTTAAATTCTCAAAACCATTTGAAAGGTCGAGTTGCGCGTCAAGCGATATATCAAAATTGTCATTTCCCGAGTCAATCTCTGCTGACAGGTCAATGTCTATTGCGTTTGCCGCAGCAAAATTGTCAATCATTGTGGTGATTTGCACAGGAATAGAGTTTTCTGCGCTAATTTGCGTATCGCCTTTAACATAAGCCATTGACAAATTGATAACCCCATAAGCGGAGGCTATCGATATAAAAATGTATACAAAAGTGTATGCTAAACCTTTTAAAAATTTTCTAAATCTATACATAATTTAATCCTTTTAGACTGGAAGAGTCACTTCTTCGTTGAAGATGTAGTTGGTATCAAGTGTACCTTTACATGTAACCGGCATTCCAAATTTTACCGCTTTGTATGATTCTACAATGCTTGATGAAACAAATTCCCAATTTGAATTGATGGTGAAAGTAATTTCAATTGAGTGGAACTCTGGGTTTGCCTCTAATCCACCACTTCGTTTAACTTGCTTGTAATAAAGCAGAACGCTTTCAACTGTTTTTAATTTAAGTGTAAACGAATATGTGTCAGTTTCTTCGTTGTAAACAACTTCGCTTGCCTCTTCAACTGTTTGGTCTGAGATGATGTATGGTGATACCGAATTTGGTAAAACTCCAACCATTGCTTTAAAATCTGCTTGGCTGGCAGAAGTTGGTGAGCCCCAAGTTGCGCCTGTATCTGTAAGGTTGGTGCCTTGATAGGTTGTTACTTGTGAGTTTGGTGATGTCGTCATGTAGTCGCAGGTCGCAACTGTAAGCACGCCCTTACTTAAACTTTCAAATGTGTAGCCGTTTCCATCAAACTTCTTTGCGCTATAAACAGATTGACTTGTACCCATGCAGAAAACTGCGCCAGTTCCAATCATAGAGTACGAAGTTGCGTGCTGTACATTATACTCGCATAAGAGGACGTTGTCAACAGCCGAAAAATCGCTAGGCTTGATGCCGCTTGCCTTTGCTTTAGCATCCCAGCCCTTTTCTTTTGCAATTCCTTGAAGGCGTTGTGATGCAAAAACAGTGTCAACATTTCCCATAACTGTTTCAGGTGCAATGTTGTAATCTACCGTTGAACGTGTTTGATTGAAAAACCATAGCCCCAGTCCAGAACCGGTAAACACACCTAAAAGCGCCAGCACGCCAAGTACTTTCAATTTGTGTTTGAAAGTTGTGCGCTGATAAACTTTCTTCTCTTTTTTAGGTTTTTCCTTCTTTTTGTTGTCACCAAAAACAGCCTCAGCTTTCATGAGGTTGTTGCTTTTTTGTTCAGTTGTATATATTTCTTCGCTTGACGCGTTTTCAATCTTTTTAGTCATATTCTTCTCCCTTTTATGTAGGGGAGCAATGCAAATATTAAGTTGTTTATATATAAGTCACATAAAGTGTGAAAAGGTAAATTGAGCAGCAAACTTAGTTTGCATTACTTATTGTTGAGTTGCCTATATTCCAGCATCCCCTAGATTAATATTTAGATTAATCACTTGTATTATATAATATATAAATAAACTTGTCAAGAAAAATATGATAGATTTCACAAAAATTTGATAAAATTTTGCAAAAAATGCAACTTGATAAAAATTTATAAAAATGTATATTTATTCATTTAAAATCGTTTGGAAAATAGAAAACAATGTGTTATACTATAACCATACTAGAGAGGACTTATATGAACGCAAAAGAAAAACTTGTAATTGAAAAAGAATTACGCAGCGCATCAAGGACGGGTCGAATTGATGAAGGTGAAGTTTTTGCTGTGCTTGATGCTTTGTTAACAATTTATCAAAAAGCGACTGGAACAAAAGCAGAAAAAGACCTTTATGAAAAGGTTATGCTTAATAGTGCTGTATATAGAGATTATGCGCTTAAGGAAGAGACTGTTGACATGATGTCGTATTTGAAAACATTCCCAAAAGAATTCATCAAGGGGTTTGCGCTTATTGGTGATGATATGGAAAAATCTCTTGTCGAACTTATTTCTAAAATGGTGGAAGTGGCTGTAGAAAACGGATATAAAGAGTCTAAAATCATAACTATTTCGGATCAGGCCACATATAAAGCTGATATGGAGCAGTTTGAAGAAGAGGCGAAAACAGCAAAGAATATGATGAAGGATTTGAAAGAAACAAAAGGCGAAGAAGGTGTTTTGGCTGTAAATGCATATTTAAACGCACTTGCAAAAAAGACTATTGCAACGCAAAGAGAATATTTCTTTAATAGTGTAGACAACATTGTAAAAATGCATGCCAACATAGAGCTTACTCGTCGTGAAGAAGTTGAATTTTTGCAAGAACAGTGGGCACATCGCTAAAATTTAAATCTTTTTTAAGAATTTGGTGAAAAACACTTGACAAACACCTATTTATTATATAAAATATAAACGTCTTTAATTTGAGACGTTTTTTATTTGCACTAGCCCCGCGGATAAATAGCGCTCGATCGGAAGATTAAAAATCTCGGAGGAATAAATGAAAACATATATGGCAAAACCAGCGGACATTGAAAGAAAATGGTTCGTTGTAGATGCAGCAGGACTTCCACTTGGTAGAGTGGCTACAACTGTTGCTGATATTTTAACAGGAAAAACAAAAACAATTTACACACCAAACGTTGACTGCGGTGATTATGTAATCGTAATCAACTCAGACCAAACAGTTCTTACAGGAAAGAAACTTACTGACAAGAAACTTAGATGGCACACAGGTTATATTGGTGGACTTAAAGAAGTTGACTATGGCACTTTAATGGCAAAGGATTCTCCAAAAGCAATCCACACAGCAGTTAAAGGTATGCTTCCAAAAACTTCTCTTGGAAGAAAACAAATCACAAGACTTCACATCTACAAAGATGCAGACCACAAACAAACTGCACAAAAACCTGAAAAAGTTGAAGTAAAAGGAGTTAGAAACTAATGGCAAAGAAGGAAACTAAAAACGCTCAAGTTGTTATTTCAACTGGAAGAAGAAAAAAATCAATTGCAAGAGTTAGACTTATGCCTGGTACTGGCAAATTCACAGTAAACGGCAGAGAAATGAAAGAATATCTTCAAACTGACATTCTTTTAATGGTTGCTCGTCAACCACTTGACCTTACTCACACTGCAGACAAATATGATGTTGTTGCAAGAGTAAACGGTGGCGGCGTTGCAGGACAAGCTGGTGCATTATCTCATGGTATTGCAAGAGCGCTTGTAAGAGCTGACGAACAACTTAAAGCTGAAGTTAAGAAAGCTGGACTTCTTACTAGAGACTCTAGAATGAAGGAAAGAAAGAAATACGGTCTTAAGAAAGCAAGAAAAGCATCTCAATTCTCAAAACGTTAAGATTTTCAAAAAAAGATTGGATTTTGTCCAATCTTTTTTTGTGTTTATTATTAAAATATGGTAAAATAATATTAGGAGAGTGTAGTTATATGCTTTATGATGTTATTATAGTAGGTGGCGGGCCAGCGGGGATTACTGCGGCAATATATGCCAAACGCGCGGGAAGAAGTGTTGCCATACTGGAAAAGTTTGTGCCAGGCGGACAACTCAACTTGATTGGTGAAATTGAAAATTATACAGGCTTTAAAAAGATTGAAGGCAGCAATCTTGCTTACGAAATGCACGCACACGCAAAAAGTTTGGGCGTTGAATTTATTATGGATGAAGCGAAAGAATATGAACTTGTTGGCGAAGAAAAGATTATCAAAGGGAGAAATGGTGAATATCAAGCAAGGGCAGTTGTGCTTGCGCTAGGCTGCCACACTCGTGAACTTGGTATAACCGGTGAAGAAGAATTTAAAGGGCGTGGCGTAAGCTATTGCGCTCTTTGTGATGGCAACTTTTTTAAAGGGAAAACTGTTGCCGTGGTGGGCTCGGGAGATAGCGCTTTTGCAGACGCGCTTTATCTTGCACCTATCTGCAAACAAGTTTATGTGCTTACAAAAGAAAATTTAAAATTGCATAATTATGCAGAAAATGAACTTGACAAGCATGAAAACATTACGCTTTTGCGTGGGGCAATCTCATCAAAAATTGAGGGCACTGAAAGCGTTGAAAAATTGTTTTTTATACAAAATGAAAAAGAGCAAAATATTGTGGTTGACGGCGTGTTTGTTGCCATTGGCAGAAAACCAGACACAGAAAATTTGAAAGGCAAAATTGAATTGAACGAACAAGGTTACATCAAGGCAAATGAAAAGATGCACACAAGTGCAGATGGCGTGTTTGTTTGTGGTGATGTGCGAGAAGGCAACATCAAACAAATTGCAACCGCTGTTGGTGATGGCTCAATTGCCGGCACCGAAGCATCTAAATACGCTTTAAGACAAATTTATATGAAAAAATAAAAGACACTCAAACGAGTGTCTTTTTATTTACATAACATATCTTCTTCATATTCATTAACTGGTGTCTCTGTTTTTATTTTTCTGCGTTTTGGCTTATGGTTCTTAATTATTTCCTCCATTCGTCTATCTACATCTTCCATTGTTATTAATCTGCCCCTATCAATCAAAACGCTATCATCGCCTGAGCCAGTAAACATTGGGTTTGGCTTGGACCATCCCATTTTTTTGCCATTCTTTTGTTCTATATATGCAGTAATTTCGTCATCGTCCATTGTTATAAGTTTTTCGTAAGGAATTCCTATTACATCTGATAACGCTTTCTTTGTTTCATCGCTTAATTTATACATATTATGCTCCTTGTCTTATTTTTGAGCATTTTATCACACGATTGGGTGGTAAGTCAAGTCATTAAATAAAAAAAACACGCTGAGGTGTTTTTTTTTGTTTAATGACATAAGATTAATCCTTTTTCAAGGGCATAGAAACTGCAAAGTCCACCCATTGGGCGCACTTCAATTTCTTTGAAATCGCACACCTTGGCAATTTCGTCTTTCAAGAAGTTTGCATCTTGCTCGTTTTTGCAGTGTGTGATGATAAGTTTTTCTCGGTTTTCAGGCTCTTGTTGAAATCGCTCTTTAATCATTTGGATGAGTTTAGAGAAAGCGTTTTTAATGCCGATAACCTTTTTTGCAATTGCAATTTCGCCTTCTTTTGCAATGCAAATAGGGCGGATTACAAGGGTGTTGGCAATAAGGCCAGCAATCTTGCTCATTCTGCCGTTGTTGATGAGGTTGTCAAACTTTTGAAGGATGAAGAAAAGTGATTTTTTGTCACGATATTCAATAATCTTTTCGCATATTTCTTCATAAGAAAGTCCAGCTTTAATAAGTTTTACAAGTTTGTCAACAAGTAAGATTTCAGTGCCGCCCGTGGCTTTAGAGTCAACTACAAAAATGTTGTCTGGTTTTTTATATGAGTTTTTTGCAACTACGGCTGCATTATAGCATCCAGAAAGTTTTGCTGTGATTGTTACAATAAAGGTGTATTCTGCGTTGTCAAACTCTTGTAAAAAGCTGTCTGGTGCAGGGCATGCTGATGTATTTTTCTTGCATTTGTGCATGTCGTCAAGCATTGCATCAATGTCAATGTTGTCATCGTCAACATATTCATTGTTGTTTGCAAGTATTGTAAGTGGTACAACTTTAAATGGGATGTCTTCCCCTTGAAGATAAGCGTTTGAAAGGTCAGATGCGCTATCTACTAAAATTTGAAATTTTTTCATTATATATTCTCCAATAAATTTTTATTTAATGTAAAACAAGCAGTGATTTTCGCTTATTTTTATATTATAAAGTAAAGTAAGATGTTTTTGCAAACAAACAGCGTAAATTTTTGTTAAAAAAGTGTAAAAATTTTGTCGAACTAATTTTTATGGTATGAATTTTGATTGATAAATGATGCGCTATCGGACGCTAGAAAAATTTTCCCATGGTTGTCGTTTATTTGTTTGATGACTTCGCTATAGTCTTTCTTTGGCTGGTCAAACATTGATGTTTGGTAAAAGCTATCACTGCAAAGTGAAGATACTTTAATTCTGATGGCGCGGATAGGGTAGTTATATTTATATATCTTTTCAAAAAGGTCGAGTGCGCCCTTTGCAATATCTTTAACCGAGTTTGTATAATCGCATTTTTGTGCCTTGTGCACAGTGGTCAAGTTGTTTAATTTTATTGTCAGTGAGATTGTTTTTCCTTTAAGGTGATGCCTAATCAACCTTGTAGAAATTTTTTGTGCTAAAAAGTAAATAAGTTTGCTTGCGTCTGCCTTGGTTTTGATGTCCCGAGTGGCAGTTGATCCATTGCCTACACTCTTAGGAGGGGGAAGTTGGTAATAATTGGCAACTGGTACAAATCTTTCGCCTAATAGGTCTTGTTTTAAGTTTGTTCCGTTTATGCCCATCACGCTTTTTAAATATCCGTCTTCAAGCCCAACAAAATCGCCGATTGTGTTGATTGAAATGGCTTTAAATTTTTGTTCAAGGCGTTTGCCTATACCCACAATTGAATTTAGCGGTAATTGGTATACAACGTCTTTAAAATTATCTGCAGCAATTATAGTTGTTGCGTTTGGCTTTTTAAGGTCAGAGCCAAGTTTGGCAAAAATTTTTGAAAATGATACTCCTACTGAAATTGTTATGCCAATTTCATCTTTAGCCCGCTTTCTAAGTTCATTTGCAACTTCCACGCCGCTTTTCCCAAGATATTTTTTGCATCCGGTTATGTCAAGCCAGCACTCATCTAAACCCAAAGGTTCTACAAGTGGGGTATAGTCAAGATAAATGTTGTGAAGTTGCTGGCTTATTTCTTCATATTGTTCATAATGGGGTGGCAGACAAATTAGGTCTGGACAAAGTGCAAGTGCCTCGCCAATTGTTTGCCCAGTTTTGACGCCAAATCCTTTGGCAATTTCATTTTTTGCTAAAATTATTCCGGTGCGTTTATCTGGATTGCCAGTTACGGCAACTGGCTTGTTTTTCAAATTTGGATTAGATAAGCACTCGACAGATGCGTAAAAATTATTTGCATCTGCGTGTAAAATAACCCTTTGATTTGTTTGCTTTATTTCTTTCATTTAAGTATAATAGGTAAGTAAATGGAGAATTATGCAAAAAGAAAATATAGTAAAATTAAAGCAGTTTAAAAACGCCTATTGCGATGTTGTTGCAAGTGGACTAGGGGCATTTTTTAATGTGACAGAAGAAAATTATAAAGATGTTGTCGCTTTGCTTTCAAAAGAAGAAATTGATAAACTTTGCCACTATGTTGTGCTTAAAAATGTGCTTGCTGGCGTGGGGGAAGTCAACTTAAAGGTGCCATACATTAAAAGCGGCATAAAATACCTCGATAAATATGAACTAAATGGTAATGAGATACTTGAGGCGGGATATGTAAACAATTTGACAAGCAATGATGTTGTTGGCGGAAGATTTATTTTAGAAATCACAAACTTAAACGAGTATAACGGTGCTTTTTTGAGTGATATTTCTCATTTCTGCGCGGTTACCGATACGCCAGTATTGGTACATTTTGGCAGAAAACTTGAGGACGTTGGGCAGACGGTCAACAAATTTGGTATGTCGCCAGCGCAAGTGTTGGAAGACTATGGAATTTTAGATAGAGAGTGCCTGCTGTATGGTATGAACTATATAGATAAGGATGACCAACTGCTGCTTGCAAATTACAGCCCAACCCTAATTTTATCGCCTAGAAGTGATGGAGAAGAGGGGAAAGGTGAAATAAATTTATATAATTTGATTTACAACCGTTTAAAATTTTGTTTTTCAAGTGGAAAATGTTATAATATAGACATGTTGAAAGAGGGCAAATTGTCACTCTTAAACACAAACAATCTTATGAATAAAAGCGGCTTGGTGGCGGTTGAGAGTGTGCTTGATGCGCTTCAAACGGATGGCGAAGAGGTTGAAATTGAGTTTGATGAATACAAAAAACTTGATGCCATTTTAGAAGAGGGAAGGGCAAGGCAAAATGAAAGCCTTGTTCAACAGTACCGCGCGCTTGAAAATGAGATTAAACAAATTGTCAAAAGACTTAAAGGAGAAAACTAATGGAAATTAAAGACTTACTTGCTCAGGAATTTGGATTAAAACAAGAATATTCACAAAATATTATCAATCTTTTGGATGAAGGGTGCACAATTCCTTTCATTGCAAGATATAGAAAGGAAATGCACGGCACTTGTGATGACCAAACGCTTCGTGCATTTGCTGACAGACTTAAATATTTAAGAAACTTAAATGATGAAAAAGCTAAGGTTGAAAAGACTATTACAGAACAAGGTAAATGGACTGATGAACTTGCTCAGGCGCTTGCAAATGCCATGACTTTGACTGAAGTTGAAGATATTTATAGACCATACAAGCCAAAGAGAAAAACTAGGGCATCTGTGGCTATTGCTAGGGGGCTTGAACCTCTTGCAGACATCCTTCAAATGCAATCAAAATCATATAAAATTGAAGAAGAAGCAGAAAAATTTATCACTGAAGAGGTGCCAACCGTAAAAGACGCAATTGCAGGGGCAAAAGACATTATTGCCGAGCGCATTTCCGACAGTGCAGATCTTAGAAAAGTGCTTAGAAAACTTCTTGAAGATAAGGCAACAATTGAGTGCGCAATGCAAGAGAATGAAAATAGTGGCACATATGAAACATATGCTAATTTTAAGCAAGAAATTAAAAACATACCAAGTCACAGAATTCTTGCAATTAATCGTGGTGAAAAGGAAAAATGCCTTAAGGTTGACATCATTGTAAATAGAGAGCTTGCACTTGGCCATATTAATAAAGAATTTAAGAAAAACAATGAAGATACAGATGCATTGATGGCAGAAACAATTGAAGATGCTTATGACAGACTTTTGTTCCCATCTTTAGAAAGAGAGTGCCGAAACGACCTTACAGACCGCGCAAACGAGCAGGCTATTAAGATGTTTGAACTCAACTTAAAGCCACTTCTTATGGAAGCACCACTTAAAAACAACATCATTCTTGGCCTTGACCCAGCGTACAGAACAGGTTGCAAAATTGCAGTCATTGACGTCAATGGTAATGTGCTTGACACAACTGTAATCTACCCAACACCACCACAATCTAAGACTGAAGAGTCTATTGAAAAACTTAAAAAACTTATTGAAAAATATAGGGTTGACATTGTTTCAATCGGAAATGGTACAGCATCAAAAGAGGCTGAAATATTTGTTGCCGAACTTATTAAACATGTTTCACGTCCAGTAAGTTATGCCGTTGTAAGCGAAGCGGGCGCATCAGTTTACTCTGCATCAAAACTCGGCGCTGAAGAATTCCCTGATTATGACGTTTCACTTAGAAGTGCAGTTTCAATTGCAAGACGACTTCAAGACCCACTCGCAGAACTTATTAAGATTGACGTTAAGTCAATTGGTGTAGGTCAATATCAACATGATATGCCACAAAACAGACTTACCGAAGTGCTTACCGGTGTGGTTGAAGACTGTGTAAACAGCGTAGGGGTTGACCTTAATACTGCCAGCCCATCACTTTTGAGTTATGTATCTGGGCTTAATATGTCAATTGCTAAAAACATTGTTGCATATAGGGCAAAAGTAAAGGGAATTAAGAATAGAGAAGAACTTTTAGATGTTTCTAAACTTGGCCCTAAGGCTTATGAACAATGCGCAGGTTTCCTTAGAGTTGTTGATGGCAACAACATTCTTGATAATACTGGTGTTCACCCAGAAAGTTATGCAGCAACAAAGAAACTTCTTGCATTATTCAATTTAACAGAAGAGGATGTAAAAAATGGCAATATTTCAAATCTGCCAGAACTTATTGCACTTAAAGGCGAAGAAAATGTGGCTAAAGAGTGCGAAATTGGCGTTCCAACCCTTAACGACATTGTGAAAGAACTTCTTAAACCAGGCCGAGACATCCGTGAAAGCATGCCAAAACCTGTACTTAGAAGTGATGTCATCACAATGGAAGACCTAAAAGAAGGCATGGTGTTTAGTGGTGTTGTAAGAAACGTTATTGACTTTGGTGCATTTGTTGACATTGGTGTTCACCAAGACGGACTTGTGCATATCAGTCAAATTTCTGACGCATTTGTAAAACACCCATCCGAACTTTTAAAAGTTGGGCAAAGGGTTGACGTTAAAATTTTAAGCGTTGACTTAAACAAAAAGAGAATTTCTCTTACAATGAAAGGCATCGAAAAGGAATAGCGATATTCCTTTTTATTGTCAAAAAATGAGGAGCACAAAATGAACAAATGTCCATATTGCAATACCTCTTACAACGAAATTTTGCAGACAGGGTTTGTCGGTTGCAGCAGATGCTACAGCGAGATTGAAATGCTTGGGCAAAACATCTCACAAATGCATTTAGGCAAAACTTATAAAGGGAGAAAAGCAAAGAGTGGAAATGTATGATAATATTGCCATCTCCTCCCGCATAAGACTGGCGCGAAACGTTGAGGGCATAAAATTTTATACGAAACTTGACAGTGATGTTGATGCACAGTACATCACTGGTTCTGTTATGAAAACACTTGAAAAATTTGAGGTTTTCAATTTTTTGTCGCTTAAGGACTTGTCGTTAAATGAATGTAATGCTCTTTTTGAACAGCACTTGATAAGCCGTGAACTTATTGAAAATAAAGATATTTCAGGCATTGCAATAAGCGAAGATGAAAAGTTTATTGTGATGATAAATGAAGAAGACCATATACGCGAACAGTGTATGGAAAAAGGGTTTAATTTATATAAGCCATACCGCCGTCTTCTTAAAATTGATGAGGAAATTTTGTCATCGCTGCCAATTGCTTATAGTGACGAGCTGGGTTTTATAACTGCCAGTCCCTCAAATTTGGGCACGGGCATGCGTGCGTCGGTTATGCTGTTTTTGCCAGCATGCGTTTTTAGCGGAAAAATTGATGAAATTTTTGCCTCTGCAAAAGAGAATGGTCTCACTATTAGGGGGATTTACGGCGAGGGCAGCAAGGCTGCGGGATATTTTTATCAAATTTCAAATCAAAATTCATTAGGTTTAGATGAAAATGAAATTATTGATAAGGTAAGCGAGTTTATATATTCTGTTTGCAATGTTGAAAAAGAGGCAAGGGGTATGCTTTTGGAAGAAAATGGCGAGTTTTATAAAGATTTAACCCTTCGAGCATATGGTATTTTGACAAATTGCTACAGCCTGGAAGAGAATGAAATGATGGAACTACTGGCGAAGGTAAAACTTGGTCAAGTGCTTGGATTTATTGATATTGACAGTGACGATAAATTCCAAAAACTTTTCTATGAGGGGGCAGAGGCAAATTTAAAAGAGATTTTTGAATTTTCTGACAAAAAAAAGGAAAACATTATAAGGGCAGAGTATATTTCTAATAAGGTAAAACAACTTGCAAAAAGGAGGTAGCTGATGAATTATCAAACTTCATCATATTCAGATAACATCCAAAAGGTAATAAAAAATGCAAGTAAATTTGCATTGAGATTTGGCTCAAACTTAATTGGAAGTGAACATATTTTGTACGGTCTTGCATCTGTAAAAGATAGTCTTGCATCCAAATTTTTGGCAGAAGATGGTGTAACGGAGGACAGCCTTTTTGCTTTCTTTCAACAAAATGTAAGTGCGGACGATTTTTTTGGATTTACATCAGAAGTTGAAATGACGCCAAGAACTAAAGATTTGTTTAGAATGGCGCAGGCAATTGCGCTTCAGTTTAACCATTCTTTTATTGGTACAGAGCATTTATTGCTGGCGCTTTTGTCTAGTTCTGGCTCGGTTGCTTACAGAATTTTGGTGGGGCAATATGATGTTGAGATTGAAGTGCTTAGAGGAAAACTCTTGAGGGCGCTTCAGCCAGCAAATAAAGAAAAAGATGACAAAAAAGAGGCTCAAAATGCGGCACAAGAAGGCAGCAGCTTGCCAGAAAAATTGCTTGAAATGGGCACAGATATAACTTTAAAAGCAAAACAGCATAAACTTGACCCAGTAATAGGCAGAGAAGATGAAATTCAGCGCTTGGTTGAGATTTTATGCAGAAAAACAAAAAACAACCCTGTGCTTATTGGCGAGGCTGGCGTAGGTAAAACGGCGGTTGTTGAGGGCTTGGCACAAGCCATTGTTGCTGGTGATGTGCCTGAAATATTGAAAGATAAAGTAATCTTTTCGCTTGAAATAGGCGGGCTTATGGCCGGCACTAAATATCGTGGTGCAATGGAAGAAAAACTTAAGGATGCCATCGAGACAATCACAACAAGCAAGAATATCATTGTGTTTATTGATGAAATTCACACACTTGCGCAAGCTGGCTCGGAAAAGGGCGAAACGTCACCATCCGATATGCTTAAACCATATCTTGCACGCGGTGAAATGCAAACTATTGGCGCAACGACAACAGATGAGTATAGAAAATATATTGAAAAAGACAAGGCTTTAGAGCGTAGATTTCAGCCAATCATGGTAAATCCACCATCGGTAGAGCAGACAATTCAAATTTTAAAGGGGCTTAAAGACAGTTACGAGGCCTTTCATAAGATTACAATCACAGACGAGGCTATTGAGGCCGCAGCGGTGCTTTCTGACCGTTATATTACAGACCGAAGTTTGCCAGATAAGGCGATTGACCTTATTGATGAGGCAAGCAGTAAAGCAAAAGTAAACTTTACAGTTAAGCCTCAAGAAGTAAGGGCAATAGAAGATAAAATTAAGTCACTTTCATCAAGCAGAGACGAGGCAAGTTTGCAGCGAAATTATGAAAAAGCGGCAAAATTGCAATCAGAAATTATCAACCTTGAAAATGACCTCAAAAAGAAACGCGAAAAGTTTGATGTAAAAAAAGATAAGGCATCAAGTGATAAAATTGGCGAAAATGAAATTGCGGCTGTTGTCTCTAAGTGGACGGGAATTCCTGTAACTAAAATTACCGAAAGCGAGAAGGAAAAACTTGTAAATTTAGAGCAGATTTTACACAAGCGTGTTGTAGGGCAAAATGACGCTGTTGACGCTGTTGCTAGGGCAATAAGACGCTCTAGAGTTGGCTTACAAGATGACAAAAAGCCAATAGGCTCATTCTTGTTTATGGGGCAAACTGGCGTTGGTAAAACGGAACTTAGCAAAGCCATTGCAGAGGCCATGTTTGACGACGAAAACAACATAATTCGCATTGACATGAGCGAGTTTATGGAAGGTCACAGCGTATCAAAACTTATAGGTTCACCACCGGGATATGTTGGCTATGACGAAGGTGGTCAATTGACAGAGGCGGTAAGACGTCGCCCATACAGCGTTGTGCTGTTTGATGAAATAGAGAAGGCGCATCCCGACATTTTTAACGCGCTTTTGCAAATATTAGATGATGGGCGCTTGACTGACGGGCAAGGCAGAACGGTATCATTTAAAAATACAATCATCATTATGACAAGCAATCTTGGTGCAAGAGAGGTTAAACAGCATAAGGCTGCCCTAGGCTTTGGCAGTCAGGAAGAAGAAATTGACAGCAAAAAGATTTATATGGATGCACTTAAAAACAAGTTTAAACCAGAATTTATCAATCGTATTGATGTGATTTGTATTTTTGACCCACTTTCAAAAGAAGATTTAGTAAAAATTGCAAAAATCCTTATCAAAAACATTAATAAACGTCTTAAAGAGAAAAATTTATCGCTTAAAATGACGGCCGGCGCGCTTGCGCTTATTGTTGAAAAAGGTTCAAATACAGAGTACGGCGCAAGACCGCTAAAACGCTATATTCAACAAGAGGTTGAAGACCAGATTGCCGAGCGCATTTTGATGGGTGCACTCAAAAATGAGGGTGAAATTGTTATTGATGCAAAAGATGGCAAATTAACTTTTGAAAGTTTGTAAAAAATATTTGGAGTTTTAAATAAAATTTGTTAATATATAATCGTAGGAGGGAAAATTTATGAAACTTGAAATTTTAGAAAGAAACGGCTACAAAGTGGCACAAAGGCTTGAAAGGATTTTAAACGAAAAACTTTCAAAACTTGAAAAATACTTTGATGACGAGGTTAATGTAAAGGTAGTTTGTTCAAAACTTGCAAAGCAAGACAAACTTGAAATTACGGTTACAAGCAAAGGAGTGCTTTTTAGGGCAGAAGTTGTAGGCGAAAATATGTACAACAACATTGATTATGCACTTCCAAAACTTGAAAAACAAATTGTAAGAAATAATGATAAGAAAAAGGAAAAGAAAGCAAAAGGCTCTAAGCAAGAAAACTTCCTTCCATTTGAGTTTATTGAAGAAAAGCCAGAGGCACTTCCATCAATTTATAAAAAGAAAACTTTTGATCTTGACCCAATGCTTGTCGACGATGCAAGATATGCAATTGAAAGACTTGGGCACGACTTCTTCGTATTCTTAAACGCAGAAACTGGCAAAGTAAACATCCTTTACAGAAGAAAGGATGGCAAATTCGGACTTATCGATTTGGTTTATTAATATTCTTAAAACAAAAAGGCAGCGAAATTGCTGCCTTTTTTTGTTGCAATAAAAAAGCCAACCAAAAGTGGTTGGCATAAAAGAAAGGGTAAAGTTTACCCTTAGTTTGCTTTTTTAAGATCGTCAAGCATTTTGCAGTAGTGTGCTTTCTTACGGTTTGCACTGTTTTTGTGAATTACATTGTCACAAGCAGCTTTATCCATAAGAGAAACAACTTCATTGTAAAGTGCTGTTGCGTTTTCTACTTCCTTGTTTGCAACTGCAGCTTTAAATTTTTTAGCAAAAGTAGCAATTTTTGATTTGATTGCTTTGTTTTCTGCTGTTTTCTTTTCAATAACTAAAACTCTTTTTTCTGCTGATTTAATGTTAGGCATTATTCTTCTCCTTTCAAAAATTCTACTTGAGTATAGCACACAAAAAAGTAAAAATCAAGTAAAATAAATATTTTTTTTAAAAATAGTCAAAATAAATGCATGTTTGACCTTATTGATGAGTGCGGAAAAGAGTTGAAAGAGTATGGATACAGCGTTCGGGCGGCAGGACGCTATGGCATTTCTGTTGCATCATTAAAAATTGAAACTAAGAAACAAAGTGAAAATTTAGGCTTAAAACAAGGGCAATATTACATTATCAACAGTCCATTGCTGCATAGTTTAGGGGAAGAAAATGAAAAATATCTTTCAAACATTATTGCAAATAAATTAAAGTTAATTTTAAAAGGAATGGGCATTGAAAAGCAAGATAAAATTTTGCTTGCATGCCTTGGTAATTTTGATGTTGAAGGAGATAGGCTTGGCAAGGAGGTGTTTGACCGGGTTAATATATCGACGCTGCAAGCGGATGTGAGGGTTTATAAATTTTGTCCAAACGTCTTTATTTTTACCGGCATTGAAAGTGCGGAAGTTGTGAAAATTCTTGTAAAACACCTTAAAATTAAGTGCGTGATTATTATAGATTCGCTTACCACTGTTGCACTTGCAAGGCTGGGCACAAGTTTTCAGTTGTCTTCAAGCGGAATGACGCCTGGAAGTGGTGTTAATCGCTTTGGCAGGGCAATAGATGCAAAGGATTTAAATGCGGTGTGCGTTTCAATTGGTGTGCCTTTTATGATTAGCTCCTCTTCGCTTGGCGGACAAAAAGTTGGCGAGACTATTCTTGTGCCAAAGGATGTTTCACAAGATATTGCTCGGGCAGGCAGAGTGATTGCAGGGGCAATTAATAAGGTGGTGCTATGAATTATTATTTATTTATACCATTATTTATCATCGTGCTTATGTTTGTACCTATAAAACTTGAGGGGCGTGGCTCGTTTAACCTTTTGGATATGTCGGGTGCGTTTGGTGTGTTTTTTTATAGGTTTAAAATCGAGCATCAGCGTTTTAAAATAACTAAGCGGAAAATAATTTGGCTTGCAGAGAACGAAGAAAAAGAAGTTGAAATGAGTCAAGCACAGATTATTTTTACCAAAATGTTGATTGGGCAAATTAAGGACAAAACGCGTTTGCAAGAACTTTTTATAATGTACAATTTAGGCGCGCAAGACTCGTTTGCAACTGCGATGATTGCAGGTTACATCAACGCCTTTCTTTATACATTGCTGGTTTCCATTAAAAATTACAAGCCAACGGCATCAGTAGGCGTTTGCGACAGCATATCATACAACAAAACAGTGTGCCAGTTTGCGCTGGATATGAAAATTTCGATTTCTTTGTTTGATGTTGTATATTCTTTGCTGCGTTCGGTTATTCTAACAAAGAAAGAACAACGAAAAATAAACAAACAAAAACAAGAGGTGAGAGCATGAAATATTTTTCAAATAATGACAACATCAATAAAATGATTGATGGGGCAATGGATAAAATCAAGGCAATAGTTGATACCAGCACCGTTGTTGGCGAGCAAGTTAAAACTGAGGATGGAACGACAATTATACCAATTTCTAGGGTAAGTGTTGGTTATGTTGTAGGTGGCGGCGAATATGCCGACCTCTCGTCAAGACGTGTGGCAAATCACTATCCAATGGCGGGTGCATCAAGCGGCGGTATGAGTATGACACCGGTTGGTTTTTTAGTGATTACGCAAAATGAAGTAAGTTTTGTAAACGTAGAGAATAAAACACTTTATCAAACAGTGCTTAACATGTTTAACACCGTTATGAGCAAATTGCAAAACAAGGAAGATAAGGCAAATGAAAAAGAATAAAGCAATTTCGTTTGTCTGCTTGTTTTTTGTTGCTCTTTTTGTGTTTGCGGCACTTGCAGGCGGATTTCGCGCATTGACAGCCTCTCAAGCATATGCTATGGCCGATGGCGGATATACAAGCGCAAAGGCAATGTGCGTTATGGAAACATCTTCAAAGAGGGTGATTGAGTGTAAAAATGAAAGTAAGCAACTGCCCATGGCAAGCACTACAAAAATCATGACGGCAATCACTGCAATTGAAAATTGTAATGACCTTGATGCAACCTTTGAAGTCTCGCCCAAAGCCATAGGCATAAGCGGCACAAGCATATATTTAAGGAAGGGTGAAGTTATGTCTACGCGCGACCTTTTGTATGGGCTGATGCTGGTTTCTGGAAATGATGCATCTGTTGCCATAGCCGAGCATGTTGGTGGCTCAACTCAAAAGTTTGTTTCTATGATGAACGCGCTTGCAAAAAAGGTGGGCGCAACAAATTCTCACTTTGATAATACCCACGGTCTTGACAGTGAAACGCATTATACAAGCGCAAAAGACTTGGCGCTAATTACAAGTTATGCCCTAGAAAATGATACATTTCGCGAAATCGTATCTACTACAAACACTAAGATAACTAATGCAGATGGTAAAGTGAGATATTTACGCAATAAAAACAAGTTGCTTACCAGTTTAGATGGCTGCTGTGGGGTTAAAACAGGTTTTACTGATGATGCGGGAAGGTGTCTAGTTTCGGCTTGTCAGCGTGATGGTATGCGGGTAGTATGCGTTGTATTAAATTGCAGCCCAATGTTTGAAGAAAGTAAAATGCTGCTTGAAAACGCTTTCGCTTGCTATACACTTTATGACTTAACTGAGGGGTACAACCTTCCAAACGCTATTGATGTTGTTGACGGAAGAAAGTGCAATGTGAAGATTGAGACTGCTGGGCAATACCTCTATCCTTTAACAGAAAATGAGCACGCTGATGTAAATTATGAAATATCACTGCAAAAAAGCATAGATGCACCAGTTGATAAGGGTACAGAAGTAGGGGAAGTTAAAATTTTTATCAATAATGACTTGCATTTTTCAGAGAAAATATATACAATTGAAAATGTAAGGAGAAATTCTATCTGGCAAAAGGCAAAAAAGTTTATAGATAGATGGTAAAAACATATGATGAGATTAAACAAATTTCTCGCTGGCTGCGGTGTGGCATCAAGAAGAAAGTGTGATGAAATTATCGCTGACGGTAAGGTGGCGGTAAACGGAAAGATTGTTACAGAACTTGGTGTAACAATAAATGAAAAGAAAGATAAAGTGACAGTAGAGGGCAAAACCGTCAAATTGCCTTCTTCTTTTGTGTACATCAAACTTAATAAGCCAAAGGGTTATGCATGTACAGCAAGCGACGAAAAGGGCAGAAAAACAATTTACGACCTTATTGACACTACTGAGCGTCTTTTTTCAATCGGTAGGCTTGATTATGACACTGAGGGACTTATAATTCTTACTAATGATGGCGATTTTGCCAACCAAGTTGCACATCCTCGCTATGAGATGGAAAAGGAATATCGCGTTACGGCTGAAGGCGAAATTAAAGAGAGCGAACTTGCTGTTATGCGTAAAGGTGTTGTGGTAGACGGTGAAAGAATGCCAAGTGCCAAGGTAGAGTGGTTATCGTTTGAAAATGGTTTTACAAAACTATCTGTTGTCATCAATGAAGGTCAAAACAGACAGGTAAGAAGAATGTTTGAGGCCATCGGTCACGCAATCAAACTGCTTAAACGTGTAAGAATTGGCACAGTAAAATTAGGCGGACTTAGCAGAGGACAATATAAAGACCTTACTGAAGATGAACTTAACAGCTTGGTGAGGGTTAAATGAGAATAGCAATAATAGGTGGCGGTGCGTCAGGGCTTATGGCTGGCGGTTTTTTGGCCGAACTACATGACGTAGTGATATTTGACAGCAATGAAAAGGTGGGCAAGAAGATTTTTATTACTGGCAAGGGCAGATGTAATGTAACAAACAATTGCAGCAGAGAAGAATTTTTAAATAACGTTGTAAATGGGCAAAAATTTATGATGTCTGCGATTAATGGATTTGACTGTCAAGATGCAATGAATTTTTTTGAGGGCTTAGGATTGCAGTTGAAAACAGAGCGTGGCAACCGTGTGTTTCCAGCCTCTGATAAATCAAGTGATGTGATTAAAGCGCTTGAAAGGCATGCTGGTGGATGCGATGTGAGGCTTAACGAAAAAGTACTTGCAATCACTAAAAATGACGCCAAATTTGCTGTTAAAACCGAAAATGGCATGTATGAGTTTGACAGAGTTGTCATTGCGACCGGCGGGAAAAGTTATCCGGCAACAGGAAGTCAAGGTGATGGCTATAAGTTTGCTAAAATGTTTGGACATGATGTTGTGGCACCAAAAGCGTCACTTGTTCCTATACGCATTAAGAATAAATTTTGCTCTGCTTTAGAGGGACTTTCGCTTAAAAACGTAGAGTTGAAAGCAAATATAAACGGCAAAGCCAAAAAACTTTTTGGTGAAATGCTTTTTACCGGCGATGCAATTTCTGGGCCGATAGCACTTTCTTTATCCAGTTATATCGGCAGCGCAGAAAATGTTGAACTTTCAATTGATTTTAAGCCGGCATTAACTCAAGAAGTGCTTGAAAAACGTATTTTGCGAGATTTTGAAGATAATCTCAACAAAAATGTTTCTTATATAATCAAAGGACTTTTGCCAAACAGGCTTGTTGACATCTTTTTAAGCCGCGTCGAGATTGATGGGCAAATGAAAGTCAATTCAGTCACTGCGTTTATGCGAAAAAATATTGTGGAACTGTTAAAAAACTTTCCACTTGAATATAATGGACTATATCCAGTTGAGGCGGGAATAATCACCAAGGGAGGGGTAAACTTGAAAGAAGTCAATCCTAAAACAATGGAAAGTAAATTAGTCAGCGGATTATACTTTGTAGGTGAGGTGCTTGATGTTGACTGTCTTACTGGAGGCTTTAACCTTCAAACAGCGTTTTCAACGGCTTATGCTTGTGCAAAATATATTAATTAGGAGGAAATTATGTTTCATATATGTCAAATAATAGCAACGCCTTTTGTTAGATTTTTCTTTCCAACTAAGTTCATTGGCAAAAAGCATATACCAAAAGGTCCATGTATTATTGCAAGCAATCATACTTCTAATGTAGATGCGCCATTACTTGCCGTTCACACATGGGAAAAGAAGTACTATCTTGCAAAGAAAGAGATGGTAAAAAATAAGTTTGTTGGTGCGGTAGTAAAAAGTTGGGGTGCAATTCCAATTGATAGGCAAGGCAATGATGTTGGTGCAATTAAAGAGTGCTTGAAAAAACTGAAAGCAGGCAAAAAACTTGTCATATTCCCAGAAGGTACAAGACAGCATAATGAAAATATGCAGTTAGGCGAGGTTAAACAAGGTACAGCAATGCTTGCAATTAAAGGCAAAGTGCCAATAGTGCCTATGTTTATCATGAAAAAGCCAAAATTATGGCATAGAAATAGGGTTGTTATAGGCAAGCCATTTGAATTGTCAGATTTTTATGGTCGTAGGCTTGGCAGTGAGGAAATGGCACAGGCAAGCAAAATAGTAGAAGAAAAAATTAACGAACTTAGAGAATATGCAATAAATTCTTTGACAAAGAAAAAGTAATTTGCTAAAATTTCTGCATAAAACTAAAAGGAACTAGATATGAACGAAGAATTTAACTTAGATGCAATAGAAAAAACTTTTACAAACTATAAAAAAGGTCAAATGTTTGATGGCGTTGTTGTAATTAAACGTGAAGATGGCGCAATTTTCAACATCGGTGGCAAAAATGATGCATTTTTATCAAAAGATGAAGTGGATGATTATGAAAATCTTAAAATAGGTGATAGATTTAAGGTTATAATAATTAACTCTAAAAATGAAGACGGCATGCTTGAGGTGTCAAAAACTATGGCTGACGGACAAATTGTTGCCACTCAAAATGCGTTAAAACTTCGCCTCGGCAGCAAATTCACATTTGTGGCGAGTGAGGGGAATAACAATGGATTATACTCTAAAATGGGAGAATATTCAGTATTTGTGCCTTATTCACAAATCTCGGCAAAAACAAGAGATTGCCGTAAAGCTGTAGGGCAACAGTTTGAAGCGGTGGTGACAGAAATCAATCGTGAAGACAAAAGCATTATAGGAAGTATTAAATTGCTTGAGGACCAAACTAGAGAATATAACGAAAACTTATTTTGGAGTTCAATTTTCATCAATAAAATAGTTCAAGGAAAGGTTAAGAAAATTCTTGATTATGGTGCATTTGTTGAAGTTGGTGGGATAGACTGCTTTCTGCATATATCAAATGTAAGCTATACAAGAATTTCAAATCCAAGTGAAGTGATTAAAGAAGGGCAAGAGTATACATTTAAAGTGATTGAAGTAGATAGAGAAAACAAAAAGGTTGCCCTCAGTCTCAAAGCCCTTGAGGAAAGTCCAAAGACTAGGGCAATGAAAGAGCTTGAAGTAGGGGGAGTTTATAGCGGCGAAGTGGTAAAAATTCTTCAGTTTGGTGCCATTGTTAAACTTGAAAATGGTGCCAGCGGACTATTGCATATTAAAAATGCTACAAGCGAAAACAACCGTCAAATATATGAAATTGTAAAACTTGACCAAAAGGTTGAAGTTGAAGTGCTTGATGTAGACCTTGAAAATGAAAGAGTTTCATTCAAACTCAACAAATAGTTGATTGTATTTGCATACATAATACAATATATTGTGGTAGTATGCGAAATTTTTAAAATTTTAACGTTACTTAGTTTAAATTGCGCTGGATTATACAAACATCTAAGAAGTGATGAAAATGTTTAATCTCCCGTAGGGAGTCCTTAAATGAAGGGAGATTGGGACGGGGAAACAAGGAAGTAGCGGTTAGGCAACTAAATGTTGCATGTCTGTTAGCAATCTGTTAATAGCGATGCAAACTAAGTTTACCGTGCCCGCGTTTAACGGACTTGTTGCCTCCCCAGCACGCTGATGTAGCTCAGCTGGCTAGAGCGACGCATTCGTAATGCGTAGGTCATGGGTTCAAGCCCCACCCTCAGCTCCAACAAAAAGTCTATTTTGAAGATAGACTTTTTTATTATACGAAATGTCAATTTTTTTTTGACAAATGTGGTTTGATATAGTAAAATGTTTTCAAAGGAGTGAATATGTATCAAATTGCAATTGATGGTTGTTCGGGTAGTGGAAAATCAACGGTAGCTAAGGCGCTTGCTAAGGAGTTTGGCTTTTATTATTTAAATACGGGTGAAATTTATAGGGCAATGGCATGTGCGTATAAGGAACAGTTTGATGAAGTTAATTTGCAAAATGTTTCAAAATTTACAAAGTCCTTACAGGTTGAAATCGTCTTCCAGGATGGCAGACAAATTGTATATGTTAATGGTAAGTCTTACACGCAAAGCTTGCGACTTGAAGAAATCTCTGAGTTGTCATCTAAAATCTCTACCTTTGATATTTTGCGTAAAAAAGCCAACACCGTGCAAAAGAAGTTTGCAAAAGAAAACAATGTGATTATGGAAGGGCGTGATATAGGCAGCGTTATTTTGCCACATGCAGATGTCAAAATATTTTTAACGGCAGATATTAAGGCTAGAGCAGAGCGAAGATATAAACAATTGTCAGAAAGCGAAAAACAAAAAACTTCATTACAAGAGGTGCTTGAGGATTTACAAGAGCGTGATCATCGTGATAAAACTCGAGCTGTTGCACCGTTAAAGCAAACAAAAGATGCAATTTTGCTTGATAATTCGTTTGTTACTTTAGAGGAAACAATTGCTAAAGCAGTACAAATTGTAAAAGAAAAATTAAAAATTTAGGTGGCTTAGCCGCCTTTTTTTATTCAAAATTTTTCTGGTATTAGCGCAACTGGTGCGGGAGTATCGCGGGATAGGCAAAAAAAGTTGCAAAAAATCAAAAAATTTTCAAAAAAAGTGTTGACATGGGTTTAAAGTTTGTGATAGAATAAACTCGCTAACTTGGAAAGCCGAGTTAGAGAACAATGACAATTGAATAGTAAATAATGTACAAGAATTGAAAAAGAAAGTCAATTTACTTAAAGTTATTGAGCCAAAGCATGCAAGTGTATAAGCATGTGGAAAAATTAAACCTAATAAATAACATCGTTAAG